>SOET01000053.1 GCA_021646465.1 Candidatus Kuenenia hertensis | reverse complement strand
ACCGTTTTTTTATCTGCGACAATCTGCGCCATCTGCGTCCCCAAACCCAACAAACGCAATGAACCCGAAAAACCCGAAACAATAATTAAGTATGGTGTCCCCAGAATTTCCCCGCGAGGTGATATGATAAAAGGCATTGTTATATTCAATTCTTAACTGTCGGGCCATGGTATTTATGAAATTAAAACATGCATTTTATACCTCAAAATTTCTTATTTGTCAAATGTGTAGGTTTGACCCCAATGATCTTCCCCTAGTATGCTGAAAAAAGTCTGAGGAATACTCAATTGTATAAGGTTTTGCAATGGACTCATCATAGAACAGTTTTTATATTATTTTGAATGTTAACTTTTAAAATTTTCTTCTATAAGCAATCGGCATTCTCCACCCTGTACCAAAGGCACGGTCAGTTATTTTTAAACCTGGCGCTGCCTGCTTTCGTTTAAATTCCGCCTTTTCAACCAGACCTAACACCTTTTGAACGATATTTTTGTCGAAACCATCGGCCACAATTTCCTCTGCTGATTTGTGAAGTTCAATAAATCTATAGAGGATGTTATCAAGTATATCGTAGGGGGGCAGAGAATCCTGATCGGTTTGGTTAGGTCTCAACTCAGCAGAAGGAACCTTTTCAATAGTTTCTTGTGGGATAATGTTACCTTTTACTCTATTTATCCATTCAGCTAAACGGTAAACCATTGTCTTTGGAACATCTGCAATGACAGCGAGTCCTCCAGACATGTCGCCATAAATAGTACAATAACCAACAGCAAGCTCAGATTTATTACCGGTTGTTAAAAGTAAAGCACCGTATTTGTTAGAAAGCGCCATTAACAGATTGCCTCGAATACGACACTGAATATTTTCTTCAGTAATATCGGGTGGGTATCCTGTAAAGGCATCTTTTAAAGTATTACCAAAAGCATCCATTATATTGTTGATAGGCAGTGTTAAGGTTTTAATTCCAAGCCTTTTTGAGAGTTCCAAGGAGTCCCCTATACTTCCATTACTTGAAAATGGTGATGGCATTAGGACTCCAAACACATTCTGTTTTCCTATTGCCTCAACGGCGATCGCTGCTGTCAGGGCAGAATCAATCCCACCTGAAAGCCCCAATAACACCCTCTTAAAACCACATTTATTAATATAGTCCTTTGTTCCAAGCACAAGGGCATTCCATGCTTCAGCCTCAAGTGTAAAATCGTCATGAGAAATAGTCTCTAAGCACATTGCTAAATCTACTATCACGATATCCTCTAAGAAAGCCTTTCCGCGCGCAATCAACCTGCCATTAGCGTCAAAGGCACAACTTCTCCCATCAAAAATCAAATCATCATTTCCTCCAATCTGGTTAGTATATAAAACCGGTACTTTATATTTATTTGCAATTTGTCCCAACATCGATTCCCTTATTTTTTGTTTTTGAAGAGTAAAGGGAGAGGCAGACAGGTTAACAATACAGTCAACTTTTGAGGATGTTAATCTTTCAACTGGATCCGTTGTGTAACGTCTGGAAGACCAAAAGTCTTTGTCATTCCATATATCTTCACAAATGGTAACGCCTATCCGCAAACCATTTAATTCGAAAATATGTTGTGAAAACGAAGGTTCAAAATATCTATCTTCATCAAAGACATCGTAAGTGGGCAGCAGCGTTTTATGAAATTTCCCACATATCTTTCCCTGTCTAAAAATGACTGCTGTATTATAAAGGGGCATTCCAACCCCAGATGAATTAAAGTCTACCGTTCCAATTAATACCGCAGGACTATCTGCCAGGTGTCCTGCCATTTCCCTTATTTTTTCCCCTGCGCTCTGTATAAATGTTCGATTGAGCAACAGGTCTTTTGGAGGATAGCCTAAAAGTGCTAATTCTGAAGTAATGCAGAGTTCAACGCCTTTCTCCTTCGATAGCTTAACGGACTCAATAATTTTGTCAGCATTTCCTACCAAGTCTCCCACTGTCAGATTAAGTTGTAAAAGGGCAATTTTCATTTCAAACCTTAATAATGCGATACTCTAAATTGGTTATTTGTCTGTTAGTCATTAAAATTGCTTACTGTTCACCTAATCTGATCGCTTTTCCTAAAGCAATATATTTTACTTTATCATTGAATTTTTCAGGGTGGAGAATCCTCCAGCAATCAATAATAGTTGTGGAATTATTTATCACGCAACTTTCATCAATATCTTTAAATTCATCTGCTTGTGTCGTAATGATACATAGAGATGCGTTATTAAAACAATCTTTAACCGAGGATGCATAAAGTACTGTATCTCCAAAATGTGATCTTACATTATCCATTGCTAACGGATCGTAAACTATAATCTTCAGACCTTTTCTTAATAGTTCCTCTGTAAGTTTTATGGCAGGGGATTCTTCTATTACAGGTGTATTTGGTTTATATGCAAGTCCAAGAACAGATATTACACTCTCATTATTGGGAATATTTTTTAAGACTAAATCAACGAGATGGTTTATCTGAAACTTGTTAACTTCGTCCGTTGTTTTTGCAAGTTTTGCGTCTACTCCGTACCGTTGGGCAAAGGCTGCGAATGCCCTATTGTCTCTTGGGAAACAAGGGCCGCCATAACTTAATCCGCCTTTTAAATAGTAAGGAGAAATCCTTTTATCCGCGCCGAGTGCTTTTGTAATATCATCGATATTTGCATTGGAGATTGCTTCGCATATATTAGCCAAGGTATTTGCGAAACTGACTTTCATCGTAATATATGAATTGAGGCTTATCTTCGTAATTTCCGCGCTAATAATTGACATCCTTGCTATGTAAGGATCATTTTCACAAACAACTTTATAAATTTCTTCAAGTTTGTTGCCCGCAAATTTATTACTTTCACCTATCAAAACCATATCAGGATTTAAAGAATCTGTTATGACATTGCCTAAAGCAATGAATTCTGGATTATAACATACTCCAAAATCCTTATTTAGTTTCTTTTCTGAATGATGTTCTATTAAAGGTATGAGATTTTCTTCTGTTGTTCCAGGAGAAACCGTTGAAGTTATTACAAATAGATGATATTTCTTGTTGATTTTTTTTAATGCATCCGAAAGATGCTTTAGGACATCTTTCAGAAATTTATCAGAAAAATGCCCATCATGCCTGCTTGGGGTCGGGACAATTAAAAAGGTTATTTCTGTTTCTCGAATTGCTCTTTCATAATCCTGTGTTGCACTCAGCTTGCCTTTTGAAAGGTTTATTAACTCCTGAAGTCTTGGCTCATAAACAGGGGCACAATCATTATTGATAGCATCCACAAATTGTTTATTTATATCAACACCTATAACCTCAAAACCTTTTGAGGCAAAACATGCCGCAGAACATGCGCCTAATTTACCTAGTCCGATAACAGAGAGCTTATCCATCAAATCCTCTTAAATAAATTTATATGTCATACTATCATTTAAAATAACCTGTTCATATATTTCATTATGTGGCTGATAGGTACACCGTGGACACTCGCTACTCACTGCGATCTTATCATGTATTGCCCAATGAGTATTACTTCCCCATAATTTTTGGATTTCTTCAATATCTACGATATTTCTTGCTAATTCCAACTTGCCATCTCCACGCCTATCACAACAAAGACCAAGGTCAAAAGAATCTTTTGAAGCATCTTTACCGGTAGAAGGCATAATTACTGCGGTCATAAATATTGCATAGCATTTAGTAAAATAGTTTGCCCTTTCAAATTGAGAATTAAACTTGTGCGTTACTCCATAAACACCAAAGGACTCATCATTCAATTCTAATGCCTTTGTAATTTGTTCCTTGAATAGAGAAATATCTTCTTGAGAAAAAATAATTTCTTCTTTAGATTCTATTTTATCCCACGGAGTTCCAGCAGGGCGAAAGTGGATATTCTTACATCCAATTTCTTTCGCCAGTTTTGCAGCCTGATATATTTCTGCAATATTATCTTTATATAAAAGGTATTTGTAACTTACACCATAAGCAGGATGTCTTAAACCTAATCTATTGTTGTGTCTTTTGGCATAATCTGCAAGATTGGAAATATTGTTGATAATTTTATTAAAATTATCACTTTCTGAAGATAATCTCTTTAGTTTATTAAAAGTATTGGATGTAGCTGCATCAATAGATGCACCAACCCACGTGCAGTGAGATAATGAGTCTACATATCTATCTATTTCACTACCGTTAGTAACAATACCTGCTTCAATCCCATTGTTAGCAACTTTATCAATAAAGGTGGCTGTTGAAGGATTCAAAAGTGGTTCTCCACCGCCTGCAATACAAATTGCTTCTACGCCTGGTTTATAGTAAGGATTGTTTTTCCCCCAGTGAGGTAAGAAATCTGCAAGACTTAATAGCGTCTTTTCAGATAGCAAACCTCTTCGTTGATTGCGTATAAATTCTGCATTGCACCATACACAGTTAAGGTTACAGACATTTGAAGGATCGATAGTAATAAGTGCTGGAGGTGGAACGGGCTTTCCCCTTTTTATTTGTTTCCAACGTTGAACGTGAGTAAGTAATTTATAGCTGTTAAATGGATTCCACCGTTTATTTGGAAGCCATTCTCGCGATTCATTGTTAGATTCTTGCATATGTTTGGATTTGTTTAGCTGGTCTTTCGACAATGATAAAGTAGCCATGCACCTTCTCCTGACAAATAAAAATATCTTGTTTCAAAGGAAATCAGAATTATTTAAGTTATGATTAAGAATATGAGCCATGCGCCGTGAAGCAAAAATATCAGATATTTCACTCTCAGAATAACCTATCTATCAATGCCTTTAAATCACTTTGATCTAATTGGGCAATATTGTTATCTGTCCTTTCAGATGACAATACGGCCTTATATATCTCATGCGCATCTTTTCTCGAAACACCATAATCACTCAACCGCATTGAAATTCCCAATTTATAGAATAAACCATCTATACCTTCCTTCATTGACGCAAGCGAAGGCTCCGCTCCAAGTATTTTTGCAAATAAACTCATCCGGTCAAAATTACAAATACCGTTAAATCCCAAGAGTATCCGTAATGGCAAGGAACAAGCCAATCCATGGGGCAAACCGTATAGAGCTGTAAGTGGATATGAGATGGCATGCGCTAGGGCTGTTCTTGTATTACTGAACGCCAAGCCAGCAAGTAAACTCGCCTGAAGAAGCGTAGACCGTAGTTCGAGATTTGTCAAATCATTTATCAATTCCGGCAGATTACTATAAACCAACGACATCGCCTGTAATGCAAAAGTATCAGAAACTGGATTGTGATTTTTATTCCAAACAGACTCCATGGCATGAGACAAAGCATCCAACCCGCTATAAATTGTTTCCTCTTTGTTTAATGTAATAGTTAATTCAGGGTCAAGCACTGCCTTGCTTGGATAAAGCAAAGAATGACAAATGGAATATTTCTTTTTTTCCACCATATCCCATACCGTTCCCCACATAGTAACCTCGCTTCCCGTACCGGACGTAGTAGGAATGGCAATTATCGGCTTGGGCTGGAATTTCTGTGGAAATGGAACCTTGTGTTTCAGATGGTCTGCTATCCATTCCACAGTACCTGATGCTTCGATGGCAGCGAGGGCCTTTGCCGTATCAATAGTGCTGCCGCCTCCCAGTGCGATAATTAGATCGTATTTATATTGACGTGCTTTCAAAAAAGTTTCTTTTACCGACTCAAGCGTTGGATTGGGCATTACTGTATCAATAATTCCCACTAATGAATTACCTAAAGATTTTTTCAGCAATCCAGTAATCCCTCTCTTAGTAAATCCCGGAGTGGTAATTAATACCGCTTTTTGTGGGACAACAAGACCCGGAAGTTTTTTTATAATTCCAGGGCCAAAATGGATTTCTACTGGATTATTATATTGCCAGTTAAACACGCTCAGTTTTCCTCCAGAAATTTCATAAACCGTTCTTTTACCTGGGATGGCTTTATCGTGGGACGTCCCAACTTTTGTGAAGAGTCTCCTGATACTTTGACATGTATTAATATTGGTCCTGGCGTTTCCAATGCGATACCAATGGCAATTTTTAAATCCTTGTCTGTATCAACCCTGCAGCACTTTCGGTAACCGCATGCAGAAGCAACTGTGGAAAAATCCACGGTTTGCGATACGGTTCGTTGTCCTCCAGTGGATTCATACGACTCGTTATCCAATATTATGTGTATAAATCGTTCTGGTTTATAGTGTCCTATTGTCGCAAGTGTTCCCATCTTCATTAAAACAGCCCCATCTCCGTCTAATACAACTACCGATTTTTGTGGTTTACCGCATAGAACCCCCAAGCCCAAGCTTGATGCACATCCCATTGAGCCAACCATATAAAACTGATTGATGCTATCGCCCACGGCATAGAGCTCTCTTGTTATTTTCCCCGTAGTGGAAATGATGGCATATTCTTTCGGCAAACTTTCACGGATTATTTTTATCACATTGAGGCGGGACATTCGGATACTGGGATGACAAGAAAAACTTCCTTCGATAGAAGACGTCCCCACACCTTGTCCTATCGGATGAAGGGGGGACAATTCTGCTTCTTCAATGCATCCTTTTCTCATTAAGAGTGCAAAAGAAATAGAGGATTTCTCTATTTTTTCATATGCTTCATCTAAGACGGAATCAACCAACTCAAGTTTGTCAGGAAAGAACCTCCATGGGATACAGATTGTATCTAATAACGTGTTCGTGATCCTCCCCATGAGTTCGTGCTGTGGTTCATCATTTAGACCCTGCTCTCCACGCAATGTAACTATTAAAAGCAATGGAATTCGAAATGGAAAATTCAGAGACGTAAGGGGGTTTACGGCATTGCCAAGTCCAGAGTTTTGACACATTACTACGGATTTACTGCCAGACAAATAGGCTCCCGAAGCTATTCCTACCGCTTCTCCTTCGCTACTAGCTACAATATACTTTGCGTTGTCATTCACAATTACAGAATTTATAAGGGGTTGCAAGAATGAACAGGGAACACCTGTAAAGAAACTGAACCCTTTTGATACACATGCAGATAGAAAATCTATCGCTTGCAACAATGAACCACCTCTCCTTCAAAACAGATCATTTTACCGGAATTAAGTTAAGTATTTCTTTTATGGATATGCATTGTTTTTCAGAATCATAGGATCGGCCATTCATAAGTATTGATTTTGCAACTTGCACCATTGCCGGATAAGCAGCTCGCAATAAATGATTCGCATAAATTATGATCTTCGCACCGGCTTTGGCCAGATCATCCTCAAATACCTTATTATAGCTTGTCGGCACAACGACGATTGGAACTTGGTTTTGCAATTTATTAAATTGATCTAAAAAGTCAAAAATTTCATCAGGTTCTTCCCTTCTGCTATGGATCATTATTGCATCAGATCCAGCTTCTATGTACGACTGTGCCCTTCTGCTCGCATCTTTAATGCCTTTATCCAAAATCAAACTTTCAATTCTACTGATTATCATAAAGGCATCGGTGATACGTGCTTTTTTGCCTGCCTGTATTTTTACACAAAAATCTTCAATGGTATCCTGGGTTTGTTTTACTTCTGTCCCAAAAAGTGAATTTTGTTTTAAACCGATTTTGTCTTCAATAACGACTGCTGAAACGCCAAGCCGTTCCAGTGATCTTACCTTGAAACCAAAAAGCTCGGGTCTTCCACCGGTATCGCAATCAAAAATCAAAGGTTTTGTTGTAACCTCAAAAATATCATTGACTGTAATCATTCTTGAAGATATGTCTACGGTCTCAATATCAGGTTTTCCTCGAGCAGTTGAATCGGTCAGGCTGCTTGACCACATACAATCGAACTCCCTCGGAATTCCTTCAACCATAACCCTCAGATTTTCAACGACCAAGCCAGTCAAACCATTGTGTACTTCAAGGACGCGTATAAACGGTTTGGCATCGATTAGCCTTCTTAGACTTTTTAGACGTATATCAGGAGTTGTTCCAATCTCTTTAATCACTTCATTAAGAATTGTAGAAGAAATTCCCTTCGTATATGGAATTTCTACTAATTTTCCTCCCCATTCTTTTAATACTTCAATTACCTTATGACGAACAGAAGCCTGTATTCCAGTTTGCCAATCATCACCGTGAACTACATAATCTGGCTTAATATTTCTCAAGTTATCCGTATAGTCTAATGTCTCTTGAGGTAGTACACATTGTACTCCTTTTATGTTCTCAACAACAGTTTTCCTTTGTTCATAATTCATGCATGGCAACCGTTTATAACTCGCCACGGCAACGTCTGTAAGCAAGCCTACCGTAACTTGTCCAAGCTTTACCGCCTCGTTAATAATATTTATGTGTCCTGGGTGGATCATATCTGCAACCATACATACATATACCACATTTTTTCCCTTCTGCATATTTATCCTTTATAATTTATTATTGAATCAGTATTGTATAAAAAACATAATGTAAGAATCCCAATAAAAAATATCAGCATAATTTCATTAGAGCATTATTCTGAACAATAAATAAGTGGTCTTACAAAATCAGCATTTAACTCATAGAAACGCAATGAATTAAATTCTTTTTTCAATTTCATATTCTTTGATGTACCAGCTAACATATTTTTTTCAAATCTTTCCGCTTCGATTTTAGGCGCATCATCATGGAAGAGAACGTATTTTACGTTAAGTAAACTATATAACCTGTAATACCATTGACAGCTTTTAAATTCTTCAAAGGAAATTTTTTTATTAAAGGCAAATCCACTTATTCTTGTTTTAGGGTTTATTGGAGGCTTATCGAATAACAATGCAGTGGGATCCTCTCCTATAAACCTGTATGTTTTATGTGTATCTTCATGCCTCCAATTATACGACACCCACGGGGTATCAACATAAGGTTCGCTCATTACTTTATAATTCTCTTCTTCTAATCCATTTACATAATTTGCCATTTGATAATAATATTGGGGTACTTTAACAGTGTAATCAAATCTTTGCGTTTCAAAATAACCGCCCTTTATTAATTGTCCACTCCAAAACGGGAGAGAATAAACAATAATGATTGAAAAAATAATTGCAGAGAATTGTTTAAACTTCTTTTCTTTACTTAGGTGATTTAAAACATGACCTAAAATAAAGGCAAGAAAAAAAGTGAGAGGCATCATCCATTTATCTGTAGAACGAAGAAGATAAATAAAGGGAATATATTTAAAGGATAACATATTTAAAAAACCAAAAGGTGGATATACTTTTTTCATTAAAAATAAGTATATCAATAAAAAAAGAATGGTAGATAAAACTAATCTGTTTTTTTTTCTTTGAAGTAAGTAAAGACCCAACAAAACAATTGGGAAAAATGACAAAATCAAAATCAAGAATTTGAGTATATATCCATATTGAAAGTAATACGGATATAAATTCCAATCTTTTATAAATATTAATCTAAAAGACTGTATGAATGGAACAACTTGCCAGCTTATCCAATCAATTAAAGATTCTTTTGCTGATTGAATTCCCTGATTACCAGCGATAGAATTAACAGAAGGGAATATCCAAAACAATGAAACCATAATGGCTATACTATAAAAAGCAAAGATATTTACAACCGCTAATTTTGTTATTTTTGCGCATTTTGTAGTAAAGAATATTAAAATGAATAAAAATGTAACAAATAAAAATTCATAGAAAAAAGCGGGATGCATAAAAGAAGGCAATAAGAGAACACTGGAAACTCCTGCCAATACGGAGTAGAAAATCCGATCGGTAAAAAGTGCTTTAATAAATAGAGCAAATGTTAAAGGGAAAAAAATATAAAAATATATATAAGGTGAAAAACCCCATCCTGTAGATAAATGATTAAACGTAGATTGGTTAAAAGTATAAAACAAAGCGCACAAAATTGCGTTTTCGATACTTATGTCTTTTACAATTATCTTACAAGCAAAAAGGCTTGATGTAAAACTAAGGGAAAGAAAAGAAAATATCCACAAAAGAGTTGCCTTTTCTTGCAAGTTAAAATTATCAAGGAGAACATAAAAAATATTATAAAATAACAAATTTACATGGGATATTGTGGCAACACCGAATTCCCTAAAACTCAGCCATTGAAATACATAATTTTCTGATATATATCTTGAATTGATAATGCTATATTGATCTCCTTGTGAAACAATAATCCCATTTCCAGGATTATTTACGAGGCTTACAAATAGAATAAGAATGCTCGATATAAACAACGGAAGTATTATTTTTATTTTTAAACTAATTTTGAACGTAGACATTTAAGATTTGATTTTTCTTAAAAAAGGAAGCATGTTCCTTATAATAAATGGCAAAAAAACTAGAGGATTTCTCATAAAAAGTCTTAATGTTCTTAAATTTACTGTTCTGGGACTAAAATAACTCCTTATCTCGGATTTCCTAAAATGTTTTTGTATCTTTATTCCGTAATCCATAACGTCTTTTTTGTTTAATTTATCAGATAGTAACATAAAATCCCCACCTTTCAATGATTGAAAATCTGGGATCAATTTTAGTTTGCTAAAGTCCATATCTCGACTAACTAGCCCCTTTTTCTCAGCGTATGACCAAAATTCTGTGTTTGGATAAGGAACAGCCAATCCTGCATAGCCGCCGTCAAGTTTAGAATTAATTATGAAATTATATGTATCTTTTAAGTCTTCTAGAGTTTCTTCTGGAGAACCTATAATAAAACCACCTTGAACCAGAAATCGGTGCTTATTTAGAAGTGTTAAAGCCTTCCGGTTCGATTCAACACATGCACTATTCCCTTTTAACTTTTTTAGTATTCTTTCTGATCCAGATTCGAAACCCAACGATACCCTAAGGATATTCATTTCTTTGAACAGTTCCAGAATTTCTGGATGTTGTGCAATTATGCTTGCACGCGCTGATACCCCAAAGGTTATAGAACGAAATGTCTTATGTTCCTGTTTTATTAAGTTTACAATTTGTTTTAGTCGTGTCACATTTCCAATGAATAAATCATCCCAGATAGTAATATGTTTTACTCTATATCTTTTTATAAGTTCGATTGCTTCTAATATGACATAATCAGAAGAATAAAACCTTATGGTTTTCCCATAGAAAACAGAAGATGCACAAAAAGAGCACGCGAAAGGACAGCCTCGAGAGGTAATCATAAAGGTAAACAGTTTTATTCTTTCAGGGTCTCTATATGGGAAAGGAATATTATCTAAAACAGATATTGGATCTCTTCTTCCAGTGCTAATCAAATTAGATTTTTCATCAGAAAAAATTATACCTTTTATTTTATACCATTTTTCTTTACTGTTTCTATAAAGAAAGATGGACTCTACGAGTTCTTTGAAAGTTATTTCCCCTTCTCCGATAATGCCTACGTCAAAACTTTTATCAAGTATGTCCGGCATGTTTGTTATATGATAACCACCCACAACCACAATTGTTTTTGTTTGAGACGCTTTTATCTTCTGTGCTAGTTGTACTGCCTGAGGATAAAACTCAGTTGCTACTGACATGCCCACAATATCAGGTTGATTTTTTTTTATCCTCTCTAGAATGTTTGAATATAGTATTTCTATCTTTATTTCGTCCTTAAATTCAGAATATTTTTCAAAGTAAGATTTCAAATAACTGGGGCCTAACGCAATTGATAATGGTGATTCACTAATGTAATCCACAGCATTAAATAAAAATACATTCATTTTTTTCAATACCTAAATCCAGCGATAACTGATATACACCTAATTATTATATGATGGATAACTTATAACAATTTTTCCCTGAAAACGAAGTCGGTTGTCTAAAAAATAGACATTTTCATGCTTCATTGTGACCATTTGGTCATGGATATTTCATTTTGTTACTTCAACCATTCGAAACCATCCAAGTTTTGATTCAAGCCATATCTCTAATTTTTGGGGGATAAAATGTTTTAATATAATCCATAATATCCAATTATTTTTATCAATAAACCATACGCTTGTTTTAAATTTAGAAAAGTCCTTAAATAGTTTCTTCGCATCAGTTTTAGAATAAACTTTAGCGATAGGGCAGAAAACATCATCGGTATTCATCGAACACCATTCTTCTGCTGTAGGTTTTGGATTAGTTTCTTTATATTTTTTTAGCTTTTCTTTATAGAACAGAAATTGCTTAACCCGCTCTTTCTTAAATGGAAGAAATAAAATTTTGCATAATTTATTCTTATCACAAAAATAAAAAAATAGTTTTCTAATTAATTTAACCTCAATTTGATAATAAAAAGATGTTTTATTATAAAGCATAATCGTTGCTGTCCCCCCCGGCTTAAGCACTCTATAAATTTCATCCACAATTTTTTTCGGAGCGGGAGAATGGTGTATCACGCCAAAAGAGTATACGTGATCAAATGACGCTTCAGTGAAAGGAAGTTCTTCTGCATTAACTTTTTTAATATCACCTCTTTGACCAAAAGCTTTAAAACGTTTCGAAGTTATTTCAATTGCACTATTCGTCAAATCTATTCCGGTGTAGTCTGCTCCAGCCCTAGCAAATTGGATACCATCTGTTCCAACTCCACAACCTATTTCCAGCACCTTTTTCCCTTTGAATGTTTCAAACCTGGCAAACTTAATTATCTCAGACTGATTCTTATATCTAATATTTTCAATTTCCTGAAAAGCAAGTGTTTTATCAATATTAGTATTTTGGAACAACGGAGATGATTCGCACGGGTTTGAATTCCAAAATCTTTCAACGTCAACAATTTTTTTCATATTCTTTTTTGTTCCAGTATTCAAATGTATCTAAGAATGCTCTATCAAATATGTTTGTTGAGTAACAATAAGGTTTAAACCTTTCTACACCGGCTAAATATTTTTGTAAACTTTCATTACTGGAAATAATCTTTTCTACAGCAGACAAAAATTGAATGATATCATATTCCACTACCTCTCCAGCGCCTGTTTCAGCAATAGATTTTGAAATATAAGGCACTGAGGTTATAACAACAGGTAAACCTAACAATGTATATAATTTCGGTTTTCCTGGATCTGCATACCGGGAATAATCAGTTTGATCCCCCGTCCATGTAGCCAAACCAATAACACATCGTGATAGAATATCAAAAACTTCTTCCTCATTTTTAATATACCCATGAAATATAAATTGCTGTTCTAATCCCTTTTGCTTAACGAGCTTCTTTAAATCAGTAGAGAAGGGACCGTCTCCGATAATTCTAACTTTAATATCAGGAAACTTTTTACACAACTGATGCATTGCATCAATTACTAATGTTAGCCCTTGCCACGGCGATAAAACACCTATAAAACCCAGTGTCCATTGTTCACGTTCAATTATAGATTTATTATTACTTTGACATTTACTGCAAAATTCTTCAGAAAAACCTAAAGGAGCAATAATCGTATCGTAAGAACTTGCATCCAAGCCAGCATAACTTGCCCGACCTTCTTTAATACGAGGTGAAATTTCCCAAACAGCATCAGCTTGTTTTACCGAATATAAATCAACCTGTTTGTAAAGCAGATAGAAAAGCCTTTGAAAACCGAAAAAGTCTCCTAGATAATTTACTCCGGGCGGATAATAATCTATGCAGTAAAAAACAACACGTTTCACTATTCCAAGAGGTCGTAATAAAATTAACCCGATCAATGTAGAAGATGTGGCTACCGTTGTAGCTATGTCAAATCTTTTACGTAATCGTAATACCGCATATAATATTGCAATAATATAAAGACTAAAGGTTACTGTAATTAAAGGAAATTTCCAACGATTTATTTTCTTAATTCTAAAACTAAACAATGAAAATTCTTTGATTTTATTTCCATTATGATAAAGGGTACAACGCGATTCGTTGGTTTTGGCATAAGGGCCACTTAAACTTATAACTGCTAAATATTTTGCCCGTTTCTTTAAATAATCTTCTAAAGTCTCTGTACGTGCTGTTTTTGCTTGTCCAATAATCAGAAAACTTAAATTTGTTAAATCCATTGTGACTATAAATTAAGATTGAATTTCACCTGAAAATGAAGTCTGTTGTCTAGAAAATAAACATTTTCTTGCTCCATTGTAACCGTTAGGTCATGGATGTTTCTTTTGGCTTTTCTTATAGTATCGTTAATACAACCTGATAATGTGAGGTAAGGTGTACTCGTCTGCCTTAGCGTTTTATTAAAGCCACGCAAATATGTCCTCTTCGTTCTTCATATTCCATTATCTCAAAAAACTCTGAAGTCAAGACTTTAAGGGTAATGTAATTATAACCTTTAAGAGGGTAATCATCAAATTTAGCAAGATTTTCCGTAGGAGTGGTTAACAGAAGAAGCCCATATTTTTTTAATATTCTTGCTATTTCTTTTATAACCTTTACATCGCCTCCTTCCGTATACCGCTCACCATAATCCCCTACCCCTATGTGCTGAAGAACAGAAATCATAGTTATTATATCAAAGCTTTCTGCTGGAAACTCTGCTTGAAAAATATCGCTTTGATAAAACTTTATGCGCTTGGGGGGGGGGGATAAGGTCTTAAATCAATACCAGAAGTAATATAACCTCGCCTGTCTAATTCATAAATAAACAGGCTTGGAGTAGAGCCAATATCAAGCACATTAATTTTATATACCTTTTTATCGTATGATTTAGGAAGATATTTTAATACAAAATCATATTGTTTGTGGAGGCCGCTTGCTGGTATAAAATTGTGGCTAAAGTTTAGTATTCTAAAACGCAATGCACCACATATTCTTAATTTTCTCCAGAATTTAACTACTAGTATATTTGCCAACCAGTTTATAACTATTTTCCTTCCTTTTCCCATTACTGCCCTCCTATCTCTTTGTTTTAATACCGTCAAACAAACCGGGTTTTATGGATTTGTGCTTCTCAATTTTTCAACTGTAACCTAACATACTGACCGATTTTTTTGGTCTACTTCATTTTCTTTAAGTATTTCTTTCAAAAATTTAATGGTATAAAGTTTACTTTCTGAGTCAATAGCTAAAAACTTCAGGTATAAAAAGAACATCGATAACCATCTAACATTAATGGTGATTGAGAAAACGAGTATAAAAATATCCAATCTATTAATTAATATTCCTAAAATTAATAAATATCGTACAGTAAAAATAGAAATATAGGCGATATTTGAGGGTACAATTATATTTTTTAAATAAGCATCAAGTAGCGGAATTCTTTTTAAATTGTTAAATTTACAATTAAATGTTTCTGAGCCAGAATAAGAATCGAATCCAAAATCCCTAGAGTAATTAAAACCAACAAAATGTGCCATTGTTTGGCCAAATAACATAATCATTCCTATAATAAACCACTGCGGATTTCCTGTTTGCTTAACAGTACATATTATCACTGCAATCAACAGGAATGACTGAAAGATTGTATCTAAGCTACCGTCTAACCATGCACCAAATTTTGATTGCTCTGATCTTAATCTAGCCAAAACACCATCAGATAAATCAAAAATTATTGTTATAAGAATTAAACCTAAAGCAATTAAGTTATATGCATATCTCCCTTGTATTATCAAATATATAATTATTGGTACAAAAATGATAAAGCTAAAAATAGTAACCTGATTGGCCGTAATACCCGTTTTAAAAAGTATTTTTGCTATGTAACTTGCCAAAATTCGCAACGGCTTTACACTTGGATCGTTGTCTTTTCTTGAGTTTTTTCCCATTAGTTATATTTTTCTTGCTTTGACCCATATAAATGCAGAAAAGCTATTTATAATCGGTATATTTTCTAGGACTTCATTTATTTTTACAAATGGATAAAATATCTTACAGAGTCTTAAGGGGATTAAGGTATGCATTTTTATTTCAATATCTTTTAATTCATTGACTAATAGAATTTTTTTTATTCCGCTAAGAGTACTTTTGAAAATTCCTTTTTCTACTTCCCAAATACCTTTATTTTTTCCACTAAGTTCTATAAATAAATACCATGGTAAATACAATGGGTGATATGCGTTTGGTTCAAAAATAACAATTTTACCGCCACTTTTTAAAGCAAGGACAATATTGGACATTATCTGTTTTTTTTGTAAATGGTTAAAATGATGGATGACATTGCCACAAATAACTAAATCAAATTCTTCATTAAAAATAGGTTCTTTGAAGGTTGTCTCTTTTAAAATTAGCTTATCGAGCAAGTTTTCTTTTGTCGCTGAAGTGTACAACTCCTCTAAAGATTTTGCAGAAACTTCTGTTGCTGTAACTTTAAAACCCATCCTTAATAGTGGTAGTGTAAATCTTCCGGCTCCTGCGCCAATTTCTAATATTTGCATTCCTTCCCTTAAATCTGCAAAAACAAAAAAATCATTGATTTCTTTTATTGCTAACGACGTCATTTCTACGTTTGATATCTTAGAAGATACTTTATCCCAATATTCCGCCTGTACGGAATCGTGTGTGTTTTTTTCCATAATCTATTAGAATCTATTAGTTTGCATTTAGTATTTTTTTCACTGCAAGAATAACATCATCAACATCCTGATCACTTAAATCTGCTGAAAATGGCAAGGAAATAGTTCGTTCTGAAATGTAAGCTGCGTTAGGAAAATCGTTTGGTTGGTATCCAAATCTCTTACGATAGTACTCGTGTAAATGAAGAGAAATAAAATGCACACCCGTTCCAATATTCTCCTTATTTAATAAATCTTGGAAAGTATCCCTATCTACTTTAGCTTTCTGTTTATCTATTAATATTGTATACAAGTGATATGCATGTTGTGTATCTGGATCAGGGTCTTTGGGAATATTTATAGGTAAATCTTTGAACGCTTCATTATATCTCTGCCAAATTTCCTCCCTTCGTTTAGAAAATCCTTTTATTTTTTTTAATTGCTGGATACCGATAGCAGCTTGAATATCCATCATATTATATTTGTACCCTGGGAAAATTACTTTATAATGTTTAAAACCTTGATCTGAATATCTTTTCCAAGCGTCCTTATCCATCCCGTGCAAAGCGTAAATTTTTAATTTATCTGCCAATTCTTTATTATTAACTGTAACCATACCACCTTCACCTGTTATCACATTTTTGGTTACATAAAAACTAAAACAAGTCATATCTCCGATATTACCAATCTTTTGCCCTTTATATTCACTTTCAGTGGCATGTGCTGCATCTTCTATAACAAGTAAATTGTGCTTTTTTGCAATTTCCATTATCTTGTCCATCTCACAAGGACGCCCAGCAAAATGCACAGGAATGATAGCCCTTGTTTTTTTAGTTATTTTTTCTTCAATTTTAGATACATCAATATTCATTGATTCCTTATCAATATCAACAAATATTGGAATTGCTCCAACATGAACAACAACATTTGCTGTAGCACAAAATGTCATGGGAGTTGTAATTACTTCATCGCCCGGACCAATCTCATTAACAACTAATGAAAGGTGTAATCCTGCCGTGCAAGAATTTAAGGCAACTGCATATTTGGAGCCAATATATTCTCTAAACATGTCTTCGAATTTCGCAACTTTAGGGCCAGTACCGATCCATTTATTTTTAAATGAATCAATTACCTCATTTATTTCCTCTTGGCCTATGGCTGGTCTGCCAAATACTAAAAAATCATTTCGCATGAATCCTCACTTATTAATTTAAATTGTATATAGTATAAATTGTATGAACTATTACTTACAATTTATGAAAAAAACTGATTTTTCTTTTTAAATACATTGTGATAAATCTTTGTATCCAAAAAATTTCTGTTTTGACTACCGCAAATGGTAAAAAACCATGACCGACCCTAAAATTTAAAAACACCTTAACAATTGGAATTAAAATTAAAGAAAGCCTAGAAAATAAATTTATTAACTTGTTATTTTTAATAATTACTTCTATTAATTTAGCAGGTAAAATGGGAATACAAGTCAATAATAAAGCGTATTTACTATAATTGTTTCTAACTTCTTCACTACGTGAAGATAAAATTCCAGTCTGATAAACAATGGTTTGGCCCCTGTTTATTTTGTTAATATCATCCTTATTTAAAATATTAGCTCTAAGTGCATGTTCAATAATTTTAGAGGTAGGGAAGTACAATAAATTGTAACAATTCAACATATATGGCCTTATTGTATTATAAAGTTTTATTGACTCGATAATGTTGTTATCAAAAGGGATGTCAAATATGTGATCAACCATATATTTTAGTTTGTATTTACGGCATAATTTTGCAGCTTGAATAATCTCCATGTCTGACTCATGGCGATTAAGGATTTCCTTTCTGGTTTTTTCTGAGCCGGATTGAATTCCATACCACACTAATTTACAACCTCCTTCTTTTAATAAGAATGCCAATTCTTCATCGAAGCGATTAGGATGAATAAAACAGGTAAAGGGAAGTTGAATTTCTTTCTTGTATTTTTCTGTGAATTCTTTAAACCACTTTCTGTTCATAGTAAGAACATCATCAACAAACAATATACGCTTTGTCTTAAACTGATTTTTAAGTTCTTTTAATTCCAACATTGTCTGGTCTACACTTTTCTGCCTTAAATAATTTTTTTTATCAGCGTATATTTTCCTTTTTTGCTCATTGCCACAAAATGTGCAATTATAAGGACAACCACGGGATGTAATAAAATATGCATATTTTCGATAGCTTCTAGGTAATTTATCAAAAAACAATTTACGGTCTAATCGGTATTCGTCAATACTTTTCCCAAAAGATCTTCCCGAGTTTTTAATAATATTTTCACCATCTCTAAACCAAATACTTTTTATATCTTTCCTAAATCGCCCTTGTTCATAACTATTAGTTAATTCTAAAAGGGCTTCTTCTCCCTCACCAACACATACCATATCAATTTCTTTGTTTTCCATTACAATTTCAGGAACTAAAGACGGATGTACTCCCCCAAATATTATGGGTTTATTTAGCACCTTTTTTATTTTTTTAGCAAAAGACAATGACCATGGATAGGTGGCTGTTACACAAGAAAATCCTATTAAGTCAGGATTTTGCCTTTTCAGTTCTTCCATATTTATTTTGTCCCAATCAAAGATTTTAGCTAAAATCCTACTTCTGGCATAAGCTTTGTTAAATTGATTGGGATTAAAAATAAGATTAACATGATGGCCATGTCTTTTTAAATAATATGATAAAAATTCAACACCTAAATTTTCATCTTCAGATACAATAAAAGATATTTTCATATTTTTTTATTCAACCAATTTTTTGTAACCATCAACAATTATGGTAACGTTTTTTTTGCTAAAATTTTCAAAAGCATAAGGACGACACTTTTCAGCCATTTTGTTCAATATTTCTGGATTATTATATAAGTACTCAATTTTTTTGGAAAAATTTTCAACTGTTGGTTCAATTATTATAGAAACATTTTCATCAAGAACGTAAGGAATTGAACCTTTATTTGAAGCAATAAGTGGTATTCCACAAGAAACTGCCTCAGCCACAACCCTTGCTACTCCTTCTTCATATTGAGAGGGAAGGCAAAAAATATCTGATGCCTGATAATATTTATGTAGTTCCTTATTTTCAATTTCCCCTATAAAAATAATATTACTTTTTTCTCTTGAAGCTTTAATAATATCTTCAGTCACGGCACCAATGTCGGTAATAAATGCAAAATTTATATTTTTGTTTACATTCTGTGCTGCATCTAATAGAATCCTTGCGCCTTTTTCAGGAATAGCCCGCCCAACATATAAAACTATAAATTTGTTTTGCCATCCTAATTCTTTTTTAGCAGTTTCTTTATCAATGGGTTTGAATCTTTCTTGATCTACCCATTGGTTAAAAACCATAAATTTGTCTTCTGAAATACCTATATCCATTAATTCTTTTTTCGATTTACCTTTTTCAACTATTACCATATCTAAACCCGATAAAGTCCATTTGACCCAACGTGCAAGTGTACTTCCTTGAATAAAACTATATAAAGACATTACGCTACAAATCGCTCTCTTCTTAAAAAATATCTTTAAAATCCTAGCGATCAAAGCAGCATTGAATCCTTGCGCATCAATAAGGTCTATTTTCTTATGATTTTTTAACATCCACAAAAAACTTCTTAAGAACAAATAAGATGTTATATATAAAATTCTCAATACAGGGAAATCCTGAAGCTTATGAAACAAATCGTAACCAATCCACTGGTATCGTCTTATCTGCATATTCTCTAATTTTTCAAGTTTCTCACCCTTTAAACCTGTATTATTAACAGGTTGGTAAGTTAATACATAAACGTAATAATCATGACTTCTTAAATATTCACACAACTCGTTTGCGTAAGTTTCTGCTCCGCCAACCATTGGGCGAAAGAAAGGTGTAAGGACTAGCACCGTTTTGGGACTTTTTTTATTATTATTTAGTTTTGTCAATTAAATTTTCCTATTTTACTCAATATCTGATATACAATGCAGAATTTGAAGCAATATTTCAATGCTACTTAGTAAAAATGTTTCCATTCATCCCCTCATTAAAAATTTAACTCCAACTAAAAATCTCAAAAAATACATTCCCATCGTTAATAACGGATGCCTAAACAAGCATTTCCATTTCCCCTTTTCAACGAATATTTTAATATACCTATACCACACTCCAAATTGTTTTCTTATATCCGGATCATTTTGTCCCCACTTGTTGATATATGTCTTAAAGCTTTTTGCATAGTAGGTTTTCTTTTGTAGGTATTTCTTTATATCAAACACGTCTTCGTTGTGATAAATAACAGCCCCGTAATCTTTGGGATCGATTCCTCTTTCTTTTATGAATCCATACAATTCCCAATCGGGCGGATTGCAATTCTCCCCTACATGGTTTAATAATCCAATCTTCCCGATTTGCTTGATCTTTTTATCAATATCCCAGTCCTCAGGACCGCTCATACTTTCATCAAATCCACCTACTTTAACAAAGGCTTCTTTCAAAAAGAATCGTGCGCCATCAATCACAGTACCATCATAAAAACTCCTCTCAAAGCGTCTTACTTTACTAAAATATTTTTTGCCCAGGACGATTTCGGGGATGTGTAAAGCGACGGACGTTGGTTGGAGGGTGGAGGGGGGAGGTTGGAGGCGGGAGGCTTGAGGTTGTTAAGTATTGAGTTTTGGGTACTGGTGTATGGCTTCCGGTATTTTGTTGTTCCAGTGTTATTACACAAGCTTCAATAAGTGCTGGCGAAAGTATCATATCCGCATCTACAAACATGACATATTTGCCCTTGGCAATATCCATCATTCCAAAGTTTCTTTGTGCTGAACGCTCATGGCCTTTATCATAAACTTTGTTTGTATATTTTAATGCGATTTCCTTAGTTTTATCCGCTGAAAAATTGTCTACGACTATAATCTCTATATTTTCATACGATTGGAATTTAATGCTTTTCATGCAATGCTCAATGTTTCTCTCTTCGTTTTTTGTCGTTATTATTACGGATACTAACATGCCTTGTAAATAGTCCACAGATTACTCAGATTGACACTGGCAAAACATCCTTAATTTCATCAAAGGGCGAAAAACCCTTCGACTCCGCTCAGGGTGACTGTGATCGTCATGCTGAGCGGAGTCGAAGTATAATAATCGATAGTTTTACAAAAAATCGGGAATGCTCCCCTTTTTCTTTATACATCTGGTGCAAATGCTCATCCCTGTAAAAAGGCTTTTATGCTTGAATAAGTATTTTCTGCTATACTAAGGGATCTCTTTGAATCTGTATCAGAAGGTTCTCCAAGCGGAAGCAAGCCTGCCTCCGCAGGATATCTGCCTCTATAAATACTATCTATAAAAATAGCATCTTCTTCCAAAATATTTAGCGTAATTCCATAATCTTCTGCAATAGAGATCAATCTTTCCAGATTATGTATTCTTTCCAATACCCATCCCTTGGACAATAAACTTGCCTTTATAGATTTTTCTATTGATTGCTGGGAATGATAGCATGTACCTTTATAATAACCTCCCTTAAATAAATACAATGCCATATCCAATTCATCCTTCGCCTGCTTAAACCACTCTTTTACCGCATCTTTCATATATAAAGACCTCCCTTCTTTCAGGATCAGCCTAAGAAAAGGACTTCCTTTGCGATGATACTCCCTTAAAACCGATAAAGGTATGACGAATGGGTCAATACCAAATCTTTTATAAAATGGCTTTAAATATTTATTCACCTGAAGATTAATCTCTCTTATTGTTTTCGATGTATCTTCCGTGATAATTAACAAATCCAAATCCTTCCCACTATCATTCCTGCCTACCGAACCAAAAATAACTATTGATACTGGCTGCATATTCTTTACTATTAAATTTGAAACGTCTATTGCATCATTTAGAGAAACCATCTATTAATACCTCGGCCACTGATTTGCGCTGATGAAAAGATTTTCAAGATAAATTTCGTTATCCGTCAAATATTTTAATTCGTCCTTCAATCTTTCTAATTTACTAAATATTACGTTATCCATTTTTTCTCATCAGCATTAATCTGCGTAATCTGCGGATTGAAAGGATTCTACAATACGTTCCTGACAATTTTTTAAAGGAAATATTATCAGTGTCTATAAAGGCAAGCAAGTTGTTTTTTCATGTTTTACCGCTAAAATCAAAAAGAGTTTAACCGGCAAATTTATCCTTCTCCAGATAGTCTTTAACCGCCTGAATAAAACATGGCATAATAAGCACGGTTGATAATTGAGCGAGGGCTTCCTTTACCGGAAAGCAGGCACAGAGCCTCATTGATTGACTCTTCGGCCTGTTTTAAACGATATCCGGACAGTTGTATCTGCTTTTCCTTATCTGTCAAATAAGGGATCCTTCCCTCAATATTGCTCTATAAATAGGCGACTCTGATAGCGGACCATCTTCAATCTCTTTCTTACTGAAAATTGTTGTCGATATAAAGGTGTCATTTTCAAGATTTATCTTGAAAACAATATCGTATATCTCTGATTTAATATCAGGGTTACATTCATCAAGTTCTATCATCACATCTATATCGGATTCGGGAGTATCTTCTCCACGAACCTTTGAACCAAAGACTCGCAGGTCAATGACATTAAACCTTCTGGATAATTCCTCTTTTAAAACTCTAAGGGCCAGTTCTTCATTCTCTTTCAATGGTAATCTTCTCATCTCTCAAATACTCTCAAAATTCCAAAGTTTCTCTGTGCTGAACGCTCAGGGCCCCGGTTGAATAGTTGAATACGAGATTCTTCGCCCTGAAGAGATTCTTCGCTCCGCTCAGAATGACAAGTGCGTAAGGAATGGCAAAAAGAACGGACAATTTCTTTTGTTTTGTCAGTAGAATTATTATCATCACGATTATTTCTATTTTGTCTTGCGGATAGGTTTGGGCTTTGATTGATTGCAGACAGTTCTCAGCATTTTTTTCTTCGTTTTTGGTTGTTACTATAACTGAGACGAGCATATTGTAAATGGGACGATGATTTTCGCTGATTAACACAGATTAGAAACTGTTTAAACGGCTTACCTATCCGAGTAAATCTATGGAATCCATGGATTTAATTAGTTTTTCAAGGGCGGCAAGATATCAAATTTTATAAAGGGAAGCAAGGGAATTTTTAATAAAGTTCTTTGCGTTTGTTGGGTTTAGTCGTTAACGCGATAAACGCTATAAACTCTTTAGGTATTTGATAAAGTTTGAAATTTGCCTCTGAATCTTTTTAAGAGATTCATACAACTGTTCAAAATCTGCTCTCTGAATGTAATCTTGATCCATTGCCACATATAAATGGCTTTGAACCTCAGATTTTTAATTTTTTTCCCAATTCATTTGCATAAGCCGAGGATTATTGATTAGTTGCTGATCCCGATTTCAGATACACAAGGTTTTTCGCAATTTTTCCCTGCATTCAACAAGAATATTATAAAGCAGGTCTTACCTTCGAAGCCGTAAGATTGGTGAAAGGGAAATTAATCAATACTATATCGCCACTCTTATACATCTTCGTTATAAATGTCTTCTTCTGTCTCCCGCCACTCTGAAAATGCAGTTTCGGCATCCCCCATCATCGATTAAGGTTTCCAAACGTTTATGTATTTCATCATCAAGCTTTATCAGTTCTTCCTGGGAAAGAGTGACGATCGCTTTTTTTATTTCATCCATTTTAGAAAAATATGTTTGTACCACTTTCAACCTCCTAATAAACTTTTTTTATCCAGACTCATTATGCCGCTAAAGCGGCACCCAGAAACTTCGATCCACTCTAAGATATTTTTATTTTTTTAGTACAAAAAATCCAATCTCGCTATGCTTACAAGCGTTTATTTACGCCTTGTTTTACAGAAAAAGCGCTTTTAGTCTGTAGTGTAATACTAAGCTGCTAGAGGGAAGAGGATGGAGGGGGGGAGGATAGAGGCATCTTACGCCATGTGTTTTTTTACCCTATTTTCCATCTTCTGCCTCCTCCCTCTAACCTCCAGCCTCCAGCCTCCAGCCTCTGACCTCTGACCTCTAACCTATAACAAAACTTTTTGTCCGCAGATTACGCAGATTTGCGCAGATTGTTTTCTGTTAGCTTCGAGATTACCTCGAGATTATTCCGGATTGCTAGTAAAAGAACATTTTCCAACTAAATCAGCGCACTTAAGGTTTTTTCATTATCTTTGATCCATAAATATATATCGTTCAATACCTTTTCTACATTTCGCTTTGGTTTCCAATTCAAGGCATTAAAAATTTTTTGGTTGTTTATAATATACAATAATTTACAACCAGTTTTCTATATTCAATCCATCTACGAAATTAAAGTGTTGGTCAGTTGTTAGTACTGTGACATTGTGAATTCGTGCAATAGCAGCAATTTGTGCATCGATGGAAGGAATAGGCTTACCTTTTGCCTTTTGTTCAGCCTGAATCTTTCCAAATTCCTCTGCTGCTGTTATATCATACTCCCAAATAATAATATCCTCGAGAAACAGTTTTAATTATCGTAGATTTTCTTCTTTTCTCTTGCTTGCATAAACTGCAAAGAACAATTCACCGAGTATACTTACTGATATACCAAATCTCGAACCGCTATTCTTAAAATCGTTAATTCTCAAAGAAAGAGATTCTTTTCCTTCCAGTATCTTACATGCATGATTTGTATCAAATAGATAATCCAAGCTAAACCTCTATTTCTCGTAATGTTTGTATATCTTCTAATATCTTATCAATTTCTCCCTTTTCAAATTTCCATGTCCCTAAATGTTGCAATACTTTCTCAGGCGAGCCCTTTTCTCCCTGTGTTTTTTTAGATTTAAGAAACTCAATAAAATCAATTACCTCCTTAATGGTATCATCAGAAAGTTCTTTCATTTTTTCCGATACTACTTCTGTTAATTCTTTATCTGATAAACGCATTAATTGTTACCTCCAATATTTTATTTTTAATTAAAGTTTTTATCCGCAGATTTCACAGATTGACACAGATTGCTTTTTGTTAGCCTCACGATTTCTTCAGATTAAAGAAATATTTTCTAATTAATCAGAGCACTCAATGTTTTTTCGTTATCATTTATCCATAAATATATATCGTTCAATATATTTCCTGCATTTCGCTTCGGCTTCCAATTTAAGGTATTATATATTTTTTGATTGCTTGTAATATAAATAGGTAAATCCGCGGGTCTGGTTGATGGTTCGGATTTAATGGTGATTTTGTTTCCTGTTATAGTTTCGCAGAGCCGTGTTGTCTCAAGCAATGAAAGGTTAATTTCATTGCCGCCAACATTATAAGCGCTACCTGATAAGTGCCAGGACATCGTGGACACGAAAATGTGCCAAGACATCGTGGACAA
>SOET01000052.1 GCA_021646465.1 Candidatus Kuenenia hertensis | reverse complement strand
GTTAAGGGTTCACAATTAAAAAATACTATAAGGAACTTATGCAATTAATCACTAGATCTTTGTCCCTTTTATACATGGTTGACCATGGCATATATCCGGGTTCACTTCTATACGCTTGCTGTTTTCCATAAGAGATATCTTTTTTTCTCAAGGGGTAAACCCATTGAGCCTGCATACATCCTATTTCAATACTTCACTCATCGAAACTCCCAGAGCGTTGCCAACGCCTTCGCCATATGCCGGATCTGCCTTTAAGCAGTTTTTAATGTGCCGGATTTTGATTTCATTAGGGGCATCACCCATTGAACGGGCGGTATTTTCAAAGAGAACAATCTGCTGCTCAGTGTTCATCAAACGAAACAGATTGCCGGGCTGTGAATAATAGTCATCGTTATCCTCCCGGTGATTCCAGTGGTCTGCTGCTCCCTGAAGACTTAAAGGAGGCTCACGAAAATCAGGCTGCTCCTGCCACTCGCCATAGCTATTGGGTTCGTAGCCGAGTGTACTGCCATAATTGCCATCTACTCGCATGGCGCCGTCGCGATGGAAGGTGTTGACCGGACAGCGGGCCCGGTTAACGGGGATGAGATGATGGTTCACCCCAAGTCGGTAACGCTGGGCATCACCATAGGAGAAAAGCCTACC
Organism: Candidatus Kuenenia hertensis; assembly: GCA_021646465.1. Classification (GTDB taxonomy): domain Bacteria; phylum Planctomycetota; class Brocadiia; order Brocadiales; family Brocadiaceae; genus Kuenenia; species Kuenenia hertensis. Next base: position 27,820 of record SOET01000052.1, on the reverse strand, counting down.
CTGCAACATTTTATCCGGTGAAAAACCTATGCCGGGAACTATATTGGCCGGATTGAAAGCAGACTGTTCTACCTCTGCAAAATAATTTTCAGGGTTTCTGTTTAATTCGAGTACTCCCACATCAACCAAAGGATGATTTTTGTATGGCCAGACTTTGGTCAGATCGAAGGGGTTAAAGGGGGACTTTAAGGCCTCTTCTTCCGTCATTATTTGAATTTTCATGTTCCATTTAGGGAAGTCTCCCTTCTTAATGGACTCATACAAATCGCGTTGATGGCTTTCGCGACATTTTCCAATAATCGCCTCTGCCGCGGCATCAGTCAAATTTTTGATGCCCTGTTGGGTGTGCAGGTGAAACTTAACCCAAAACCGCTCATTCTTTGCACTGATCAGGCTGAAAGTGTGGCTGCCAAACCCATGCATATGTCGATAGGAGAGTGGAATTCCACGATCACTCATGGTAATTGTGATCTGGTGCAATGCTTCGGGCAGTGAAGTCAAAAAATCCCAGGTATTTTTAGCACTACGAAGGTTCGTGTGCGGGTCGCGCTTCACGGCGTGGTTGAGATCCGGAAACTTAAGCGGGTCACGGAGAAAGAAGACCGGTGTGTTATTTCCAACAAGATCCCAGTTTCCTTCCTCTGTATAAAACTTAATCGCAAACCCCCGGATGTCGCGTTCTGCATCCGCCGCTCCACGTTCTCCTGCAACGGTCGAAAAGCGCACAAACAAGTCAGTTTTTTTGCCAATCGCGGAGAATATCTTCGCTTTGGTGTACTTAGTTATGTCATGGGTGACGGTAAATGTACCGTAAGCGCCGGAGCCTTTGGCGTGCATGCGCCGTTCGGGAATCACCTCACGGTCAAAATGAGCAAGCTTTTCCAAAAACCAAACGTCCTGCAGCAATTGCGGCCCATGCGGTCCTGCTGTCATCACGTTCTGGTTGTCGGCAACAGGAGCGCCGACATTATTGGTTAATTTCTTTTTTTCAACCATCGATGTTTCCTTTCATTCTTGTTTTTAGCGGTTATGACAAGCCACATAACATAAAATATACTGCCTGATTGCAACAATATAATACGACTTCTATGGTACTTTACGATAAAAATCTTATCACATTCGCTTGTTCAGTCAACGTTATTATATTGAAAACAAAATACTGTACATGGGTTTTGGTAATATTGAGAATCCCGATTTACTTTCGACATTAAATTGTGTACTTTTCCCTTTTTGCATTTTGTTTCCTGAGTTTTCCATTTATAATGACACAACGCATTTAACATAATATTTACTTTCAATCAATATGCCATTGCTTGAACTAACAGAAAAAAACCTGAATAAAAACATCTTAAAACTTTGCATACCTGTTGCCATTGAGAATTTGCTTCACATGAGTGTTTTTGTTTCTGACACTATAATGGTAGGGCGGCTGGGAACAGACGCCATTGCTGCTGCAGGTTTGGCCGGCTCCATTTTCTTTTTTATTTCCCTTGTTATTTCCTCGCTGAGCTATGGTGCATCAAGCATTGTGGCGCGGCACATCGGCGCAAAAGAAAAAGACCACGCACAGCTTGTTTCTTCGCAGGCCATCCTCATAGCTCTTTTTATGGGAATGCTCATCTCGCCGTTTCTGATAATTTTTGCAAGAACAATTTTTATCCTCATGAGCGCGGAACCAAACGTGGCAGATATTGGGAAGGGTTATTTTCAAATTATCTCCGGTTTTTTAATTTTTCGATTGATCATTTTTGTGAGTAGCGGAATCCTTCGCGGCGCCGGGGATACCAAAACGCCAATGAAAGTAACCATTATCATTAATTGTGTTAATATTTTTTTAAACTGGATTTTTATCTTTGGAATAGGGCCGTTCCCACAACTTGGGGTGACAGGTGTAGGATGGGCAACTGCGATTTCATTTTTGATTGGAGCGGGTTTGCTGCTATCAAAACTTTTCAGGGGAAAATGTATCCTGCACCTTCAGTTCTGCAATATACGAAGACTACACTTTACTTCTATCAGGAGGATTATTCGTATTTCAATTCCCGCCACTATTGACGCCTTTTTAACTCAAATAGGATTTTTGTTTTTTACGAAAATTGTAACCATGCTCGGAACCGTTCCATTGGCAGCTCATCAAATAGCCATACGTATCGAATCAATGTCGTTTATGCCGGGATTTGCCCTGGCGGTATCCACCGCTACATTAGTGGGGCAGAGTCTTGGTACGAAGAACGTGCCTCTCGCACTAAAAAGTATGAAACGCAGTTGTCTCTTTTCCATTTGTTTTATGAGTTTCTTCGCCTTTATTTTCATTGTTTTTCCGGCAAGAATGGCAACGATATTTCATCCCGCTCCCGATGTCCTTTCTTTAGCGGCCGTGTGCATTATGATTGCTGCCATTGAACAGCCGGCATTAGCCGTCTATATGGTTTTTTCCGGCGGTTTGCGCGGCGCGGGAGACACACTAAGCCCGATGCTCATTACGATTATCGGCACACTATGCCTGCATCTTCCCATGGCCTACTTGTTTGGAATCAAATTTGGATGGGGATTGTGGGGAGTATGGCTGGGGGCGGCAATTGACTGGATATGCCGCGCTATTGCGATTTTTATTCTCTATAAAAAGGGCAGATGGAAAACAATTATCGTGTAAATAAAGAAAATGTCATATTTGTGCTCTCAGGAGTTTCCTCCTGCCGCCACTTTTACAAGATGGAGCATCATGGCAACGTAAGAGGAAATAAACAAGAAACATTTTCTATGCCTCAGTTCTTAATTTGCGATAAATAGAAAATTTGCTCTTCTGTATAGTATATGGCCTTAAAAATTATATTTTCAATTGAACCATGTAAATTTCTAAAAAAATGAGGGCTAATATATTCCCATACAACACGCCCGTCAGGTGTCACCTGGAACATACGTCCATAAAACCCTTCCGTAATAAAGGTATTTCCGTTGGGTAAACGTTGTACCCCGGAAACGCTCGGACTGAAAAAATTCCATTCAGGAGAATCTTCATAATCCCAAACGACTTCTTTTGTCAGTGGTTTTACCTCAATGACACGGGAATAGGGGATATGTTCATCTTTACGAAATTCTCCGTTGTCAAATATAAGTACATTGCCGTTTGGCAGCATGCTGGCATCATGTTGTTGAGACAGCAAATCACTTCCCAGTTTCCATTCAAAGTCACCGCTTGTTTTATTCACAATGCCAACAACAGATATATTACGAAAACTTACCAAGACCCTCTCTTCATCTATGGGTTCCAGGGCATTAGCATGTCCCCATTCTGTACGCGTACAATTTGGTTGAATCATATCTGTTTCCGGATCCAGATGTTCATAGGAATGCCACTCCCAAATACGATTCCCTTCTTTGTCGACTTCAATAATGACGTCCGCCCACATATCATTATTGTCAGTATCCGCTACTCCACCTTTTACCAGTTCGGAAATATCCCCCGGAACACGTTCGATTGCCAGGTACATTGCTCCGCCGGTTGATGTGCGCCGCGCATCGTGATGTTGATACGGATCTCGATATTCCCATACGATATTTCCGTTCCAGTCTACTTCCATAAGAATTCCGCCTTTAATCCCATACCAGTCAGGCCAAAGGTCCCATGTCTCATCACGAACCTTACCCATATAAAAAAGGTTGCCGTTAGGCAAAAGATAGCCATATAATCCGGGAGGAAACGGTAAATTCCATTGATGAACCACTTTGCCTTTAATATCGACAAGATACACCATTCCGGGACCAGAGATAGGAGAATAGAGGGCATAACCAGGCATGGCTTTGTGTTTATCGAAAGCCGTCAGCCCTTCTTTTGTAATACGCCGATACGTTTGCTGGTCAATAAATTTTTTCCCTGCAACAAGCTCCTTTCCTGATATTGCATGTAACGATACCACAGCAGCAATATAACAAAAAATAAACCGTACATTCATTCGAAGAGTTATTTTGTTAAGAGCACGACTTATTCTCATGGTTAAAGGTATTCCTCCTTCCCTCACTTACTCTTTTCGTAACACTTTAGTTTTTTGAAAACATCAATGGTTCAAAATACCTTTGTAGCCGGGTGTAGATGCAATTCATGACTTGTAGAGAAAGCGAAGCGCATTGCATCTACAGCTTACGAATGCTGTAATTGTTGAATTTTTTCAAAAACTAACGTGCGACCTCTTTTCTTAATCAGCCCTTCAAGGTTTTGACAGCACATTTTCCTAAAAAAATTTTCCTTTAGCATCTATTTAAAAATAAAAACAATAAATCAAGGCAATCGCTACCGCCCCTATTGCAAACTGCAATGGTATTCCTATTCGTAAATAATCCTTAAATCTGTAACCTCCGGGTCCATACACCATCAAGTTTGTCTGATAACTGATAGGAGTTGCAAAGCTGGCAGAAGCGGCGATCATGATAGTGATGGCAAATCCGCGCTGGTCTGCGTTAATAGCGGAAGCAGCGGAAATGGCTATCGGGAAAAGCATTGCCGCAGCCGCGTTATTCGTAATAACAAGCGTGTAAAGACTTGTAAAAAAGTAAATGCTTGTTAATACTCCTAATAAACCAAAATTATCACCCATTTTAACAACGAAATACGCTAAAACATCCGCCAGCCCCGATTGCTTGACTGCCGTGGCAATTCCCAGCGACATTGCAACAATTACAAGCACTCGCCAATCAATCGTCCTTCTTACTTCACTTGTTCTCGCTGTTCTGGTTAAAACCAAAATAATAACTCCCAGACCTGCGGCAGATAAGAGGGGAAGGATCTTTGACACCGTCAAAATAATCATCATGAAAAATACCCCCACAGAAACATACCCCCGCCATTGAGGTTTGGAGGGCAATGTTTCCGCAACCGCAATGAGGTAAAAATCCTTTGAATGGTACCATTTCTTATAGAAATTTTTTCCTGCCAGTAACAATAAGGTATCGCCAGGGTGCAAACTAATATCACCAATTTTTTTCTCAATACGTTCCCCATGCCGATGGATTGCTATAATGACTGCCTCATACTTAGAACGAAAATCACTCTCCCGTACCGTTTTTCCCACCAAAGGTGAACCAGGGGAAACAACGCATTCAAAAGTGCTTATCTCCGCGGAATCATATTGTTTGAGATCAAAATGTGAATCTTTCGTCAACTGTAGTCCTGGAATTCTTTGCAATTCCAGGATAGTCTTCGGTATTCCGGTAAAGAAGAGCCTATCGTCTAATAATATTTTTTCATCCGGTTTGGCCGGGGCTATTATTTGCCCATTCCGCTCAATTTGAAAAAGAAAAAGGCCTTTCAGCCTTCTCAGTCCGGCGCTTTCCATGGTCTTTCCTATGTTTTCATATTCTTTTGTGACCTTCAGTTCTATTACAAACTCCCTGGTATGTTCACCTAACTCAATCAGTGGTTCTTTTCTATTGGGGAGCAAACGGTGGCCTAAAAAACTCGTAAATAAAATTCCTAAAATGGCAACAGGTATGCCTATCTTTGATATCTCAAAAAAACCTAATCCTTCCATGCCGTAATCAATCATTAGCCCATGAATTATCAGATTGGTGCTTGTTCCAATGAGAGTACACATTCCCCCCAATATGGCAGCATATGAAAGTGGAATCAGGTATTTAGAAGGGGCGTAATGATGTTTTTCCGACCACGAACGTATCGTTGGGATAAACATTGCCACTACAGGGGTATTATTTATAAATGCCGAGATAATTGATACAGGGAATAAAAGCCTTAACAACTTACGGCTAATACTGGTATTTTCTTTCCCAAATATAATATGGCTGATTTGTTTCAGCATGCCCGTATTGCTTAATGCACCTGCAATTACAAACAAAAGCGCAATGGTGAGCATCCCGACGTTTGAAAACCCCGCAAATGCCTCCTCCAATGTTATTACTCTTCCCATAAGCAATAACAACAATATAGAGAAAAATAATACTTCCAGCTCAATAATATCAAGGATGAGCAGAACACTCATGATGATAAGCAGCGATAACGTATACCACGTTTTAAAGTCCAGTATCATTTATTTACCTTATATGTTTAAAAGTCCATGGATATTATTACCTGATAACACTTTTTTAAAAAATACAACTCCTTTTTTACGATAGCGTACAATTTTTTCTTTAACAACCAATTAAGAATGGAGCTGCTATCTATGAATGCTGAATGTAGCACATACGATTTCGGATTGCAAGCATCATCACATTGAAAACACAAACATTTCCGATAAAATTTGTCAGTATCATAAAAACCCTATCTCAGGAAATTCCAAAATCTATATAACAGCATCATAATTTTAACTTGACTTACAATATAAAATTCTCTAGCATGAAAATTGAATTTTAGTGAACAATCACTCTTTTATATTGAATTCTTGCCATGTTTATTCGATATACTTCCCGAAGCAAAAAAATTGCGAACTTTACATTTCTAACGTTTTTAATTCCTTATCTTTTATTAACACTCACCATGGGTGGTTTCCACAATGGGAGTTTTAAGATAAGCGACTGTAACCATGCCCAAACTTTTGTTTTTGACGAAACAAAAGATGCACACATTCAACATCAGGAGGAAACCAACCAACACGACCCTGAAACATGTCAAATATGCCAATGGTTAAAATCTTCCTCCATAACATGCCAGTTCCTTACGTATGACGCATTTTTTGGTAATGTATTTGTTGTTTCAGCGTCATCGTATCAGACTTTACCCGCCGTATCTATTCGCAAATTTACCATACGCCCTCCCCCGATACACCTGTATTTCATTTAACGTTAAGACAAGATATTTGCTGGCAGAAAATCCGTAATATTACACAAAACCATTAAAAATCGTTAACTGCCTCCACTGTGTCCAATTCTGTACCTTCAATCAGACAATAAGGTATACGCAGTTGCGCTAATTTTAATATTATTTGGGTATTACGCAAACTGCTTGCCAGATAGTTTTTCGATTAATCGATAGAATAACGTAATTAAATACAGGAGAGGCTTATATGAAATACATACCTTTTTTTGTCTTTATATGTTTGCTCTTTGCAGGGAATCATATGTCCAGTGTATTTGCAGAAAATGATGTCCGTATGAACAAAGATGATTTCAATGCACTTATGAATCAACTTCAGGGCATGAAAACACTCATTGAAGAAATGAAGCAGGATTACAATAGTCGTTTAGATAAAATGCAGGAGAAAATCGCTGCCTTAGAAAAAGAGAAAGCTCAATTAACTGAAAAAATTTCACCATCCCCCAATGTTTCCGAAAAGCCAAAAAGTATTAAAGGTGAATATGTAAAAAAAGAAGAATTTGAAGAAGTTATGAAACAACTTCATGACACAGAAAAACACCTCGAAGATATGGAATTGAGGTATAATGCTCGCGAGGAAGAAGAGCAGGATAACATTGCTGCCACACAATTTATCCCTGATTCAGCGCCGGAAAAATGGTCTCCAACGCAGCCGATTACTTTATGGAGCGCGGGAAGGAATTATATGGATATATCCTTTGATGGATTGTTTTCTGCGGGCGCTTCAACGGATGAAGATGTACAATCACTCTTTGGCGGGGGACATGATCCCAATCAGCGCGGATTTACTCTTCAACAATTAGAAACTACACTAGAAGGCACTGTGGATCCTTATTTTCGGGGAGTGGCAAATATCCTCTTTCAACTGGATGACGAAGGTGAATCTTTTCTGGAAGTGGAAGAGGCATATTTAACATCGTTATCTTTGCCCCTGAATTTACAGGTAAAAGCGGGTACCTTTTTAACTGAATTTGGCAGATTTAACGAAACACATCCGCATTCATGGGATTTTATTGATCAACCGCTGGTGAATAATCGTTTTTTTGGGGCTGACGGATTAAGAAATCCAGGGGCGCGGTTCTCATGGCTTGCACCTACGGAAAACTATACGGAATTATTTATTGCCGTTCAGGATAGTCAGGGTGAAACAGCACACAGCTTTCGGAGTCATGAAGATATGTTTGGACGCGAATCCATGGAAACGGATGTTCATAATCTGGGAGATATGCTCTATACCCCACGTGTGGTAACCGCTTTTGAACTGACCGATGAGCAGACGCTTATGTTAGGTTCATCGGCGTCATTCGGTCCAAATTCTACAGGAGGTGATCAGGATACGATTATTTATGGTATTGATATGTTTTGGAAGTGGAAGTCTAAGACTGCCGAAGCAGGTTTCCCTTTTGTGACCTGGCAAACAGAGGTTATGGGAAGACGTTTTGAGGCGGGAGAAGAAGAAGAGCACGGGCTTTCAAACGATGTATTTCATAATTGGGGCGCTTATTCACAAATAAACTGGGGATTTAAAAAACGGTGGGTCGCAGGATTCAGGGCAGATTATGTTGACGGATTGGAAGAAGTTTTCGTTGAAGAACATGAAGAAGAAGGACATGAGGAAGAAGAAGGGAATCACCATCATGGTGACGGTTTAGGATTTGAGAGAGTTCGGCTTTCTCCTAATATTACATTTTTTCCGACAGAATTTTCAAAAATTCGTTTACAATACAACTATGATAATATTTTAGGCGACGATCGCACGGAACATTCTGTATTCCTCCAGTTTGAATTTTTGTTAGGATCACACGGTGCGCATAAGTTTTAGGGGCATGCAATAATTTACAAACTAACAGAATTAATGAAACATTTAAAAGAAGGGATTTCAATTATGAAAATAATACGTCGATTATCCGCCTGTGTTTTTCTCTGTATAACTTGTTTGGCTGCTGTTTCTTATGCAGGTAAAATAAACATTGTTACTTCAACTGCCGACATAGCTGCTTTGGCTGAGGAAATCGGGAAAGATAAAGTAAAGGTAACGAGCATAGCAAAGCCGACCGAAGATCCTCACTTTGTAGATGCAAAGCCAAGTTTCATTGTAAAACTCAACAAAGCGGATTTGTTTATAGAGACCGGATTGGAGCTGGAAATTGGATGGCTGCCAATATTGGTTAATAATGCAAGAAATAGTAAGATTCTGCCGGGAAAATCCGGCTACCTCCTTGCTTCTATAGGAATTCAAGTAATAGAAGTGCCTGCGCCTGAATTAACAGATCGCCTCATGGGAGATATCCACCCCTTTGGAAATCCTCATTATATGCTGGATCCCTTAAATGGGAAAATAGTAGCTACCAGGATATGCGAACGTTTATGTCAGATAGATCCGGAAAATTGTGATTATTACAGGAGCAATTTTGACGGGTTCACAGAAAGACTAAATCAGAAATTATCGGAATGGCAAAATGTATTATTACCTTTCCAGGGGACAAAAATTGTCACGTATCACAAGGCCTGGGGATATTTTGCAAACCGTTTTCAATTAAATATAATAGGTGAGCTTGAACCAAAACCAGGTATCCCGCCTTCTCCTTCTCATCTTAAAGACCTTGTCTGGAGAATGAATAATGAAGGGGTAAAACTTATTATTATTTCTTCATTTCGTGAACAAAGATCACCGGAATTTGTCGCAGCCAAAACGGGAGCAAAGGTTCTTGTTTTGCCTATAATGCCTGGCGGCATAAAAGGTACTGAGGATTATTTGTCATTTATTGATTATAATATTAATGAAATTGTGTCATTACTCAGCGGGTTGTCCGGGAATGCAAAATTTCAAAAAACGGGTGCTGATGTAAAATGACGTATAATGCAAAATTGCCAAAAATCTCTATTCCAGGATAGCCTGTTGAGTATGAATTATCAGAGAATACAATTTAAACGTAAAACCTGCATTTTTATGTTTTTACCTGCAATAGTCTGTATGACTGTGTACTTTATGCTCCCTGCGTACAAACCAACAATTACTGCAGAACAACTTAAAAAGGGCCTGGCCAGTGTTAGCCGTCAACTTGATTGTTACTCTGTAAGGAAATGGGAATATATAGTCATTCATCATAGTGGCACAAAATCAGGGAACGCAGGTGAGTTTGATAAATTTCACAGAGAAAAAAGACGTTGGAAAAATGGATTGGGATATCATTTTGTTATTGGCAATGGGGATGGTGCAGGTAACGGACTAGTTGAAATTGGAGACAGATGGGTAAACCAACAGAGCGGGGCTCATGTAGGGATAAACAAATACAACCGTTACGGTATAGGAATATGTATGGTGGGCAACTTTAACGAATCGTATCCAACAAGGGCACAAATGGCGTCACTGTTTGTCTTGACACAATATCTTCAGGCGAGGTGTAATATATCCTCAAAGAATATTATTTTGCATAGTGACTGCAAAAACACAGATTGCCCTGGGGCAAATTTTCCTTATGATAAATTATTTGCGCAGGCTTTGCCATGAATGAAAATACTCTTATTTACCTGAAGAATGTAACTATTGGATACCGGGGAAATCCTATTATTAGTGGCATTAACTTCTCTATAAATGAAGGAAATACCGCAGTTCTGTTGGGGGAAAATGGTTCCGGTAAAACAACACTTTTCAAAACGATTCTTCGCATTATTCCACCTTTGCAGGGTGCTGTTATTTACGACAATAATTGCCGTCCACGGTTCGGTTACGTACCGCAAGGCCAGTCCCTGGATGAAATCTATCCATTTACGGTGCAAGATGTTGTATTGATGGGAACATTTGGGCAAGCAAAGCCATTCTCCTTTACTCCCGGAAAAAATCGTGATTTAGTGGAACAATGCCTGAAAGATGTTGGTATGCTGGATTTGAAGAAGCAGTTATTTGCCCAATTATCCGGAGGTCAAAAGCAAAGAATACTTATTGCACGCGCACTGGCAACAAGGCCAAATATCCTGTTGCTGGATGAGCCTGTTACCGGGGTCGACATTACTGCTCAGAAAATGATTATGGAACTTATATCAATGCTTCACAAAAAGCATAAATTGGCGGTTATGATGGTAACGCACGAGTTTTCAAATATACCAAAATGGATAAACAAAATAATCCGCATTAAAAATAATATGGTAATATTTGAAAAAACAAGCTGAATATATTTTTAACGGACATAAGAACTTTTACAAAACAAGAAAACACTACTCATAACTCATAAAAACAATATTATTTATGGAACAGCTATCAGAAATACTTAGTCCGAATTTTCTTTTAAGGAACTCTTTTTATATTGGATTGCTGGTGGGGTTTGTCTGCCCTCAGGTAGGGGTATTTTTTGTATTGCGCCGTATGGTCCTGATGGGTATTGCCCTTCCCCAGGTATCTAATGCAGGCATTACTTTTGCCTTTTTACTGCATACTTTTGGATGGCACTTCTTTCCCCACGTAGAATCAGAAAAGGCAATGGCGCTTACAGGGTCAATCGTCTTTACGCTAATTACTATCTTTACCCTGGCTATCTTAGAACGAAAGGGGAAGGGTTTTACTGAAAATCGTATCGGTTTTACTTACGCAATTGCCGGGGCTGCTTCGATAATATTTGTTTCATGGAATCCATATGGTCGTTCGGAGGTACTCTCCATGTTGAAAGGGGAGATTATTGCTATTCCGGATTTCTATTTATGGTCAATGCTTGCAATTTATGGAATCATCTTCATTTTTCTCACCGGCTTCCACCGCAACTTAATATTAATTTCATATGACGCCGACATGGCCATTACCATGGGAAAGAATGTTATTGTTTGGGATATTTTACTATTTTTAGTTATTGGTATTATTATTGCTTTTGGTGTAATGGCAGTGGGCCCAATGGTCATCTTTGGGTTTTTACTGATACCCACAATTACCGCCAGAATGGTTACCCGCGGCATTCTGCCATTTTGCATTGTTTCCTCTGTTATTGGTGTTACAGCAGCCTTTGGTGGGTTTTACATTTCATACTGTTTTGATTTACCCACCGGCCCGATAGATGTGGCTTTACTCGGCGCCATACTCTTTATATTTTATCTGGGGAAAATATGCTTTCTTTTTAGAAAATAAAAATTTTTTTAAAAAATTCTTTAAAAAATTGAAAAATATTAAAAATAAAATATAATATAGCATGATTTTTATTGCCCTGAGCATATGGACGTAATTGAGTAGCTGGTTCCAAGTTGTGTTTTTAAAGGAGATTATGAGTTATGATACCTGCAGATCAATTTGCTGTTACTGGCAATAGTTCAAATGCTGTAGGTTTCAATATGAAGGGTTATAAGACTGAAGCTTCTGCCGGGATTAAAGAAAGACAAAAAGCAGAGCAGGAAAAGGCTGAAAAATTAGAAGAAGCGGAAAAAGAAAAAGCAGCAAAAGATAAAAAAAAGGCTGCCGAAGAAGAAAAGAAAGCAAAAAAAGAGGCGGATGAGGCTGAAGAAGCTGAAAAGGAAGAAAGAAAAAGAAGAATTAATGAGAGGCGCAAGGCTGAAGAAGCCAAAGAGTCAGAAAATGAAGAACAAACAAGATTAACGCTGGTTGAAAAGCAGACCGATAAATCTTATTTTGAAACAGAAGATGAGGAGGCAGACAATTCTGCAGATGATAAGAATAAAGATAGTGTAACATTATCAAAAACTGCCAGCAAACTAAGCAATCTAACCACCAGATTCGAAAGCGTAAATAACAGATTGTCCGCACTGGACAAAGATTGGGCAACAGACGAAGACCTTGCTTACCAACAATTACAAATAACAAAAAGCATTATACAACAACAATCCCCTGCTGCAATTTTTTCCCAGGCCAACTTGAATCCCAGAAAAGTCATTTCTTTTTTTCAATAAATTCATTGTTGAAAAGCCATATGAAAGCAACGATTGCATTTACTAAAAAATTTGTTTTCCCGTTGTAGGTCTATGGTATATCTGTTTTCTGTTTTACGAACTGCTACAGGCAATACATGCCAACAGGGCTGAACCTCTGCAAAGTATATCTTCATCAATTAAAAATTGGGGGCTGTGCAGCGGCTGGTTAGTTCCCTTCTCCTGGTTGCCCGAACCAAGAAAAACGAAAGCGCCTTTTGTTTTTTTTAAATAGTAAGAAAAGTCCTCTCCTCCCAGTATCGGATCTATGTTTATTACCGCATTGTCCCCAAACAACGATATAATTTTTTCGCGTACAAAATCTACTTGCTCCTGATGATTGTACAAAATAGGGTATCCGCGAAGATATTCGAATTCATATGATGCGTTGTTGTATGATGTAATACCTCTTACGGTCTCTTCTATTAATGAGGGCAATTTATTTCTTAAGTTATCATCAAGGGATCTTGCCGTACCAAGAATTTTTACACGACTTGGTATAACATTAAACGCCGTACCTCCTGAAATCTGGCACAAAGAAATCGTGCACCGGGATACTGGATTTAATTTTCTTGATATAATTGTTTGAATAGCTAATATTATTTCTGCTGCAATAACAATAGGATCTATGCACAAATGCGGAGTAGATGAATGTCCCCCTTTGCCTTGAATCGTTATAATAATGCGATCAGTAGATGCCATTGTAGCACCTGAACGCAAACCAAAAACAGAAGAAGGAAGATTCGGGTCAATATGCAGTCCGTAAATCTCATCCACATCACACAAAGCCCCCTGTTCTATTAAATAATTTGCCCCTCCGGGCGGCTGTTCCTCTCCGGGCTGGAAAAGAAACCTTACTTGCCGTTTTAATTTATCTTTCAAAGACACAATAATCTTCGCTGCGCCCAACAGCATTGCCATGTTGGCGTCGTGGCCGCATGCATGAAATATTCCTTCACGTGAAGATTTATAGTCTAAATCATTTTCTTCTTCTATAGGGAGAGCATCCATATCCGCGCGAAAAGCTACTGTTCGTGTGGCGCCGGCGACAGGCAAAGACGCGATAATGCCTGTTTTCGCAATACCCGTTTGCACATGGAGTCCCAGTTGTTTCAGTTCTGCAGCAATGACCTGAGCAGAACGGGTTTCATTAAAACTCAATTCCGGGTACTTGTGAAAATCCCTTCTCATCCGTACTATATAGTCTTGCGCATCCCTGGCATGTAAAAGAATGCTTTGAACCAATTCCTGATCCGGCACAATTAATTCCTGTCTGTCTGTCTGTCTGTTTAAAAATTATCTTTATTTCCTAAACACATTGTGTTCTTTTAAAGATATTTATTCAGTCTTCAAGCGAACACCTAAACCTTCTCTTTCCGGCAAAGACAACCATCCTTTCTCAAAATATACCCCTTCATACGGATCGTTCGAGACAAGCAGATTTCCATCGAGATCGATATAGTCTGCCAATGACATTAAATGGGCAGCCGCCGTAATAGATACAGAACTCTCTATGTTGCAACCTACCATAATTTTGAGTCCATGCGCCCTTGCGGTATGAATCATGCGCAGTGCTTCACGAATGCCGCCGCATTTCATCAATTTTATATTGATCCCGTCTACTGCATTAATTAAGCGTGGTATGTCTTTTGAATCTACCACATCCTCATCCGCAAAAATGGGAATTTTCACTTTATTTTTAATTCTTGCCAGTGATTCCAGATTGCCGATAGGAAAAGGCTGCTCCACAAGTTCAACACCAAGTTCTTCCATACGATGCAATCTTTTAATTGCCCCTTCTTCAGTCCATCCTGTATTTGCATCCACGCGAAAAACGGCCATGGTTATTTTTCGCAGCTCTTTAAGAATTTCTACATCATCGTCGCAGCCGACCTTTATTTTCAATAAGGGAAGATCTTTTACCTCTTCAATCTTTTCGCACATCTTTTCCATCGTATCCATACCGATGGTAAAGGACGTCACCATTGCGTGATGAGGGTTTAGCCCCAATAATTTATAGAGAGGTATTTTTAATGTTTTGCTTACAAGATCATGGAGGGCTATGTCGATTGCAGCACGTGCCGCCGCATTTCCCGGAAATTTTTCTTTTAATTGAGCGGTAATGTCTTCGATGTCAAAAGGGTTTTTGTCTCTCAATAAACCGGCAGACTGGCGAAACATTTCAATAACATTTGTTTGATTTTCTCTGAAAAAAAGAGAAGGTGCTGCTTCCCCGATACCAGAGGTGTTTCCTTCTTCGTCTATTAAAGAAACAATGACGTTACTCTGGGTATCTTTTGCTTCCCTGGAAATTTTGAATGTGTGTTTTAGCTTTAGGTCTAACGGATGAAAAGAAACTTTCATGGCAAGAGAGGTTGTATTACCTCTAAAAATTTATCGACTCCAAATCTAATAGGGTCGGTAGCAGGTAGTTTTATTTCCCTTTCGGTTTTTTCTATTTCCCGCAATGCTTCGTCATCGGACATGCCATAACAATTAAGCGATATCCCAAGCACCTTGCAGGTTTGGAACGGCTGTGCTAATTTTTCGTATAGATCGATGATGTATGGAATAGGTAAAATAGGAAAATTTTCAAAATGGCGAAGTGTTTTTCGGGTTGGTTGATGACATAAAATAAGGCCCTGAGGAAGAGCACCATGCAGTAAACCTGCATTAACACCAGAATAAGCCGGATGTATAATTGCGCCTTGTCCTTCAATGCATAAGAGTTTGTGTTGTGCATGGTCAAGTATGAGCTTTTCTGCCGCCCCGGAAATGAAATCGGAAAGGACGTGGTCTATTGCGATACCGCTTCCTTCGATAAGAATACCTGTCTGTCCGGTTGCGACAAAAGAGGTATCGATACCACGTTTTTTTGCGGCATTCGCAATCTCTATGGAGGTGACCATCTTGCCAATGTTGCAATCTGTACCAATAGTGAGTACACGGAATGCCTTTACCTCTTTCACCTTTCCGGTACCAATTGGTAATTTTTCAGGCGGTTTTCGGACGTCATAAATGTACAACTGGTTTTCTTCTGCAAGCTTGCAAAACTCAAGATCATCACTAATGTAAGTGTGAAGTCCGCTAAGAACATTGAGCTTGTTTTGCAGGGCATCTCTGATGTGTACCCTCCATTCTATCGGCAATACTCCACCCAAAGGGGCAATTCCAATAAGGAGAGAATCCGGCTTGAGGTGCAACGTTTCCTTGACATTGCTAAAAATCGGGATGCCTTTCCCTATCCCAATAATTGATTCAAGATTTTTCCCTTCATTATAGTGGTCTATGATGGCAACGACTTCATCTTTGCAATACCGAACAATGCTGACAGCAGTCTTTGCGCTATGAATGTCAAGTTTGCCCTCTGTTAAAATAACAAGACGGCGTTTCGATGTGGAACTCATTGGGAAGGTTATTTTTTCCCCTTCTTTACCTTAATGCTTTTTCTTTGATTTTTTTGTTTGGAAGATGCCTTATATTTACTAATACACTCCGCATATTCCCGTGCGTTGAGCAACTCATCAAAAAGATGAATATCCTCCGTTACAAACTTTATCAACCAGCCTCGTCCGTAAGGGTCACTGCTCAATATCTCCAGATTTTCGTATAACCGCTCATTAACGGCAATTACTTCAGCATTTATGGGTAATACAATATCTATTAAATTATCCAGAGACTCTATTTCCCCAAAGGAAATGCCGGAGAGAATTTCATCTCCGACTCGTGGGAGGTCTAAAAACAGAAGCTTACCCAAGTCCTTAATAAAAAAATCTGTCACACCAAAAGTAATTGATTTTTTGTTATCAAAAACCCATCCATGATCAACGGTGTATTTAAACTGTTCAGGAATTTCCATAACACCATACCCCACAATAAATTATAACTCATAAGGCACAGAAAAAATGTTAACATACGGCTTATGGGTTGTCAAGAACATTCATTTTATGAAAAATGAACTTATCGTTTTAATAAATAATAAAGCCTTCCATACGTATTTAAACTTCCCGCCTCAAACATTGCCCTTTCCCCAATTCCAAAATAAATATCTGCCCGGGCCGGAGTCTGTATGGCGCTTCCTGAGTCTTGATCCGACACAAAGAAAAGCTTTTCTTCAACATTTCGTTTCCGGAACCATCCTGTTTTTTTTGCCTTCTTCGATTCCAAAACAACAAATGCCAAACCTCCGGCAGGGAAAAGTTTCTTATCTGTGGCAATACTCCTCATTGGAGTAACAGGCACCCCAATACACCCATGTGGTATTGCATAATTTACCTGCTCAAAGAAGATAAAACGATCGTTTTTATTAATATAAAAATCCAGTTCATCGGGGTGTTGGTCAAAATAACTTAAGAGTGTGGATAACGTTAGTTCATCTTCAGGTATCTTTCCATCTAAAATCAACTGTTGTCCGATACTGGTGTACTCATGTCCGGAATCCGCTGCATAACCTACATAAAGTTTTTGGCCGGATAAAATATCAATTTGAGCCGATCCCTGAACATGGATAAGGTAAACGTCCAACTTTGACCTAAGATAGACAATTTCATTGCCTTTCAGGAGATTATTTTCTTCAATCTCTCTTCTTGTAAAATATGGTTTTCTGAAATTAGCAGGTTTTTTGTAGAGAGGATATTTAAACTCGCTGGTTGGGGTAAGGCTTCCCTGATAAATCGGAGTGCCATAGCCGGTAAAGTGTACGTCTCCGTAAAATCTCTTGCCAACCGCCTGAAAGACTCTGAAATTTTCGGCAATAAAGTCATTAAGTTCCGCATCATTGTTACAATGTACAACACCATTACGAAAGAATTCCAGCGTTTCCTTAAGAGTTGCGTGTGAAAAATCCTGCATACGAAATCCATACTTATTGGATTTTGCTCTGGCAAAATACTCCAGGCTGTGATCTATCGTCTGCAAAAGAGAATCCCTGTCATAATCATCCCTGAAATAAGGAAACTGCTTCGGATCTTTAATTTCTACCAAACCGCTACCGGATTCTTCCGGAAGCAGTAATGATTTTTTTTGTGTTGCACAACCAAAACCAACAGTTATTAAAACAAAAACAACTAACAAATTATTTATAAAAAAATTAATACGCAATTTCATAGCAAATATTCCTTTTATAAAGTTTAATACGGTGAGTGTGTTTTTCGCCAATATAATTTTATCATAGTTTTTTATACAGGAGTATTTTATATGCACGGCAAACAACAATCAAAGAAAAAAACCTTAAATGAAAGACGTAAAACAGGCATTATTTTATGAAATATCATTTTCACATAATGAATTGCATACATACAATTATGTTTTATAATAATTTATACAAAAGCCATTAACACGGCACAAAAATCAGTGATCACATGATGAAAGAGTAATCTTACATAATTACCAACAATCATTTTTTAGAAGGGAGTACGAATGAAAAACACTGCCGGACGAATTGGTTTGATTTTCTTTATAGTGAGTGCCTTTGCGGCATTGCCCTTAAAAAGCTATTGCGATGACTTATACAATGCAAAACTAACCGTTGCAGACTCGGTTCTTTATGATAAAAGCAAGTTGAAAGCCAATGTTTCGATTTCCGAGGCGGGTATTGTGAAATTATCAATAGAAAACTTGCAATATCTCGTTACGGCAGAACCCGTTTCAGAATCATGTGCGTTGGTAATAGAAACTGAAATTAACGATGCAGACGAAACTACCTTGTATGAATTTCCTTTTGAAATCATCGATGGTGATGCTGAGGAAGAAGAGTATTTAGACAGCATTAAAGAGGGTTATAAGATCGAAATTCTCAGCGTCAAAGTTGCAGAAGCTGAATCAACAACAGAAACGCCCACGCCTACAGCTTCGGCAGTGCCTTCGGCTACACCATCAGGCTCGCCCACACCTGTAGCAACTGCTGCTTCACCAACAAATACGCCAACACCTGCTCCGGAAGCTACCATTTCATCAAATTCAACACCTGCATCGATAAAAATCCTGCGATCCGTCTCCACTACCGGAGATGAAATACTCGTTCCCGGCGGCTTAATATCTTTTGGCACGCCAACCCCAACACCTTCTCCAACTCCTGTATCAGTTTCATCTCCTTCGGTAACACCTACACCAGTACAAACACCATCCCCAACACAAACGCCAACGGTGGTAGATGCTACCGTAAATATTCAGTCAAAAACAATCAATTTAAACAGCAACGGAAAATTCAATGCGACGGTTGAATTACCTTCTTCCTACGATATTGATGATGTTGTTTGTGATACCGTAGAATGTGAGGGGTCGACTGCTATTGACTGTAAGAAGAAAAAAGGCTCATTAAAGGTCAAGTTCGAAATAACAGATTTGAAGTTAGACTTAAATTTAGGAAAAAATGAGACGGAAAAACTTGAATTTACGATAACAGGTGAATTAGAAGATGGTACTCAATTTGAAGGGAGCGATACGGTCAAAGTAAAAGGGAAATATGAGGGAGTGAGCACTGACGATGATGATGACGATGGCGAAGACGAGGATGAGGATGAAGACGAAAACGATGACGGTGGATTTAGCGGCTTCTGATAGAACGTGTCGTATAAATGAATCTCTTCATAAATGCATGAATTGTATAAAAGCATTGGGGGATTCAGGTTTTAATGAAAAACGCAAACATTGATAGTGTCTTAAAATACAAAAGGGGAGACTTTGATATCGTCTCCCCTTTTGTGAATAATCATGGATAATAACACCTTCAAAACTGAAATCGACAAATGTGCAAAATGCGGGAAATGCCGTTCCATATGTCCTGTTTTTTTAGAAACAGGCGACGAATCAATGGTTGCACGCGGACGTATCAGCCTTGCAGAAGCAATAAGGAATGGTGAAATTTTTTATACGGAACGGTTAAGGGATTATTTATTGTCTTGTAAAAAATGCTTTCGCTGTTCCAGCATCTGTCCTTCAAATGTTGATTATGACCTGATTATACAAACCATGCTGAATGACCTGGCGAATCATATTGGAATCTGGTTTATTCCCCGCATTATATTCAGAGTTATTTTACCACGAAGATGGCTGTTTGATTTTTTCTTAAAAACTGCAAGCATTTTCCAGCGCCTCATTCCTCTAAGACGGCATGGTACCATGCGGCACCTCCCCTTCGCGCTCATGGGTGGAAGGTGGATTCCCCCTTTGGCAAAGAAGCCGGTACTGAAAAAACAGTATCCTACCATACCAAAAACAAACACGGTAAATATGAGAGTTGGTTTTTTTGTTGGGTGTCTCATCAATTATGTTTACCCGGATATTGCTGATGCGGTAGTTGAAACACTGACTCATCTTGGAGTAGAAGTGGTTATACCAAAAGAACAGATGTGCTGCGGTATTCCCGCAAATTCATTGGGAGATTTCAAGACAGCGCATAAGCTTGCGGAATTGAATGCACGGGCATTTGAAAAAGAAAATCTCGATTATATCGTTACCGCCTGCGCTACATGTGGAAGAGCATTGAGGAGGGATTATTCGCACACACTGAACAATTCCAACCAGATTTTTGCAAAAAAACTCTACGATGTATCTGAATTTATTGAAAAATATTTATCCTATAACGCCAAACCACGAAAAACGATAATTACCTACCACGACCCATGTCATCTTTACTGGGGGCAAAATATTTCGAAGCAGCCCAGAAACATCCTGAAACGTTCAGCCAATTTCCGGGAAATGGACACCCCCGAACGGTGCTGTGGCGGAGGAGGAGTCTTTAATCTGCTGCATTACGATCTGTCAATGAAGATAGGCGAATACAAGGCAAAGGCAATTGAAAAAAGCAAGGCAGAGATAGTGGCAACCGGATGCCCCGGATGCAGGTTGCAAATCGAGGATATCCTTGCTGCTAGAGGATCAAAGGTTACCTGTACACATACGATACAGGTATTGCACGATGCGTTACTAAAAAATCCCTGATATACTAAAGCAAATAACATATTCGAATTGTTAAACAGGTTCTCATGCAGAAAAAAGAGGACATATAGGTTCTGTTAAGTAAAATATCCAACTTCCAAAATACGCAAACCAAAGGAGCGTTACCCAGAATAACGTTAAAAAGGTATCATATTTATTGTTTTTCGTATAGAGGGCAATGCCTTTTATTGACAGACCAATTATTCCTGAATTAATGTAAAAATCATTGGTACCTGAAGGTCCGTAGCAACCAACATAATTGATAAGTATGCCGATTATGGCACTAACGAATATCGTTGCAAAGATTTCTTCTTTTGCAACTATGATACAAACTACTATGAAAAAATGTGATGCTATTGATGTTAATATAGCATTAAACCCCCTGTAATATTCATAGGAACTGTAAATGTAAATGATAAGAACGGCAAACAATGCAAATTTATTATCCCTTTTTTGATAAAGATGCAGGAGCAGACAGCTTGGAAGGAAGAATTTAAAAATATCATTGTCACTCCAATAGCCAAAAAAAAGGGCAAAAATACCGACAAAACACACACAGGTCATCAAAAAAATCAGTTGGTCTGTGCGACCTCTTGATAAATAACGCCAGGCCAAAAGAAAAATGACAATGGACTGAACTGTTGTCGATAATTCCTTAAGCCAGAAAACATTGTCGTGAATATAAAACATGTATTTGATTATATGAAGTAAAAATTCCATATCAATCTCTTTAAAAAAGCGGGTTCATTTTTTTCTTACGGGAGAAAAACAGAGTCTGTTATCATATGAACCTCAAATTGGTAAATTATCCAAATATTATCAATGCAACTGTTGAGGAAAATACGGTGCTGCTTTATTTAGCGGTACAATGAATGAGGTTTGCGATGGTGCATTTTTTACTTTACCATCCGGTCGATATGATTCTCTCCGAAGAAAATGTACCGATGAGAGATTCTGCTTTTTTTGTTTTTGTGAGGATTTCTTGTATATTCATAAGGTTAGCTCATTTTTATGGTCGAAACATTTTTCTCAGGTAAAACCCATACGAGCCATAGGTTCACAAAAGAGGATGAAAATCAATAATTATTACAATAATTCACATTGAAAACGTAGGGGTTGAAGATTTTCAGCCCCTACACGACGATAATCCATTTTCGAAGGAAACATGTTAATTTGCATCCATAATTTTTTAAAACGTTTCAACTCAATAAAAAGTTCCAAAGATTTCCGTTGGGTTTCGTGCCTCAACCCAAACGTTTGCTTTTTTCTTATTTTTTAGTCTTCATTACAAGTTCAATTTCTATTTCATCCGTTTCGTCTTCTTCCAGTTCGACAGTCTGTTTTGTTTTTTTATACCCCTTTTTCTTTGCGGTAATGGTATACGTATCTGCTTCCAGATTGCTTAATTCAAAGAAACCGGTTGTGCCAGAGGTTGTGCGTTTTTTTGTTTTTGTTGATTTTCCTTTGCATTGTACTGTCGCATCCGCAACTGCAATGCCTAAAGAGTCAACTACATTGCCGGATATTGTGTCGGTAACGCTGAGCGTGGTAAAGGAGGCTTCATCGCCATATGAAGTGCCTTCATTGTTTTCAGCCGCCATTCTGAAATAATATGTAGTGCCGGATGATAACCCGCTCAAATCAGCAGTTACGGAAGTATCGTCTGAACCGCTAATAGTTTGCAAAGAAGTGGAATTGCGGTAAGAACCGGATGATGTATCGTACTCAAACCATGCAGTTGTTAAAAAATTGTTGGCATTTACCATACTGTTTAAAGTTGCTGAGTTTGTAGTAACATTTGTCGCAGACGAAGTTGTTACTACGGGAAGTGCTGAGGAAAGATCACTGTCAAGTTTTGTTACAAAAGCATAACCTGTGTCATTATAGGTTGTCTCATAAGCAGTGTCGGTTGTTGGGAAATCATCTGATTCGGTAAATCCTGTTACATAGATATATCCTCCTGAATTTATGGCAATAGAAGTTCCGTTTTCTGAATAAGCCCCCCCTAACAAAGTAGAGGCGAGTAAATTCATCAGATCTCCGTTGAACTTTGCGATAAATGCATCGGAATCTCCGCTAAAAGAAGTATCATAACCATTTGTGGTTACCGGAAAATCGTCTGACGCCGATTTTCCTGTTACATAGACATTTCCGGTAGAATCAACAGAAATATCTTCAATGCTGTCTTCAGAAGAGCCTCCTAAAAAAGTAGAGGAGATTAATTTTGAAAGATTTCCGCTCAGTTTTGAAATAAAAGCATCGGTTCCTCCGTTTGACGCAGTATCATACGCATTTGTATCGGGTGTTGGAAACGCTGAAGAGCCGGTGCTGCCTGCTACGAATATATTTCCATCGGGATCAATAGTGATGGCGGTGCCGTAATCATATGTAGAGCCACCCAGGTATGTTGATGCGATTAAATTTGTCAGCTCAGTGTCAAGTTTTGCTACAAAGACGTCTTCGATATTTCCGGTATCATTATATGTAGTGTCATATCCGTCGGTAGTTGTGGGAAAGTCAGAAGATGATGTTCTTCCGCAAACATAGAGAGTCCCGTCAGAATCTATAGTTATGGCATTTATCCTGTCATATGCGGAACCACCAAGGTAGGTGGAAGCAGTTAAAGTTGATAAATCACTATTTAATTTTGAGACGAAAGCATCCTCATAAGTGTATGAAGTGTTATACGCATTTGATGAGGTAGGGAAATCCGATGATGATGTATAGCCTGCAATATAAACATAGCCGCTCGAATCTATGATTGCAGAATAGGCACGGTCACTTGAAGAACCGCCAAGATAGGTAGAAGCGTAAAGAGTCCGCAAATTTTCATCTAATACCGAGACAAAAACATCATAGGGGCTGCCATTGAATGAAGTACTGTATGCACCGGAAGTAGTGGGGAAGTCTGATGAGGAGGTGTAGCCGGTTACAATGATATTTCCTCCTGAATTAATAGTTATTTTTTGACCAAAATCATAAGAGGAGCCGCCTAAAAATGTTGATGCAAGGAGACTGGTAAGTTCGCTGTCAAATTTTGCGATAAAAACATCTTCGGCGTATGTGCTTTTTGACGAATCATATACTCCGCTCGTAGTGGGAAAGTCCGGGGAAGAGGTAGAACCGGTTATGTATATATTGCTATCGGCTCCAATGGAAATAGAGTTAATGGTGTCATATTCAGAGCCCCCGATGTATGTAGATGCAAGAAGGGGGTCGATGACCAGTTCCTTCGTTTTATCGTACTTTCCTAATTCAAAACCATAAACGTCTGTATTCTTGATTCTATATGCGGGATTTTGTATGCGGTATTTCACATCGACTTCTACCGTTTTTCCATCAACTTCCTGGTAGGCAAATGGTTTTGTATAGGTGACAATTCCCAGTTCTGTTAAAACTTCCAGCTCTCCTCCTTCGTTTACCCTGAGGGCATTAGCTCCTTCCAGTCGAAGTTTTATTAATTCAGGGTTAGCATCCGGCACTATATAAAATAACTTTTCGACGTTATTGCCGGTTGCCTTGAGTTTTAAAGTGATGCCCTTGTATATTTCACCAAGTGATACCGTGTTATAGGCAGAAATATTCGTTTTCCATCCTGATGAATCCTTACCTTTGAGGTAATTTACCTTGGTGGATGTTTTTTCTTCACCCCTGATAGTATCAAAATTGCCTCCAATAATTTCTTCTTTGAGGGCTATTCTGCGTACCGGTGTGGAATTATGAGAAAAAAACTCAGTATTTTTTGAACAAGGGAGTGAGTATACGATATTTCCCTCATGAGTTACAAATACTGTTCCTCCAAAAGTAGATGCGTAATATATTACCCTTCCATTTACCTGCCCCTGATTGGTGATAAAGGGAATGTGCAGTTCCTTTGATTTTTTAAAAAATGTTGTTTTAGAGGGTATTGTTATTTTCGCTTGGTTTGCCGGGAGAATTTTAGTAAGAGAAAAAACCATCAGGAAGGTTGTTAATGTTATGAATATTTTCAGTTTAGTGTTCATTTTTGTTTTCCCCAAAACAGTCATGAGTAAATGATTTTACTTTACAAGCGGAAATTTAATATATATTGAATGATAATTTATGTAAGTTGTTTTATAATACACCATAATTTGTGCTCTATCGCAACAATGAAATAGACAATATGAAAAACCTGTTGTTCCGCATGTTCGATAGTATTTATTTTGTACATTAGTGAGGTTTTGTGAATATGAAAAAAGAAAAATGTGTCCTGTGTAACGCGGTAAAAGCAAAAAGGGCCTGTAAAGAGCATGATGATGCGTTGATTTGTTCGAAATGCTGCGCTTCTATTCGTAATCAAAAGTGTGAAGGTTGTATTCATTATGAATGTGCAGAAAGATATTATGTTGCACGGTTTCATGATTCAGGAAAAGGTAAATCTTTAATAAAAACCGATAAAGAAATCGAGAAGAAGGTTGATGACGCTTTGGTGTTGCTGGAGAAAAATGATATTGATGCTGCGAAAACAAGGATGGATGAATTGTTAGACATGTATCCGGAAAACCACATTGTGCAGTTCGGCATGGGCGTTGTGTATGCTTCTAAAGATATGTTTGATGAGGCAATTTCCCATTTTGACCGGGCGATTGAAATATTTCCCTATTATACTCAGGCCTATTATAACAAGGTAATTGCATTACAGAAAAAATCAGATGCGGTAAATTGTTTGAAGACATTGAAAAAGTTGTTGGTAGTTGGGGAAGAGAAGGATGACTTTGTAATGATTGGTAAAAACATCCTTTATGAATATGAAAAATATATTATGAAGAATTACGAGGTCGATATAGATACCTATCTCGAATGCGAGAAAAAATTTGAAGAGGCATTTGTGTGTATGGAAAATTTTCAGTGGGAAAAGGCTATTACATATTTTCAGGAATGTACGGCAATTTTAAAAAAACATGCGCCATCATGGGGGAATATGGGATTGTGCTATGCGCATTTAGGCAAAAAAGATCTTGCGTTATCCGCGATTGACAAGGCATTAGAAATTGATCCATTATACCAAGTAGCGTACGTGAATCGAAGGGCGGTTGAAAAGCTAAAAGAGGGAGAAAAATTGATTCCCGACAAATCGAAGGAAATTACTTGATGATTAAATGTTTGGCTATGGTTACAAAAGAATTACAATGTGATTAAGTTTTTTTAACTGTTTTCAGATTTTGAAAATAGTCCCTATTTTTATATCCTGTCCGTTTTACAAATAAACGGTCCTTATTTGTTTCCGGGTTTGTTATCTTACGGACTAACTTTTCACCTCCCATTGCTTCCCACCACACCTTAATAAACTGATTTACTTATCTTCGTGTATTGTACATAGCTTGCAAA
Organism: Candidatus Kuenenia hertensis; assembly: GCA_021646465.1. GTDB lineage: Bacteria > Planctomycetota > Brocadiia > Brocadiales > Brocadiaceae > Kuenenia > Kuenenia hertensis. The sequence continues at coordinate 1,809 of SOET01000052.1, read as the reverse complement.
ATCCATTTTTTCGTCAATGGTTTTATTCAGAGGGGTTGACTGGTCTATTCGACCTGAGTTCCCCATATCATTGGAGCATCCTCCTTCCAGCCACGTGGCCCTTTTGCCAAATGAATCTTTGAAAGCCCTGGTGGTAACAAGATTGCCCTTGGTGCTGTTCCATAACTTTCCAAGGCCATGAATTAGCTCGTGTGTAACAATATGGGTGCTATTCCTTTCAGGTATTGAAGGGATCAGGATAATGGGTATGTCTTGTAAATTTCCGGCAATCTTTATGTCTCTAATTCTGTCAAAAACAACTTCATTATAGGGATTTACAAACATGATGAGAAGAAATTTCTGGGGTTTTCCCATTCTGAACATCCACAATTTCTCATAAATGTCGTTAATAGCTTTTCGGTATTGATTCGTACCTTCAGTATTGGCTTTATCAAGTTTTTGACTAATAAAAGCAGTCTCATTAGTTTTCAAAGTCACCGGATAAATGGACAATCTGATACAGTATTGGTCGAACCATGTTACGGCTTCATCCATTTTTTCTCTTACTTGATCCTCAGTCCATTGATCCCCTGCCAAAACATAATAAATGGGAATGGACACTTTTTCTTTAATTTCAATTTCCCTGGGATTGTCGCAATCTGTTGGTTCAAAACCCAAATCCTTGTATTCCTGCTCTGTTACACGCTTACTTATGAACTCACCGGTGCATGTTCTCACTTCTCCTTCAGGCGGTGGTTCATCCACATCTTGTAATAGAAAAGTAGATGATATTTTACAAATAATAAAACCTGCAACAATACCTGCCAATAGAAATAACAAATATATGTTCTTAAATTTTTTCATATTCGTTTCCTTTTCGTAAATGTGGCCTTGTGATTGTGTTCATAATGTGGAAAACAATAATAATAAAATAGGAAGTTCAACACAATATATATGTTCATGGGTGGTGAATTTTATGCAAGTTTCGGGAAATAATCTGCCGCATATTATGCCCTCCTCTCATAATGCATCCATACTAAAATATTGTTGTAGTCAATCTCACTAATGGCGACAAAAAAGCAAACGATTTATTCTTCCCCTCGCCATTAACACAGAGGCGCCTTTCTGAAATATCTTTGCAAACTATACAAATTGCATAATGCTCCCCTTGTCCCCAAATACTGAATCCAATCAGATGTTTTCTTGTATGCATTTGCATACAATGGAAAAAACAAGCGTAACGATTTCAATTATTAATAGTTACCAAATACTCCACCCAATAGTGTATGAATTTGCAGGCACTTTTGACAAATTGTCCGGGTTCGCATGAATCACATTTTCGTGCTAATATGATCAATTATAACTGTAAATATTTAAAGAGTTATGAATTTTGTTACAAATTTTATTGTTTAAATTTTTCAATGGCAAATGTGTTGCGTTAATGGTGCATCGGTTAGAAATTTTTACGGGAGTGTTCCCGGAAGATTGTTAAAAAGTTGTAGAATTGTAGAAGGAGGAGGAAGAAATGTTTAAGAAGTTTGGTATTGGTGTTGTTGTTTCAGGGGCATTGATGTTTGGTTATTGTGCATTAGGCACAGTGTTTATTAGCACGGCACTAGCCGAAGAGGAAGGTGAAAAGAAGGATGATGAATTGATGAGTAACGGTCACCTTTGTATTGCGAGCATCAACAACGAAGAGGGAGAGGAAGATGAAAAGAAGGGCGATGAATTGATGGATAACGGTCGCCTTTGTACTGCGAGCATCAGCAACGAAGAGGGAGAGGAAGACGAAAAGAAGGGTGATGAATTGATGGATAACGGTCGCCTTTG
>SOET01000051.1 GCA_021646465.1 Candidatus Kuenenia hertensis | reverse complement strand
CTGCAACAATCTTTACTACCTGTCGGATATGCCATTGAAGTTATTAACATATCAGGCTCAGGCGCCGCCTTTGGCGCCACTTTTGGTTCTTTTGGCACTGCTATTGGTTCTTTATGTTCCCCATGCAACAACCTGCGATGCCTTGGCCCCGGCACTTCATGGACATGTCCGTGATACTGTTTACCCTTCTGATCGGGATCGCGTTCTTCAGTTTGCCCCCAGGAACTATTTTCAAAAGCAATCCACAATAAAAAAAAGGGTACAACGAATAGCATCCTTTTTAAATAATATACCTTCAAAATATTGCCTCCTTTCCTATAAAAAAATCATCTAAGCAGAATTTTAAAATAATTACTAATTCAGAAGTTTTTTAAAAAACCTCCTTTCCATAGATCAACAAAATTATTCAGAAAAACATATTCTTAAAAGCAAAACTACAAATACCCGCTTTCTCTATAAATACAGTCAATACAAACAATGAAACAGCAATCTTCGGCAATAATTCCTACCTCTTCAACAAACTGCCATTCACCTATTAAAGAAATAGTACATTTTTTAAATTCTGTCAATACCTCAAAATGGGTGTGTTAAAAATAACGCAAAAAAAGGCATTCATTATAGTTGCTCTGTTACAACAGACCACGCGATATTCGCAAAGTACAGGTATATACATCCGCAGATCATGACCCTGCACATCGATTTAGCAAAATGACAATTCAAACTGATATACCCGTTTTGGGTGCATTCGTTTTTTTATTTACAGTAAAAAAGTTATTAACTATAATATTTTTCCCGTACGAAAAGAGTGGAAAAGAAATTTTCAATCTGACTGGGGGAAAAAGCAAAGTTTTCGCCTATATATCTCGTAACAAAGCCAACTAGCCATTTATTTTAATTTTTTGAATGCTTGTTTTGAAAAAAAACGATACAAGAACAGGAACGTGAAAAATGTCAATTAACAATATTGATACACCGGAAGGTAACCGTGAGAATGGGAAAAAGGAAAATAAAGAAACAACTCAATGCAAAAAAGAAATTGTTATTCGGAAAAAAAAGAGAAAACGGCTTATTATAATTCCTTTAGCTTTATTCCTTATATTCATTGTGATTTTTCTGTTGCGCAAGGAAGCTGCACCGATTCTTGAAATCTCACCGGGAAGTCTGAATTTTGGCAATAAATTAACAGAAATGGAATTTACTATTAAGAATGCGGCAAAGGCTGAAGGATTTTTTCGGCCTGGCGTTAAAAAGTTAAATTTTGAAATAGAAAGCAGGTATCTTCCTCACTGGCTAACCGTTAAGCCAGCGACAGGCATTGTGGCGGAAAAACCTGAAACGATTCGCGTATCGGTGGACAGAGAGACTCTTCCTTACGGAAGTTCTATCGAAGAACTTAATATTTCTACAAATGCAGGAAAAACTATCGTTCGAATACTTGCACAAAAAGAGGAAGAAAAAATAACCATTCTCGCTCCGGCAGCCAATACCTCATTGTCAATAGGAGATACGAAGACCATTGAATGGACAGCATCATCAGGCATTAGTCAGGAGGTAAACATTTTTCTCTATTCAAACGGAGAAAATATAGCAACAATAGCAGACCATTACCATTTCAGGGATGATGATATTGCCAAAGGCTCATTTACCTGGAAAGTTGATGATTTTCTCCGTGAGGGGAATGATTATGCAATCCGGATTGAAGATGCGGAAAATGCTAAATTTTTTGATGAAGTCAGACCTGTAAAGATTATCCTCTCCCTTCATGAAATTAAAATAGTAAATCAAACAACAGATCATCAGTTTCCGAGTACGGTTCAATTTATATTTTCCGTAAGAGATCAGAATAATCATTCTATTTTATTCGATTCCGATCAGGTTAATTGGAAAAACATAAAAATTTGGGAAAATGAGAATGAAATCGATTATTTGGAAAGCCATGCACTTCTTTACACACAAGACGATTTTCAGTTACAAGTTATGGTTGTTTTAGATTTTTCAGCATCAATGTATGAAACAAATGAGGATATTGCTCAAATGACACTAAGCACTAAGGATTTAATTGATAGCCTTAATGAAACACACCAGGTTGGTGTGGTAGAGTTTCACAGGCCCGATAAGCCTCCGGCAATTTTACAGGAGTTCACTACGTATAAAAATTCTGCAAAAGAGGCCATAGATAATTTTAGTTCCGGAAAGATTTACCGCGATTTTTCAAGTTGCTGGGATGCCGTAATAAAAGGTTTAAATCAATTCCCGGAAAAGCCTGATCCGAATATTTTTAATACACTTGTTTTCTTATCAGACGGTTTCGATAACAGCAGCTTTAATACTCCGGATAATGTTATTACTATAGCAAAAGAACGAAATGTTCACATATACGTCCTCGGAATAGGCCCTGGAAGTGAGGAAAATGTGTTGAAAAATATTGCCCTCGAAACCGGAGGCACCTATGTTCACTCTGAAAATATAAACACTTTGCGGGAAAGGTTTAAGCAAATAATCAAAGATATAAAAGGGCAATACAAAATAAAATATATCACTCCCAAAAAACCCGAGGACGGACGTTTTGTTGTGAAAAGCGAAATTATTTACAAGGGTGTAACCGGTACACCTTTATTACATGATGAAATTGAACCCTCTTCAATTTTTAAGAAGACCATAGAGGGTGTCGTGCGTTTTTCTGCTCCTTCTATCATTAAATATGATCGGGCTGAAATATTTATGTGGTGTGAACATGTACCACGATATATCCATGAACTTCGTTTTTGGATCGGAACAGATAAACCTTATAACGTGATACTTACTTCATCTTACGATGGCGGACTCTGCCAGAATTGGACATTACACAAAGAAACCGACGGATGGTACAGACTAACATCTCCTGATACAACTGATCCCCATTATGATCTTGAATTTGGAGCTTTCGGTACGGTTTGCAAAATAGAGGTAACCAATATCCATGAGGAAGGGTTTACCATCCCTTTCAAACTGGATAACTCAATTTATGATATGGGACAAGCATTTTACGAGGAAGGCAAAATATCTCAAACAAAAGATTTTTCCACAATCATTTCCGTTGGAAAGACCTCGGAATGGATACAATAGCATGCTCTGCACAGAAAGTTATACCTGCATTACTTAGTTTCGCTGCCAGGAATGTTATAAAAAAACATTGTCTGCATCCCAGACAAATGCCATAAGCGATCCCGGCTAATCAACCGGAATATTAACCGGCAGAATGGATATTCCACTTTTCCTCTTAATCTTTATTTTGCTACAAGTTTTTTTTGGTTTCTTTTGTAACCGGGTAACAACCTTACTTCTCAAAGTTTACTGAGGAAATTAATATGAAAAACACTTTTATTACAAAAGCTGTTTGTTTAGTCTTTTTAATGTTCCTGAATTCCTGCGATACCGCACAGTTTAAAAAAGAAGTCAGGGAGATAATGGGCAGCACATCAGAGGGCATTACATTGGATACCATTGTCGCAGGGCTGAAAGAAGCCCTTACCGTCGGTATTAATAAAACAGTGGATCAGACATCGCAACAAGGGGGATATTTCAACAATAAGGAAATATTTATTCCTGTTCCGGAGTCCCTGGAAATAGTTACCAATAGCATGCGCAAGATAGGAATGGGCTCTGTGGTTGATAATTTTGAAGCAAAAATGAATGAAGCCGCAGAACATGCCTCATCCCAGGCAATTCCCGTGTTTGTCGATGCCATTAAACAAATATCATTTCAGGATGCCAAATCAATACTGTATGGAAAAGAAACTGCTGCAACTGACTATTTTCGTGAAAAAACACAATTATCCTTACAGGAATTGTATGCACCTATTGTGGAAGACCATTTGAAGCAGATTGGCGCAATAGATGCCTTTCACACATTAATGGACAAATATGAACAACTTCCTTTTACCCCTAAACTCGAATACGATTTAGAAGAATACGTAGTTGGGAAGGCGCTGGATGGCTTATTCATTGTGTTAGCAAAGGAAGAACGCAAAATACGTAAGAATCCTGCTGCCCGCACTACGGAATTACTGCGCAAGGTATTCAAATAATTAAACATTTATAAATTAGGCCTTCGGAGGCTTTCAACAGAGTAGGGCGGGCATTGTCCACCCCCTTATAAAGATTGAAATTCCTAAACGTTAAATTAACTGCTGCAAAAGTAGTAGTAACCTGCAAAGGTGATTAATGGAGGCATGAAATTTTGATTCAAATGAAAGCTGTTTTAATCCTCTCATTTGCTATTGCTCTATATGTATGTGGGTGTGCTATAAATCCGGTCACGGGAAAACGTCAGTTATCACTGATAACTGAAAAGCAGGAAATACAAATCGGTAACGAGCAGTATTTGCCTAGTCGTCAGATGGAGGGAGGTGACTATGTGGTTGATCCCGAACTCACTGAGTACGTAAATAGCATTGGGGAAAAACTAGCCGCGGTCAGCGACCGCAAGCTGCCATATGAATTTGTGGTAATCAACAATTCTGTGCCGAATGCCTGGGCATTGCCCGGCGGGAAAATTGCTATTAACCGGGGACTGTTACTGGAAATGAACAACGAGGCGGAACTTGCAGCAGTGCTGGGTCACGAGATTGTACATGCCGCAGCCAGACACGGGGCAATGAGTATGGAACGCGGAATGTTATTGCAGGGAGCTGTTATGGCAGCAGGCATTGCGGCCAGCGGAAGCACTTATGCAAATCTTATAACTACTGGCGCTCAGCTTGCCGCAACACTAATTAACCAGAAATATAGCAGAGATGCAGAACTTGAGGCAGATTATTATGGCATGAAATACATGGCCCTGGCCGGGTATGATCCGCAAGCGGCTGTCAGCCTACAGGAATTATTTTTGCGATTGTCGAAGGAAAGCGATTCCGACTGGTTCTCAAGACTTTTTTCCAGCCATCCTCCAACACAGGAACGCGTTGATGCCAATCGTGAGACAGCAAGCAAACTAGCCGTATCAGGAGATATTGGTATTCAAAGTTACAATAAAGGTATCTCGCATCTACAGGAAAAAAAAGAGGCATACGAATCCTATGACACTGCACAAAATGCCCTTCGGGAAAACAATCCAAATGAAGCCTTACGTCTTATTCAAAATGCAATCAGCGTTGAACCGAATGAAGGACTCTTTTACGCATTGCTTGGAGATGTTTATTTTAAACAACATAATTACAACGAAGCAATAAACCATTATGACAGAGCTCTTGGGCTTAATAATAATTTCTTCTATTTTTATCTGCAACGTGGTTTGGTTAAAAATGAACTGGACAACCCCAATGAGGCAGTAAAAGATTTGGAAAAAAGCATAGAATTATTACCTACTGCAACGGCCTTTAACACTCTGGGCAATATATCCCTTGCACAGGGTGATCAACAAAAAGCCATGAGTTATTATAGCGAAGCGGCCACTTCAAATTCTGAACAGGGAAAACAAGCTGCAAGGTCATTCGTCCGGTTAGACTTGCCAGGAAATCCAAATAAGTATCTGAAAATAGGGCTCGCCTTGAGTACAGATAAGCTATTGGTTGCAAAAATTACGAACACGACACCGGTACATGTCCGCATAATAAACATGAGATTCCGTTACCCTGCTGCAAAGAAACAGTTAAAGGAAAGCACTATGGGAATATATGAGATAATTGCTCCGGGAAAGTCCATTATTCTGCAAACAGGAATAGGTCCTTTTAAAAAGAAGAATGCAATGAAATATATCGCGGCTATGGTAAGCAGGGCAGAAGCAGTGGATTAGTTGTTAACACATGCACATGTAAAGATGTAAAGATACTCTTCCCACAAAATTATTTTTCGTCAACTTCTCTTTTTTTCTTCAAAATTTGTCACTTGGAAAATTATTATTAAGCAGGTATAGTATTTTATACCATTAAAATAACATTTTCTCATTATTCTGTTTTTATATTCCGGTACAAACCAACTCATAGTATAAAATGAAGCTCAATCATTCTTTTCTCTCTATTCCTTTTTCCTGTATTGTGTTAATAACCGCAATTTTACCCACCTTCTCAACTACTCTTTTTGCCATCGGAGACGCCTCAAAGTTTACCTTTGTACAGATTGAATATTCAAACGGGAATTGGAATCCAAGGCCAAATACTGGCAACAGGCTCATGTGGGAGCTGATCAAAAGGACCAGCGTGGAAGCAAGCATTGAGACAAAAACTGTCAGGCCAGGCGATAAAGAACTATTTGAGTATCCCTTTGCCTATATGTCGGGAGACCGGGAATTTCTCCCATTGAATGATAACGAAATTAAAAATCTTAAACTGTACCTTGAGTTCGGTGGAACTTTACTTGTTGACGACTGTATTGGAAAGGACAATTTTGGATTTGACAAATCCATACAACGTGAAATTAAACGGATATTCCCTGACAAATCATTAGAACCACTGCCGTTAGAACATACCATCTTTAAATCCTTTTACCTGCTGAACAGAGCATATGGCAGGATTATGGAAAAGACGTTTCTTGAAGGAATTACCCTTGGGAATCGTACGGTAGTTATTTATTCACACAACGACCTTGGGGGTGCATGGGCAAAAGACCCGCTAGGCACATGGGAATATGAAGTAATACCAGGAGGGGACAGGCAGCGGGAAATGGCCTTCCGCCTCGGGATAAATATCATTATGTATGCCCTGACCGGGAATTACAAACAAGACCAGGTACACCTGCCGTTTATAATGAAAAGAAGGATGTAAATGGAAAATCTTACCCAATGGAATCTCACTTTTACCGGACTCGAAAGTTTTGGCCTCCGTACGCTGGTCTTTATCACTGCAATTGCGGTTCTCTTTTTTTCATGGTCAAGCATCAAGACTATTCAGCCTGTCTTCCGGCGTATAATCTTGTTTTCTTTACGGCTGGCAGGAATCTTACTGATCGTATTGCTTCTTTTTCAACCACATATGGAACAAAAAGAGGTTTTGAAGCTGAAAAACAAGGTAGTTTGCCTTCTCGACTCATCTAAAAGTATGTCTCTTAAAGGCGGAGAAACAAATATTACCCGCTCCGGGCTTGTCAAAGACTTTTTTATGGATAATGAAGCATTTTTTAAGGAACTGCAAAACTCTTTCGATGTAGATTTCCTTACTTTTTCTGATATCCCTGCCGAAACTTCTTATAAAGATATAGAGGCTGGTATACTACCGGCCGGAGAGGACACAGATTTTGCTCAAACGCTGAAATATTTGCAGCAACGATACAAAGATAATAATGTGAAGGCGTTTCTGCTTTTTTCCGATGGAAAAGATACGGTAGAACGCGCGGAAAACGTAAATACTTCAGATCTTATTTCAAACCTTGCAAGGGAACTTTCTGCTCCTTTCTTTACCTTTGCACCAGCAGAAAACATGGAAGCAAAGGATATTGCAGTAAGTAGCATTTCATACAACTCGTTTACTTTTGCACGAAATCCCTGGAAGGCAGACATCACAATAAAGGTAATGGGCTACAACAACCTGAAACTTCCCGTTACGCTGAAAGAAGGAAACGACATCATCTCCACGAAAGCTGTCAATACAGGTAGTGAGCAGGAACATACTATCACCCTCTCGTTTACTCCCTATAAAATCGGAACGTTCCTTTATACCGTATCGATTCCGGTTCAGCCAAATGAAGCCATTACAGAAAATAATCAGATTAGTTTTCTCGTAAAGGTGGTGCGTGACAAAATCAGGATAATGCACGTTTGCGGCAGACCATCATGGGATGAGCGTTTTTTGCGGCAAACACTGAAAAACGACCCGAACATTGATCTGGTCTCCTTCTTCATCCTGCGGACTCCCAATGACTTCTCCAACGCAAGCAACGATGAACTCAGCCTAATTCCTTTCCCCGTAGACGAACTGTTTACACAGGTACTCAACAGTTTTGACCTGGTGATATTTCAAAATTTTGACTATCGTCCATACGATTCCTCAATCTATCGGTTTTCTTACTATCTGAACAACATTAAAACATTTGTAAAGGACCAGGGCGGTGGCTTTTTAATGATCGGCGGGGACTTATCCTTTACTCAGGGGGGGTACGACGGCACCGCAATTGAAGAAATTCTCCCGGTACAACTTAGGTCGGGAACAGATCGTACTGAAACAACCCGTCTACGTGCAATTCTCACGAAGGATGGCCTGCAACATCCCGTAACTGCCCTTGATACAAATAACGAAAGAAACATATCCATATGGGAAAATCTCCCCGAACTCGATGGTTGCAACATTACAACACAACCACAGACTGACTCCGTTGTACTGGCCACGTACCCTACGCAGGGTACGCCCCCTCTCATTGCCGTTCGGGACACCGGACAAGGAAGGTGCATGGCCATTACCACGGATTCTCTCTGGCGATGGAATTTCTTAGCGGTAGGAGGGGGAGGCAGTAATCGGCACTACATGAAATTCTGGCAAAATTCTATCAAATGGCTTATCAAAGATCCCCTGTTTAACCCAATTCATATAACGGTGAGCAAAGACACTTTTTTCCCGGAAGAAGAAGTCCAGGTAAGTGTAAAGGTTTTAGGAAAAAATTACCAGCCATGGGAAGGGGTGCAACTGGATATTGACGTTTCAAACGAGTTTACCGGGAAAAGCATTCTTGTAAACAGGGGAATAACAGACAGTGACGGTCAATACAAATTTAATTTCAAGCACGAAGAAGAAGGGTTTTATATTATCAAAACAATTGCTAAAAATGACAGCGGAGAAATTGGACAGGACCACACCGTTTTCAGTATTATGAAAACAGATAAAGAATTCAAAGACACTTCAATACAAAGAGATTTACTTATGAAAATAGCAGAAGTTTCAGGAGGAAAGTATTTCAATCTTCCTCAAAAGGATATAAAAGGCAAATTTTCCATTGATAACCCCCCCATAACAAAACTTGTCGGCAAAAAACAAATTTCGCTGTGGGACAATTGGTATGTTTTTATATTTATTGTGTCAATCATATCCTTTGAATGGTGGATAAGAAAACGGGGCGGCTTAAGCTGATTATTTTGCCAAAGGAAGAATCATTTCTTTTGTTTCTCAATATCTCAATAAAAGGCTTGCAATAAAACACTTCGTTTAGTATATTTAAACTTTCTCACTCTGGGAAAATAGATGCGATGATGGTTGTATTCATTTCGGGGAGTTTTGCTTGATAATAGCGATTGACGGGCCTGCCGGTTCCGGCAAAAGCACTGTTGCAAAGATGTTGGCAAAGCACTTAGGCATTCGCTATCTTGATACCGGCGCCATGTATCGGGCGTTAACCTGGAAGGCAATGCAACATAAAGTAAACCTCGATGATGAAAGAGCTTTATGCAGGCTAATGGATCAGACTAAGATCCATTTTCACTATAAGGAAAAAGGCTTGCTGGTATTTGTTGACGACAAAAATGTAACACATGAAATTCGCTCTCCATCGGTTACAAACAATACGCATTATATATCAAGCAAACCTGGGGTTAGGGCTGTTATGGTAAATCTGCAGCGAGAGTTTGCCCTGGAAGGCGATACCGTCGCGGAAGGCAGAGACATGGGAACGGTAGTATTCCCGGATGCTGAAAAGAAGTTTTTTCTTGATGCCAGAATTGAGGAGCGGGCGAAAAGACGTTTTTACGAAAGTGAATCTTCAAACAATGAAAATTCGTTCGATGGTGTTTTACAAGAAATTGAATTGCGCGACCAACGTGACACAACGAGAAAAGAATCGCCTTTAAAAATCAGTGCCGATTCAATTTACATCGATACGACAGATTTAACGATAAACGAGGTGCTTCACCGGATTATAAAAGAGGTGGAACCCCTCATGAAAAACAAATAATTATTTTATCTTTTTTTATTTCTTTGTCCTTTTTTAATTTTATTTCGGAGAAGTTATTAAATTATGGGTCTCGATACTTTAAAACGTGATTATTTAAAAGAATATAATGTTAATGTTGCAGACATTGAAAAAGACGTAGAATCAATTATGACGTCTGAAGACGCCCAGAACAACGTCCAGTCTGCATATTACGATTCTGTTCAGCATTTTGAGGTTAACTCGATTCTGAAAGGCCGCATTATCAGTTCGATAGGCGATAACGTCATTGTAGACTGCGGCTATAAATCAGAGGGTATGGTACCCAAATACGAATTTGACGACCCTTCCGAAATAAGTATTGGCGAAGAAATTGAAGTTTTATTAGAAGCAGTAGAAGATGATTCCGGACTCATCAAATTGTCTAAACGCAAAGCAGATCGCATTCGTGGATGGGAAACGGTTATTTCAAAATATAAAGAAGGAGATATTATTACCGGGCGTATTATTCGCAAGATAAAGGGAGGATTGCTTGTCGACATTGGTGTCCCTATTTTCCTTCCAGCCTCACAAATTGATGTAAAACCCCCAGGTGATATTGCACAATATGTTGGACAGGAACTTACTTGCAGAATTCTTAAGATAGACGAAGAACGGCAAAATATCGTTGTCTCCCGGAGAAAGCTTATCGAAGAAGAACGGGAGAAAAAGAAGAAAGAATTATTGACGGAAATAGAAGTTGGGCAGATAAGAAAGGGTGTAGTAAAGAACATTGCCGATTTTGGTGCTTTTATCGATTTGGGCGGAATGGACGGACTACTTCACATAACTGATATGAGCTGGGGCAGAATAAGCCATCCCTCTGAAATGCTTGCAATAGACGACGAAATAGAGGTAAAAATACTTGATGTTGATAAGGAAAAAGAAAAGGTTGCCTTAGGGTTAAAACAAAAAACAGATAATCCCTGGTTTAACATAGATGAAAAATATCCTGTAGGTTCCAAGGTAAAAGGACAAGTCGTCAACATTATGTCATATGGGGCTTTTGTTAAATTAGAAACCGGAATAGAAGGCCTGGTCCATATTTCGGAAATGTCCTGGACACGACGTATCAATCATCCTTCAGAAATCGTTGCCATTGGGGATATGGTAGAGGTTGTAGTGCTTAAAATCGATAGAGAAAAAGAGGAAATATCTTTAAGCATTAAGCAGACGGAGGTCAACCCTTGGACGGTAATCGAGGAAAAATACCCGGCAGGAACCAAGATTAAAGGTCGGGTACGTAATCTGACAAACTATGGCGCCTTTATCGAAATAGAAGAAGGTGTCGATGGCCTGTTGCACATTTCTGATATGTCATGGGCCAAAAAGGTTGCACATCCTTCTGAAATTGTTAAAAAAGGTGATAAAATAGAGGCTGTTGTACTATCTGTCGACCGTGAAAAAAAGCGTGTTGCTCTCGGATTAAAACAACTGCATGATGATCCATGGGAAAAAGAAATTCCGGAAAAATTTAAAGTTGGTGATATTGTAAAAGGGCACGTAACAAAACTTGCTAATTTCGGAGCTTTTTTAGAACTAGGAAAAGGAATTGAAGGACTATTGCACGTTTCAGAGTTTTCGGACAAGAAAATCAACAACCCTGCCGATGCTGTAAACGTCGGAGACGAACTCGAGGTTAAAATAATTCGCATTGAACCTGAAGCAAGAAAAATCGGACTTAGTTTGAAAAAACTATCAGAAAATATTGAAGAAGCGAATACTTCTTCCGATGATTCTTCATCAGAGAAAATAAAAACGGAAGAGACTACTTCTAGTGTCACGGAATCCATTTAAAAACGCGTGATTTGAAAGGAGTGGGCCTTACGGACTCTGCATTACAAACCTACTTAAAAGAGATACAAAACTTCCCTTTACTTACTTTAGAAGAGGAACAAGACATTACCAGAAAAGCTGCAGAGGGTAATTCTGCAGCAAGGGAAAAGTTAATAAAGGCAAACTTAAGGTTGGTAGTGAGCATCGCAAAGGAATTTGTAAATCGCGGCATTTCTTTTCTGGATCTGATAGAAGAAGGCAACCTGGGGCTTATTCGCGCTGTAAAAGATTTTGATCCCTTATCTGGTAATAAATTCAGCACTTATGCAACCTGGTGGATTAAACAAACGATCAGAAGAGCTATTGTAAACAAGGCAAGGACAATACGCATACCTTCTTATATGCTTCATAAAATTTCTCAGTTGAAGCATACCTCTAGCGGTTTATTTGAAAAACATGAAAGAGCGCCAAGTGTGAACGAAATCGCATCTGAAATGGATATAACCGCTGAAAAAGTAAAAAACATTGAACTCTCTATCCAGTCAATGAGTTCTCTTGATGCTCCGCTTGTATCCGGCTCTGATATTATATGGGCATTATGCGATATCACACCAAACGGCAAAACGCTTACACCAGATGAAGAACTCGAAGAAACACAGGAAAGAGAAATATTTAATAAGCTTTTGAAAACCTTGGATAAACGCGCAGCAACGATTATTACAATGCGCTATGGGCTAACTGACGGGGAACCAAAAACGCTGGAAGAAATAAGCAATATTCTTCACATAAGCAAAGAACGTGTCCGGCAAATTGAAAAAGAAACGATTCAAAAATTACACTATCTCACCACAAAGGAGTAAGATACACCATGGAATATTTAAAGAATTTAATTCGTGATGTACCTCATTTTCCTAAAGAGGGTATAGTATTTAAGGATATTACTCCTCTACTTCAAGATGCAAAAGGTTTAAGAGATTCCATTGAAGGTATTACGAACCACTTTAGAACTAAGAAGATAGATATTGTGGTTGGCGCTGAAGCACGGGGCTTTATATTAGCGCCTGCTGTTGCTTTTTCCATTGGGGCCGGGTTTGTGCCCATCAGAAAGCCTGGAAAGCTTCCTTATGAAAAAGCAAGCATGACCTACTCCCTGGAGTACGGAACAGACACCCTTGAAATACACAAAGACGGTATTAAAAAAGGGCAACACGTGCTCATGGTAGATGATCTTTTAGCCACCGGAGGCACAATGAATGCTTGCTGCAAGCTGGTAGAATCGCTTGGAGGCAATATTGTCGGCTGTGCTTTTTTAATAGAATTAGGCTTTCTTAACGGAAAGGATCTTCTAGGTAAATATGATTTATTTTCATTAATAAAATATTGAATAGTTTTTAACTAACACCATGAACTCAATTGACGCACTACTAACTTTTTTAATTTAATCCCGTTACGCAATATCGTTGACTACTGCATGCTATTTCCTGCTTCCCATAAGACGACCACAGTAAAATATTATCACTCCAATTAGTAACATAAGCATTTCCATTTTCATTGAATCTTTTACTATACCGAAATAAAGTGCATCTAATGCTACTACAATTCCCACTATTTGCAAAATCCGTGAAAAACCCATCCAGAAACTCTCCAGGTAAAATTTTATTACAAACACAAAAAACATTAACTGTATAGTTTAGCTTTTAACAGAAGAACAGTTTTTTAATAACGCTGACGCTACTTCATGTCTTCCGCTATTTCAATAGCCCTCATCATTCCCTTTGCTTTATTCACCGTTTCATCAAACTCCCTTTCAGGTATTGAATCAGCGACAATCCCCGCACCTGCCTGGATATAAGCATTCTTATTTTTTAAAAGAATCGTACGGATTGTTATACAGGTATTAATATTTCCGAAAAAATCAAAATATCCTACAGCCCCTCCATACGGCCCCCTTTTTGTCCGTTCCAGTTCATCAATAATTTGCATAGCCCTGATTTTCGGTGCTCCGGAGAGTGTACCGGCAGGCAAGCACGTTTTTAACGCATCAAAAGCACTTTTATTCTCCTCCAATTCACCACAAATACTGGAAGTAATATGCATTACATGAGAATATTTTTCGATGACCATTTTTTCTTCAATACGAACACTGTTATAGCGAGAAACCCGTCCAACATCGTTCCTCCCTAAATCCAAAAGCATAATGTGCTCTGCTCTTTCTTTAGGGTCCGCAATTAATTCACTTGCAAGCTTTTCATCCTCATCATCTGACAACCCTCTTTTTCTGGTACCTGCAATAGGTCGAACAGTAACTTTTTCCCCATTAACCTTTACCATTACTTCAGGAGAAGATCCAATAAGATATAAGTCATCCATCTTAAGATAAAACATATATGGCGAGGGATTTATAACACGTAAAACTCTATAAATATTAAACGGTTCCGCTTCAGTTTTCGTATGAAACCTTTGAGAAATTACTACCTGAAATATATCACCTGCACGAATGTATTCCTTGCAACGTTCCACTGCTGCTAAAAAATCTTTTTTTTCAAAATTCGAGCAAAAAGGACGTCTTGTTTCCTTTTCCGACACAATATCATCACTTAAGGATAAGACAGGCGTTCTTATCCGGTCAATAACACGTTCAATTTTTTTAACAGCATCAATATATAACACTTCTAAATCATTATCATCAGTATTCACAGAACAAACAATTTTTATTGTCTTCGTTAAATGATCAAAAACGATAACTGTGTCATAAAATAAAATTCTAATATCCGCCAGAACAAGGTCGTCTTTCGGTATATCAGGTAGATTTTCATAATAACGAATAGCATCATAACCTATATACCCCACTGCGCAGCAAAAAAATTCAGGGAGGTCTTTTATTTTTACCGGACGGAGCTTCTGAATTTCTCTTTCCAGAACGCTCAAAGGGTCAGAAGAATGCATTTTTTCATTTTTGCCCTTCGCTCTTCGAATTTCAACTTCATTGCCCTTTGCGATAAACTCAAAAAAGGGATCTGCACCAAGGAGTGAATATCTCGAAATTTTTTCTCCTCCCGCTGCACTTTCAAGCAAAAATGCATGCTTAGTATCAGATATTTTCTGAAATGCGGAAACAGGGGTAAGCGTATCTGCAAACAATTGCCGATAGACTGGTACAATGTTGCCATTTAACGCTAATTTTTTAAAAACCTCCTTGGTGGGATAATATTTATTCATTTCGTTAAAATTCTGATTAAATAGAAAAAACTTCGGGTTCTATATCTTCAACATAGCTATACACTAATATGCCTAACTCTTTTGCAAATTCCATAGCCTTTTTATCGATCATCGACGAGATCACAATAAGCCTTTGTGCCTGCCGGTTATGCCTTTTCTGATAAAAATCCGCTTTTTTTCTGAATATATACATATCTGACTTGCTTAAAGATGGCTTTATCTCACATATTATAAGAAGCCAGTTTTTGATAATTAAGTCCAACTCAATCTGATCCGGACGCCCAAAAACCTCTCCTCCGTCATCATACTCCACTACATTTACCACTTCTAATTTAGAGACCGATCCTGATATCCCTTTTAGCGCGTTCCGAAATGATTGTTCAGACCTTAATCCCCATCGTACTCCCAAAGGTGCCAATAGTATTTTCATGTTTACGGTCTAACATTTTAATAGATTCCAACAATTCGTGAATCACTCTCTGGTTATTATCCCACTTCTTTTCCTGTTCTTCCCATTTTCTGCTCTGCACCTTCCTGTCCGCCGCCAGCTCGTTCAGTATCCTGTCAAAGCGTTCTTCCGTTTTTTCCTTGTCCGCATAACGGTCTTTAAAGAGATTTGCAATAAAATCCTTAACTTCTTTGTCTTCCTCAATAATAGCCGGAAGTTCCTTGAGGAGAATGTCTTTGATTTTCTTGGTCTTCATGCGATTTCAATAGGAAAAATTCATTAACGAATAATTGCATAAAATTTTTGTAACGCTGAGCAGTTGCAGTTTTTTGCAACTCAGCGTGTAATACACACCCCGTCAGCTACGCTGCCACTCCTCTTGATAGAGGGGAAAATGGGAAGTCCCCTCTATCAAGAGGGAATTTAGGGGTGTGTTATGAATTACACCGAGTCGTTACGTTTTTTCAAAAAAAAATGGGTGTTGCATACACAACACCCATTATACACGAATCTGCGGTTTGATACAATTACATTGTCCAAACCTAAATTGTCGCTAGATCACTTAGAAAGTGACTGTGGTTTGTAAGTACATCCAGTTGCTTTCAATTTCATCACCGAATACATCATCAATCCAGTCTTCACCCTTGAAGAAGGAATATCCGGCGAGAATACCGACATTCTCGTACAACTGGTACTTCACCGTTAAATCAAATTCCCATGCAAGCTCTTCATCGGTATTAGAAAACTCGGCTTCTGTGGCCGAGCGACCTGCAGCAAGCGCACCGGATGCATAATACCAGCCGTCATCTTCTTCATCCAATTCAAAATAATGAACATCAGCCTGTATCATTAACTTCTTTGTTGGATTGACTTTTATGTTTGCCCTGTAATCATGAATGTTTCTCCAGCTAACGAGATCGATGAAACCATAGTTACCCTGCCAGTGGTTTGTCGGATAAAGGTTATCAAATGTTTCATGTTGCTTATCACTAATATCATCGTCACCGGATGCAAAGTCATATTCAACGCCAATACGTGGAGTCCAAGCCATATCTTTGAAAGTATATCCCGCTCTCGCAGCCAAAGCCCATGCCTTGTGGCTCTGATCACCATAGTCACCTGCCTGGAAATGAGATTCAAGCGTGTAATCGATAGCATCCAGATTTGGTACCTTACCATCCAATCTGAAACCCAAATCATGTACAACAACATGGTCGCTATCGCCTTCTCCAGCAGCGTCATATCCATCACTTATAGCACTGTTAGAATCATCATCCTGGTCATTCTTCTGAATATACATAAGCTCCAATACAGCGCTTGGTACAAGTTTTTTGAAGGTAAACATGGCGGCATAGAGATTTTCATCTTCATTATCATCATCACTGATGCCGTCCACATATCCGTTTTCATCAATCTTCGCACCAAAAACTTCCCAGTAGTATGTATCCGTATCATACATAAAACGAGCACCATCAAAGGTTCTGCCAATATTTGACCATACAAAGTTACCGATAACCCTGTGGTCACCCCAAATGATCTCCTGACGACCAACCCTCACAGTTAAAGGCAGTTCAAAAAGATTTCTGAGATCAAAATAAGCTTGATGCAAATCAAGACGATTGTTTGATCCATCAGCTATGGAGCTTTCCGAATCATTTACAAAACCAACTGTATCGCCTTCAGTACCCCAAGCGCGTGCGTCTTGTATCTGAATGAACATTCTCAGATGTTCATGAACATCCGCATCAGCCCAGAGGCGCGACTGATTTAAAACATAATCATCATCGGCAGAAGATCCGGATAAAGCACGTCTGGTTCCAAAACTTTCAAACTGACCAGTGTGGTCTGGTACATTATAAAAACCATTCGTATATTCATACCTTGTTCTGATTTGCGCGCCCAGCTTTACTTTTTTTGCAAATTGTGAGTAAACATTTCCAGCAACATCTTCCGCCTTCAATTCTTCCGCCTGCGCTGCTGTCTGAAACTCTTCCTTTAAAAAGTTCACTTCGCTTCTTAACGCTTCTAATTCTCCTTTTTCTCCTTCACTCAATGGAGCAGACGCAACAGCTTGTCCCTGCTTAACACTTTCTATCTGCTCAGTCAAACTTGAAACAGATGCCCTCAGCGCATTCAGCTCTTTCTCCATCTCTTCTAATGATTTCGAATCAGCCCCGTGCACGAAGGGAGTAGCCGCGAAACAGAAGACAGCAACCGCAACGCCACCAACGCATGTCTTCCAAAATTTATTTCCCATATTCACCTCCCAATTAAAGTATTCAGACCTCAAACCAATACAACATCAAATAAAATCACGAAAAATTAAAAAGATAAATAAAATGTATAGCGCCTCCTTTCTCCTCCTCCTAGATTCACTATATTTTCAAAATTCGAAACGGCAAAAACCTGTACGAACAAACAATATAAACAATTATAGCACAGATATTATAGCCTCGAAACTCGAGCTGTCAAGCAATTTTTATCTATTTTTTCAATCACTCTGCACACAAAGTACCACGAACGGTCTTTTTTAGAATTAAACTGCACACCAGACTCTGCCTAAAATATCACAAAAAAACCCTAACCAAATTGAACTTACATTGTCATAATCACCGCAAATTATAACCCAAAAATTTTTACCGGCGAAATTATAGTCATAACACTTTATAACAATCAGAGATAAAACTACTGCTATTCGGCACAAAATCCGCTTCTGTTCGCTTCTGCAAAATCCTACTACCTTTCAAATCGAAACGAATCATTTCAAATTGAAATATACTTCTTGTTCCACATTCTTATATTTAATCAAATGAAATACTTAGTGTTATTTTTCCAATAATCTTGTTTTTTAATTTTTTGTTGACCTACAAATGACATAAATTTATAATGCCTCTTTTGTTAGTATCTGTGAATTATCAAGACAACTTAGCCCAATTAGGTTTTCGTTAAAAAGGTACTCTTTACTATGGACAAGGACTTCAAACCAAAAATCAAAAAATTCCGCCTTTACAGAAAAATTTTTGCGCTGGTTATAGCCGTCGCTTTAATCGCAAGCGGCGTGTATGGTGGCAGAGAATTAAGCTGGAAGGAAATTGCGCCTGACGAAGTTGCAGTAATTGTCAACAATTTGACTGGCAGCATAAAACAAATCAATCGCGCTGGTGCGGTGCTTTATTACCCGTTCATACAGGATATATATATTCTTGACAAACGTGAACAAATATTAAAGATGACTGCCGCAGAAATCACCGAGAAACAGCCGCAAGGGAACCCACTTGTTATAAAAACTGTTGATGGTGGTGAAGTAGTATTGGATATACAGATACAGTATATTTTAAATCCCGAGTATGCCACTCACATAATTCAGAACACCGGCGTTGGTGATGTTTACAAACAAAAATGGGTGAATGACTATGCACGTACTATTTGCTATTACTGCTATGGAGAATTACATATAGATGAATTTCCAAGCGCTTCAAAACGTGACGCAAAGGCGCAAAAAGCCCGAAATGAAATTAACGAATTTCTGGAACCACATGGTTTTCTCATCACAACAATAAACCTTACCGATTATAGGTATTACAGAGAATACGCCGAAAAAATACAAGAACGGCGCTTAGCAGACAAAGAAGTTGAAGAACAAAAAACAAGGGCAAAGGCCGCCATGGAAAACCAGCGAAAAGTAATCGTTGAAGAAACAAAAAAGAAAGAGGTAAAAGTTGCCAGATTTAAGGGGGATTGCGATAAAAGAATTATGGACGCAAGAGGTACTGCAGAAGCGAAAATACAAGAGGCAGAAGCATATTTAATTAAGGCGAAATATGAAGCAGACGCAGAGTATGAGCGATTGGCACAAAAAGCGGAAGGTGTGCTCGCCACTGTAAAGGCGGAAGCAAAAGGCTTAGCCGCGTTGCGGGACGCTTTTGAAGGAAACGGAAGCCGAAACCTTGTCAGACTCGAATATGCAAAACGTTTGAAAAATGCGATTATACGCGGTATACCTATCGTCAGAAGCGGCATCGAAACTCCGCAAAGTATTCAGCGTTTCAAATATATTGAAGATGCACCAAAGATTGATTACTCCCGGCCAGAACCGCCGGACGTTGCTCTTGACAGCATAATGCAGCCTGGTCCGCAAAAGAGTGACTAAAAACAGTGTTTTCTCTTTGTTAAAATAATAATTTTTGAGCTCTCCACTTTACTAAAAGGTAATAGTTTCACAAGACGTTACGTATGGGTTACATAACTGAAATAATTGAATACTAGCAAATAACTTTATCGCATAATATCAGAATACTTAACTATTTGGAGTATCTTACTCAAGATGATAGCCCAATAATAGTTTTTAAATCAGGCCTGTGGCAGTTTTTAACAACATAGTGACACAAGGCACGCCTTGCCACTACATGTACAGTTTGAAATTCTTAAACGTTTAATTAAAAAAGAGGTAAAAATGCACCTAGGAAAGTTAACGGCAAAATATATTTTTCCTATAGGAATAATTTTGATTATTGCGCTTTTCATTGTCGGCATAAAATTCTTCGTCATAAAAGTTGGCGCCGACCAGGTAGGGGTGAGAACCCGTGTATGGGGTGTAAGCAGGGGTATCGTACAAAGGGATTATGGGCCAGGATGGCATAGGGCAATTTCTACCATTGATCAGTGGGATCTTTATGATATCACAGTGCAAACGCTTGAATTGGCCAAGGAGCATTCAGGACTGGGCCATGACGAAAGAAAGCATTGTGCGGTAAGAACTGCTGACGACTATGATGTAGAAATTGATTTAGTTGTTAAATACCAAATCAAAAGAGGTTCTGCATGGAGGCTTCGACAGGATCTTGGTGTTGGTGAACGGTACAAGATCATTGTTGAAAACGAATCAAGGGATGTTGCCCGAAGCGTCTTTGGAAAAATGGTGGAAAAGGATTTATACAATCCTGAAGAAAAGCGCAAAAGAGCGGAAGAGTGCCAATTAAAACTCATGGAACGATTAGAGCAGCGTCATTTGGAGATTGTCGATGTTCTTATTTTAGAAATCAGGTTCGACCCGCAACTTGACCGCAAAATTAAGAACATTAAGGTTGCTGAATTGGATAATGTGCTGAATAAGTCAAAAGCTCTGGCCGCTGAACAGCGCGGTATTACGCAAACAATTGAAGCCGATACCGAAGCTATTGCACTGAAAATCTCCGGTGACAGAGAACGTGAAATAACCGTGTTAGATGCAGAGACGACGAAGCAAGTAATCGAGCGTCTGGCGGCAGCAGATAAATATCTTATTGAAAAGCAAGCAGAAGGCGATCGATACAAGCAACAGCGAAAAGCGGAAGGGGAATTACTTATTAAGCTGGCAAATGCTGAAGGTGAAAAACTAAGGCGCGAAGCGCTTTCCGGATTGGGGGGAGATATTATCGTTGCGATGGAAGCGGCAAGAAATGTCAATCTTGCGGATATAAACATTTCTACAATAGATTTGAATTTACTTGATGTTGACGACATGGCGACAAGGCTTGGTGTTTCTGATGAAAAGGGCAAAATACGGGTTAACCCTCAGACGTTTGAAGAAATTAAGCAAATGCTCGATAAAAAGGAAAAAGAAAAGTCTGACGCAAAATAGAAAGTTTGTAACAATTTATCCCTTTGAAAAGTCCTGTGAAAAAAACGAATAATACCACGCAATCGGGTGATTCTGTTTTTGGAATTGGAAAGATATAAGAGATTAAGAATTCATTTATTCTGGAATCACTAGCAAAAGATGGAGTCTTTGAGAAGATAAATCAATAGTGGCTATTCTGCCGACTTAGCACAACGAAAACCGATTTGCATGCTTTCGCCAAACGGGGGAACTCGATATCTTGCCGCACATCGGGCAAAGTGACCGAAATAATGCCAACTACCGCCGCGGATAACCTTTTGCATCCCAGTTTCCGGCCCCTTAGGATTATTCCTGGAGGAATAATAATAGTAATTCTGATCATACCAATCTGAACACCACTCCCAAACATTTCCCGCCATGTCATAGCAACCATAAGGGCTTTTTCCCTTTTCATAACTCCCAACAGGGGTCGTTTGTTTCAACTTTACCTCCCAAACATTGCTTCTTTCCGCGTCGAAGATTTCGTTTCCCCACGGCCACAAACGCCTGTCAGCGCCACGAGCCGCCTTTTCCCACTCAGCCTCTGTGGGTAAACGCTTGCCTACCCACTCGGCGTAAGCGACAGCATCTTCCCATCTTACTCCAATAACCGGCTGCTTCGGCTGATTAAATCTGCCGTCATACCATGAATAGGGAACGCGATGTCCCGTTTCTTCTATAAATTTCGCATACTGTTCGTTTGTCACCTCATATTTATCAATGTAATAAGCATCAAGATACACGACATGTTCCGGTCCGTCGTATATGTTGTAACTCAGCATGAATATATAATCGTAGTATTTATCTTCACCCATATAAAATTCACCCGCAGGCACATAAACCATATCCGGGTACTTTTCACTTTCTTCAGCCGCAAACAATCCTCGTGAACAAAAAATACCCGCAACAAAAGCGAATAAAAGAAACAAAACATTCCTTCTTTTGGCAACACACATGTCAATATCTCCTCTTCGTCAACACTTCATAACGCGCAATGTCAGCGGGTGAGTAACCGGTAATAATTTCGCTAAACATTCTGGTATCTTCATTTTTAAAGGATTTTATTGAAAACTCCTGCGTAAACAACACCAAATCTGTTTTGTTATATACCTTTACCTCAAAAGCAGCAATACTTTGATCTTTCCCTGACATATTTTTTATCTCCCCTTCGATTTGAGAAGAGGACCCAAAAGGAAGCAGTTTTACGTTACGCACATAAAAACCCTCTCCTATTTCCTTAAACCCTTCTTCTTCCAGAATCTGCTCAGGTCTAAGCGGTTCTTCTTTTGTTACCGAAACGGTTTCCGTTCCTACTACTTCTTGTACCGGAGATGCCTGCGGAACCGGAGACGCCGCTTCTACAATCGCCGTAACCGTGCCAGAAGGAGCAACTCTCATATTCTCTAAATTTTTCACCCGCGTATCCAGTTCCTCGAAAATTTTTATTTGTTGGTCAAGTGTATCAATACGTGTTTTTATATTTTCTTCAGCAGCAGTAAGAACCTTCTCTTGTTCTGCGAATTTCTCGGTCACCAGTTTATTTATATCTTCAAGTGCTTTTTTAAAAGGTGCTAAAGGTGTTTCAGCTTCCTGGTATTTTTTCTCAAGAACTGCTGTTTTTACCTCCTGGTCTTCCACTCTTTTCTTTAAGTCCGAAAACAATTTTTTAAAGACGTCAAATGTTTTGCCAAATGAATCAAGTGCATTTTTTACCTCTTCAACAGACTTGGCTTGTTCTACTCTTCCCAGCCGTGAAATAATATTGTTAACTTTTTCTTCGATATCTTTTATGCTTTTGCTGGATTCTTTTAAAGGTGTAATGGTCTCCTTTACATCTCTATGAAGCTCGGAAAACTGCGTACCAAGATTATCAAAATTGCGCATCCAATCCTTCAGTGATTTTTGAAAATCCTCCAACTTCTCATAAACTTCCTCCCCGCTTGTCTGCCCCACCGCACTTTTTTGTTGCAAAAAAGTAATTGGTAAAAACAAAATTACGAAGAAAAAAACAATATATACAATGCCCCTCATGAATTGCACTCCAACTCTATTGATTTCATAAAATGGTTATTGAGGTACCTCAATAACCATTTTGCATAATAAAAAAAAGAAATAATAATCTTAACAAAAAAATTACCTTACCGCAAATATTATCCCCCTTTCAAAAGATATCTCTTCATTAAAATTGCACTGTTTTTCCTATAATACCTAATGAGTGTAATTATTGATCTTTATTTTTAAATCACCATATCTTACACGCTAAAAGTTTAAATTTGATTTAATAGAATTAAATGGTTATTATATACGTTTTCTTGTTATTTTTGCATTAATAAAATGCAATCTAACTCTTGTATTGGGTATTCTCACAAAAAACTTGTTTTTTTGAAAGGCAGCTAGCATGTTAGTCTTAATCGCAGATGATCTTCCTGATATATGTACCGAAATTTTACAAAATGCCGGTGTTGAAGTTTTAAAGAAAACGGGTTTAAAACCTCCTGAATTAGATGATGTTATAAAAACTTGTGACGGCGTTATCGTTAGAAGCAGTACAAAACTTACTGCGTCCGTACTTGAAAAAAGCGAAAAATTACAAGCTATTTGCCGCGCAGGCATCGGAGTTGATAATATAGATGTGCCTGCTGCAACAAAAAAAGGTATTGTGGTTATGAATACTCCTGCGGGCAATATCATCTCAACTGCTGAACACACCATTGCTTTACTCTGTTCGCTTTCTCGTTTTATTCCTCAGGCATGCGCCTCGGTAAAAGAAGGTAAATGGGAAAAAAAGAAATTTACCGGAATGCAGCTTACAGGAAAGACATTGGGTATCATCGGGATGGGCAGGGTAGGCAGGCAAGTGGCAAAGCGGGCTGTTGCATTAGAAATGAAGGTAATTGGCTACGACCCTTTTATAACCGCTGAAATTTCATCACAGTACAACATAACCATTGTTAAGAGCATCAATGATCTATTATCTCAAGCAGACTATATCACACTTCATGTTACGTTAAATAAAGAAACCAAAAATCTTATCGCAAAGAAAGAATTTTCACTTATGAAGAAGGGCGCTCAAATAATCAATTGCGCAAGGGGCGGCGTCGTTTCTGAAGATGATCTCTATGATGCTATTATAAGCGAACAAGTTGCTGGAGCTGCCCTTGATGTTTTTGAAGCGGAACCACCATCTAAAGATAATAAATTGTTGCAACTGGATCAGGTCATTGCAACGCCGCATTTGGGCGCTTCTACCGAAGAAGCGCAATTCGCTGTTGCAGTTGAAGCAGCGGAGCAGATGGCAGCCGCCCTTACCGGAAAAGGATACAAAAATGCTGTAAACCTTTCTCCGTATAATCCTGAAGAGTATTCCAGCCTGAAACCTTATCTAACACTTGCTGAAAAAATGGGATCATTTTTAACTCAACTCAGCAATGAAAGCATACAGACATTAGATATCACTTATACGGGAGAGATTTCTAATAAAAATATTCGAATTGTTACTGACAGCCTTATCGTAGGATTACTCAAACCAAGCCTGGAAGAAGGAGTGAATCTTGTAAGCGCACCTACTTTGCTGACGGAAAGGGGCATAAAGGTAAATGTTACTACAAGCAGCAGCCCTTGTGATTTTAGCAGTCTTGTTACCGCAAAAATTATTACTTCTAACAGAGAGACCGTCATTTCTGGTGCAGTATTTGGCAAAAACGAACCAAGGTTGGTTGATATTAACGGTTACGGGGTAGAGGCAATTCTCAACGAACATATACTTGTACTATTCGGCAAAGATAAACCAGGCTTCATTGGCCAAATAGGGTCTCTTCTTGGCAACAAAAACATAAACATCGCACATATGACCTTCGGGAGAAAAGAGATTGGGGGAAATACTATTAGTATTTTAAATGTTGATGCTGCGCCACCACAAGATTGCCTCAATGAAATTAAACAATTAAACCATATTGAGGAGGCATATTTGATTGGTCTTTAATGAGGAAAAATGCAACAATAATCTTTCGCATAGAAACAATTAAAGGATGTATTGAGGTCAACTTCCTATGTCCTTCATCCACATTCTCTTTTTTCAAATATTTCAAATACCACGGTAATGATGAGCATCGTATACAAAGCAGTATAAAGAACCATAAACAAA
This sequence comes from Candidatus Kuenenia hertensis, assembly GCA_021646465.1. Taxonomy (GTDB): domain Bacteria; phylum Planctomycetota; class Brocadiia; order Brocadiales; family Brocadiaceae; genus Kuenenia; species Kuenenia hertensis. The sequence continues at coordinate 3,447 of SOET01000051.1, read as the reverse complement.
ATAGAATTGAAACTATGCCCACCCAACGGATTCCCCATGCCAATAGCACCCATACCTTCCAAATTGGGGAAGATTACATACAAGAAAGACAAAAACCAGGAGAAACTGCTTTCATTTGCAATGAATAGCTTCTGGACAAGACTTAACATATTTCCAATAATATAAACAAACACGCAACAACTCAAATTCGCCGCCATAGATAAGTAAATCGACCCTGCAATTGCTATTGCGGACATTATTTCCACCTGTAAAAAAGAAAGAAAAAGCTGGAGAAAGGTTGTGCCCCCTAATACCCTGATTGAGGAAAAGAATCCCACATGAGAATCGAACACGTTCTTCAGACACAATGAAATCACCAAGAAAGAACCTAAAAGTAAAAATTGTGCCGCCGCCACCATCACAATTCCAAAAAATTTGCCCAAAACAACAGAACGCTTGCTCACCGGTTTTGCCAACAGCGTAAAAATTGTGCCGCTCTCCATCTCTTTTGAGATAGAATTTGCAGCAGAGAGAGAAACCAAAACGAGACAACAAATTGTAATGGTTGAAATCCCCATTTCCCTCATCAACCTGACCTCTTCCCCAAAAGCAAACAAGGTAAAAAAAAGCGACGAGAAGGTAAAAAACGCACCAATACCAGTAATCACATAAAATAACGGCTGGCGGAAAATGTCCCTGGCAGTATTAATTGCAAGACAAAGTATAGTATTATTCATAAAAACCCTTGAATTTCAGAAAAAAAATCATACACTTTAGTTAAAAATGTTTCACGTGAAACATTTCCGGCATCTACAATCGGTTCGATCCTAACATCTATCGAATAGCTTTTCAATTGAAAATAATTCAAAAAAGGACCACACTCATGCCCAGAAATGAAAAACTCAGCAAAGGCCTGCAATCTCTCCTGGGAGGCGTCATTGGAATTGAAGCCGAGAAGGAGCAGGGGGTAATCATACAACTAAACCCCAGCGACGTAAAACCAAATAATTTGCAACCACGCAACCTCTTTAAGGAAGCGGAAATGCAAGACCTGATCGCATCAATAAAAAAACACGGTATTTTGCAACCTATCATCGTAACCCCTCTTTCCCATGGTTATATGCTTATTGCCGGCGAACGGCGATGGAGAGCAGCAAAAGAACTCGGAATGAAGAAGGTGCCCGCAATCATCCGCCAGGCGGATAGCGCAAACATCCTCGAACTTGCCCTAATAGAAAACATTCAGCGAGAAGACCTTAACCCAATAGAAAAGGCATTGGGATTCCGGGAATTAATAAATAAATTCGGCTTCACACAGGAACAAGTTGCCCAGGCGATGGGGAAAAACCGCAGTTCAGTGACAAATTATCTACGATTGCTGGAACTCCCGGATGAAATCCAAAATCATGTTTCACGTGGAACTATTTCAATGGGACATGCCAGGGCACTTCTTTCCCTTCAAGGCAAAGAGATGCAATTAAAATATTGCGATAGTATTATCAAGGATGGGCTTTCTGTACGGGATATCGAGGCAATTGCAGCGGGTGAAAAAAATGCGCACAAGCCAACCAAACAACCCACAAAAAAAATGACGACACCGCATATTGCGGATATTGAAGATCGATTTCGAAAACATTTTGGTACAAAGGTAAAAATACGAGAACGCCAAGGAAGGGGGCAAATCACCATTACCTTTAACAACAATGATGAGTTTGAGAGAATTGCCAATAAAAGTGGAATTATCTTGTAACCTTGCAGCGGTGTCAGGAGCTTCCTCGTGCCAACTGATACGGAGTTAGTGTTGCTGTCAGGAGGAAACTCCTGACAGCACGGGGAATCCTTAACATTAACCTTTTAACGTTGCCCTTATAAACTCTTTAAATAGTGGGTGTGATTTTGTAGGCTTCGATTTAAATTCCGGATGAAACTGCACACAAACAAACCACGGATGGTTTATAATTTCCATAATCTCTACCAACCGATCTACCTGAGAATGTCCACTGAATTTCATGCCTTTCATTGAAAATTTCTCTTTATAGGCGTCGTTGAACTCATATCGATGCCTATGCCTTTCGGAAACTACGGCCTTTTTATATGCCTCATACGCTTTTGTTCCTTTTTCAATAAGACATAACTGAGCACCCAATCTCATCGTTCCGCCTTTTCTTGATATATTACGCTGCTCTTCGAGCAGGCTAATTACGGGATGCGGCGTATCGGCATCAAATTCTGTACTGTTTGCACCGGGAAGATTGCAAACATTTCTCGCAAACTCTATTGAAGCGCATTGCATTCCGAGGCAGATACCAAAAAAGGGAATGTTATTTTCCCTCGCATATTGTATTGTCTTCACTTTCCCCTCAATTCCTCTTGCACCAAAACCTCCGGGTACTAATATTCCATCCACCCCTTTTAGGCATGCTTCCGCTCCAAATTTTTCAACATCCTCCGATTCAATCCTGCGTTCTTTCACCCGTGCATTGTTTTCTATCCCACCATGAATTAATGATTCATAAATAGATTCATACGCCGATTGATGCCCTATGTATTTTCCAACAATCGCGATTTCTGTCGTATGCTTCGGGTTTCTTAGTATCTCTAATATTGACAACCACTTATCTATATTCCCATCAGTGGTTTTCAGGTTAAGTTTTTGTATGATTAATTTGTCCAGCCCCTGCTCCATAAGGATAAGAGGTATTTCGTACAAATAGGGCTTTACATCTCTTTCCTCTATAATTGCATTTTTATCCACATTACAAAAAAGCGATATCTTTTCCTTTATTTCTTCACTTAGGTGTTTCTCTGTTCTGCAAATAATAACGTCCGGCTGAACACCGGCCTGTCTCAACATACCCACACTGTGTTGTGTAGGCTTGGTCTTTATTTCATCTGCAGCGCTTAAATACGGCACCAGTGTTAAATGAATGTAAAGTACGTTTTCCCTTCCTATCATTTGCCCAAACTGCCTGATTGCTTCAAGAAACAGCTGACTTTCAATATCGCCTACAATTCCGCCAACCTCTGAAATTACAATATCCGTATCTGGCCCGTCCAGCTTCCTAATACATTCTATTACCTCATTCGTAATATGAGGGATCACCTGTACCGTCTTTCCCAAATATTCACCATTTCGTTCCTTCATAAGAACGGAATAATAAATAGACCCTGTCGTAAAGTTGCAGTATTTGTTTGTTTCTGCATTGGTAAACCTTTCATAATGTCCAAGGTCAAGGTCCGTTTCTGCTCCGTCTTCGGTCACATATACTTCGCCATGTTCGTAAGGGCTCATCGTTCCCGGATCAACGTTTACATACGGATCAAATTTTTGCAACCTCACCTTTAATCCTCTGCTTTCCAGCAACATCCCTATCGATGCAGAATTCAACCCCTTTCCAAGTGACGATACGACACCGCCCGTAACAAAAATATGTTTAGTCATTTTTATGTCTTTCTATAAATTCCATC
>SOET01000050.1 GCA_021646465.1 Candidatus Kuenenia hertensis | reverse complement strand
CAACGAAATTACAAGGTTTTATTGCATAGTTACTAACTTTTTCTCTAATTTAGGTAGCAAAGGAGCGTTCCATGCGCAGGCGCAGACTCAAACGTCTGTGGGCAAGTTTACACGAACTTCGCAAGCGAAAGAGCATCACGCGCGATGATCTGCTGATGCATATAGGGGCGTTAAAGAAAGAAGCCGGGCGGGACTACAGGCTGGTACGCGTCTCTCTCCCAAAGCAGGAAGAACCAGTGAATGAGAACACGTTCCATTTCAGCCTGGATCGTGAACGCCTGCGGAGAACGTTGCGGAGTGAGGGACGTTATCTGCTTCGCTCAAACATGCAGGCTGCTTCGCCTGAAACTGTGTGGGAATCCTATCTTCTTTTGGCCCGCATTGAACAGGCGTTTAAGGATTTGAAGGGACCGCTTTCAATCCGTCCCATCTGGCATCAATTGGAAAATAGAATCGAAGCCCATATTTTTGTCTCATTTTTGGCTTTTTGTCTCCACACGACGTTACGAAATCTTGCGCGGAGGCGAGCTGCAGGACTGACATCCGATGCTATTTTGGAAAAACTCTCGGCTATTCAAATGATCGATGTTCATTTGCCAACAACGGATGGCCGCCGTGTTGTCATGAGCCGCTATACCCAGCCGGAAAAGGATGTTTCTCTCCTTTTGGCACAACTGGGGTTGGCGCTTCCTGAACAATCCCCTCCCAAGGTTTACGCATCAGGTCAGGCCAGTCTGTAGTGCCGACCTTTTTATGCGACCCCTTGATTTTACTGGCTCAGCGGTTTATCTACCCCTCGAATTGCGAAGGTCGGGCTAATAAGCCTACTGAATTTTTTGAGAAAAATACCGAAGTACTGCACTTAATTATAACAGATGGTTAAAAAACCCCTTTTGCGTTCAAATAAGGGCCATATTTTCTGTCTTCGGTAAGTATATGGTTGATAATCCAGTCTTTAAACAAGTCCAATACCTCCATATTCATCTCTATTCCGTCATTGCTGATTTGTTCTTTTATTTTCAAGACATCTTCTATTAACCGCTGATGTTTATCTCGATGAGATTCGTAATCATTATAATAGTGTTCTTTTAATAAATTTTCTTCTTCGGCAAAATGAAACAGAGTAAAATCAATAAAAAAGTTTATTGAAGCGTTTAAAATATGTGCTTCTTTTTTTGCAACAATTGCCTCACAAAGTTTGTTTGCCTTTTCTAACATCTGTTGATGATGATCATCGATTTTTCGTATATTGATACTGTATTCACTCCTCCAATAGAAAATAGGCAGGCTGTTCAAAGCCGGGTCCAACAGATTTTTTCTTCTTTTCTTAAAAGTTTCAAAAAGCTTCCACCGTATCACCGGTATATCCAACAGTCCGTCGCCTGATATTTTACAAATCTCCACCGGTTCTGTTGCGCGAATCTTAAACAGGCTGGGCATTTCGAAAAGCACCCCTTCTTCACCAAAAAAATCACCGCCTTCCAAGGTTTCAAATATATCTTTTCCGATATATATTTGCAATTTCCCATTTTTAACGACGTAAAGATCCGGGCAATTTTTATCCAGAAAGATCTCTCCCGCGGGATAGTGGTGGAAATTCATCGAACGGGTAAGCGTGACCTGCTTTAGATATGAAATAGAATAACCAAGAAGCCACGTTTTTTGCAGGAATTTTCGTTTTTCCTGTATTCGCTCAATTTTACCGTACAGGTCGTTCTTTTTTACAAACTCGAGATATAATGAAGGGGGTAACCTTAATGCTTGCACAAAACTTACGGCACGGTAGGTGTCCGTTGAAGGTATGTTATTCAGTCCTGATATTTCACCGATTAACGCACCGGCAGACAATATGCTTTGTCTTCCTGTTCCCGACTGTATGTGTTCAACGTTTCCTGTTAAAATTAAATAAATTTCATTAGGAATTGTTCCTGTCTTTAGCATGATAGTTTCGGGATTAAATGTGATTACAGAATTATTTAATAAAATTCTTAATTGATAAAGAGGCGCTGAGGGAAAGTAGGATCTGAGGTACTGAAAGGCATATTGACGAAGATAATCCTGATGGGCAGGAATTAATACATCAACCATTCCGAAAGGAGCCCCTGAACCAATTTCTTTCTGCTGATGAGTTAGTTCTAAAGAGGTGTGAGATAATATAATTTTCCTTGATGTATCTCTGCGAAAATCTTCTGCTTTCCCATGAATCAGTTCGCCCCCTACATCAATTTTTTTTAAATTTACTTCCTGCAAATATTCCTTTTCTACCTGATAATAAAACTTTTCAGAAATCCCATCTTCAGAGATCATACCTTTTAAGACATCTAAATCTACGGTATCGGCATAATGCGCGTACGTTTTATATCCATCTTCACACAAAGCGCGAAAAATAAATACATTATTTTCCACAGGGTGGGGTGAAATCATCGGGTATACTTCTAAACCTTCAATGTTATTCCAAATATTAAATTCCAGGTCATTGACTTCAAAATAATCGGAAAAATTTTTCTCTTCAATAGACGCCAAAGCGGAGAGTTTTTTTGCAACAGAAATACGTACTAATGGTGTGGCAAAATATCTGACGCGATGATCAGCCCGCATTAGTGTAGTAAGGCCGGCAAAATGGTCATCATGAGCATGGGTGTGGAAAATGCCTTCTATCTCGTTAATATTGATTCCCAAAGCAATGAGACTATTTAATATATTCGGCTCCGCATCAATCAGGTATATTTTCCCCTGAAACATTATAATGCTTGACATAGAGGGACGATTAATGTCCCATCCATCCCCTTGTCCCGAATGAATTATTGCAAAATACTCCCTCTTTATATTATGAAAACTCAACGAATAAGGTGCGCTGTAATTTTCGTTGTGAGCCAGATTCAGATCTACCGTAACGAACTCACCCTGGTATTGAAATTCAAAAACATTTAACCGCAAATGCCTGATAAATACACCATTTCGAATTTCAGTGGGTTCGTTTTTTACTATGACTGTGTCCAGGATATCTTCTGTTTCGTGGACTTTTCCATAGGCAAATTTTAATTTCAGGTTCATTAGTTCTTTTGTCTCATCAGGAGACATTCCGGCGCTTCTGAATTCTTCTTCGGATACTAAACCGTAATTCCCCCGGTATATATATTGCATTTGGGCTTCCACCTGGTCTTCCGAACCAATAAGTATTGGTTTAATATTTGTATTCTTCGGGTGATTAGGCAATATCATTCCTTGCCGGTATAACATCTGCATGACCGGAAATTCAGCCAGATTTGCAAACCTTCCGTTTTGCACTAATAAATCTGACAATAAAATAGCGTTTGGACCGGATTCAAACGTAATGCCCTTTTCACTCCTGGTATGGATCAATCCTTGTTTTTTCAGATGTTTTACCGTATCCGCAGGACAGCCGCACAAAATATAAACATCGGCTTCAGGTACTTCCAGCCAAAAAATACCATTTGCAACCTTGATTTTTCTTAATTTAGACATTGATACAATACCTTATATAAGAATATTAAATGTGACGTTTACATATTATTTAGCCGGGAAATCACGATAGCCCTATTTTTATAATAATGGTAATAACATAGTAAGAATTTGTAAGATTGAGACTCAGGAAAGCTAAAGCCATACCATACATATTTACGATCGGAAAATTAATTTAAATAATGCTTATGTTTATGGCAAAAAACAACATAAAACAACATTTGTTTACTATAAAATGATTGAAAAAAGAGAGAAAAGATTAAACAAATAGGGCACGCATGCCCTTATCATAGGGTATGGATATCTTTAACGAATCGTATAAAAAGTAAAACATACCTGCAACTTTAAACAATGGAACGGAGCTTCAGAAAAATAACTTTTCCTCAAAAGTGAACTATTTGTTAAAGTTTAAAGGGTGTTGATCTAGGATTTATAGTCAAACAAATCTGATTTTCGGAATTTAGGCTTTTGAAAAAATAGATTTATTTGATGAAACACACCCCGACCCCTCTTGGTAGAGGGGAGAGGCCTGATTTTGCCAGCCCGTAGTGACAGTGGGTGAAAATATGCTGAATAGAGTTACGGGGAGAGAGGACAAGTCCCCTCTATCAAGAGGGGATTTAGGGGTGTGTAAATATTCGAAAATCAGAGTCATAATCTTTCTTCTAAAAAAATTTAACAACAAAACTATACTCCGCCAGTGATGGATACTATCGGCCAAACATCAAAATTTCATGCTACTTCAGCCAGCCAGTCATCCCCGCAGTTATTCGCAGAGGTGGTTTTCAATATTCCGTTAAACAAAATATTTCACTACAACATACCTGCTAACTTAAGAGAAGTCCTCATTCCGGGTATGCGTGTAAAAGTACCCTTTGGCAACAAGGTGGTTACAGGTTTTTGTGTAGGTCTCACCGACAAATCTTCCGGGTATAAAACGAAAGACATTATGGGGATTTTAGATGTGTTTCCTTTGGCAGATGAGACCATGCTCAGGATTACCAGGTGGCTTTCATCATATTATTGCTGCGGATGGGGAGAGGCAATACATGCGGTGATACCGCCGGTTGTCAGGCGCAACCCGAAGGAGAAGAGATACATTTTTGTTAAATGTAGTGATCATCTTTCTGAAATGGAAAAAGAAGCAATTTTACAGGCAAAAAAAAATGCGACAAAACAGATGAAAACATTGGAATTCCTTTTCACTAAGGAAACAAATAGCGGAATAAGCGCAAAAGACCTGATGAAGGCTACTGGCTGCACCATGTCAGTTATTCGGAGGTTAGAGCAGGAAAATCTCATACTATTGGAAGAAAAATCGATGGATGCCCTGAATATGCCGGAGGAATGTAACAAACTGCGACAGCATTTAACGTTCACCGGGGAACAACAATCCGCCTTCGAGATAATTAAACAGAAACTGGCGGAGCCTGTTCAGGGAGTTATCTTACTTCATGGCATAACCGGCAGCGGGAAAACGGAACTGTATCTTCAGACAATAGCAAAATTACTGGAACAGGGGAGAAAAACCATATTTCTTGTTCCTGAAATATCGCTTACTTCTCAAACTATCCGGAGGATAAAAGAGAGATTTAATAATGTAGCGGTACTGCACAGCCATTTACAAGGTGCTTTTCACTATTCTCAGTGGAAAGATATAAAGGAAGGCAGGGTAGATGTTGTTGTCGGCGCGAGGTCTTCTATTTTCGCGCCGCTGAAAGATGTAGGGTTAATCATACTTGATGAAGAACATGAGAATACGTATAAACAGGAGAACAGCCCCCGCTACAATGCAAGAGATATTGCTATTCTCCGGGCAAAGTATGAAAACGCTATGGTAATGTTTGGTACCGCTACCCCCTCGCTGGAAAGTTATTATGAGGCAATGAAAGGAAACTATGCAAAGATTGTGCTTTCCAAAAGGATAGGAGCGTTACAACTTCCTCGGGTTGAAATTGTGGATATGCTTGAAGAAGTTCGAAAGAAAAGGGGATACCATATTGTATCGCAAAAGCTTGAATATTATATGAAACAGGTACTGTCCCGAAACGAACAGGTAATTTTATTTTTAAACCGCAGGGGGTTTGCCCCTTACCTTCACTGCAAAAGATGCGGATTTGTATTAAAATGCAGCCATTGTGATATCCCTCTCACCTTTCATAAAAAATTAAATATTACCTTATGCCATTATTGCCATAGGGAAGCAATCCCTCCCGAGTCCTGCCCCGATTGCCTGACGGGTAATATAAATTACCGTGGTTTTGGCACGGAAAAAATAGAAGATGAGATTGGAAAGAAATTTTCCGAATATAAAATTCTCAGGATGGACAGCGATACCATGCGTTCTCACGGTTCCCATGAAAAGGCACTCAAGGCGTTTGAGCAGGGAGAATTTCAGATATTGCTCGGTACGCAAATGATCGCAAAGGGTTTGGATTTTCCCAATGTCACCCTGGTTGGTGTAATTTCCGCGGATACAATGCTTAATCTTCCTGATTTTCGCTCAGGAGAAAGGACGTTCCAACTGATATCACAGGTTGCGGGACGTACGGGAAGAGGGCAGAAAGGAGGTCGGGTGATAGTGCAGTCTTTCAATCCAAGACATTACAGCATTACCTACGCCGCTGCCCATGACTATGAAGGATTTGCAAAAAAGGAGTTGGAATACAGAAAGCCATTGAACTATCCTCCGTTTGGCAAGCTGGCAAGGATTATCTTTCGGGGCGTATCGGAAAAGAACACGGAGGAAAAGGCCGTAGTTATTGGTAATACATTGAAAGAAATCGCAAAAGAAAGCAACTGGCAACTGGAAATACTGGGCCCGTCACCTGCGCCGGTAACGAGGATTAATAATCAGTTCCGATGGCATCTTTTGCTGAAAGCCAAAGACCATCAAAGGATTCACGATGCGTTGCAACATGTTACCGATATGCTGAAACCCACAAAAGGAGTCCAGTCTCTCGTTGATATCGATCCCTATATGATGTTATAAAACCGGCATTTGTAACGGTTTTATACTGTGATGCAAAGGGTATCTTTTGTTAATGGCAACAGTTTGAATTCATGCTGGTTAACTTTATTATTACGCTAGATATTCCGATAAAAATCAGAAAAATACCCACGACAACCTTTGCTTTATTATTAAGGAATTTTATTGGTTTTTTTGCCAGGTAGGAAATTCCGGAGAGTGCAGGAATAGTACCTAACCAGAAAGAGGTAAGCAATATTCCTCCCCAGAGGGGATTATGCGTAGCAACGGCTATCAGGATAAAACCATATAACCATCCGCATGGCAGTAAAGGGCTGAGAAGCCCTATTAAAAAACCCGAAATCTTTGGAGAAGCCTTGGATTCCAATAAATGTCCAACTTTTTTCTGGTAAAACAAACGCAGGAAGTACGGTTGCTTTATATGCAGTTGCCCATCTTTTATGATGCGGAACCCAATAATTAAAAAGGTTATTCCCAAGATAAAGGTGGAGGCAAAAGAGAGATATTTCATCTCCGAATGGATAAACTCCGCTCCAAGCAGCCCTGCCAGTGCGCCAATGCAAAAATATCCAATAAAACGTCCGGTATGATATACAATCATGCCTGCTTTGTTGTGAGCGCTTGCGGCAAGGGCCAGCCCTCCGCACATGCCGACGCAATGAATACTGCCGACGATGCTTGCGGCGATTACCACAAAAGGAACAAAAAAAGGTGACATCTCGCTAATGCCTTGCAGTAAATTATTTGACAGGTCCGGCAAGGGTTAACTCCTTAATATAATTTCTGGTTGTTTGTTTTGATGTAGCAATAATATGTAATTGAAAATTCAATTGCCCCTTTTTGTTCAAAAGTGTTTTGGGGAATTTAATGAAAAAATGGTTTTTTGTCGATTTCCCCGGCGGAATAGTTTCCGGATAGGTTGGCGCTATAATTTCAATTCCTTTATTCCTGTTTTCTTCATTATGTGTAATGTCCACTTCTATTTCATAAAAGCTCTGATTTTTTAAATTCAGTTTATAGTGATTAGAAATGAGAGGTTCTTCCTGTCCCCTGGCAATTATTTGATATGGGATTTCCTGCGCTCTCAATACGGTAATATCCAAATCGGATCTGCCTGAAATGTACGAGACCAATCCTATCAGGCATGCAGAGACTAACCCAAGATAAATTACGTTTTTAATCCGCCAGAATCTTGCAGGTTTCCCTTTTAACCCCTTTTCCGATTCATATCTGATAAGCCCCCTCGGTTTTTTCACCGTTTCCATTACCTGGTCACATGCATCAATACAGGCGGTACAGGCAATGCATTCCATTTGGAGCCCATTGCGGATATCGATTCCTGTCGGGCACACAACAACACATTTATAACAGTTAATGCAATCTCCCGGCTCTTCCGTTTTCTGTTGCGTACCTTTCCTTGGTTCCCCTCTTTTTTCATCGTAAATTACTGCGAGAGAGTCTTCGTCCATTAATACCGATTGCAGCCTTCCGTATGGACAAATCGAAATGCAGAACTGTTCCCGGAACCAGCCGAAATTAAGCAGCACAACGGCGGTGATAATGCTTGTGGTCAGAAAAATTGCCCCGTTTTTAAAAGGAGAACCTGCGACCATTGAAGCAATGTTTTCCGCACCGACAAAATACGCGAGAATGGTATGAGATATAATTGAACTTGCCAGGAAAAATAAGGACCATTTAACGGTTTTTTTGATTAATTTATCTTTGTTGAAAGGCGCTTTCTGAAGTTTGATTCGTGCAATATGGTTTCCTTCAACGAAAGATTCAATCCTTCGGAAAATTGCGTCAATAAAAACCGTTTGCGGGCATGCCCATCCGCACCAGACTCTTCCCCACGCAGAAGTTGCAAAGACAAGTCCAAGGGAAAAAGTTGCCAGCACGAAGAAGAGCATTGGGGTGTCATGTCCCCAGAATTGAAATCCAAACAACGAAAACCTTCTGTGAGGTATATCAATGAGAATCGCGGAGAAACCGTGTATCTTTATCCAGGGGAGCAGAAAAAAAACAGTGATCAGTATTGCTTCAGCAATGGTTCTATAGTTTCTATAGAATCCGTGAACTGCCATGGGATGAGTGATGCGAAGACCATCTTCAGGCACAGTATAAAAATTTTTAGACATGTTATTCTTCTATAAGTTTTCCTTCCGGATCTCTGGGGTTTTCCGGCTTGGTGCCTTTCAGGAATTTTACGTATGCGGCGACCTGCAGAATATTTTCCTCCGATATTCTTCCTCTCCACGCAGCCATACCTGTGTTGGGAATACCGGAAATGATTATGTTTGCAATTTCGCTTGTTTTTCCGCTTCCGTGCAGCCAGTAATTGTCAACCAGATTTGGCCCGATCAAACCTTCCCCCGCTCCTCCGTGACAAGAAGAACATTTTGAGGCATATACTTCCTTGCCTTTTGCCAAGGCAACCGGATCGGTTAATAGTGCAGTAACCTGTGCTTCACTCATTTCCAAAGGTTTCTCTTCCGCCTGAATCGTAGTTGCTGGCGGAGTTACCGCTGCGGTGCCCTGCAATTTTTCACTCTTTATACTCCCGAAATGATACCCCAGGTAGAAAACGGCAAAAAAGATCGTTGAATAGAAAATATACATTAACCATGCCGGGCATGGATTATCATACTCGGTAATTCCGTCATATTCATACCCTAAGACAGGTTCATCTTTTGCGGTATCCTTGCTCATGATCGTTCCTCCTCGCGTATGGGCAAATGGGATAAATAATCATAATATTTGGCAGAACCCTTCCTCTGAATCCAAAAAAGAACGCCTAAAAAAACAAAAAAGAATAAAAAGAATCCAATAGCAACCAAATACGTATCGGTAAAATGCGCAAAAGCCTGTTGTTTCATGTTATTGAACTCCTTTCTGTCCAAGGGCCTGGAGATATGCTATCAACGCCACAATTTCCTTGTCTGCCACATTTTCCTTCACACCCTGTTTTTTAAGAGATTCCGCAATTTCATTCGCCTGTATTTCTGCCATAATATCCGCGTCGGCAAGTTCTTTTTCTGAATAGGGTACTCCCATATTGTTCAGAAGAGAAATCTTCTTTCGTAAACCGAAAAAATTGGTTCTCTTTTTTGCCAGCCAGGGATATGCAGGCATAATCGACTCCTTTATGACAGAGCGCGGATTTATCATATGCATGTAATGCCAGAGGTCGGGGTATTTTTTCCCCAGCCGCGCAAGGTCAGGCCCCGTGCGTTTCGACCCCCATTGAAAAGGCCTGTCGTACATAGATTCCTCAATGGTGGAAGCCTTTCCGTACCGTAATATTTCCGAATGCATAGGACGGATCATTTGAGAGTGGCAATTGTGACACCCTTCTTTAATATAAATATCCCTTCCTTCCAGTTCCAGAGGTGTGAACGATGCAACCTTTTTTTCCGGCTTAATATATTTTTGAATGGAAAGAGTGGGGGCAATTTCTATGATCGACCCTACCAGGATGGCGATAAGCGCCAAAACGGTAAACGTTGCCGCCATCCCTTCAAGCCTTCTGTGTCCATGCTCTGAAAGTGAAACGGTCTGAGGTGTGGCATTTATTTGCACGGTTTCGTTTTTTAAATCGTGAGACGATAGTTTCATGGTTTTGTAAATATTATACAGCAACAGGAGAAAACCGCCCAGGAACAATACGCCCCCTATTGCGCGGAAGTAAAAAAGCGGAATTATACGAATGACGGTTTCAATAAATTCCGGGTAAACGAGATTTCCGTTATTATCAAGCGCCCTCCACATTAAACTCTGGGTAATTCCTGCCACCAGCATTGAAATGTAGTAGAGAAGTATGCCCAAAAGACCCAGCCAGAAATGTATGTTTGCGAGTTTTTTACTATATAACTCTGTTTTCCATAATTTCGGGATAATATAATATATCATTGCAAACGAGAGGAATCCGTTCCACCCGAGTGTTCCCACATGAACATGGCCTACAATCCAGTCAGTATAATGACCAATGGCATTTACTGACCGAACGGAAAGAAGAGGTCCTTCAAAAGTTCCCATGCCGTAAAAAGTAACGGCTGCTACCAGAAATTTAACGATGGGTTCTGTACGTAATAAATGCCACGCACCCCGGAGTGTTAGCAATCCGTTTACCATTCCGCCCCAACTTGGCGCCCATAACATTACGCTGAAAATCACGCCAAGAGTTTGAAGCCATGGGGGAAGCGCCGTATTTAAGAGATGGTGTGGTCCTGCCCAAATATAAATAAAGATAAGAGACCAGAAGTGTAGTATAGAAAGTTTATAGCTGAAAATAGGTCTGTTTACCGCTTTAGGTAAATAGTAATACATTAGTCCGAGAAAAGGAGTAGTAAGGAAAAAGGCAACGGCGTTGTGTCCGTACCACCATTGAACAAGAGCGTCCTGTATACCGGCAAACACAATGTAACTTTTTGAAAAACTCACGGGCAGACTTATTGCATTTATGATGTAGAGCACCGCGACAGTAATGATCGTGGCGATATAAAACCATATGGAAACATACATGTGCTTTTCATTACGTTTCAGCAAGGTGCCGAAAAAATTAATGGCAAACACTACCCAAACGAAAGCGACAAGAATGTCAATAGGCCATTCTAATTCTGCATATTCTTTCCCTTGCGTTAATCCGAGAGGAATTGTTATGGCTGCCAGTACAATAATAAATTGCCAGCCCCAAAAATGCACCCTCCCTAAAAAATCAGAAAACATGCGCGTTTTCAATAATCTTTGCGAAGAATGATATATTCCCGCAAAAATGGCATTACCTGCAAATGCAAAGATATTTGCGTTGGTATGTACCGGCCTCAATCGGCCATAGGTTAGCCAGCCGGTATTAAAATTTAACTGCCAAACCGCTATTTGAAAAGCAACAAATACACCTATCAGAAAAGCGATTGCCGCCCAAATAATGGTTGCCATCGTAAACATTCTGACAATTTCATCGTCATATTCAACTTGAATAAGTTTTGAGGTATTAGCATTTGAGGCGCTCATGTTTCTTCTTTTCTCCCATATACTTAGGTTTAACGTTAAAATTTTTTCTTATGATTTTCTGTTCCAATCATCGATTAAAATTTTATGGGCAGGCGTTTCCAAATCATCAAATTGTTCGTTTTTAACAGCCCATAGAAAAGTATAAACAAAGAATGAAGCCAAAATAATTGCGACGGGAATCATTATGTAAAGTATTGTCATTGATAGATACGTTTTCTATATAAATTAATGTAGAAAAATAGAGTAAGAGGATTATAAACAAATATTTTGTTAAATCAAAAGCAAACTCAATACTAATGAATGTTAAAACAAATTATTATATGTAATCATTATTTGTTGATAATTATACCAGGCAATATGCCTTTAGTAAACAAAAAAATTATTTATTAAAATTCCTCATAAATTTTGTCCCTGTGATAGTGGAAATTATTATAACAATGGAACTTACAGGCATAAGTACTGCTGCAATAAGAGGAGAGATATAACCGAAAAGGGCAGCAATTCCAGCGGTAAAATTATAAATAAAAGAAATAACGAGATTTCTTTTAATAATAGACAAAGTATTTTTACTCAATAAAGTGAGGTCGAGAACGGGAAATATCCCCTCCTTTGATGAATAGATATCAGCAGCAACTAAACTTGCCTCGACACTGCCCTGAACTGCAATACCGATTGAACAGGAAGACATGGCAAGGGAATCATTTACTCCATCGCCAACCATAAGAGAGTTTGGGACTTTATTGACCAGTGTACTCTTTTCTTCAGGGAAAAGGCCTGAATGTATTCCATCATTTGCAAGGTCGAGTCGTTTTGCAACATTCTGTACCGGGGCCTCCTTATCTCCTGACACGATGTGAGATGTTATGCCTAATTTTTTTAATTCGGCAATTGTCTTTTTTGCATCGTCACGAAGCCTGTCCCCTAAACAGGCATAGGCAACAAGGATTTCATTCCGGTATACAGCAACGGTACTGGCTATAATGTCGGAATCGTCATTGCCATTGTCAAGTAAGGCGGGAAGTAATTTATAATGATTGTTTTCAACTGTACCGGAAATACCCACCCCGGAAATTTCCTTTAACGAATGCACAGGTAATTTTTTATCACACATTTTTCCCAACTGTTTCACCAGGGTTCTCGCGACCGGATGTTGAGAATGCAGTTCAATTGAATAGATGGCATTGATCGTTTCCTTGTCGGGCATAAAATTGTCTGATTCATTTCCATGAGGCGGTCTCCATTGTAAAAACTCAAATTGCCCTTGCGTAAGGGTTCCTGTTTTGTCAAAAAAGGCATTTGTTACCTTGCTTAATTTTTCAAGCGATTCGGCATTCTTAATCAAATAACCCTTTTTGGAGGCTTTTTTTAAGGATAAACTCTGCGTAAGCGGCGTAGCAAAGGCGAGGGCGCATGGACAAGCCAGAATAATAAGGGCAAGCGTTCGGCGTACCGCCTCGGTAATGTCAACAAAGCTATAAAAGAAAAAGAACAGCAAACCGATGGAAAGAATGAACAATGTAAAATATTGGGATGCCTTGTCCGTTAATGAAATTAAGGGTGTTTTGTTGTAGATTTGCTCCTCAACTTTCTTTAATATCTTGCCGATGCGGCTGCTGCCAGCGGTATGTTCTATCAGAATTTCCGCATCATTAGAAACCACCTGCGTTCCGGCATAAATCTTTGCGCCTTTGAAAAGTTTTTGCGGCAGGCTTTCTCCCGTTAAAACAGAGGGATTTATATTGACCCATTCATTTATCACCTCTCCGTCCGCAGGAACGCGTTCTCCTTCCTCAACAAGGATTTTATCCCCTGTGTTTAAATAATGAGCAGATACCTTTTCATAAGCCTGATGAACTTCATTCCATCGCCGGCAGATTTGTGATTCAAAAAAGGACAATAAATATGAGCTGCTTAAAAATTTCTGTTGTGTTCTGCTCAAAAGGTACCTGCTGGCTAAAAGCAAAAGAATTAATACGGAAAGCGAATCAAAATAAAAATCCTGACGGCCCTGAATGAGATGAAACACGCTTAAAACAAAACCTATGACCACTGCGAGCACAATAGGCAAGTCGATGCTTGGCCGCCGCGCCCGTAATGATCTCCACAAACTTATGTAGAATGGCTGGGCGCAGTAGAAAAACACCGGAAGGAAAAAAGCAAGGGTAATATACTGAAAAACAACAGCCATTTGCCCTTTAAGCCCGGCATACAGGGAGAATGAGTAGAGCATGATGCTGCCGGCGCAGGCACCGGCAACGCCCAGTCTCATTAATTGCTGATGGTTTTCCTTTTTTTGAAAATGCCTTGCTTCGTCGGGATTCTTAATGGGATATGTTTTATAGCCTAACGCTGCAAGGGTGGATACCACTTTTCCGAAAAAACCCGGGGTTCTTAATGACACAAATAAGGTATTTTGGCTCATGTTCAAATGAACATTTTCAACCTCCGGTATCCAGTGGGGGATCTGATCAATAATCCAGAGGCAGGCGGTGCATTGAATCCCTTCAACAAAAAATCTCATCCCTTGTTTACCGTCCTGCAGCACTACATAGTCCTTTAAAAAAGACTCATTGTCCAGGATGTCATATTCGGAAGAGCCGGTATGAGGTTTGTTAATTAAAGAGAAATGTTCTTTTTTAAGAATTTTATAAACGGTCTCACATCCCCAGCAGCAAAAAATATTGCCATTATCATTTACAAGGGCATTTTCCTTTTTTGCAATAGCCTTGCCGCAATGGATGCAGTCGGAATAGTAATTTTGTGAACACATTCTCTTTTCGGTAGATATAGTTTTATCTTATACAATACATTAATTTTTTAACTGTAACAGTTTTTAATGATTGAGTAAAGAGAGAGCCTTTGTCTTCAGACGTCTCATGTTATTTATCTTCTCAAAAAGGAAATTATTGCATTTAAAATGTATTGATACATCGTGTTTTATTATATAATATGGCCGCGAGTCATTATATTGTTTCATATATCAATTGCATTTTCTCAAGTTAACTAATAGGACGATGGACACCTTTTTTAATCCCTCATCGGTTGCCATTATAGGCGCCACGGAGAAAACCGGCAGTTTACCGGGTGTTATTTTGAAAAACCTCCTTGATATGGGCTTTGCGGGAAAGATTTATCCTGTAAACCCGAAATATGAGAATGTTTTTGGCCTGAAATGCTTTCCCACCCTGCTTGATATTCCTGAAAAAATAGATCTCGCCGTTATCGCAATACCTGCTTCATTTGTCCTGGAGATTATGAGGCAGCAGGCAAAAAGGGGAATTCACTATTCTATTATTATAAGTGCGGGATTTCGTGAAATGGGTGCAGAAGGCATTCAGATGGAGGAGGAGGTAGGGAAAGTAGCGCATGAAAATAATATTCGCATTATCGGGCCTAACTGCCTGGGTATTTTAGATAATTATGCGAATTTTACGACATCTTTTTTATCCTGGGAAAGGATTACTAAGCCTAAAAAAGGCGCACTTTCAATTCTTTCGCAAAGCGGGGCATTTGCCATTTCGGTATTGGATTTGGCAGCACAGGAGGGCATCGGTATTGCAAAAATGGCGAATTATGGAAACCGGATGGATGTGGGAGAGTCCGATCTTTTACCATTTTTGATGGAAGATGTTCATACAAAAGTTGTTGCTATTTATATGGAATCGGTTGATCACGGGAGAAGGTTTATTGAAGCTGCGAAGGCCTGTTCCCGGGAAAAACCTATCGTCGCGTTAAAGGTGGGAAAGGGTGCTGCTGGGATAGCTGCCGCAAAATCTCACACAGGGGCGATTGCGGGAAACTATGAAATATATAAAGCGGCGTTTCTGAAAGCAGGCATTATTGAAGCAAATGGTCTGGAAGAATTTATTGACGGGGTAAAGGCGCTTTCCATGCAAAGCCCTCCCATGGGAAATAGGATATTAATTGTAACCAATGGCGGAGGTTTTGGCGTAATTGTGGCGGATTATTGCACTGAGAATGGACTGGAAGTGGTTCCTCCTTCGGCGCAGCTAAAGGAGAAGTTAAAGGAAAAATTTGCAAAGTTTTACGTGGTGAACAATCCCGTTGATTTGACAGGAAGTGCGTGCGATGAAGATTATCGCATTGTTTTGCAAACGTGTATGGTTGAAAGCGACGAATATGACGCAGTGATCATCATTCCGCTTATGTCGCCGAAAGGAATGTCCGAGACGATTGTATCCGTTATTGACGAAACAATGAAGGAGTCGGGAAAACCCGCCGTTGTGTGCACCGTTGGCGGAGTTTTTACCATGAAGGTAAAACAGCTGCTGGAGGAACGCCACTATCCCGTTTTTCCGTCTCCGGAAAGGAGCGCAAAGGCGATGTCCATGCTGTTGAAAAGAAGAGTATTGCAGATGCATTAATTTTAAAAATGATAAATTAAAAATTTTCATTCACAATTAAATTGTTTTTTGGTAAAAATAATAGAGCGTTGGTGCCGGGGAAAAGCCTTGGTAGTATATTGCTCAGTTTTGGGCTTATCTGAGCAGCTTCGACACCGACGCTCTTTTTTTATTTATACAAAGCAAATACACTTTTATGGCTTCCCTCGAAATGGAAAAATCTGACCTTCAGGCAATTGAAAAGATAGTGAATGGCCGTGCAAGGATTAAAAAGGAAATTGCAAAAGTCATTATCGGACAGGAAGACGTCATTGACGAACTCCTCATTGCTCTTTTTTGTAAAGGGCATTGTCTCTTTGTGGGAGTACCCGGCCTTGCGAAAACATTGCTCGTAAGTACGTTGGCAGATGTTTTAAATTTGCAGTTTAATCGCATACAATTTACGCCAGATCTCATGCCGGCGGATATTACCGGCACAGATATCCTGGAAACAGATCACGATACGGGAAAAAGATTTTTCAAATTCATTAAAGGACCGATCTTCTCCAATATCCTGCTTGCTGATGAAATTAACCGTACTCCGCCGAAAACACAAGCAGCCCTTTTACAGGCGATGCAAGAGCACAAGGTGACTGCGAGCGGCGCCACATACAAACTTGAGCTTCCTTTCATAGTATTTGCCACGCAGAATCCCATTGAACAGGAAGGTACGTATCCTCTGCCTGAAGCGCAACTTGACCGGTTCATGTTTCAGATTAATGTGCAGTATCCTTCGAAGGATGAGGAAATAGAAATTGTGAGAACCACGACATCCGCCTTTAAACCTTCCGTATCAAAAGTGTTTAGTCCGGAGGAGATAATAAACCTTCAGGATTTGGTTACAAGGGTGCCTGTTGCCGACCATGTGCTTGATTACGCAGTAAGGCTGGTTCGTTCTTCCAGGCCAGATGATCCGGGCTCACCTGATTTTGTCAAGAAATGGATTAGCTGGGGGGCGGGTCCCCGCGCGTCACAATATCTTATCCTGGGAGGTAAGGCGAGAGCAATATTAGATGGCAGGTATGCGGCAACCTGCAATGATGTCAGAGAACTTGCAAAGTCAATATTACAACACCGTATCATCACAAATTTCCATGCCGAAGCCGAAGGGAAAACCTCTCTTCACATCATCGACCAGTTGGTTGATACTTTAAAGGAATAGATAAAGCATCGCCACAGACAAAAAAATTCTAAGCCACGAAGCACAACAGAGCATACTATTTGGAAACGTAATTGCACCGGAAAACATAGCTTCTGGTGAGGATTTGATTTAGCAAATTATTTAAAACCTTGCAGGTCGGGATTCTTACCCGACAATGCCTATTGTGAAAAATGCCAGAAAATCCCTTTGATCCAATAACACTCTCAAAGATCGCAAATATGGAATTGCGCGCAAGGCTGGTGGCGGATGCGGTAATGTCCGGCATTCATAAGAGTCCTTACACCGGTTCCAGCATCGAATTCCTTGAGCATAAAGAATATTCTCCCGGCAATGAGATAAAACATATAGACTGGAAAGTACAGGCAAAGACAGATAAATACTATGTAAAACAATTCGAAGAAGAAACAAATCTTAAAAGCTACCTGTTTGTCGATACCAGCGGTTCGATGGGATATAAGTCAAAAGGGATAAGCAAACTCGATTATGCGGTTACTCTTGCTGCCTCTCTGGCATATTTATTGTTAAAACAGTCTGATCTTGTGGGATTGGTTTGCTTTAGTGATGGAGTAAAGCGGTATGTGCCTCCGCGGTCGAGGCTTTCCCATTTTCATGCGATTATTAAAACACTTGAAGGATTAGAGGCCTCGGGTACTTCCAATACCGGCGCCGTTCTGAAGGAATTTGCCGAAAAGATCAGCCAGCGTTCATTAATTATCATCATATCTGATTTTTTTGATAATAGAGAAGAGATTTCCAGACAATTAAAATATTTCCATTTTAAAAAGAACGAAGTATTATTATTTCATATCCTGGATCCTTATGAACTCACATTTCCCTTCGAATCAATTACGTATTTTGAATCAATGGAAGATGAGAGAAAAATACTGGCAGATCCTAAAACAATAAAAGAACGATATCTGTCGGAAATAAACCATTTTATTGAACAATTCAAAAAAACATGTCTTGAAAATCAAATTGATTACTGGCTGATAGATTCTTCTACACCTCTTGATCAGGCATTAATCCAGTTCCTGGCGCGAAGGGAAAATGTTTTACGTTCAATTATTAAGAGATAATATTTTTAACTACATCAGATTATGATTTCATTTCTCAATCCACTTTTATTATTTGGTATTTTGGGCGCCTGTATCCCCGTTATCATTCACCTTATCAATAAAAAGAAGGCTATTTCACATAAATTCGCAGCCATAGATTTTTTACTGCAATCTAATAAACGCATTTATGTAAAGTTTAAACTCAGACAACTGATACTCCTTGTTCTGAGAGCATGCTTGTTTGCCTTTCTTGCCATGGCCCTGGCCAAACCATTTATTAAGAGCTATGGGGCGGGCGGTGCCGAAGCCAAAAATCCCACCAGCAATGTTATCATTGTAGATAATTCTTACAGTATGCAATATGCGGAAAAAAACAAATCCCTGTTTCATTCTGCAAAAAATACAGCAAGAAATATTGTTGAGCATTTAACAAAGGATGATAAGGCTGCCGTTATTGGCTGTTCCCTGGCAAATTCCTCGGTTACGCCTGAACTTGAATATGATAAAGAAAAACTTTTTACTATTATTGAGAATTTACGTCCCGGGTATTCAACCACACATATTACGTCTGCTTTGGACAGGGCAATTGAACTATTGATTGCGGACGAAGCCCCTATTAAACAGATATTTATACTTACGGATCTGGCGCGAAACGGTTGGGATCTTAAATGGTTCCAGAACGGACAGCAAAAATTGCGCAATAATATTTCCGGCATTCACATAGTAGATGTATCGGAAGGAAAAGAATCCGGAAACGTTGCCATTACCGGCCTCGAACTTCACAATACTGCATTCGATAAAAGCGGAGACATATCTTTCAAGGCAACGGTCTTTAATTATTCTCCGGACAAAGTAAAAAATCTGCTGGCACAGGTATTTGTGGATCAAAAAAAAGCAACGCAGGGATTTTTCAATATCGAGGCGAATTCCTCCGAGACAAAAGAATTTTGCTTCAAAGTGGAAAGCGGCAGCCATTTCGGTTGGATTGAGATTCCCGATGATAATTTAATTGCTGACAATAAACGGTATTTTACCCTGAATGAGGAACAAAAACTTGAGGTTTTGTTAATTGACGGCGATCCCAAAACAAACATTTATGAAAGTGAAACATTTTATCTGGAAAAGGCTTTAAACCCTGCCCGCGAACATGTATCTTCCCTCAAACCAATCATATGTTCAGTGCATGAAGTAGAAGGGATAATGTTTGAAGATTTTGACATTGTCTTTTTATGCAACGTTGAAATGCTCCCCTACGAAAAGGTGTGGGAACTGGAGAAATTTGTAAAAGACGGCGGGGCAGTTGTTTTTTCCCTTGGCGACAAAGTAGAAGACAATTACTATAACAGTTCGTTTGAGTCATTGCTTCCGCATCGGCTTCACACAAAAAGAACCTTTTCTGAAAATGCCCTGATTACCGAGGAACAACCCCTTCATTTAAAGATCTCAGGGGAAGTTCATCCGGTGATGCGGGTACTTTCCGAAATGCATATTAATATGTTGTCATCGATTAACTTTTATCAGGTATTTTATGTAGAACCAACTCCTATGGCAGGTGCAAAAACGATACTCTCCTTTTCCGATAACACCCCTGCCGTTATTGAAAGGCAGGTCGAAAAGGGTAAGGTGGTAGTGTTTACCTCTTCCATCGACAGAGACTGGACTGATCTGCCGGTAAAGCCTCTTTTTGTCCCCCTTATACAGCAGTTATGCCGGTATATTTCCGGCAGTGTAACAGGAGACACCAAACACGAAACGCTTGTGGAGAAAAGCTGGCAATTCCCCTCTCCGTACGATGCCGGCAATTTGGAAATGACCAACCCCGAGGGAACAAAGACCCTTTTAATGCCTCAGATGGTAAAGAATGAAAAATACTTTATCTATAATGAAACCCATTTGCCGGGAATTTATTCATTTATTATTAATGATACATCGCAGCTAAGGAACCCTTTTTTCTTTCCGGTGAATGTTGACGTCTCGGAGTCCAATCCGGAGAAGATCGGGGAAAAAGAAATTACCGCGCTGATGGGAGAAACAAACGTGACAATACGGTCTTCCCTTTCCGGAGAAAGTCGCGAAGTGGTTACGGGAGAAGCGAAAAAAACCCTATGGGGAGTTCTCTTATTTCTCGCTCTCGGTATTCTTCTGGCAGAATCATTTATTTCCAGAAAATGATATCGGGAAAAAATTCTGATCAAAACGAGGACTGAAGAGAAAAATGTGATTCCATTGATTGTTCGGGACAGTAATTTTTATATGGTTCAGGAACTACATTTTCTGCTTAATGAAACAGAAATAAGCACTACTGCGCCTTCCGGCATAGTGGCGCTTGATTATCTTCGCAAAAATTTGCGGTTAACGGGCACAAAAGAAGGATGCCGCGAGGGGGACTGCGGAGCCTGTACTGTCCTTGTCGGTGAATTAATAAACAACAAAGTATCTTACAAATCCGTCAATTCCTGCTTAATGCCGTTAGGCGAATTACACGGCAAGCATCTCGTTACGATCGAAGGGTTAAACATGAGCGTCCTTTCTCCCATACAGAAGGCCATTGTGGATAAAGGGGCGACTCAATGTGGGTTTTGCACACCGGGAATTGTTGTTTCGCTTACCGGTTACACTATAAAAGGTAATCGTCTTACAAAAGAAGGATTTAAGAAAACCCTTGGCGGACATCTTTGCCGCTGCACAGGATATCGGTCGTTGAAACAGGGTTTTGATGCGATAAAAGAGCACATCAGCAGTGAATCCGGTGTGAAATCACATGTCGAAAAGGGCATAATACCTGAATATTTCCTGAATATTCCTGCGCGATTAGCACGCATTTCTGAGAAATCTTCCGGGAAGGTTGAAACTCCTGCTGAATTTGTTATTGCCGGCGGTACCGACCTCTATGTCCAAAAGGGAGACATTTTGCCCTATTCAAGGATTGATCTGCTTAATACGCATCCGGAAATGAAAAACATTGTCCGAAAAAATAACCTCCTTCACGTAGGCGCCCTTATAACATTTGAAGAATTTTCGAATCATCCTGAAGTAATTAAAGCCGTACCTGCTATCCGGGAATATATCTCACTTATCGCCTCAACTCAAATCAGAAACAGGGCAACCCTGGGGGGGAATATTATTAATGCTTCCCCAATTGCCGACGTTGCGATACTTTTACTGGCAATGGAATCAACACTTATTCTGAAAAATGACAATAGTATGCGTTCATTACCAATAACCTCTTTTTATAAGGGATACAAACAACTTGATAAAACACCGTCAGAGATTTTGGCAGAAATAATTTTTCCTATTCCCGATTCCGCAACCAGAATAAATTGGGAAAAAGTTTCAAAGCGGAAATACCTGGACGTCGCTTCGGTAAATTGCGCACTAAAGATAAAGGGAGAGGGGGGTATTATTAAAAAGATACATATCGCAATGGGCGGCGTTGCGCCAATTCCGCTTTTTCTGAAAAACACATGCGATTACTTTCTGGGAAAACAGATTACCCGAAATGCAATAGAAGGTGCATTCCCGATACTTCAAAATGAAATATCACCTATCGACGATATCCGGGGAAGTTCTCAATATAAGAGGCTGCTTGCCCGTCAGTTGATAATAGCACACTTTACCAGGCTTTTCCCTGAAGCGGTGAAAGTAAAGGATTTTTATGGACCGAATTGACGCTGCATCACACACACGGGGAGAATCGCTGTTTGTGGACGATATGCCGCAGCCGGCTGGTATGCTGTACGCATCGGTATTTTTCTCTCCGGTAATGCATGGAAATATTCAGCGCCTCTGCTTGCAGGATGCCCGTTCAGTAAAAGGAGTGGTCGCCGTTCTCACATGGGAAAATATTCCGGGGGAAAATCAAATTGGTTCAATTATTCAGGACGAAGAACTCCTCGCGCAGCGAAAGGTGCATTACATAGGGCAACCGGTTGCGGTAGTAGTGGCTGAAAGCACGGAAATTGCGAGAAAAGCGGCGAAGATGATATCGATTGAAATAGAAGAATTGCCTGCTGTCACCGATCCGAAAGAAGCCTTTGAAAAAGGATGCATTATTGATACGCCAAGGACGTTTGTTCTTGGGGATGTCGATTCGATGTGGCAGAAATGCGACCTTGTTTTAGAAGGTACCTGCGATACGGGAGGACAGGAGCATGTTTACCTGGAAACACAAAGGGCAAGAGCAACTCCGTTAGAAGGAAACAATATACGGATATACTCCTCAACACAAAGCCCATCCGCGGTGCAACATCACGCCGCAAAAATATTGGGGCTTGCCAGCCACAACATAGAAGTGGAAGTAAAACGTCTCGGAGGAGGTTTTGGAGGGAAAGAAGATCAGGCTACTCCATGGGCGTGTATTGCTGCGCTTGTTGCCCGGGTTACGCAAAGGCCTGTGGAACTGGTTTTACAGAGAGCCGACGACATGAAAATGACCGGCAAGCGGCATCCCTATAAATCCGATTTTAAAATCGGAGCGACAAAAGAGGGAATTATAATTGCTTATGAAGTAAAACATTATCAAAACTCCGGCGCCACTGCGGATTTATCAACGGCAGTTTTGGAGAGAACAATGTTTCACAGCACGAATTGTTATTATATTCCCCATGTCAGGATATTCGGTGTGTGCTGCCGGACAAATCTCCCTTCAAATACTGCCTTTAGAGGATTCGGGGCGCCGCAGGGAATGTTTGCCATTGAAAGCGCACTCACAAAAGTTGCAGAAAAACTTCATTTGCCGCGGGAAGAAATACAGGTAAAAAATTTACTTGCGGAAAGAAAAGAATTCCCTTACGGGCAAAGAGCGGAACATTGCAGCATCAGAACCGTTTGGGAATCGGCTGAAACGAACTACCAATTTCAAAAGATTCGGAAACAGGTACTCCACTTTAATCAGTCTCATTTTGAAACGAAAAAAGGGTTAGCCGTAATGCCGGTGTGCTTTGGCATATCATTTACCACCACTTACATGAACCAGGCAAGTGCTTTAGTACACATCTATACCGATGGAAGCGTTAGCATTTCTACCGGCGGAGTAGAAATGGGGCAGGGTCTGATAACGAATATTACCACGATTGCTGCAACTGCTCTGGGAATTAATCCGGGCCGGATCAAGGTAGAATGTACGAATACGACTCGCATCGCAAATATGTCTCCCAGCGCCGCAAGTTCCACAACCTTGCTCAACGGAAATGCCCTGCTAATAGCAATCAATCAGATTCTTGACCGGTTAAAAACATTATTGGCGCAGGAACTTTCCGTTTTTGAAAAAGAAAAAATTTCCATCATGAACGAGAAGGTTTTTGTTGATGCACATGATACCGGCTGGGCGTGGAACCAATTGATTCATGCTGCTCATCAGAAACGTATTTGCCTTTCAGCACATGGATTTTTTGCTACGCCAAAAATATACTTTGATAAAACTAAGGAAAAGGGACGTCCCTTTGCTTATCATGTTTACGGAGCAGCGATTGTTGAAATCACTTTAGACTGCCTGCGCGGCAGTTACGATATTGATTCGGTAAAAATTGTACACGATTTGGGCAGGCCTCTTAGTAAAATAGTTGATCGTGCCCAGATAGAAGGGGGGCTGGCTCAGGGTTTGGGATGGATGGCGTTGGAAGATCTTCGCTTTAATGAAAAAGGACAGTTACTTTCCCGTGATCTTGCCACCTATAAAGTCCCGGACGCCCACTTTATGCCGGACAACATAGAAATTGAGTTTTTGCAAAATGAGAAGGGAACTCTTGGCCCTTATGGGAGCAAGGCTGTAGGCGAACCTCCCTTCATGTATGGAATAGGCGTGTTCTTTGCCATTCGTGATGCAATGCGCGCATTCAGGCCTGAGAATGATTTCAACTTTACTTCACCACTCATCCCTGAACGGATATTACTGCAACTGTATCCTGAATATATTAAGCAGACCCTTGACAAAAATAAAAACCTCTCCGGATGATGATAAATTCTTTGAATTTAATGACCCGGAGGCTGATACCTGCAAGGCAATGTCATTAAGTTAAGCCACCTGCCGCAAAAGTCCCCCTTAAAAAAGGGGGATACAGGGGGTTGTTATTATCAAATAATCCTTAACTTAATGACATTGACCTGCAAGGAAAAGCCAAAAAAGGAATATAAGGAATAGAGAGTTGTTGTTAGAACGGCAAATTTGCAATACAATAATACTGTTTTTCTGTTCCAATTTATTAAAATGGTAAAAATCGATATGGGTTAAAATCTTATGCAAAATATTTCTTCCATTTATGAACACCTTACTTCCATTGAGCAGGTTTTGTTGAGCATTCTCGCCATTAATTATGCGCCGATGGCCCAGCAAGATATTCTGACGGCTCTGAGAATCGCAAAAGTTCAGCCCATGAATCATAAAGGCATCCTGAATATGCAGGATATCAGAGACGCAATAGACAAACTTGCAGGATTCGAATTAATCGAACGGCCGAAGAGAGGGGGTGCTCAATGCAAACCACAACTGGTTGATGAAGTTATGGTTCGCAACTCAAGGAAGACCAATTTCCCGGAGCTGATTCATATAGTGCAACGATGTGTTCCGCTGTCATCTTTCGTATATGTTGACTTTCGGTTTATTATTCGCGAAATTCGTATTGCATTATATACCAATAATGTTGAAGAAGTATTGAAATATATGAGAACAGACATAGATCTTTACGAAGAAGGAGTGTTCCCTGAAAAAGTGGTGGTAGATGTTTGTTCTCGCCCCGGTTTCCAGAAAGAATTGTTTGATTCCCTGCATTCAAAAATAAAATCGATTGTTTTTAAGGAACTGCTTGAAGATGCCCTTCAGCTTTATCGTCCGCTTTCGGACGAACTCTACGCATCCCTGGCAAAATACGGAACGATTGATCAAAGTGAATATGCTTCCATAAGGAATATTTATGCGATATATCTCATACTTCGCGGCAATCTGAAAGAGGCGGAAAAAGTTGTCCAAAACACCACTGAATCTTCTAATATAATGGTTGCGCAAGGGTGTGTAGCATTTTTAAAAGGGGAAAACGATAAATCTCTCGAAATATACAGCTATGCCCTAAAGTATCTTCAAAAGGAAGTGGGGAAGAAAAAAATTTTTTTCTCTCAAGTGCTTGGATTGTTTTATTTATTTGCGCTTGTGAAAGCGGGAAGCCCCGAAGACCTGAATAAGGCAAAAGAATTTACTCAGTGGGGAATAAATACTACTCGTAATAAATTAATGATATGGCTGAATCAGTGTATATATGCAGCAATCATTGCCCAAAGCAATTTAATTTCTGAAGCAAAGGCAATACTTTCTAAAATTCCTCCCTATTTTCATAAGGACAACACATTTGAGTTGTTTCATGAATTGGCCGCATACTGGATTGATGAGGATTTTGCGGATTCGCGTGCGGAAATTAACAAAGCTTTATTTGAAAAAGCTCATAAGAATGGCTTTCTTCTCCCTGCCCTGGTGCACGGTCGCCTTTATTTAAAAAGCAGGAAAGACCCATCGATTCAGCAAATTTGCGATCAATTGGCGGAACAAACAGGTATTCAGGACATTGTAGATATTGTTTATCAAAAAGAGGTATGGGAAAAGGCGCTCAACGCATTGATCAATTTATCAAAAAAAAGGAATACAGCATCTTCCAAATCCCAGGATTGCAGATTGGTCTGGACGGTTTCCATGGGTAATTATATGTACGTGACCCCTAAGGAGCAGCGATTGAATAAAAACGGCAAGTGGAGTACGGGGAAAAAAGTAGCGAATAAAAGACTGCTGGAAGGTCTGGACTATATGACTGCTCACGATATGAAAGTAGCGCAGGCTTTTGTTGAAATACGTAAGGCGTCGTATGGTTCTTTTGGGTTTTATTACCATGAAAATCACGCAAAGGCGCTTCTTGCCCTTGTCGGACATCCGTTGGTATTTCTGGAAAAGTCGCCGGATATTGCTATTGATTTGGTAAAAGGGGAGCCGGAATTGATCATTGAACAGACAAAACAGGGGTATAGTCTTCAATTTTCCGAGTCATTTGACAGCACCGGTATTAAAGTAATAAAAGAATCACCAACACGGTACAAGGTTATTGAAATAAAGGAAGAACATGTACAGATTGCAAATTTTATGGGAAAGAAGAAAATAACGGTTCCCGCTGATGCAAAAGAAAAGCTGATAAAGGCGGTGAGCGGCATTTCTTCTCTCGTAACGGTTCATTCTTCCATAGAGGGTGAAGATGAAACTATTCCTAAAATACCGCCAAGTGCAAACATATATGTCCACCTGCTTCCCGTAGGACACGGTTTTAAACTGGAAACTTTCGTAAAGCCATTTACAGAAGCCCCGCCTTATTTAAATCCCGGAACCGGAGGGAAACACGTTTTTACGGAAATCAACGGGAAACGTGTGCAAACCAACCGGGATCTTTCCCTCGAAAGAGGTAATGCGGAGAAAATAATAAACGCCTGTCCCTCGCTGCGACAATCGGGAGATACTCAATGGACATGGCTTTTTGATAACAACGAAGATTGTTTGCAGGTTTTATCGGAACTGTATGAAATAAAAGATCAGGTTACCATTGAATGGCCGGAAGGAGAAAAACTTAAGATCCGTTCTATCGCAACGCTTCAACAATTTCACATGAATGTTTATCGTGAAAATGACTGGTTTGCCGCTTCCGGTGAATTAAAAATTGACGACAATTTGATTATCCAAATGAGTAATTTATTGGACTTGTTTGATGATAATTCTACCCGATTCATTCAACTGAAGGACGGGGAATTCCTGGCGCTTACGGAACAATTCCGCAAACGCCTGGAAGAAATTAATGCATACACGGAAAAAGATAAAAAAGGAATAAAATTCCACCCGTTAGCCACGTTGGCCCTGGAAGACACTATGGAAGAGATCAAACAATTGAAGGTAGATAAAGCATGGAAAGATCATCTTGCCCGTTTAAAAAGAGTTCAGGAAAGAGTTCCTGCCGTGCCGTCTACATTGCAGACGGAGTTGCGTAATTACCAAGTGGAAGGGTTTCAGTGGCTGTCACGCTTGTCGGATTGGGGAGTGGGCGCATGCCTTTCCGATGATATGGGGTTAGGGAAAACCATTCAAGCCTTAACAGTTATTCTTGAACGGGCAAAGGAAGGTCCGGTGTTGGTCATTGCCCCTGCCTCTGTTTGTATGAACTGGATAGCTGAAGCAAGACGGTTTGCCCCTACATTGAATGTAACTTTTTTTGGAGAAGAAAAAGACAGGACAGAAACCATACAAAAGCAGGGGAGTTTTGATCTGCTTGTTTCCAGCTATGGCTTGTTGCAGCAGGAAGAAGAACTGCTTGCCGGTAAAAAATGGTCAACGATCGTACTGGATGAAGGTCAGGCAATTAAGAATATCAGCACCAAACGGTCAAAAGCGGCAATGTCGCTTAAGGGGGATTTTAAAATAATTACCACAGGCACTCCAATTGAAAATCATCTGGGGGAATTGTGGAATCTGTTTCAATTTATTAATCCTGGTTTATTCAGCGGCTTGAAAAGATTCAATGAAAAATTTGCGATTCCCATAGAACGGGATAATAACCATCAGGCAAAGCTGCGATTAAAAAAACTGATTCAACCCTTTATTTTGAGAAGAACAAAAGTGCAAGTGCTGGAGGAACTCCCTCCCAAGACGGAAATAACTCTCTCCGTGGAAATGACGCCGGAAGAATGTGCCTTCTATGAAGCCTTACGGCAAAAAGCAGTGGAACGCATCGAGTCGGTTGATTTGGGGAAAGGAGAAGGGCATTTGCAGGTTTTAGCGGAAATAATGAAACTCCGCCGTGCCTGCTGCCATTCCAGGCTAATCATTTCCGACCATTCCATGGAAAGCTCAAAACTCAGATTGTTTGGGGAGGTTGTGCAGGAACTCCTGGAAAATAATCACAAGGCGCTGGTGTTCAGCCAGTTTGTAGATCACCTGCAGATTATTAAGGAATATGTTGAAAGCCGTAATATTACTTATCAGTACCTCGACGGCGGTACGCCGATAAAGGAGCGTAAAAGAGGTGTTGACGCATTTCAGGCAGGAGAAGGTGAATTATTTCTGATTAGTCTGAAAGCAGGGGGACTTGGCCTGAACCTGACGGCGGCTGATTACGTGATTCACATGGACCCGTGGTGGAATCCGGCAGTGGAAGATCAGGCTTCAGATCGCGCGCATCGGATTGGACAACAAAGGCCGGTTACGATTTACCGTCTGGTGACAAAAGGTACAATTGAAGAAAAAATAGTAAACCTTCATCAGCAAAAACGGGAACTGGCAGACAGCCTCCTTGAAGGAAGCGACATGAGCGGCAAAATTACCGCGGAGCAATTATTGCAACTGATACGGGAAAAATAAAAACAATCACAAACATTATATATGGAATCTGTTAATTAAGTTGACAAATAAATTGCTTGTTTGTATGCACTCTTTTAGAAAAATGGTTCCGGATAACTTCTATACATTTTTCTTTGCTATTAAAATGTCTGGCATTTGCAAAATTTTATTGTAATCACATTTTGGTATCTGATATAAAAGGATACTTTTTCGTTTCATCAAAGATCCAAATTACTGTTAACAGAAACAGTATAATTTAGCAAAAATTAAACATTCTTTTCATAAAAAAGGGGATAATGTAGTTATGAAAGTTAAAGATATTATGGTTACAGACCCAACGGTAGTGCCTGCTTCTGGTACATTTCTCAATCTAATGGAAATGCTTGGAAAGATCAGATTTCACGTCATATTCGTGGTAGACGATAATGAAAAACTTGTCGGAGTAGTAACCGAAACAGACCTCTTAAAGGTTCTCATGCCAAAATATTTAAATTCCGATGATGCATTATTTTCGATTATGGGTGAAGATTATTTTGACAAAAGATGCCTCGAATGCAAAGACCTGGATATTACCGAAATTATGTCAAAACCAATTGCTGCTGCTACCGCAAAGGAGGACGATACCATAATAAAAGTAGCAGCCGCTATGCTGAACAGAAAAATACATGCAGTCCCCGTTTTAAGGGATGGTAAAGTTATAGGGATTGTATCACGGTTAGTTCTTTTACGATATATGACAAAGGTTATCAAAAAAAGATAAAATTCCCGGCTTTTCGCAGCATTTTTATTTACCAATGAACTTGTCGGGATTTTGACTTTAACGAATTGTTTATTCGTAAAATCATTGCATTTTTATTCGTCAACAAACTCGTTGAACTTGTTAACATAAGTAGGGTGCGATTTTGATTTTCCTCTCTTCCGAGACGTTTGGCCTTAGCATTATTTGATTTTTCCATGTTTTTCAAGAAATCGCCTGAACTTTTCCAGACGAAATAAATCAACAATTCCTCATGTCGCCTGAAAATCAAAAAAAACCCACTTATCCCGTCACGTACTTTCCCATCTTCCTTATCATATGCCTGTACAGCGCTGCAAAAACTTTTAGTGTCAAATTGCGATAACTGGCTTTTTGTC
>SOET01000049.1 GCA_021646465.1 Candidatus Kuenenia hertensis | reverse complement strand
GAACTTTGGCTACCTTGTTCACCTGCTCTCCTTCAAGTAACATGTTAATGATTTTCGCTCGTTCAACAAAACGCCACTCCATACTCCGGCTATTAGACCATTCGGCAAGTGTCTGCCGGTCTTCCTCGGAACAGCAAGGTATCGGTGCTTTTCTTGACATTGTAGACCTCCTTTATAAAGAAATAAATCGGAGTCTACTATATTTAAATTACTTTTGCAAGTAAGCACTTGATGATAGATTTATAAAAAAAAGCACCTTTTATCTGTGTTACGCAGGTTCTATCGTTTCCTATGTGCTGTCACGGTTTTCAAAAGAGATGGCAGTGACACTGCCAATTATGTTGGTAATGTATAAATTCTTTTTTCCTTCAGAGAATAATCCTTTTAAAGAATTTATTAAAAAATTGAAAGGCGTCTATATTGGATATTTTTTCATTACGTGTTTCTATTTGATTATTCAATTCTGGGTATTTAAGGATGTGTCAATTAATTTGAGCCTGTCCGGGCAAAGCATCTTTGTGATGGTGAAAGCGCTTGCTTCGTATATAAAACTTTTGTTTCTTCCTTTTGGCCTTAATGCGGATTATGTGATTCCACCTGTATCAACAGCAGTAATCTCTTTTTTGATAGCGATATTTTTTATGATTGCACTCGGTATTGTTTTGTCACGCATAGATAAACAGAACAAACTCTGCTGTTTTTTTGTGGCGTGGTTTTTTGTCACCCTTTTGCCGGTTTCAAATATCATCCCGTTAAGCAATGTGATGGCTGAACGTTACTTATATATTCCGGTAATGGGGATTCTTGGTGCAGTAGGTATATTGTCCTGGAAGCCTATTTCGAAAAATATTTACGCAACGACTGGTTTCTGCATAGTTTTAATTGTTTTTGCAATAGTAAGTATTTCCCGAAATGGTATGGCATGATGAATTTTCCTTGTGGTATTCTACCCTTCTTCGGGAACCCGACAGCGTTCGTGCGCATCACAAACCTTGGGGTGGTATATAATTCTCAGGGATTGCATGAAAAGGCGGAATACGAGTATGAAAAGACTTTGGAAATGAAGCCTGGTGATGCAGGGTCGCATTATAATTTGGGGAATTTATATGAACGTAAAGGATTGATTGAAGATGCCATTAGTGAATATGAAAGGGCAATACAATACAATTCAATCCGGACCATGCTGATGCGTATAATAATTTAGGGAATTTGCTTAAAAAAAAGAATCAATATGATGCGGCAGCGGAAAAGTATAAGAAAGCGATTCAGTGTAATCCATTTAATTTCCAGTATCACAATAATTTAGGATGTGTTTATCTTAAAACTAAAAATTACCGGGAGTCTGTTGCTGCCTTTCTGAAATCATTGAAAATTGCTCCCGATGAACCTTCCACGCATAATTCACTTGGAAATGTTTTTAAAGAAATGGGAAATTTTAACAGGGCGAAAGAGGAATATAAAACTGCAATTCAGTTAAATCCTGATAACGCAAATGTTTACAATAATTTGGGAATTATTTATACACATGCGGAACAATTTGACAATGCTATTAAAGAATTTAATACAGTGATTCGGCTCGATCCAAAAATGGCAAGTGCATACAACAATTTAGGAATTGCCTATGCCAGGAAAGGCAATCTGGAAAATGCGATAGATGCGTTGAATACTGCGATAGCCCTTGGTTTTGATGGTGCGGATGTGCATAATAATTTGGCCGGGGCATATATGACAATGGGAAAGATGGATAATGCCATTAATGAACTTTATACAGTTCTGGAATATGACCCAAAAGATAGCAACACACATTGTAATCTTGGTATCGCCTACATGTCAAAAGAAGATGTTGATAAGGCTATTTCTGAGTTTGAAGAGGCAATTAAAAACAATGCAAATGATGCGGATTTTTACTATTATCTTGGTAATGCTCTTTTGGAAAAACAACTTTATGGGAAAGCGGTTGATGCCTTTATTCGATCAATAGAAATTAATCCGGGGAATCCCTCTGCGCACAAAACAGTAGACATTGTTTATGCAAATTATTTGAATAATCCTTCCAAAGCCTTGTTTCATTTAAAAGAAACATTACGATTAAGTCCAAATCAGCCAATGGCAAGAGAAATAGAAGAGGCAGTCTTTAAATTAAGTAATGGATTATGATGCGTTGGGGTACATAATTTCCTTGTCTTTTCTGTTCCAAAATTGTATTCGCTTGACATTAATCATGTCATTTTTTATAATTCTATAAATACTTGATATTTAAGGGATTCTGATTATTTTTATTGAATTTTTTATTATGGAAACCATTTACTATGGGGCTTAATACCTGTCTTGTTGGCTTGCAGTGGGGTGATGAAGGTAAAGGTAAGATTATTGATATACTTACTGAATCGTTTGATATCATAGTTCGGTATCAAGGGGGTAGCAATGCCGGGCATACGATTGTTGTTAATGATGAAAAATTTGTATTACATCTTATTCCTTCCGGCATTCTCAGAAAAAACAAAAGTTGCGTTATAGGGAATGGTGTGGTTCTTGATCCCCGGCAGTTATTACAGGAAATTGATGAATTAAGGGGGAAGAATATAGAGGTAGGAGATAATCTCCATATCAGCGAAATGGCCCACCTTGTATTTCCCTATCATAAGAAATTGGATGAATATTCAGAAGGGGAAAAAGGGGGAGAGAAGATAGGTACCACCCGAAGGGGGATTGGGCCCTGTTACGCGGATAAAATGGCGCGAAGCGGTATCAGGGTGTCGGATCTCTTTTCTCCCGAACATTTTAAACAAAGGTTAAAACAGATAGTAGATGAAAAGAACAGGATTTTTGTCCGCTTGCATGGCGGAGAGGAATTGTCATGGAAGGAGATTTATGATGAATACCTTGGATATGCGGAACGGATAAAACCGTTTGTTTGCCAAACGATCGAGTTTATGGATAAAGCAATAAAGGCAAAAAAGAGAATTCTGTTTGAAGGAGCACAGGGGGCATTGCTTGATGTAGATTTTGGGACATATCCCTTTGTAACTTCTTCAACCGTTGTTGCAAGCGGTGCAGCTTCGGGTACCGGTATTTCTCCCAGGCATATTCATAAGGTCATGGGGGTGATGAAATCTTATACCACGAGGGTAGGTAATGGTCCTTTCCCTACCGAGTTAAATGATGAAACAGGAGAACACTTGAGGGAAAAGGGCGGTGAATACGGCGCCACAACAGGGAGACCCAGACGCTGCGGGTGGTTTGATGCTGTGTCGGTTAAACACTCGGTGACGGTGAATGGCGCGGATAGCGTTGTTATGACAAAAATGGATGTGTTAGATGAGCAGAAAACAATAAGGATTTGTGTAGGGTATAAAATAGATGGCAAAGAGCATAAATACTTTCCTGCTGATTTGGTTGCATGGAAAGAATATGAACCTGTTTATGAAGACTTGCCAGGTTGGCAGAAGGATACTTCCAAACTGCGTAATATAAAAGATATCCCTTCCCGGGCGTTAGATTACATAAAAAGACTGGAGAAGATTTTAGAAGTGAAAATTGAAATGCTTTCCGTTGGCCCGGACCGGGGACAGATAATTAAGTTAGTATGAAGAAGAATGGATTGTTGCCTGAGCATATTGCAATTATCATGGATGGCAATGGACGATGGGCGCGGCAAAAGAAATTGTTACGGATTAAAGGGCACGAGGCGGGAGCCGAAGCGGTCCGGGAGATTACCCGTGAGTGTGCAAAAAAAGATATAAAACAGCTCACGCTTTATGCCTTTTCTCAGGAAAACTGGAAGAGACCGAAACGCGAAATAAATTTGCTAATGAAACTCCTCAAGGATTTTCTTATTGGTGAACGCGGAGAAATTCGGGAAAACAATATCCGCCTTACCGCCATCGGCAGAGTTTGGGAATTACCGGATTTTGTGCAAAGAGAACTCTCAATTTCAATGGAACAAAGCAAGATGAATACAGGGATGGTTCTTTGTCTTGCCCTTAATTATGGCGGACGTTCGGAAATTATCGATGCGACGAAGAAGATTGCTGAAGAATTAAAAGAGGGGAAACTGAAGCTGGAAGAAATTACGGAGGAGTCCTTTAAGAAATATTTATATATGCCAGATATGTCAGATCCCGATTTGCTGATAAGAACCGGCGGAGAAATGCGTGTAAGTAATTTTTTGTTATGGGAAATTTCTTATGCTGAGTTGTGGGTGACTGATACGTATTGGCCTGATTTTAGAAAATCACACCTTGAGGACGCTCTGGCAGAATATGCGAACAGAGAGCGCAGATACGGCGGTTTGAAAGAGTGAGCACGCTTAAAACGAGAGTCAAGCTGGGTACAGTGTTGTTTGCGGTATTCTTTGGAGTAATGGTCCTCGACGCCTTGTTTTCCATAGATATTGGTTTCGGCTGTATTGCGGCGATTGCGGCAGGGATGGGATTGTATGAGTTTTATAATATTGCGGCTAAATGTGGATTTCGTCCGTTTCGGATATCCGGAATTGGTATTGGGATATGGTTGTTTGCAAGCTATTGGATATCCATACATGGTGAGATTGGTTTAGAATCCAATTTTTTCAGAAAAGATATTGCCCTTGTACTTATTTTTTTGCTTTTACTCCTGCAAGCTGTTGCACGCGGTACGAAAGACGCAATAAAAAATATTTCAGTAACGATCTTTGGTATTTTTTATATTCCCTTCCTTCTGAGTTTTGCTATTGCTTTACGTCATTTTCCAAATGGAACGTGCGTTGTGATAATGACCCTGCTGGTTTCAAAATTTGGCGACATTGGGGGATATTTGCTGGGCAGGAAGTTTGGAAAGCATAAGTTAGCAAGGAGTGTGAGTCCGAATAAAACGGTTGAGGGAGCTTGCTTCTCTATTATATTTAGTATTTTAGTGGCAGTGATATTTAATTGTATTCCGCAAACCAGGGTAATCAGCCTGCCATGGTCAGTTTTGTTCGGGGCAGTCGTCGGGGCTTTTGCTATTTCAGGTGATTTAGCAGAGTCGCTGATAAAAAGAGACGCGAATGTGAAGGATGCGGGAGACCTGGTTCCTTCCTTTGGCGGTGTATTGGATGTTATTGATTGTTTATTGGTAAGTATGCCTGTAGCATATTATTTTTTCATATTTTTTAATTTAGTCTAAGTATGAATCAGGGAGTCGAAACGCAAAAGTACCTTACAGTAAAGGAAAATACTCAGGAATTTTTACCCTATAAAGATGCAATCATTCTTGAAAATGATGATGAGGCCTCCATTTTATATGGAAATCATGATAAAAATTTACGTCTTATAAGGGATGCTTTTCAGATAAAATTAGTTGCACGTAACGGGATATTGAAACTGGAGGGAGAGAAAGGGAGTGTTGTAGCCGCTAAAACAGCTTTGATCAAATTGCTTGAAATAGTTCGCTTCACGGGTGTTTTGAGTTTGAAAGATGTGGAGCAAACTATTATGGATGTGCAAAATGATGTGGAAGGAACAAGCAGACAAGCGATTAATCTTTTTCAAAAAGAGACGTTTATAAGGCCTAAGACTCAAGGGCAGGCGGAATATATTGACGCAATCAGAAAGAATGATCTTGTTTTTTGTATAGGGCCTGCGGGAACAGGAAAGACCTATTTAGCTGTGGCAATGGCGCTTTCTTTCCTCAAAAGCGGATACACGAAAAGGATTGTACTTGCAAGACCTGCCGTAGAAGCCGGAGAAAAACTCGGGTATTTGCCGGGAGATATTAAAGATAAGGTGAGTCCCTATCTGCGACCTTTATATGACGCCATAGCGGATATGATGGATGTCGGACAGGTAAAAAAATATCTGGATAGTGATCTTATAGAGATTTTGCCGTTAGCGTATATGCGGGGAAGAACGTTAAACAGCGCTTTTATTATTCTTGATGAGGCACAAAATTGTACGGTAAAGCAAATGAAGACATTTTTAACAAGGCTTGGTACGAAATCAAAAGTTGTCGTTACGGGAGATATTACGCAAGTTGATTTGCCCGGAGGAGAATTGTCTGGTTTGATTGATGCCCAGGAAAGGTTTATGAATGTGGATAACATTGCATTTGTGTATCTTACCAAAGGCGACATTGTTCGCCATAAGCTGGTTCAGGATATCGTTGCTGCATATGAGTTGTGATATAAGAAAAAACTTTCATGGAATTGGAAATTATAAACCGGCAGAAATTATATCCTGTCGATGAGAAACCAATAATAAAACTGGTAAAACGTGTATTAAAAAGTGAAAATAAAGATGCATGTCTTAGTATTGTAATTACCGATAACAAAGAAATAAGGAAATTAAACAAAACTTTTTTGAAGCATGATTATGCGACGGATGTGCTGAGTTTTATTTATGACACATCGGGAAGCCATGTTTCGGGTGAAATTATTGTGTCTGTGGAGATGGCATATAAAGTTGCGCAAAAGCATGAACATGATGCGGAAGGAGAAATTGCCTTGTATCTGATACATGGATTGCTGCATTTAATTGGTTATGATGACAAAAAAAAAGAAGACGCAAAAAAAATGCATCGAAGGGAAAAAGAATTATTGTCAATGCTTGGCCACAATATTTCTGTCCCGGATTAATTAACATAATATGTCCATCGTAAAAACAGATGCAATTACATTAGGAAGGACAGATTACAGTGATTCAAGCCAAATCATCATTTTCTACACCCGGGACTACGGAAAGATACACACCATTGCAAAAGGTTTCAAACGTACTTCAGGCAAGTACAACTCGAAAGCAATTGACCTCTTAACGCATTACCGAATTCTCTTTATTAAGAAAGAGCATTCAACTCTCCACACTCTTACCGATGCGGTATTGCAAAACAACTACCCTTTGTTTCGGAACGATCTTGATAAGTATTTCAAGGCTTCATATGTGGCAGAGCTCGTCAATGAATTTACCGAAAAAAATGATCCCAATGAGTTGCTTTTTGATTTATTTCTTAATACCCTGAATCACATTGCCGCAGGCACAAACACCATAATATGGTTGTTAGCCTTTGAGTTGAAAATGCTCAATATTTTGGGATATTTACCGGAATGGGAGCGTTGCATTTGTTGTAAAAAGAGAATACAGCACCAGGGGAGAGTTTCTTTTAATGCCGTGGAAGGTGGCGCAAGATGTGTGAAATGTAACGGA
Organism: Candidatus Kuenenia hertensis; assembly: GCA_021646465.1. GTDB lineage: Bacteria > Planctomycetota > Brocadiia > Brocadiales > Brocadiaceae > Kuenenia > Kuenenia hertensis. Next base: position 22,449 of record SOET01000049.1, on the reverse strand, counting down.
GAACTGAAAGACGGAGTGGTTGTTTCTGCGGGTACCATGCTTATTGCAGGGAGACTGTCTAATCTTAATTTTCAACGGCTGGAACGGGTCAGGGTACAATTATCTATTTGTGTTGAAATAGAAAAGGTGCTGAGATATTATATTATTTCTGTATTGAAAAAAGAGTTGAATTCATGGAAATATGTTACTTTTTCCACGTGAGAAAGTCTGAAATTATGAAACTGAACCTTGTTTTCTGTCCGGCAATAGTGTTTGTTACATTCTTAATGGCGACAACGTCTTACGGAAAGTGGGTTTGGAATAAAGATACCGGATGGATGCAGCCCCCGTCTGGTGCGGTAGCATCGCTGGAGCAACGTTTTAAAAGCGCGTTGTATCTGTTGGTAGAGCAAAAGTATATTAATGCCATAAAGGAATTTGAATTAATTATTAACGATTATCCTGATTCAGAGTATGCGGAACTTTCTCAAATAAAAATAGGATGGGCCTATTATCTCAATGGAGATTACAAAAGGGCATTAAAGGCATATGAAAAGGTTTTGCAGGAATATCCCGGAACCAAAAGAACAAAAGAGGTGCTTGAAAAAGAGTTCCAGATAGGCATTGCGCAGATGGAGATTGATGAAAAAGCGGCAATAAAAGTATTTGAAAAGATTATAGAAAATCATCCGATGGGCCCGATTGCTCCTGATGCGCAAATTAAGATAGCGGATAGCTATTTCAAGCTTGGTTATTATGAAGAAGCTACTGAAGCCTATGAAAAATTCCTTGAAAACTATCCAAGAAATGAATGGATCCCCTACGTGCAGTATCAAATACCACTTTCAAAAGTTTATTTCGAAAGACAACAGGAGCGTAACTATGGGCTGCTTGTTTCTGCCAGAGAAGATTTTGAGAAATACCTTATAACAAATCCTCATGGGGTGCATGTTGAGGATGCCAGGAAGATGATAAAAGAAATAAAAAACATTGAAGCGGAACGTGAGTTTGAGATTGGTGAGTTTTACCTGAGAAGAAAAACGCCTTCTTCTGCGGCAATGTATTTTGGATATGTTATCAAGGACTATCCCGATACTATTTGGGCGCAAAGGGCTAAGGAGCGATTGGAATTTCTTAGGATGATTGAAGCTATAAAATAATTAAAAGAGAAAACGATAAAACGTATGGCAAGGTGTTTCTTTAACAGTATAGTGCAACGGGCTTTTAAACGACAGTATAACTTTCTGTCCATCCTGTGTTTTTTTATGTTGTTCTTTTTTGCTATGGGAGGATGTGGTTATAGTTCAAAGTCATTACTTCGATCAAATGTTCGTAGTATTTACATTCCCATTTTTGATAACGATACATTTCGCAGGGGATATGAATTTGATTTAACCAGGGCAGTGAGAGATCAGGTATTATTAAGAACACGCTTGCGTATTGTCGACAAAGAAGAGGCCGATTCTATTCTGCTTGGTAAAATCTCCAGTGTGAATGAGAATGTGCTGATTGAGGATAGAAAAGACAATATTGTGGAAAGCAGAGTGACTATCAGAGCAGATATTCGTTGGGTTGATACGCGGACGGGGAGAACTATTGTTGAACGTAAGAATATAAAAGGTACGTCAGAGTTTATTGTTTTAAGAAATGAATCGCTCACTTCTTCCAGCGATGAATCATTTGTAAAGCTTGCCCAAAGTATTGTGGAATCGATGGAAGAAGAATGGTGGTAAAACAAATTGTATTGTTTGATATTCATAAGTGTTTTATAAATAGTATTCACTAATAATGTGCCACAGGAACAAATGCGGGAAGATGCTAATGGAAGCAGTATGGAGAATTCAGGCAACGGGTATTTTGAAATCGATTATCCCCGGGGAAAACTGTTCCTCGGTAAGAAAACCCACATTATGGGTGTTTTGAATGTAACGCCCGACTCATTTTATGACGGTAATAAAAATTTTGTTCTTGAAGATGCGATTGATTACGCGCACAAAATGATAGATGAAGGCGCAGATATTATCGATGTTGGCGGTGAGTCTACGAGGCCGGGTGCATCTCCCATATCTGAAGACGAAGAGTTAAAAAGAGTGATCCCGTTGATAAAGATACTGGCAAAAGAAATCAATAAACCTATTTCCATTGATACATACAAGGCAGTTGTCGCCGAAAAAGCGATTGAAGAGGGTGCGTCAATAATAAACGACATTGGCGGATTGATTGACGATAAAAATATGGCAAAGGTCGTTGCGGAAGCGAGAGTGCCTGTTGTCATAATGCATAAAAAAGGTACTCCCCGGACGATGCAAAGAAACCCGATAAGAAAAAATCTGTTTCCGGAAATAATGTCATATTGGGGAAGATCTATTAATGCCGCAGTTGAAGCGGGAATTGAGAAAAGTAAGATAATTTTGGATCCCGGTATAGGCTTTGGAAAGACGGTGCAGCAAAATCTGGAGATATTGAAAAGGTTGTATGAGTTTAAGAGAATGGAATATCCTCTGTTGATAGGAACATCGCGGAAAAATTTTATTGGCGTGTTATTAAATGTTTCCGTGCAGGAACGGTTGTACGGGACGCTTGCAACTATTGCTGTAGCGATTATGAATGGTGCGAATATTATACGGGTACATGATGTGAAAGAGGCCGTCCAGGTGGCCACAATATGTGATGCAATAAGGAATAGTTAATGCTCGAAAATTTATTAGTATTATTTGGACATATTAGCGGACGTATGGTAGTCAGGTCCCTGGGTGAGATATTCCTTATTTATATAATATTGTATGCGGTATTACGGATCATGCAGGGCACAAGCGGAACGAGTATTTTAAGAGGTGTGGCATTTGTAATCGTTTTAATCTCCGTTGGTATCTTGTTTTTTATCAGAAAATTACAATTATATACAATCAATTGGTTGGTAACGGAATTTGTGCCGGTGTTTATTATACCGATGATTATCTTGTTTCAGCCGGAATTCAGGCGTGCGTTATTCAGACTCGGGCAGAGTCCGGTTTTTAGCGTCATGACAAAACCTGATTACCGGGTAGTTGATGAAATACTGAAAGCTGTCGGCATTTTAGCAAAAAAGAGAATAGGGGCGCTTATTGCGATAGAAAGAGAAGTGGGGCTGAACAATTTTGTAGAAACAGGAATAAAACTGAATGCTGAAGTGACCAGTGAATTGTTATGTTCAATTTTCTGGCAAGGTTCGCCGTTGCATGATGGGGCAGTAATTATTCAGGAACAGAAAATAAGTGCTGCCGGGTGTTTATTTCCGCTTACCGGCAATAAAGAATTGTCAAAGGAACTGGGAACCCGCCACCGGGCGGCAGTTGGCCTTACAGAGGAAACAGATGCGATAGTGATCGTTATTTCCGAGGAAACGGGCGATGTGTCTGCGGCATACAAAGGTACGTTGAATCGGGAAGTGAACGATAAAGAATTAAAAAAGATTTTGAGCGAGCTGTCTTCTGAAAAGTTTAGCATTTCCAGGGCGAAATAGTCGTGATCAAAGAAATATTTACCGGCAATCTTCTCACAAAATTTATGGCCATGGTGATGGCGGTAGCTCTTTGGTTGTATGCGATTAACAGGCATACTGAAGATTTGAGGGAAGTCATTAAGTTGTCGGTTTCCGTGCCGACCGGCATTACTGTGATTGAACAAAGCACAGAAGAGATTGTGGTGCATCTTAGGGGGCCGCTAAATGTAATTGAAAATACGAAAAGTCTGATTAATGATCAAAAAATTCAGGCGAAATATTTAATTCAGGAATCTCCTGAAGGGATTGAGGATCAAATTAAACAGACGATATTTATTACCAGAGAACATCTCAATTTACCCAATTCCGTTAAATTAATATCCGTTTACCCTGAAAAGATAAACGTCTTACTGGGGAAATTGCAAAAAAAAAGGTTGAAGGTTAATCTACTAAAAAAAGGAGAACCTGCTATCGGATATGCTATTGCAAACGAATTTGTTTTCCCCGCCGAGGTAGAAGTTGAAGGCCCCCTGAACGCATTAAAAGAGGTTGTTTCAATTAACACAGTGCCGGTTGATATTGGCGGCATCACCATTGAGCAAAACCGTACTTTTCCCTGGAGGATTGCGATCGATCAGAAAGTAGTCGTTAAGCAGGGAGATAAAAGTATTACGGTGCCTGTTTCATGTGGTGAGGATGTGCGAGTATGGTTACAGGCAATGGAGAAACAGGAAACCAAGGTTCTGGAAAAGTTAAAAATAAAAATACTGATGCCGGACAATTATCCTTATGTTATCAAATTGAGAGATGAGTACGTTAATATAAAAGTAAAAGGGCCGAAGCTTTTACTGGAGAAGCTGAATCCGGAAGATATTGTACCTTATGTTGATGTGACTTCACTAAAGCCTCCGGGGCCTTATAAACAACCGATTAAATGTAATTTGGGTAAAAATTTTGAAATTGTTGATAAATTACCCGATGCCCACCTGGATATTCGGGAGAGAGGGAAACCTTCGGAAGGTGGAAAACAATGATAAAGCTAGGCGTAAATATAGATCATATTGCGACCATCCGTCAGGCAAGGAGAACGTATGAACCGGACCCGGTAGTTGCTGCATCTTTTGCAGTTCTTGGCGGTGCTGATATTATCACTGTTCATTTGAGAGAAGACAGAAGACACATACAGGATCGGGATGTCAGACTGCTTCGGGAAACGGTTTTTACTAAATTAAACCTTGAGATGTCCATTGCAGATGAGATCGTAGACATTGCAATTAAAACAAAACCGGAACAGGTCACCCTTGTTCCTGAAAAAAGGGAAGAGGTTACTACCGAGGGCGGACTCGATGTAGTGTCGCAGAAAAACGTCCTTGACAAGGTAGTAAAACGTCTTGTCGATGCAGGCATGCTGGTAAGTCTTTTTATTGATCCGGAAGAAAAACAGATTAAGGCAGCAAAAGAGGTTGGTGCTCAATTTATAGAATTGCATACTGGTAATTACGCGAATGCGAAGGATGAAAATTCGAGGGAGGAATTGACGGAAAAACTCAGGCAAGGTATTAATGCAGCGCGTAATTTAGGTCTAAGAGTAAATGCGGGACATGGGTTAACCTATCAAAATGTCGGGTTTATTGTGGAATCATTGGATGTAGAGGGTCTGCATATCGGGCATAGTATTGTTTCCCGGTCTGTTTTTGTCGGAATACAAAAAGCTGTACAGGAAATGAAGGATTTAATTTTCAGACACAGCATGGCACAACATAGTTCAGGGTAATAATAGATGCGTACTTCATGAAAAAATTTAATGAATGATTACATTTCAAAATGTGGAGAATAATTTCTGGTTTTACCGTAATTGTGTTTGGTTATTTCTGAAAAAGGAGCTTGATTATGTTTAAAGGTTCCCTGGTGGCCTTGGTAACCCCTTTTAATAATGGACAAGTTGATTATAAAAAAATAAAAGAACTTGTTGAGTTTCATATTGAAAGCGGAACAGATGGCATTGTTCCTTGCGGCACAACCGGCGAGTCTGCCACCCTTTCATTTGAGGAGCATGAACGGGTGGTAAGTGAGGTGGTAAATTGTGTATCAGGCAGGATACCTGTTATAGCGGGAGCAGGTTCGAATAATACGCTGGAGGCCATCCATTTGACAAAACATGCCAAAAAAGCAGGGGCGGACGGTGCACTGGTTATTACTCCATACTATAATAAACCAACACCTGAAGGCCTTTACAGGCATTATAAAGCAATCGCGGAAGCGGTAGATATTCCTGTTGTAATATATAATGTACCTTCCAGGACGGGCATCTCTATTCTGCCGGAAACTGTTGCAAGGCTTGCTGAAATGAAAAATATTGTGGCAATAAAGGATGCTACCGGGAATATTGATCAGGCAACGAAAATAATGCAACTTTGCGACATAACGGTACTTTCCGGTGAAGATTCCCTGATTCTCCCTTTGATGTCTGTGGGAGGAAAAGGTGTAATATCTGTTACCGCCAATATAGTGCCCACCGATACCGCTGCTCTTGTCCGGTATTGTTTAGAAGGCAATTTCACCAGAGCGCTGGAATATCATTATAAGCTTTTTCCGTTATGCAAAGGGATGTTTATTGAGACAAATCCCATTCCTGTAAAGACGGCTATGAAAATATTAGGGAGATTAAATGGTGAGATGCGTTTGCCGCTGTGTGAGATAACAAAGGAAAATGAAGAAAAATTAAAGTGTGTTTTAAAAGAGTATGGATTAATGGCATAGAGGAGTTTTTTTTTGATAAATAAGGAAAAAATTCAGGAGGCTATACGTTTATTTATAGAAGGTATCGGAGAAGACCCCAATCGGGAAGGATTGCAGGAAACACCGGAAAGGGTTGCCGAAATGTGCGAAGAAATATTTGCGGGCATCGGGCAGGACTCGCACTCGGTAATTAAGGTATTAAAATCCGAAAAATATGATGAAATAGTTCTTTTAAAGGATATTCCTTTTTATTCAATGTGCGAACACCATCTCCTGCCTTTCAGCGGCGTTGCCCATGTTGCCTATATTCCCCAGGGGAACAGGGTAACGGGCATCAGCAAACTTGCCAGAGTGGTTGATATTGAAGCACGACGGCCTCAGGTTCAGGAAAGGCTTACTACAGATATTGCCGAATCTATTATGAAGGCGTTAAAGCCAAAAGGAGTTCTTGCCGTTGTTGAGGCGGAACATCTGTGTATGACTATGCGGGGAATTAAAAAACCCGGAACAAAGGTGTTAACTTCCGTAGTAAGAGGCATCTTTCGCGATAATCCCGCCACCCGTGCAGAAGCCATGGCATTAATCAAGGGATATTAATTCATTTCAATATTGCTTGTAAAAAATCTGTGTTAATCTTAATTAATGCACATAAGGTTTTCCGGCGTCGGGAAAGATTTTTGCCGGTAATGGCATGTTTGAATAGTTAAGAGAGGTATTATGCGAAGAACAAAGATTTTTGATGAAATAACAGCAATTGGGGCAGAGAAACGGTTTGAAGAAAGGAGCGGAATTTCTTCTGTGATTTACGGCTTGCTTATTGTGTTAGGTTTCGTTTTTTGCAAGGGGAATACATCCTTCGGAGAAAAAAAATACGCGGAGGAAAAAGCGCCGCCTGCAGCATCATCTTCAGTTGTAGAAATAAATTCAGATATAAAAATTATTAACCTGGGCCTGAAAGACAGTATTGTGTATGCCTTAAAAAATAATTTTGATATCGAGATATCCAGGTTAGACACAAAGGCAAAAGGCCATGATATTGCAATAGAAAAGTCAGTATTTGATCCTACATTAGAAATAACAGGCGGTATTGATAATATAAAAACACCGATTAACAGTGCATTGGTCAGCGGTGAAGCAACAACCACGGAAATAATTCCCTTTGTTTCCGAGGGGAAAACGGGGAATGCTGTTTTACAATCCATGATTCCTACAGGTGCCACTCTTTCTTTGGAATATAATATCTTTCGGGAATTTATAGATCCGAAGGCATTTACGTTACTTACTCCAACATATGAAAATTACATAGAAGCTAAGATTACGCAGCCTTTGCTAAAAGGGGCTGGTTGGTTTTATAATAGAAGTCCCATTTATATTGCCAGAAATAACAAAAAAATATCCATTGCTCAATTTAAAAGTACTGCCATTGAAGTTTCTGATTTCGTTCAGGAGGCGTATTGGAATCTTGTAAAGGCAATTGAGGATTTGAAGGTAGCGAAAAAGTCATTGGAACGGGCGGAAGATTTACTGAGAAAGAATAAAATAGAAGTAGAAGCAGGAACCCTTGCTCCTATTGAAATTGTTGATGCGGAATCGGGTGTGGCGTCCAGGGTCGAAGCAATAATTTCCGCTGAAAATGCAATCAGAGACAGAGAAGATGAATTGAAAAGAATAATGAATTTCTCGGACAGCGAGATTATTTCGGACGTGGAGGTTTTCCCTCTTGACAAACCGCTATTCGAACCAAAAGAGGTTCAACTGAAAGAAACAATTAAAACTGCGATGGCAAAACGCCCGGAATTAAAAGAGTTGCAAATAGAGGTTGAAAATGCAGGCATGGAAGTAAGAAGGAAAAAGAATGAATTATTTCCCAAATTGGACCTTTCCGGAGGAGTACGTTATTCAGGACTAGGTGAAAGCGAACAGGAGGCGCATGATTCTACATTTTCAGAGGATTTCCAGGGAGAATTTATTACCCTGACCCTTGAAATTCCTATCGGTAACAGGGCAGCAAGAAATGAATATAAGAAAGCAAAAGTCAATAAAGAGCAGTCTGCATTAAATGTGAGAAAGAAAGAACTGGATATTGTTGTGGAAGTAAGAGTGGCGGTCCGGGATGTAATGACAAACATTGAAAGGGTAAGGGCTACGAAAAAAGCAAGGGAATTGGCTCAGAAAAGACTGGAAGTAGAAGAAAAGAAGTATAGCGTAGGACGATCTACCAGCCTTGAAATTCTGCGTGCTCAGGAAGATTTAGCTACTGCTGAGGGAAATGAAACAAAGGCGATTATTGATTATGAAATATCCCTTGGAAATTTGGAAACGGCAAAGGGAACTATTCTCGATATCTATAATATTCAGATAGAAGATGATATTACTTAAAGTGGGGGATGCTGTTGTTTATTAAAATGACATATGTATTTTACATAAATGCCAGAGGTGGGACTCGAACCCACACCACCGGTGAAGATGACCAGATTTTGAGTCTGGCGTGTCTGCCAATTCCACCACTCTGGCAATTATCAATTCAGTATAATATTTTCCTGCAAATTATCAATGGTAATTTCAAAGACATTTTTAACTGTTTCCATTTGGTTACATTTTCAATCTATTTTTTCCTGAAAAACTTATTTTTCACACAAAGACACAGTGACCACAAAGAAAGAAGAATTTTTACTTTCTTCTTTTGACACAATTCTTTCTGATAACATGAACATCGATTTGACCTTTATTACCAATGAAGGAAACAGAAATCTGTCAGAAAGATTCAGGGTGCTTATTCAAGATACCCGATTTTTCGATGTGCTTGTTGGCTATTTTTATACAAGCGGATTTCACGCCATTTACAAATCCCTGGAAAATACCGAAAAGATAAGAATCTTAATTGGTATAAATACAAACAAAAAAACAGTCGAACTCATTCAAAAAGCAAAAAGGGAGCAGTTACTCCCCCCGTATTCTCATTCTGAAGTAAAAAAACAATTCGAACAATCTGTTTCGGAAGAAATAGAAAAATCGGAGGATAGCAAGGAAGTTGAAGATGGAATCATCAGATTTATTGAATGGTTGAAAAATGGTAAATTAGAAATCAGGGCGTATCCAGCCGAAAATATTCACGCGAAACTCTACATCATGACCTTTGTTGAAGGCGATAGGGATATTGGAAGGGTCATTACAGGATCGAGCAACTTTACTCAGTCTGGTCTTATCGATAACTTTGAGTTTAATGTCGAGTTAAAAACCAGGGCTGATTATGAATTTGCATTACAAAAATTTAACGAATTATGGAAGGATGCAGTTGATGTAAGGGAACGGTATATCGATACGATTCAAATAAAAACCTGGCTGAACAATACCATTACTCCTTACGAATTGTATCTGAAATTTTTATATGAGTATTTCAAAGATGAACTCGGCCAGACAGATGAAGTTTTTTTGAAATATCTTCCCGAAAAATTTAAAAAACTGGAATATCAGGAGCAGGCAGTTTTAAATGCGCGAAAAATACTTCAGGAATACGGCGGTGTCTTTATCTCTGATGTTGTCGGGTTAGGCAAGACATACATATCGGCAATGCTGGCAGGTCAGCTTGACGGCAGAACCCTTGTCATTGCACCTCCCGTTCTTCTAGAAAAATCGAATCCCGGCTCTTGGACTAATGTATTTTCTGATTTCAAGGCGCCGGCCGACTTTGAATCACTCGGCAAACTGGATGACCTTGTTGAAAGAGGGACAGAGAGATACACCAATATTATCATTGATGAGGCGCACCGTTTTAGAACTGAAACAACGATTACCTATGAAAAATTGGCAGAAATCTGCCGTGGCAAAAGGGTCGTCCTGGTGACGGCGACCCCCTATAACAATGCACCAAAAGATATTTTGAGCCTTTTAAAACTCTTTCAAAAGGCCAGAAAAAGCACGATCCCAAACCTTCCGGATCTGGAAGGCTTCTTTCATAGCCTGGATAAAAAGTTAAAAAAACTGGACCGTCAGAAAGATCATGGTAAATACATAAATACGGTAAAAGAAAATGCGCGGGAAATACGTGAAAAAGTCCTCAAATATTTAATGGTGCGTCGTACCAGAACAGAGATCGAAAAATACTTTTATAAAGACATAAAGAGCCAACACCTCAAATTTCCTAATGTTGAAAAGCCTGTCCCTCTTTTTTATGAACTCAATGATACGGAGGACGAAATATTCGACAAAACCATAGAATTGATCGCAAAAAAATTCAAATATGCCCGCTATATGCCCATGCTTTATTATGAAGGTAAAATTTCACAACCAGAGGAACTTTCGCAAAAGAACATGGGCAAGTTTATGAAGATCCTGTTGGTGAAGCGTCTTGAAAGCAGTTTCTTCGCCTTTAAAAACTCGGTGGACAGATTCCTGCGTTCTTATGAGATGTTTATAAAAGAGTTTGATAACGGCAATGTTTATGTAAGCAAAAAACACACGAAAAAAATATTTGAATTGCTAGAGAGCGATGACGATGAAGCCGTCCAGCGTTTGATAGACGAAGGCAAGGCGGAACGATATGCAAGCAGTGAATTTAACGGAGGTTTAAGAGATGACTTGCAGTACGACCATGACATCCTCCTTGAGATTAAAAAACTATGGCATCACATTGACCGCGACCCGAAGCTTTTAAAATTTTTGGGAGAATTGTCAAAAAATCCGGTTTTAAAAGAGAATCATCTGATTATCTTTACAGAATCAAAGGAAACCGCAAACTATCTGTTCAAAAACATAAATGAACAATACCCTGATAAAGTGTTGTGTTTTACTGGAGATTCAGGCGAGGCAACGCGCGACAAGGTCATTGAAAATTTTGACGCCAGAGCACGTCATCCTCAAGAAGAGTACCGGATACTGGTCTCTACTGAAGTGTTGGCTGAGGGTGTTAACCTGCACCGCTCAAATACCGTGATAAATTACGACATCCCCTGGAATCCTACCCGTATGATGCAGCGGGTAGGACGCGTCAACCGCGTGGATACGGCATTTGACACAATTCATACCTTTAATTTTTTCCCGACCAAGCAATCAAATGACCAGATCAAACTGAAAGAAGCCGCAGAGGCGAAAATCAATGCCTTCTTAACCCTGCTTGGCGGTGACGCAGAACTATTGACTGAGGGCGAACCCATTGGCTCGCATGAACTCTTTAACCGGTTGACTTCCAAACAAACACTGGAAGGTGAGGAAGGGGGCAGAGGAAAGCGAATTGAAATACCTCCAGGCAATAAAAGAGATTCGTGATAAATCCCCCGACCTCTTCGAAAGGATAAAACGACTCCCCAAAAAGGCACGCACTGCAAAAACCCTGACAGGGTTCTTAACCCTGTCAGGGTTAATTACCTACTTCAGACGGGGAAAGCTGCAGAAATTTTTTAAAGCCAGCCATAAAAATGAGGCGGAAGAAATGGATTTTATATCTGCGGCAAAACTACTGGAGAGCAGTCCTGATAAAACAAAGGAAAAGCTCCCCGAACAATTTTACGACCTCCTGGATAAAAACAAAGAGGCATTTATTTTAGCGACAACAGAAGAAATACCGCATCACGGGCAAAGGGGCGGACGTGACAGTGCTGCAAATATCCTCAGAATTTTAAAGGCAACCTTGAAGAACACGCAAAAACTGACAGAAGACCAGGAACTATATCTGAAAAAAGTCCTGACACAGCTAGAGGAAGGCGGACTGCCAAAACAGACGGCCATCCAGACCTTGAAGGCCCTGAATGCGCTTAAGGATGAAATCGTTAACCCGCTCAAGGCACTGGCGGTGCTTCAGACCCACATCCCTGTAAAACTCCTGGAAGAACACTATGCAGAACAGAACCCTGTGGTATTTGGCAAACGGGAAGTTATACTATCACTATATTTAACGGAACGGTAAAACCCTGACAGGGTTGAGAACCCTGTCAGGGTTACTTGGACTTGGTGGAAAAAATCATATGGCAACAAATGCAAAAAAGTTTATAGGAAAGGTATTACCCGACGGTCATCTTTCTCTTCCGGAAGATACTGCGAAAGAGGTAGGAAGTGTCTTTGAAGTGGTCTTAACGCCTATAGAAAAATCAGACATTCATAGATATGCAGAGTCACTGGCAAAAGAAAAAGGATTTTCAGAACTTACAGAAGAAGATATAGAAAGATAACCCATGAGTCAAGGGGTATCTGAACATGGACAACCCTGACAGGGTTCCGAACCCTGTCAGGGTTAATAATAAGTGTTATGGATAAACATCAGGCACAAAACATTATCAGAGAAACCTTTGAAAGTGCTTTTGATAAAGAGAGGTTTATCGGTTTTATCAAAAACCTTTTAAAGCGCATTGAAGAAGCCCCTTTTACTTACCAGGGTCAGTTCATTCCCGATGCCTACAAGGCATATATCAGCTATATGGAGAGAATCGGTAAATTCAACGACGGTGAAAACAGGATTGATATCCTTATCGTAAAACTCCAGAAAGAGACCTCCCTTGAACGCGCCCGCACCATGCAGCGTAACTTTGTCGCATGGTATCTGAACGGCAGCCGCGGAGGTGAAATGAAGGATGCTGCGCTGGTTGCCTTTGTATCACCTGATGAGGAAGACTGGCGTTTTTCACTTGTCAAGATGGACTATAAGTTTGAACAAGCTCAAACCGGTAGGATGAAGGTAAAGGAAGAGTTCACTCCTGCACGGCGCTGGTCATTCCTTGTCGGCGCAAACGAAAACAGCCATACTGCCCAGAGCAGACTGGTCAATATCCTTGCAAATGACGAACACAGTCCAACCCTTGCCGAACTGGAACAGGCATTTGACATTGAAACCGTTACCAAGGAATTTTTTATCAAATACCGTGGGCTTTTCATTTGCACAAAAGAAGAACTGGACAAAATAGTAACGCAGGCTTCCAGCCTGCAGAATGAATTTAAATCGAAGGGAGTTGATACCGTAAACTTTGCCAAGAAACTACTTGGACAAATTGTTTTTCTCTACTTTCTGCAGAAAAAAGGCTGGTTTGGCGTTGCCCGCGATGCCGAATGGGGTACAGGCTCCAAACACTTTTTGCGCGAACTTTTTGGGAAAAAGCACGGCGACTATAAAAATTTCTTTAATGACATCCTGGAGCCGCTCTTTTACGAAGCCCTGCGCATCGACCGCAGCCATGACGACCACTATTACAGCCGCTTTAACTGCAAAATCCCCTTCTTAAATGGCGGTCTTTTTGACCCCATTGGAAACAATGGCGGATATAACTGGGTGCATGCCGATATCTGTCTGCCGGATAGCCTGTTCTCTAATAAAAATAAAACCAAAGAAGGCGAGAGGGTGATGGCATTCTGGATATTTTTGACCGCTACAACTTTACCGTCAGAGAAGACGAGCCGCTGGAAAAGGAAGTTGCCATTGACCCGGAACTACTGGGCAAGGCGTATGAAAAATTCAACGCCATCCGTCCCGACAATTTTGAGGAATATAAAAAGGCATTAAAGAGCGGGAAAAAAGGCGAAGAAAGCAAATTTAACAAGCAATACGGCGTGTATTACACGCCACGTGAGATTGTCCACTATATGTGCCAGCAGAGTTTGATTAATTACTTGCATACAGAATTGACCGATCCCAACCCTCCCAACCCTGACAGGGTTTTAGACCCTGTCAGGGTTAACGGCATCGTCACTTATCAGAAATTTGGTGAAAACCAGTTGTCCATGTTTGGTAACGAGGTCAAAAAGGGACAATTGGATTTAATGATTGAACGTGATTATCCCACCAACCCTGTCAGGGTTACGGTAAGCAAGGAGGACATAGAAACCCTTATACACGTCGGCGAGCAAGTTGGTGAGAATGAAGAAATAGCATTGATCAAAGAACAGAAAATCTTAGAGGGCAAACAGAAGTCTTCGGATTACAAATCAAAATTGCCCGAAAGCATCCGCAAAAACGCAAGCCTGATTGACCAGAAATTAGCGGACATCATCGTCTGCGACCCGGCGGTAGGTTCCGGTGCCTTTCCCGTGGGCATGATGAGTGAAATTGTCAAGGCGAGAAATGTGTTAACTCCCTTTATTATAACGCAAGCTTCCCTGTCTGCGTGTGGAGACGCACAGGCAGGCAGCTTGAGTCCAGAAACCCTGACAGGGTTCCAAACCCTGTCAGGGTTAAGGTCAGATACGCCGAGAACAACCTACGACTTCAAACGTCAATGCATAGAAAAATCCCTTTACGGTGTGGATATTGACCCCGGTGCGGTGGAAATCGCAAAACTTCGGCTGTGGCTATCGCTTGTTGTAGATGAAGACGACATAAAAAACATCAAGCCTTTGCCCAATCTGGATTACAAGATTGTCTGCGGGAATTCGTTGTTGGGAGTGGAGAAAAACCTGTTTAACAATCATCTTTTCTCTAAACTGGAAAAAGTCAAACCGCTCTACTTCAACGAAACCAATCCCACAAAAAAGCAGGACTATAAAAAACAGATTGATGAACTGATAAGCCAGATTACCAATGGTCATAAAGAATTTGATTTTGAGATTTATTTTTCCGAAGTGTTTCATGAGAAGGCCTGCCCTGAGCGAAGTCGAGGGGGTGGATTTGATGTGGTGATTGCCAATCCGCCGTATGGACGATATACAGGAATTAATGATACAATTAAAAACAAACTGAAGAAAAATTGTATTTATGGTCCTACAAGCGACCTCGCTGAATTTTTTATAAGAAATACATTAAATACTTTGCTCAGCAAAAACGGTTTTCTTACATTTATTGTTCCAAAGGGACTTTCATATGTAACTTCCTGGCGTGAAATAAGGAAGAAACTACTTTCAGAACATAACTTATATGCATTAATAGATGCAGGCAAATCATTTGAAGCAGTATTATATGAAATGTTGATTTTTATACTGCAAAAAGGTAATAAGCCTAAACCTAAGGAAAAGGTTACAACAGGATATCTTTCACAAGGTACTATAATTGAATTTCAAACATCCAGAGACATTTTGACAGAAAGTACATTTTATTTTGGGTTTCCTAAAAGTTATTATAATTTACTCAAAAAAGTTAAGTTATCTTGCAGACCAATTTCAGAATATGCAGACTTCTGGTATGGAAAAGGGGGAATGACTCCGCATGTCAATATGGAAGGGCGAGGCATTCCGGTTCTTACAGGCAAGGAAATTCAGCGCTATAATATCGTTCCCAGAAAAGAAGGTATATGGTATCTTGAAGAACATTTCTTAAATAAAAAAGACTTACATAGATCCAAGTGTGAGAAAGTAGTAGTACAGGATATTGTTGCTCACATAACACGTCCTTATCCACACATAAAAATTACAGCTGCATTGAATTGCGATGATCGTCTATGTTTAAATACTGTTATGTGTTTTTCTGCAAAGGATAAATTGAGCAATAGATGTTTGGTAGGATTATTAAACTCAACTTTCATTTCGTTTTATTATTACTATTTTGTATTTAATCAGGCTATTCGAACTATGCATTTCATGCCAGGTTATGCTGATATTATGCCTATACCAAGAATAAATACGGAACAGCACAATAAGCTTGATTTTTTAGTAAAGAAAGTAATAGATGAAAAAAATAGTAATTCTGATGCAGATACATCCTACCTTGAACGCCAAATTGACGAAATGGTTTACAAACTCTACGACCTCACGTTAGAGGAGATTGCAATTGTGGAGGGGAAGGGGTAATATTATGCAAATTTGGTATGTTTTTGTACTTATAATTGCTGGGGGGCATTTTGTATAATTAATATTTTACAATAATGAGTAGGTTGGAATATCTAATATGGCAACGGCAGAGCAAATTAAATCCTTAATTAGATCACATTTTAGTAGTGATCCGGAGCGGTTCTTTACGATTGCGCTCCAAGTGGCGGCACATGAGGCCGGCCAGGGCCACGGCGCACTGGCTCATGATATTCGTGAAACGATTGACAAAGCGCGGCGGGAGAGAGGAGCTTTGGTTCTCAAGTTCCCTCAGGATATGCGAGGACTGGTGTTGTCGGAAGAACCGGTCACCTCTATGACGGCATTAGTTATTCCTACCACCCTGAGAATCCGAGTAGAGCGAATAATTCATGAATATCGACAGCAACAGAAATTGAAAACCTACGGATTGACACATCGTAGAAAAATCCTTCTCATAGGTCCACCCGGAACGGGCAAGACGATGACTGCCAAAGTACTGGCTAAAGAGCTACGACTGCCTATGCATATTATCCAGGTGGATAGATTGGTCACTAAGTTTATGGGCGAAACAAGTGCCAAGTTGCGCCAGATATTTGATCTAATTCAGAAAGAAACCGGAGTTTATCTTTTTGATGAATTTGATGCGATTGGAGGAGAACGGTCGTTGGAGAACGATGTTGGTGAGATGCGCCGGGTACTTAATTCGTTCTTGCAATTCATAGAGCAAGATATATCTGATAGCATAATTGTAGCGGCTACAAATAGCCCAAAACTTTTGGATCGTGCGTTATTTCGGCGTTTTGATGATGTGTTGTATTATGAACAACCCACGCCCGAGGAACGCAAGCGCCTGATACAAAATGTACTTGCTGCATTTCTGACATCAAAATTTACATGGAAGACTGTGTTGGCGGAAAGCGAAGGTTTAAGTCATGCAGAAATCGATCAGGCTTGCCGAGACGCCATTAAGCAGGCAATCTTGAATAATAAACAGAAGGTGAATATATCTTTGTTGAGACAGATGCTAAATGAACGACAAAGAACTCATGTCGGGCGGCAGGGGCGATAAATTATGCCCGGAAAGCAATACAGACATATTTTTCTGAGAGGACCGACACGCACTCAAGGATTTACGAATCCACGAAAAGGCGGTTCATCCGCTCGGATTCCAAACCGCGATCGTTCCCAGCACAGCACTTTTCTACAACAACGCCTTGATGCCGCATGGAATGAGGTCGGACAACGACAAGCCGTTGTCCAAGTGGAGCGTCACGGAGCCTACATTGATTTTATGAGCGAGCCTGGCTTTGAGTTACTGGTTCAGAGTCTGGAATCCAAAAGATCAGGCATCTGCCTTCTGAATGTACGTCAGAGAGTCGGAGAAGATGGACAAAAACAAACCTTTGCAACAGTATATGTCCCTCATGATAAGCGAGGTCATTTTTTTAGAAAGATCACTGCCTATGCAGAACAAGTAACCAAATCAGGAGAACCAAAAAACAAGAAACTCATAAGCAGTATCGCTGATATCCGAGCTTCTGTTCTCGAATCATTCTGGCAGGACGACATGATGTTCCTTCCCGCTACTAACACCGTATGGGTGGAGGTCTGGCTTAGTAGCGACGATGATGCCGTTGTTAGGCGGTTTGATTTATTGCTGGAGCAATTCCATATTGAACGAGCTGAAGGGCTTTTGAAATTTCCCGAAAGATCAGTGAAGCTCATCCATGCTAATCGAAGTCAACTGGAGCAGTTGATTGAGGCTTCAGACGACATTGCGGAGTTACGCGCGGCCAAGGAGATAGCCTCATTCTTCATTGCAATGGAAAATCAAGAGCAGATAGAGCGAGTTCAAGAACTTCTCGGTCGCACCAGCTTTAATGTCGATACCGATGTGGCCATTTGCATTCTCGATACCGGCGTGAACAACGGGCACTTGCTTATCAGGCCGATCTTGGATGATGCTGATCTTCATACAGTTATTCCGGCATGGAATGTAAACGACCACAATGGACACGGTACTTTGATGGCCGGAACAGCCGCTTATGGCGACTTGCTGGCTATTCTTAATAACAGTGGTCGCTTGCAAATCAACCATCGCTTGGAGTCCGCGAAAATCCTACCCCCTCCTCCAGCGCAAAATTCGAAAGAACTTTGGGGCTATATGACCGCCCAAGGCATAAGTAGAGCGGAGATTCAAGCCCCTCAACGAAAGCGGATTGTGTGTATGGCTGTTACTTCAACCGACAACCGAGACCGTGGGAGGCCTTCCTCGTGGTCTGCCATGGTGGACGAGTTAGCTTCCGGGTATGGAGACAATGTCAGGCGGCTCATAGTAGTCTGCGCAGGAAATGTTGATAACTCGAATAATTGGCGCAACTACCCAAATGACAATTTGACAAACGAGGTTCACGATCCTGCTCAGGCATGGAATGCCTTAACAGTAGGAGCTTTTACAGAAAAAACGAGAATCAATGATCCTACACTGAGTTTATATTACCCTATCGCCCCATCTGGTGGGCTTTCTCCTTTCAGTACTACTTCGGTAACTTGGCCTACCCGGAAGTGGCCTATCAAACCCGAAGTTGTTTTTGAAGGTGGTAATGTTGCACGTGGCCCTAATGATTCCATTCTGGATGCTGATGACCTGCAGCTGCTCTCAACATATCATGATCCGCAGGTTGCCCAGTTCGCACCGTTTAATATGACGAGTGCCGCTTCTGCTCAAGCAGCATGGATGGCCTCACAAATTCAGACCCAATATCCTGATGCTTGGCCGGAAACCGTCCGTGCCTTGATTGTCCATACAGCAGAATGGACTGATGCGATGAAAAGTCAATTTTTACAATCTCAGCCTCCTACCAAACAAGATTTTGCAAAGCTACTTCGAATTTGCGGATATGGCGTACCGAATCTAGGGCGCGCCCTTTACTGCGCGTCAAATTCTTTGACATTAATTTCGCAGACGCAACTGCAACCCTTTGACAGGCGTGACGGCCGATATGTGACCCGAGATATGCATCTTTACAACCTCCTATGGCCAACGAGTGAATTATCTAATCTTGGAGAACAAATAGTGACTATGCGAGTCACACTTTCTTATTTCATAGAACCAGGGCCCGGAGAGGTCGGTTGGAATAATCGATATAGATATGCCTCTCATGCACTCAGATTTGCAGTCAACGGGCCGGGAGAATCTGAAGATGAGTTTGTAAGGCGTGTCAATGATCAAGCTCGTGATGATGGAGAACATCCTGGTACCGAAGGTCCTGGAGATAGGTGGTTAGTAGGCGATGCCAGAAATGTAGGGTCTGTCCACTCTGATATTTGGCAAGGCCGGGCTGCCGAACTTGCAGGGTCTAATTTGGTCGGTATATATCCTTCTGTCGGGTGGTGGCGTGAAAGAAATCATCTGGGCCGTTGGAACCGGCAAACTCGTTATGCACTGATTGTATCAATTTATACACAGGAACAAAATATCGATATCTATACTCCTGTAGCAACTCAGATTAGATTGTCAGTTCCGATTGAAGTAACTGTTAATAGAAGTTCTTAGAAATTAGTGGACATGGAGAGGAAGAGGGTCGTATTAGTGATCTAAGGGAACGTGTTGGGACACCTTGATTAGTGAATATAATGTTGAGTATTTATAGCGATTTTAAAGAATTTTGCTTATATTTGTCATCATGAAAGAGGATTATCTGCCTGCCTGTGCAGCGGAAAACAGGCAAAAGATGGACAAACAAACCCCGTTAGATAGCAAATCCGTTATCTAACGGGGCAAGCCAAAGTCCACGATTTGGAAAAACACATTGACCAGCTTGTCTATATACTCTGCAACCTCACGCCGGAGGATGCAATTGTGGAGAAGAATATGGGAGCATTCCCGATTTTTTGTAAAAGGCAATTATGTAGTAATAGTAACTCATGCTTCCAGCTTGAGTTATAAATTTCACAAGCAGAATGCTTGTGATACAATAATAGTCCGCCAATTGGCAAATGTAAAGAATTACAAAAAATCGGGAATGCTCCCGAAGAATACTATATGCTTTTAAAAAATTGAAAGATGTGGTATAAAACGTATAGTAAATCTCCTTTAAGAGTCCGATGCATTCTATCTAATGAGATAAATTATAGGAGTAACCATTGATTAGTAAAAAAGTACTTCAAGAGGCAACAAGACGGTTAGTATCGAAATTTCAACCTGAGCGTATAATTCTTTTTGGTTCGTACGCAAGAGGAACTGCAGACGAACATAGCGATGCAGATATTCTTGTAGTTTGTCCTGTGAAAAAAAATCGCATAAAAGCGATGGTGGAGATGGACAGCGTACTTGAAGGATTAAAAATGGCAAGGGATATTGTCGTTCTCACCCCAAAGGAATTTGAAATAGATAAAGAAATTCCGGGCACAATTGCGCGTTACGCAAGCAAAGAGGGAAAGCTATTGTATGAGCGAAAGCAGAAGCGAGATTATAAGAAAAACAAAGGAATGGCTGGTGCACGCTGATGAAGACCTGCGCTTAGCCAAACATGCCCTTAAGCTCAAGAGTTCCTGTCCATACAAGCTTATTGCCTATCATGCACAGCAGTGTGCCGAAAAGTATTTAAAGGCTTACCTTGTTTTTAGAAATATTGACTTTCCTTACACCCACAACATATCCCATCTATTAGAATTATGTCCTGATTTTACAGTACTGGCAAAGGATTTACAGGAAGCAAAAGTTTTAACCCCTTATGCAATTACTGCACGTTATCCAGGAAAAGGTAGGGTAAGTAAACGAGATGCCTTACAGGCAGTAAAGATTGCAGATACTGTAAGAAAAATAATAAGAGGTACTTTAAAAAAGAGAGGGTTAAAAATTTCATAGTACATAAAATGGTACTTGGTGTTGCCAGTTGATTAATGACAAAAGATCAAAAGGTCAAGGGCGAATCTTTCAAATTGACAAATTCTATCTGGATGGAAATGTGCAAAGATACATCTTTTCCCCACTCCCCACTCCCCGTTTTCACGAGGACAGGTTGCATGAGGACAAGTTCCGTGAGGACAGGGCCATTACAAAAGACTAGGATTACTT
Source organism: Candidatus Kuenenia hertensis (assembly GCA_021646465.1). Classification (GTDB taxonomy): domain Bacteria; phylum Planctomycetota; class Brocadiia; order Brocadiales; family Brocadiaceae; genus Kuenenia; species Kuenenia hertensis. Next base: position 1,468 of record SOET01000049.1, on the reverse strand, counting down.
GCCCTGTTAGATAGGCATGTCCGTTGTCTAACGGGGTTGACCAAATGGTTTACAAACTTTATAATCTCACACTGGTGGAGGTTGGAATTGTGTGTGGCAAATTGTAAAAATATAAAGGGAGGTTAGAGGTATGAATACAAATATTGAAAGAATAGTATCTGATTCGAAGATATGCAGTGGCAAACCATGTATTAAGGGAACCAGAATCCCGGTACACATCGTACTAGACCTTCTCGCTGCTGGAGAGAGTTTTGAAGGAATTAAAAAGGCGTATCCAAATATTACTGATGAAGACATCAGGGCATGTCTATCATATGCTTCTCTTCTTGCTGATGAGGAAGCAGGGGTTACAGCGTGAAGATTTTTGCAAATGAAAACCTCTTTGAACCAATTATTGATTATTTAAGGTCTCTCGGGAATGATGTGCTGAGTATCAGGAATAGTGGTCTTTCCGGTATTTCTGACGATGAGGTATATGAGAAGGCATGCAGGGAGAATATGATCATTATTACCATGGATAAAGACTTTACAAGGATATTCAGGTTTCCTCCGGAAAGATGCGGAGGAATTGTTGTTGCTAAAATTTATAAAAGATCCGTTGATGAAACACTCACGATATTCAAAAAATATTATCAGTCTATCAAGGCGGAAGATATAAAAGGGAATCTGATTATTATTACTCCGGAAGGCATACGGATAAGGAGGTCCTCAAAAAATATCTAAGGGGGAGAATCTTTCAAATTGACAAATTATATCGTGAAGGGACGAGTTTAATAGAGCATTTTTGCTATCCTCAAGGAAACCTGTTGTTGGGGTCGTGGGGTCGCATGAAAGAGGAATACTTGCCTACCTATATACGGCAGACAGACAAAAGTTTGACAAGCAAGCCAAAGTCCACGATTTGGAAAAACACATTGACCTGCTTGTCTATAAATTTTGCACCTTTACGCCTTTATTTTTTATTTTTCCGTAAATGTATCATGAAAAGGGAGTACACGGGGGGAATGAGGCTTTAAGCTTCTTTATAAACAACATGAATAGATTCCACGTAGTTTGAAAATTCCTCTAGTTTCTTTTGTATTTCCTTTGTATTTTTTTCTTCCGCATTTTTTTCTATGAGCATTGCCATTTTAGAGATGTGGTCAAATCCGTAACCTCCTCCGGCACCTTTGAGGCGATGTCCGATATTAAGTATTGTTTCGAAATTATTGTCCTGCAACGCTTCCGACATTGTTCTGATATTTTGGCGGACTTCATTGAGAAAGGAAGGGATAACCTCCTTAAAAACGGAATATACTGCAACTACATTTTTCCCGCCTTGATCAGTACCGGTATTCTCATGTAAAGGTATACTACTATCTGCTATTTCATTTGCAGTATTAATCGGTTCCTTTGCCTTAAAATACTTTTGAATAGTGTAGGGGGGTGAGATAACTTTGGTGGTGAAAGTGAGACATTTGGGTAAATT
>SOET01000048.1 GCA_021646465.1 Candidatus Kuenenia hertensis | reverse complement strand
TTGCTCGAACAGCCTTGGACGCAGGCGCGGGAAAGCGTCCGTGTAAAAATTCTTCGGCATCGGTGGGCTTCTTCGCCTGAAACAGTATGGGAATCCTATCTGCTTTTGACCCGGATTGAACAGGCATTTAAGGATTTGAAGGGATCGCTTTCCATCCGTCCCATCTGGCATCAGTTGGAGAATAGAATCGAAGCCCATATTTTTGTATCATTTTTGGCTTTTTGTCTCCATACGACGTTGCGAAATCTTGCGCGTAGACGAGCTGCAGGACTAACATCCGATGCTATTCTGGAAAAACTCTCGGCTATTCATATGATCGATATTCATTTGCCAACAACGGATGGCCGCCGTGTTGTCATGAGCCGCTATACTCAGCCGGAAAAGGATGTTGCTCTCCTTTTGGCACAACTGGGATTGGAGCTTCCTGAACAACCTACACCAAAGGTTTATGCATCAGGCCAGGTCGGTCTGTAGTGCCGACCTTTTTATACGACCCCTTGATTTTACTGGCTCAGTGGTTTATCTACCCCTCGAATTGCGAAAGTCGGGCTAAGTTATAAAGTATTGTCGGATTATCTGAAGTGCTTGATAGTGAGAGTAAGAATTCATTTACTGCCGTGTCATACTTGTTTAATTTTGAATAGATTACCCCGAGATTAAAATGTGCTTCGGAAAAATCTGGTTTAATGGTTAGTGCTTCCTGATACTCTTTAATAGCATTTTCATACATGTTTTTAAGTTGATAATACGTCCCCATATTGTTATGAGCATCAGCATATGATGGATTAATTAATAATGATTTTTGCAATTCAGAGACTCCTTCTTTTTCGAAGCCATTTTTGATGAATAAAACGCCTAAACTGCTATGGGCTCTGTAGCTCTTTGGTTCGCGTTCTACTATTTTTTCCCAACAAATAAATTCATTCTTCCAATCCCGGCATCGTGAAGATGTTTGCAAGAAATAACCGACTAATAAAACAATTACGAGGGGTATACGACAACGCCTTAAACAAAAACTGGTGAAAGATATTTTTTTGATCAGGAAGCCGCCGGCAATAAAGATTCCCACGGAAGGAATATAGAGATACCGCTCTGCCATAATATTGAAAATGGGAATAATATTAAGAACGGGAAGTAATGTGATAACAAACCAAAGCATGGAAAAGAATAAGAGCTTAAAACGGGAATATAGTTTATATCCAATAAAAGAGAATGTGCTTATGAGGGCTATGGAAAAACAAGCGGATATATCGTGAAATCCTTACTGATGGGTACAATATAATCGGCATTCAGGTTCGTAGGGAGAAAGAAGAGCATGATATAAGAAGCAAACACCTTTGACATTACCATAAAATTCAACCATACGCTATTATCAGGATACGTAACGAAAGATTCTGCCGAATTGTGAAACCACCAGAATCTTATAATAAAATAGAAAATAGCAACAAAACAATATCCTATATAATGTCGTAATATGGGAATTGAAAATGTTTGTTTACGATAGAATAACCAATAATAGAAGAACAGGATTAATGGTAGTGTATTTGCCATTTCTTTTGAAAAAAGGGCAAAAAAATACGAAACAATGGAATATGTTTTTCCAGTCACGGATAAAATAATTACCTGAAATGGTGTAAATGTCGTCGAATACAAAATCATTTGATAATGCGTTCAGATAGGAAGTAAAAGATAAGAGGATAAAAACAATAATGGGATAAAGTTCTTTGTCGTTAGAGAGGTGTTTTCTTATCATAGTTTTTTAACAGAGTACAAAACTGTTATATTTAAACAACATTCTTTTTAGAGCCAAATTAGATTTGTTTACCCTCGTGGGTGAAATCTCTGGTGGATGGTTTTAAGGTGTTGTTTGTTAACATGCGTATATATTTGTGTCGTAGAGATATTTACGTGGCCTAACATTTCCTGGACAGAACGTAAGTCGGCGCCATTTTCCAGCAAGTGTGTTGCAAATGAATGTCTCAGTTTATGAGGAGAAATATTTTCAGCAATTCCCGCTTTTAATGCGCAATTTTTCACAACAAACCAAATGTCTTCTCTTCGCAATGGTCGTCCGTTTTTTGATAAGAATAAATTGCGATTGCTTTGACTGTTTTTTATTTTTGGCCTCACCGTGTTTAAATATTCCTGAATGGCGAGAGATGCTTTTCCCCCAAGAGGTACGATTCGTTCTTTGGAACCTTTTCCCTTGCATTTGATGTAACCATATTCCAAGTTTATTCCGTCCAACGATATTGTTGCAACTTCAGATACCCTTGCTCCAGTGGCATACAGCAGTTCAAGAATGGCTTTATTTCTGATGCCCAGTTTTGTTTCGGTATCTGCGGCGGAAAGGAGATCTTCAATTTTATGTATTGGCAATACATCAGGTAATTTTTTCCATAGTTTTGGATTGTTGAGAGACACGAGAGGATTTTTTTGCAATTTTCCTTCAAGGATAAGAAATTTATAAAACATGCGAACGGAAACAATTGCGCGGTTAATGGAGTTTATCGATTGTCCCCGCTGCTTTTCAGAAATAATAAAACTTGTTATGACATTCGGACGGATATCGCCAAAATCATGAATATTTTTGCTTAATAAGAATTTTAAAAATAGTTGCAGATCACTTTGATAGCTATGAATGGTATTCCTGGCTGAACCGCACTCAACAAGAAGATAGTTTATAAAGGAATCGATAAGTTCTTCCAATGTAGTGAAAAATCCTTCTAAGAGTTTACATTTTTTATAATCGACCCGATTTCAGAATGCCTATTGCTAACCCCATCCCTAAAATACCGGCAAATATAAATCCTAATATGCCCAATACCGGAAAGCCGTAAACCAATGGTCCTTTATTGGCCATAATAATAAGGGAAGAGCCTATGATAAGGGCGGAAATAACGAGACTGAATGAAACCCGGTTGCTCGATTTGTCCATTTCCGCTATAAATTTTGAAAGACCTTGATGTTCAAATTCTATTTTTAAAGAACCTCTTTTAATTTTCCGTAAGATTTCGAATGTGTCCTTTGGAATATACTTTAGAATATCGAACAATTCGGTGGAATACATCTCGATGTCCTTAAATATTCGTTTGGGATCATATCGTTCGTGTACAAGTTTTTCAACAAACGGTTTTGTATGAATAATGGAATTGAATTCCGGGTCTAATTGTCTGGCTACTCCGTCTATCGTGGCAAATGTTTTAAAAAGAAGATGAAATTGTGGTGGAATTTTTAGTTTATGCCTCTTCATTAAATCGATGGTCTGGTGTAACATCGTGGGGACTTCTATCTGTTTTAGCGGGATATCGTAATACCGCTCTAAAAATTCGTTGATATCATTTTTTAAATCGCGGGTAGGACATTCTTCTTCAATTGCCTCTAACATTTCCAAAGCCTTGATAATTCCGGTGATATTTTTCTTAGATACTGCTATGAGCAGAATAATGATAGCATGGCGAGTGTCCTCATCAAGCCTGCCCACAATCCCGAAATCGATAAAGGCGGAAACATTATCGGGAAGAACAAAAATATTGCCCGGGTGTGGGTCTGCATGAAAAAATCCATCTATAAATATTTGTTGAAGTACGGCATTTGCACCGTTTACCGCAACGGCTCTTTTTTCTTCGGCGGTGTGTGACTGAAGAAGGTATTCATTAAGTCTTATGCCCTTTATCTCTTCAGTTGTCAGCGCCCTTGGTTTTGTGTAATCCCAATATACCTTAGGTATATGTACCGTTTTGTTGTCTTTAAAATTTTTCCGGAATTTATCCATGTTGTGTGCTTCATAGGTAAAATCTATTTCTTTTGTGATCACTTTTGAAAATTCATCAACAATGATGGTCGGGTTGAGAACCCGTATATCTGGCATATATCGGTCTGCGAGTTGGGCGAATGTGTAAAGAATATCCATATCAGTAGTGATAATTGTATTAAGGTTCGGCCTTTGCACCTTTATTACCACATGTTCTCCTGTAGGGAGCTGTGCCTTATGTACCTGCCCCAACGATGCAGCAGCAAAAGGTACCGGATCAAAGAAGGAAAACAATTCTTCCGGTAATTTTCCAAAAGAATCTTTTATTTGTTTTTTGACGTCCTCATAAGGAAATGGCGGCACCCGGTCTTGCAGTTTACTTAATTCTTCACAAAGGTCTAAGGGGATTAAATCCGGTCTGACGCTTAAGATTTGTCCAAATTTTATAAAAGTAGGGCCGAGTTCTTCCAATACCTTCCTGAGTCGAACGGCACGGGATTCTTGTGTGTCCGCAAAATACCGGAATACACGGTTTTTAATAATACCTTTACCAATGGTGTAGTTTTCCAGATGAAGCCGTTGAACGACGAAACCAAACCCATGTTTGCCTAAAATCCGCAGGATTTTATTCAGGCGGCGGATATCTCTGATTTTTTGGCTGATTTTTTTTATTGGCATGGAGTTGTCTTACGGTTTTTCTTTGGTTTCTAATTCTTTCAGAATATCTTCGAGTTTTTTTTGCATTTGTTGCAGGTCATGCCGTGTCGGTATGTCCAGTTTGTGAAGTACTTTTTCAACAACTTCTTCCGTCCTTGCTTCAATTTCATCTTTGCTGGGGAGAATTTTTTTAAGTGTTTCTTTTACTTGTGCGAGTGTTTCATCCTTTTGGAGTTCTCCTTTTTTTATCATTTCTTCAATGAGTTCATTTGCATTTTCTTTTGTCACAAGCAGTGCGCCAAAACCGAGGTTGACTGCTTTTTTCATGATTTCTGATATCATAACCATCTCCTTTCCCTGTAATTTACTCTAACAGAATGAGACCATATATATTAACTTCATCGGTTTTTTTCGTAAGTGTTTCTATTTTGAGATTGAGATTTCTTACGGTTTGATATACGTCAATACCGCATGCTTCCATTGACGGTCTTGCCTCTTCCGTACGAATACATGTTGAAACGGTATCGCAATGTTCGCACAACTGGCATGGGCCTGCCCCAAGGCCAAAAGCTTTATAAAATCCCATGGAAAAAGCCTTTCCTTCTATTTTTGTTATCATATATCTCATTTGCCAGCTCATGTGCCCGTGCAAGAGCAATGCATTGCTGTATTCTTTAAGAATTTCTTTCATTTCATTATACGAAGGAGAGTGCGGGGGGCACGTTAGTTTTTTATTGTATTCATTGCATCCATATTTGCATTTTAATTGAACCCAACGTGCAATACTTATAAGATCGGTACGCATAAAATAAGCTTGCTCACATCCGAGAGACAGAGCTTCTTTTATTAATAGATTAAGCCGTTCATCATTATGTTGCTGAGGAGTAAGGGTGGTAAGTGCATTGTTAATTTGCATAGGAATTCCTGAAAATATGTTCTTGCGAAACGTAACGGTTATTGTTATATAAGTGATCGATTTGATTTTACTATAAACCGGTGCTGTTTTGTAATCAAATATTTTTTCTTTTAAGAGTATGTGTTCATTCATTTTATTGTCCGGAATAATTGAAAAGTTATTATCAGCAGCATGCAAGAAAAAGGGAAACGCCCTACAATAAAACAACTTCCTCTCAACGAACGTCCTCGTGAAAGACTCATCCAGGGCAATGAAGAACATTTAACCGATGCCGAGCTTTTAGGTATCATCATCCGTGATGGAACACAGGATTATAGTGCCGTTGATTTAGCAAAAAAACTTCTTTCAGAGTATGGGGATTTTAGGAGATTAAGTGCTGTTTCTATAGGTGAATTATGCAAGGTGAAAGGTATAGGCCCTGCACGTGCGGCTCAAATTAAGGCATCACTTACTATTGCGAAACGATTTTCTACTATTCCCGTAAAAACGTCACAACAATTTAAGAAAAGCAGCGATATCTTCAATCATTTTCATGAGCGATTGAGAGAAAAGAAACAGGAATATTTTCTTATAACATTATTAGATAATAAAAATCGAATCATAAAAGAATTGACTATCTCCATAGGAAGTTTGACACTCAGCATTGTTCATCCAAGGGAGGTATTTAACCCTGCTATCAGAGAATCTGCTGCATCCGTGGTTTTTGTGCATAACCATCCTTCCGGCGATCCCGAGCCCAGTAAAGAAGATATTCAAATAACACAGAGACTTCAGGAAGTGGGTAATATTGTTGGGATAAAAGTTCTTGATCATATTATTGTGGGGAATGGATGTTATGTGAGTTTAAGGGATAAAGGAATAATATCTTAAATTAACAGAAAGGTATTGTGTTAATTGTTATTTAAAAATAAGAGAAATATGATACATTAGGTGCTAATTATTATCAGGGTGCCAAATATTGTACAGAGGACAAGGGGAAAAAATAAAAATGATATATGTAGCTTTTTATATAAGTTTATTTATAAATTTTTGCCTGATCTGCGAGTACATGCGGTCGTCCTTGATTGCCGAGGAATTGCAAAAAGAGCTGGGAAGAGAAAAGGAACTTGGGAGAATGCTTGAGAGTGAACTTGAAAAAGCAAGAGAAAATGAAAAAGAACATGAAGGTGAGAAAGAAAAAAAGGACGAAGGTAACGAACCCAAAATTAAGTATCGGACGAGGGTTTAAAAATACAAATCTATAATAGTTTATGAAGGTCTTATTCTCCCCCTCGATATCATTAGTAAACCTGGCAGATTGAAAGCATGCATTGCGGCCACCTTGGATTATTACAATATTCTTCCATTCCCGGTATTGTTAATCAAATCCTTAATTCTGCTAAATAATAGAAAATTATTAACGCAGCGTTTTCTTACAAAAATTTTAAACCGCCTTGATAAAAGAATGATGTTGTAAGGGATAGTTAGTTGCAAGATTGAACGAGGGATTATATCTTGACAACAACTTTTGATATGCTTATACTTGCCGCAGGTAACCATTGGTTATCTTTAAAGATTTTCGGAACCGGAATAATTATAAAATCAGCGCCCATAGCTCAATTGGATAGAGTCACGGACTACGAATCCGGAGGTTGGAGGTTCAAATCCTCCTGGGCGCGTTTTAATTATGTACCTAAGAAATATAAAAATAAGAAACATAGATGGAAAATTAGTTAACAATAACAAATACAGAATTTTGGAGTTCCTTCTTTCCTATACCTCATATATGTTGGTCCCGTATATTGCATATCAAAAATAAGAGGTACTGTTGTATTATAACGGACTATCCATTGTATCAGAGTTAATTCGTAAATGAACGAGTGCTGATACAAATATCATTTGTATCCATACAGATTTATGCGGTGATAAGGAAATCAATAATAAAATTGCAGTGTGTGGATGAAAAATCTATTCATATAAATATGTCTTACAGCGTAATTCAAGCAAAGGTTATGGACGGCGTAAATAGTACTCATGAATATTTTATGCGGCAAGCAATTAAAGAAGCTGAAAAGGCTGCTGATATAAATGAAGTTCCGGTGGGGGCTGTAATTGTGTATGATAATCGCATTATTGCCCGTGCTCATAACCAGAAGGAAATGCTTAAAGATCCTACTGCCCATGCTGAAATGATAGCGATAACTCAATGTGCTGAATATTTGCAAAACTGGCGCTTAACCGGAGCAACTATTTATGTGACGCTTGAACCGTGTGCAATGTGTGCGGGGGCTTTGGTTCAAGCCAGAATTGATAGGCTAGTGTATGGGGCTGTTGATAAAAAAGCAGGTGCTTGTGTATCTGTCATGAACCTTGTCCAGAATCCTAAGCTGAATCATCGTTTGGAAGTAATACCTAATATCCTTGCAGATGAATGCAGAGATATATTGAAGAGATTTTTTTTAGAGAATTGCCGCATCAGGTAAGATTTTGCATTTACAGTTTTTTGTTTTTACGAAAGCCGGAGAGGTGCCGGAGTGGTTGAACGGGACGGTCTCGAAAACCGTTTTCCGCAATTGCGGAACGTGGGTTCGAATCCCACCCTCTCCGCCATAAAAAACACGAGTACTGCGGTAAAGGTTATTGCAAGTAATGATGGAGAGTGGTTATAATATTTACTTACTTTTACCTTTAAAAGTACGGGAAGAGTAAAACCGGAGAGGTGTCAGAGTGGCCGAATGAGCGCGCTTGGAAAGCGCGTATACCGCTTAAAACGGTATCGCGGGTTCGACTCCCGCCCTCTCCGCCAGAATGATAAAATTGGCCGTGCTAGATGGGGAGCTAGCGGTACCCTGTAACCTGCAACCCGCTATAGCAGGATTGATCGCTTTTCAGAGGGCTCACGACTGTTATCTTTGTCAATGTAAGTGGTGTTGAAGGTTGGATCTCATGCAATGGGAGACGATGCGAATCTGGTCAGGTGCGGAAGCAAGCAGCCATAAGTACTTGTCCTCATGTGCCGTGAGTTAGTCTGGCCTGAGCTAACTGCATTGGTAAACTAACAGAAAGGGGCACAAAAAAAGTGCACGGCCTTTTATAAAACTTTTATATCATGGTTTTTTCGATAGAATTTGATATAATTTTTTATACGTACGATTGTTGTGAAGAGTGTTAAATAATTGTAAGGTTGAAAAGGAATATAGGTGATTTTCAATGTCTTATGTAGTATTAGCCCGTAGATATCGTCCGCAAACCTTCAGCGACATAGTAGGGCAAGCACCTATAGTAAAAACCCTTGGAAATGCAATACGTTCTGACAGGGTAGCTCACGCTTACCTGTTTGCAGGACCAAGGGGTGTTGGTAAGACTTCTACGGCACGTATACTGTCAAAAGCGTTAAATTGTATTAAGGGGCCTACAGATACTCCCTGTAACGTGTGTGATATTTGCCGGAGTATTTCTGAGGGAAGTGATATTGACGTTCTGGAGATTGATGGCGCCTCAAATCGGGGAATTGATGAGATAAGAAATATACGCCAAAATGTAGGTTTTGCCCCTTCGAGAGCGCGATATAGAATTTATATTATTGATGAAGTACATATGCTTACCCGCGAAGCATTTAATGCCCTTCTTAAAACCCTTGAAGAACCTCCATCTCATGTTAAGTTTATATTTGCGACAACTGCTGTAAACCGTCTCCCTGAAACAGTTCAATCAAGGTGCCAGCGATTTGATTTTAAAAATATTTCTGTTCAGGGTATTGAAAAACACCTTTCGGAGATTTGTAAAACAGAAGGTAAAGAAATAGAACCGGCAGCACTCCATACGATCGCAAGATCTGCAAAAGGCGGATTAAGAGATTCACAGTCTGTGTTAGATCAGCTCCTCTCTTTTTGTAATGATAAGGTAACATCGGCTGATGTGAATTATGTGCTGGGTTATATTGATGAAGACAAGATTCATGGAATGTTTGAGTGTTTTGTGAAAAGAGACCCCTCCGGCTCATTGGAAATTGTAGATGATATTCTGAACGAAGGAAAGACTCCTATGGAACTCATTGATCAGTTACTTTTACGATTAAGAGATCTTTTGGTGTTTTCTTCGTGTGGTCAGGATGCTGCATGGATTGAGTTTGACGAACCTTTCGTGGAGCGCTTTGGAAAATCATTTTCCGCTGATACTTTGATGTACATGATTCAAATGCTTTCAATGACGAGGATGCGTTCTACGGATTCTCTGTTGCAGCGTATTGCTACTGAAATGGTGGTGATAAAACTATGCAAGATGGAATCCCTTCGTTCTTTATCTGATCTTGTTGAACGCATTGCGTTATTAGAGGATAAACTGGAACAGGTTGCTAATAACCCTGGTAAAAGAAATAATAATGATATTATCCATTCTGTGGACTCTTCTTCTCAGCAGGCAGTGATGGGAAAACCAATAGAAGAAGGCGATGTAATAAATCCTGTAAAAGAAGAAAGAGAAATTTCCGGTAATGCAATTGATAAAAAAGATGTGTGGGAAAAAATTCTTAAAAATATTCAGCACAAGAAGAAATCTACCTGGGCGCTTTTCAGAGAAGGCCGTTTTGTCAGCTGTGAATCGGGAGTATTAGTAGTTGAATTCCCCAGGAATTATTCTTTCCATAAACAAAAACTGGATCAACCGGAAGAAAAAAAAATTATCGAAGATTGCGTGAAAGAAGCAGTACGGGAAGTTATTGAGGTGCGGCTCGTAGTATCTGAAAATGGGAGGCACGAAGAAAATAGTCAAGGGCAATCTTCGGGAGACGACGGTGGCGCACAGCAAACAGATGATATTGTGTTTTCAGATCCGGCAGTAAAAAAGACATTAGAATTGTTTGACGGTCGTGTTATTAAAGTTAACCGATAGGGGGGTGAAATGAAGGGTTTTGGTAATATGGCAGAAATGATGAAGCAGATGCAGAAACAGGCACAAAAAATGCAAAAGCAGATGGAGGATGCCCAGAGGGATTTGAAAGAGCGAGTAATAGAAGCTACATCCGGGGGAGGTATGGTGACGGTGCACATGAATGGAAAACAGGAAATCCTTTCTATTAAGATTGATCCGGAAGTGGTAGACCCTGAAGATGTTCAGATGCTTGAAGATCTTATACTTTCTGCCGTTTCCCAGGCGTTAAAAAAATCTCAGGAATTATATCAATCCGAGATGGGAAAATTTACGGGAGGTTTGAATATTCCAGGAATGTCAGGGTTGTTTGGGGGATGATTCTCTCACGTATTAAAAGGGGTATTTATTTTGAGTGCTTATCCGCAGACAGTTAATAAACTGATTACTGAGTTTGGGAAAATGCCTGGTATAGGGCAGAAGACCGCTGAACGGCTAGCCTGTTATGTTTTAAGACAGTCGGTTGAGGATGCTATGAAGCTTGCATACGCTATTCGTGATGTAAAAAAATATATGAAAATCTGCACTGTTTGTTTTAACGTATCAGAAAATAGTCCGTGTCACATTTGCAGTAATATGCGCAGGGATAGTTCGATTATTTGTGTTGTTGAACAGCTTGCGGATCTTTTAACTATAGAAAAAACGGGCAGGTATAATGGCCATTATCATATCCTCCAGGGTCATATTTCCCCGTTGGAGGGTCTCGATCCGGAATCCCTTACAATTGACAGACTCTTACAAAGGGTAAAAGACGACCACGTTAAAGAGGTGATACTTGCCACTAACTTGAATATGGAGGGGGATATAACTGCGGTATATATACATAAACAGTTGCAATCATCTGGCGTTAAAGTGACAAGAATTGCCCGTGGGTTACCGACTGGAAGTTATCTTGAATATGCAAATGCCGCTATTGTTGCCGATGCGGTTAGTGATAGAAATGAAATGCGGAACTAGATGTTTATAGTAATTTTTTGGGAAGGTGATTTTTGATGAAAATGCAGTCTTCTTTATTGCCACAGCTTCAGCAAAAGATGAAGTTGTCTCCTCAGATAATTCAGTCTATAGAAATTCTCCAGCTTCCATTATTGGCATTAGCAGAGCGCATACAGCAAGAGATTATGGACAACCCTGTTCTGGAGGAGATGGTTGAACAAACGAAAGAAGATAGCTCTGTTGGTGAAGACAGTTCCATGGCAGAAGAAAGTTCCGCTCAAACGGAATGGGATGATGCCCAAAAGAAAGAGGTTGACCGGCTTGGCGAGATGGCAGAAGATTGGAGTGAATATTATTCAAAAACAATGGTTAGGAAAAGTGTCCTTTCTGATGAACGTGACCAGAAACAAGAAGCACTGGAAAACACAGCCGCCAAACCAATGTCCCTGCATGATTATTTGCTCGGTCAGTTATCGCTTATGGAAGTACCGGAACATCTTTTTGAAGCATGTGAGAACATCATTTATTCTGTTGATAATTCCGGTTATTTATCTGTTCCGTTAGAAGAAATTGTTTGCTCTCTTGAAAAACCCGTTTCTGTGGAAGAAGGCGAAAAGGCATTAAAAATTGTACAGACATTGGAACCGCCTGGTGTCGGCGCGAGAAATTTACAGGAATGTTTACTATTGCAGTTAGACAATCGTGATCCGAATTACCGCTTAACAAAAGATCTGCTTCAAAATTTTTTAGTTGAAATCGAAACAAGAAAATATCCGCTCATTGCGAAAAAAACAGGATATAGCCTTGAAGCCATCAAAAAACAGGTAGAATTTATCCGTACATTAAACCCAAAACCTGGTTCCATATTTCACGATGAAACGATTCCCTACGTGGTTCCTGAAGTAAAGGTAGAAAAAATTGACGGACAATACGAGGTATTTTTGATTGATAATGCCAATATCCCTCATTTGCACATTAGTTCCTTTTATAAAAAATCGTTGAGTGAGAGCAGTATAGACAGTTCAACACGCCAGTACATACAGAAAAAAATTGAGTCTGCCAAATGGTTAGTCGATGCAATAGAACAACGGAGAAGTACATTATATAAGGTTGCATGCAAAATTGTCAGTATGCAAAAAGGATTTTTAGATGAAGGTATTCACCGTCTTCGAACGTTGAAAATGCAGGATGTTGCCGATATTGTTGGCGTCCATGTTTCAACGGTGAGCCGTGCAATTGCCCATAAGTATATTCAAACCCCGCAGGGAATTTTTGAAATGAAGTTTTTCTTTACGGGAGGTTTTCAGAATGCCGATGGGAATATGGAATCATGGGAATCTATTCGCCAGAAACTCCTTGAAATTGTTGCAAAAGAAGATAAATCGAATCCATTGAGTGATGAAGAAGTTGCGGAAAAATTACATGCTTCTGGTGTGGATATTGCAAGGAGAACTGTTACAAAGTACCGGCGTATTTTGAAGATACCATCATCACGGCAACGAAAAGAATATTAATGGCGCTATAATTGTGGAATTTTCTCAGCGTTGAAGCGAATTTTCTCTTAAATAAATTTACAAAGGAGCGTTTTAATATGAAGCAAAAAAAGTTCAAATTGCATTTTTTCCTGCCGGTCATTTTTATAACATCCCTTCCTTATTTTGCAGGATGCTCTTCCACTCACAGTAAAGAACATATCGATACAATCAAGACAGATCTCAATTCATTACACAAAGATGTTGATAAAGTGTTGGGTTTAGATAAACCTTCCTCATTGATAGAAGAATAAAATCCTCCACATATCGATTCACGTAGGTGAATTAAAACATTATTTTTTTATTCCGAATGCGCCATAAAATTAAAAATGGATCTTGATTTAATAATCGAAAATGGCTTATTGGTGGATGGCACCGGAATGCCTGGAAGAAAAATGGATCTGGGCACAAAGGGGAATAAAATTAAATTAATAGCTGAGCACATCCCCGGAAATGATTGTACGCGAATTGATGCGGAGGGGATGATTGTTGCTCCCGGATTCATAGATATTCATTCTCATAGCGATTTTTTGTGGTTTGCGTGCCGGGAAAGTGAAAGCAAGATACTGGATGGTGTGACTACGGAGGTTTGTGGGAATTGCGGGTTATCTGCTTTTCCATTGCGGGGAAAATTATTAGAGCGGCGTAAACAAGGGTTGTCAAAATATGGCATTGTTCCCACCTGGCGTTCTGCTGCTGGTTTTTTTGATGCTGCGGAAGGAATAAGTAGTTCTGTCAACAGGGCTTTTCTTGTGGGTCACGGAAATATCAGGGCGTGTACTCTCGGATATGATAATAGGGTTCCCGATAAAGATGAATTATCTGTGATGGGGAAGTATCTGGAAGAAGCTATGAATGCGGGTGCTTTTGGCATGTCCAGCGGCTTGATTTATCCGCCGGGTTGCTATGCAGAATTCGACGAGATGGTAAAGATGTGCCGCATTGTGAATGAATACGGAGGGCTGTATGCTACCCATATGAGAAATGAAGGGGATGCTCTGGAAAATGCGATTACAGAAGCGATAAAGGTTTCAAAAGTATCCGGCGTTAAATTGCAAATATCGCATATTAAGACATTAGGGCGGCAAAATTGGCATAAATTGGAGAATGTGAAAACATTAATAGAGCGTGCAATAAATGAAGGGGTGGATGTAACCTGTGATCGCTATCCCTATATAGCTGCTGCGACAGACCTTGATGTTATTTTGCCTGCGTGGGTATATGAGGGAGGTATAGAAGATCAAATAAAAAGACTGAAAGACAGGAATATGAGGGAGCGAATTGCCGAAGAGATATCAAAGGATGATGAAGAAGCATTTTGGTCAGGTATAGTGATTTCATCTGTTTTTTCTCAAAAAAATAAATGGATGGTAGGAAAATCTATTGCGGAAGTTGCGGAGATACAGAAGAAAAAACCGTTGGAGGAGGTATTAGACCTACTGATAGAAGAGGATACAAGGGTAGATATTTTTTTATTTAATATGTCTGAAAAAAACCTGGAAAGTATATTGCGCTGGGATTTTGTTTTTGTGGGTTCTGATAGTTCTACTCGCTCCAGTACGGGTATCTTTAGGGACAGCAATCCTCATCCCCGCAGTTATGGCACGTTTTCCCGGGTATTAGGAAAATTTTGCAGAGAGAAAAGGCTTTTTTCGGAAGAAGCGGCTATCCATAAAATGACAGGCCTCCCGGCGCTAAAGGTAGGATTAGACAAGAGGGGTTTATTAAAAGAAGGATATTATGCCGATATAACAATCTTCAATCCTGAAAAGATTATTGATAAGAGTACCTTTGCAGACCCTCATCAATATTCGGAGGGAATAGAATACGTAATGGTAAATGGAAAAGTCACTGTCGAGAAGGGGAAACATTCCGGCATTACAAGCGGCAAAATATTGCTGAAAGCGTCATGACAATACTTTTTGGATTCTCTAATGATGTATTATTCTATGTGTATCATGTAACTTTGTTCATTAATATTGGCAAACAATCGCATAAAGGCCGACTTGACATCCTGCATCTCTCCTAACTTCGCTCTGCGGTGGCAAGCGATTCATGCGAAACGGTAAGCGTAAAAATAGATTTTGCAAGCGGAGGCATAAATGAAATGTCAGCACAAATAAGGAAGAGAAAGCGAGATATTGAAAAGAATTATCAGGCAAAACAATTTGCCGCAAAACTAAGAAGACTCGCGGACTGTATTGAAAAAGGCAATCCCTTTCGGATACAAATTGCGGGAGAAAGAATAGTTGTACCATCAAATGCCACTATCAACATTGAACATGAGCGCGGTTCATCTGAGGAGGAGATAGAATTTCAGATAAAATGGCAACTTTAATTAAGCCTTACGGCAGCTTTTCACTGTGGGCATTGCCCACCCTACAAAAATTGAAATTCCTAAACACCAAAGTAGTCGATATAAAGATATAGTATATAGTTGTTTTTGTGGAGGTGTAAATATGCAGTGTCCCGTGTGTAAAACTATAAATCTGGTTATGTCAGAACGGCAAGGCATAGAAATTGATTATTGTCCTCAATGCCGGGGTGTCTGGCTAGATCGTGGAGAATTGGATAAGATCATTGATCGTACATCACAAATTTCAGATATACAGGAAAATCGTTCTTTCGGGCATAGCAAACAGAAACCATATCCGGATTACAAAGATTACAATGATAAGAAGTATTATGACTATAAGAAAAAGAAAAAATACGGAATTTTTGGTGACTTGTTTGACTTTGATTGAGTAGACATAGACTAAACAAGTTTATATAATTATGTTGTTTTGCAACTTGTTGGGCGACGAGTTATCCGTAACCGGAATCAATGTGGTCATGCCAAATATTATCTGCTGCAGGAAAAGTTGATCCCCTTACTTTTAAGGTTTCTTCTTTGTCACCATATAACTTGCTTTGCTACAATACTTTTGTTACTATTTACCATTTATAAAATTTATTTATAAAAGGATAGTATTTATCATGAAAGTTGGAATATTGATTTGCAAATAAAGGTGTCGAATTTGTGCGGGTATCTAATTGGTATTGATTTAGGTGGTACAAATTTAAAGGCGGGAATTGTAGACCGCGGTGGTAGAATTTTGCATCGGTTTTCAATTAAAACAAACGCTGATGCCGAATCCCTGGTAATTTCTCAACAAATATGCGAACTCATTGCTGAAATAATAAAGAATGCCCGCATTGAGAAATCTGGAATTATTGGTATAGGGCTTGGTTCTCCGGGGCTTATTGATAAACAAGGTGAGACGATTTTGTTTTCGCCGAATTTATCAAAATGGCGTGATATTCCAATTAAAAGAATTATAGCGGAGAAATTTGATTTGCCCTGTGTCCTGGAAAATGATGCAAACGCTGCTGCCTGGGGTGAAAAATGGGCAGGGGCCGGAAAAAATGCCAATTCATTGGTGATGTTGACTCTGGGGACAGGAATTGGTGGTGGCATTATACTGGATAATAAGTTATGGCGTGGAATGAATAATGTGGCGGGAGAAATAGGTCATATGTCTATCCAGACAGACGGCCCACAATGTAATTGCGGCAATTATGGATGTATTGAAGTGTATGCGTCTGCAACTGGCATGGTAAAACGGTTCAGGAAGTTATTGGAAAGCGGTAAGGCTTCATTATTAAAAAAAGATGATGAAATTACCGCAAAAAGGATTAATGAAGCTGCCGTGCAGGGTGATGAAGCGGCGCAGAGTATTATTGAAGAAACAGGGTACTATCTCGGTATCGCTATAGTGAATATCATCCACATATTGAATCCTGAGGTAATTGTATTAGCAGGAGGGATGATTGGTTCCGGAGAATTGTTAATGAATCCGATGAAAAGGACAATAGAAAAAAGAGTTTTAAAGGCATCATATAAGGATACGAAAATAGTGTTTTCGCAACTTGGTACTGATGCGGGAATAATAGGAGCTGCCGGATGTCTACTGAAAGAATTAGAAATTTCTGCATAATTGCGCATATTGATCATGGAAAATCAACCTTGGCTGATCGTCTCCTGGAAAGGACGCAGGCGATTTCGTCCAGAGAATTCCGAAATCAAATGCTTGATGATATGGATTTGGAACGCGAACGCGGTATTACAATAAAGGCCAGTGCGGTTGCATTGACGCTTAAGCGCGGGGGGGGAGAGTATAATTTAAACCTCATAGATACCCCTGGTCATGTTGATTTTAGTTATGAAGTGTCGAGGAGTTTGGGTTCCTGCGAAGGGGCTTTGTTATTGGTAGACGCTTCGCAGGGGGTGGAGGCGCAAACAGTAGCCAATACATACCTGGCAATGGAGCATAATTTGGTAATTATCCCTGTGGTAAGCAAAATCGATTTGCCGCAATCACGTCCGTATGAGGTATTAGCCGAAATGGAAAAGACCCTGGGCATTAATACTGAAGAGGCGTTAATGGTGAGCGCAAAAAGCGGAGAAGGCATCGATCAAATTTTTGATGCTATTATTAAATATATTCCTCCGCCGAAAGGATGTCCCGATGCGCCGTTGCGGGCGCTGATTTTTGACTCGGAATATGATGCTTACAGAGGCGTCGTTATTTACCTGCGTGTCGTTGACGGATCGTTAAAAGTGGGTGACGAAATATTCATGATGAAGACAAAGCGCTCGTTTAAAGTGGAGGAAGTTGGCACCTTTAGACCAAAAATGACACCGAAAAACGGGCTTTTTACAGGTGAGGTGGGATATTGCATTGCCAATATTAAATCCATTCATGATGTTAAAGTGGGTGATACTGTTACCTTAAACAAGGAAAAGGCGGAAAAACCATTGCCTGGCTACCGGCAGCCAATACCGATGGTATATTGCGGTATTTACCCTGCGGACAACGCAGATTTTAAGATTCTTCGTGAAGCTTTGGAACGTTTAAGCCTGAACGACTCTTCTTTTAGCTTTGTCCCTGAAACCTCTCAGGCGCTGGGATTTGGTTTTCGGTGCGGATTTCTTGGGCTTTTACACATGGATATCATCCAGGAACGTCTGGAACGGGAGAGTAATATCAATATAGTGCAGACGGCCCCTAACGTAACGTATGAGATTCTCAAGACAAATAAGGAAGTAATTAAAGTTGATAATCCGGAAAGTGTTCCTCCGGTAAATGAAATAGAGGAATTTCGTGAACCTATGGTAAGGGCCAGTTTTGTCTTGCCTACAGAGTATTTAGGCGCTATTATGCAACTTGCAGAAGGAAGAAGGGGCAGATACAAAAGTACTGAATATTTAAGCGAAAAACGTGCGATTCTTGTTTACGAATTGCCATTAGCGGAAATTATTTTTGATTTTTTTGATAAAATGAAATCTGCCACTAGGGGATACGGAACATTGGATTACGATTTGGTTGGGTACGAACCCGCGGATCTTGTGAAATTGGATATCCTTGTTAGCGGTAAAAGAGTAGACGCCCTTTCAACAATTGTACACAGAAAAGATGCGGAGAACAGAGGGAGAAAGCAGGTTAAGAAATTGAAAAGCGAGATTTCACGGCACTTGTTTGAAGTAGTATTGCAGGCGGCTATCGGAAGCAGGATTATTGCAAGAGAGACGATCAGGCCTATCGCCAAAAATGTTACTGCGAAATGTTATGGCGGTGATATTACAAGAAAAAGAAAACTTTTAGAAAAGCAAAAAGAAGGGAAAAAGAGAATGAAATCGGTGGGAAATGTGGAGATACCCCAGAAAGCATTCTTGTCCGTGTTGTCAATTAATGATGAATAAATGGGGTGGCTTGTGTCCAAGAGTAAGGAAAGCATAAAAGAGACAAATTTGCCTGAAAAAAAGAAAAAGCGTAAACATAAATTACGTGAAAATATAGAATCTATTGCAATAGCGGTTGCATTAGCCTTCGCTATCCGTTATTTTGTCGTGGAAGCATTTAAGATTCCTACAGGGTCAATGGCGCCTACTCTGCTGGGCATGCATAAGGATGTTGATTGTCCGAATTGCAACTGGAGTTTCTATGCGGATCGCCAAAGCGAAACCGCCACCTGCCCGAATTGTCAATTGGAAATAAATGTTTCTCTTTACTGCAATACATGCAACGGCAAGATTCGGTATAATTGGCCTGCATGGCTGTGGAGAACGGGTAAGTGTTCCAACTGTCAAACAAAAATCGCCTGGAAGGATTTGTCAAACCGTGTTATTCATGGCGGCAACAGGATACTGGTAAATAAATTCTGGTATAAATTTACAGAACCGAAACGATGGGATGTCATGGTCTTTGTTTATCCGTTCTATGATATCAAATGTAAAAACTGTTCGGTACTGATACCTGATGTGAAATGGCGTGAGGGATTGTCATGTCCACGGTGTGGTTCCACGAAATTTTCGAAGAAAAAGAAGAATTATATAAAACGGTTAATTGGTTTGCCCGGTGAAAAGTTACAGATTGTGAATGGTGATATATACATAGATGATAAAATACAAAGAAAGCCGGATAAAATACAGGATACGTTATGGATGCCTGTTTACAACAGCAATTACGTAATAAAAGAGGAAGTGGTTCCTTCCTGGGTAGCAGACAGCGAATTTTGGAATATTACTGACAGATCACTTATATTAAATAATTTGAATAAAGATGATGCTGAGACCTCATTCGTTTCTTTTGGGCAGCGAATATCAGACCAAAACGGTTATAATAACAAGTCGGGCGATACGGAAATGGGTGACATTAAAATTAGCCTGGACGTTATTCCAGAAAAAGGTTCGCATACATTGGAATTTGTTCTTGAAAAAAATGAAGACGTCTTTACTGTGAGTATTCCCATCGGAGAGAGAGCGGACAAGTGTATTCTTTCCAGATCGGATAGCGTTGTTAAGGAAAAAGATTTCCATTTGCAGGCAGGCCAGACACACAAGATAGAGTTTTCCAACGTAGACCACATCGTATCACTTACGGTGGATGACACTGAAGTATTTTCGTTCGATTATGATGATGGGGCGGTTCCTGCGCCACGTTCATTTGATGCAAGCAGGGTACGTTTTGGGGGAAAGAATGTAAAGGTGAAGTATGAAAACATTCAAATTTATCACGACGTTTACTATACAAACCTTTCGAGCGATACTTTTGGTACGTCCCGGCCAATTCAATTAAAAGAAAAAGATTACTTTGTTTTAGGCGACAATAGCAGAAACAGCAACGATAGTCGTGTGTGGAAATTTGTTCCTGAAAAGAATGTTGTGGGGAAGGCATTTTTTATATTCTGGCCATTAGAAAATATCAGTTTTATAAAATAAATTATGAATCTACTCAGAGCGGAGGGATTAACAAAATCTTTCGGTAAGCGAACAGTCGTAAACCAGGTCAGTTTTGAGATAAACAGGGGAGAAATTGTAGGATTGCTTGGTCAAAATGGAGCAGGCAAAAGCACCTCTTTTAACATGGTTATTGGAATTATTCGGCCTGACAGCGGAAGGGTAATTTTTCAGAATGAAGACGTTACCCATACCCCGATATACCTGCGAGCTCGCAAAGGTATGGGATATTTGTGTCAGGAAACGTCTGTTTTCCAGCGTTTAACGGTGGAAGAAAATATTCTCGCTATCCTGGAAACTCATCGTTACGGTTCAAATGAAAAATACAAACTTCTTATAGAACTGCTTACCGAATTCAATTTGAAACCGCTTTCAAAACATAAGGCATTTACCCTTTCAGGCGGAGAAAGAAGGCGCCTTGAAATTGCACGCGCACTTGCAAGTTCTCCTTCCATGATTTTACTGGATGAGCCTTTTACCGGCGTTGACCCTATTGCGGTAAATGAAGTACAGGAAATAGTTTTAAGGCTCAGGGATAAAGGGATTGGCATACTTATTACCGACCACAATGTTCGCGAGGCGCTGAGCATTACGTCTCATTCTTATATTATCAGCGAAGGCACTGTTGTTGCCAAAGGTACGACACAGGAGATATTAAATAATCCGGTTGCACGCCAGTCCTATCTTGGGGATAATTTCCCAACCAGCGAGCATGGGTTAACCGAGTTTAATGATCAACGCAAGAGAATTACAATAGATAGGAAGAAAAAACCTATTATTCGAAAAGATACAATTATAAAATAGGTCGGGTTTCTTACCCGGCAATATAATAAGAACCCAGAATGTTGGGTAAGAAACCCGACCTTACTATTACTATAGGATGGGTGAAGCGTCAGCGCACCCCTCAAGAAATAACTCAGTCGAAGCATAATAAGGATGACATAGTATACAATTTCGGTAAATAGATGTTTTTGGTGACAAGATACACGTATATAATTTTTCTTTTAGCGATTCCCGGTTTGTTTTTTTTGGGCGGATGTGCTACCCAACAAGAGAAAACGGAAATACCCGTATTTAAAGAAAAAGAGACCATACCGGAAGTAGTTCAAAAACCGGTGACTACTTATACGATTAAGAAAGGCGATACGGTATGGCGTATTTCAAAATATTACGGGGTGTCAGTTGATTCAATCACGGCAATAAATCAAATAAAAGATATACGGGATTTAAAAATAGGACAAAAAATTATTATTCCTTCAAATAATGTTTTCTATAATTCTTATAGTAATCTGTCGGTAAACAATACCAATACCATGCTGTCTCAAAACAGCGTTTCTTCAAAAGGCTATATCTGGCCTGTAAAAGGGGAAATCATATCTCATTTTAATCAAACAAAAAATGGTGAAAAATTTATGGGGATTAGCATACTGCCTCACGCGGGACAGAAAATCGTAGCGGCAAAAAAAGGAACGGTAGAAGCTATTTCTGCATTGGAAAACAATTTTCATGTTATTGTGATCAAACATGATTGGGAGGTGAGAACATTATACGGTGGGCGTTACCTGCCAGTTGTAGGAGAGGGGAATTATGTTGATCAAGGGCAGCCAATAGCCACTTTCGATCATTTGATGACGGATACATTAGAGGAGATTGACTTTAAAGTATATGTAAAAGATAAACCAGTTAATCCTATTTCTTATTTACCTTAAAATGAGGGAGAATTTATTATATGCCCGTATATGAATTCAAATGCAACAAATGTGGAATAAAATTTGAGGAGTATTTTAAAAGTGCCTCCGAACAAAAAAAGTTGTTTTGTCCTTCCTGCCAAAGCGAACACATTGAAAAAATATTTTCTGTTTTTGGAACTTCAGAAACAGGCAATGGTAACCTTTCCTCCGCAGGCAATAAGGCGGGTGGTGGTGGATGTGGCTGTTGTGCGATGGGTTAGAAGAGCAGGGGCGAAGCATTTGCCGGCAGGGATATGAACACATTTATGCCAATTTATAGCAAATGCGTAACTATTCAACATGTAATACACACTCCGTCAGCTTACACTGCCACCCCTCTTAATAGAGGGGAAAATGGGAAGTCCCCTCTATTAAGGGGGGATTTAGGGGTGTGTTATGAATTACGCTGAATAGATACACAAATGCTTCGCCCCTAATACAATCAAGGTCAATCGTGTAATGTTATTTATGCAATGATATATCTCAATGCAAAAGGGAGTAAAGGGTTTACTGAATGATGAAAAACATCTGGGCGCCATGGCGTGTAACTTACATTAAAAATGCTCCTGAAAAGGACGCTTGTTTTTTATGCGAAGCGTTCGGTGGTAATTCGGAAGAAGAAAAATATATTGTATGCCGTGGTGAGGAATGCTTTTGTATTTTGAATAAGTATCCTTACAACAGTGGACATCTTATGATTGTCCCTAACCGGCATGTGGCTGATATTGCCGAACTCACCGATGGTGAATTATTAAAAATAATGAAAATGACGGGAGAAATGAAAAAACACCTCACATCTCTTATGAACCCCGATGGGTTTAACATTGGGATTAATTTGGGTAAATCTGCAGGTGCAGGGTTGCTTGGCCATATACATTTGCATATAGTGCCGAGATGGGATGGTGACACAAATTTTATGCCTGTTTTATCAGATGTGAAGGTCATACCTCAATCACTGGAAGAGCTTTCTATGGAATTAAAGAGACACATTTCGGGTGTGTAACGTGAAAGTATCGGGCATTCTGGTTGGCGCAGGGCTTGGATTAAGAATGGGAGGAGAGGTAAAAAAACCTTTCATTCAGATTCATGATAAACCAATATTTCTCCATACAATAGATCGGTTTTTTCAATGCAGCCTGATTTCTGAAATTATATTAATTGTTGGAGAATCGGAGATAGATTATGTTCTTGATAAGTGGCGGGATTCATTGGATGCGTACAAGGTAAAAAAAATTGTTCCGGGAGGAAAAAGGAGACAGGACAGCGTATTTAAAGGGTTATGTAATGTTGATACGGATTCGGAAATTGTACTTATCCACGATGCTGTCAGACCCCTTGTTAAAAAAGAACATATAGAAGGAGTAATTCATAAGGCAAAAGAATGTAATGCAGCGATTCTTGCAGCACCAATGAAGGCTACAGTAAAGGAAATAAATGATGATCTGTCAATAAAAAGGACCATTCCCAGAAGTAAACTATGGATGGCTCAAACCCCTCAGGGATTTGAGAAAAGGTTAATTACGGAAGTTTTTCGTCAATTTCAGAATTCAGAGAAAGAATTTACCGACGATGCTCAAATGGTAGAAGAAGCCGGGCATCCCGTGTATATTGTTCCAGGTTCTGATGACAACATAAAAATTACAACACCAGATGATATAAGTATTGCGGAGGCATTGCTAAAATAATAAAACGGTCGTATAGATGAAAAAATATTTTTTCCTGTTTGCCATTACCTTTTGCTTGCCTGTCTTTTCCTGCACTAATAAGGATTACAGGGTTTTCGATAGTTTTAAAAATTATGAAGGCGCCAATGCATTTGCCACAGAATTATTGAAAACCGATTTTGTGATACAGGAAAGAGTTTTGAAAATCCTTGAAAAGGCACTAATGCTCCTTGAAGAAGATGATGTTTTAGTCCATAAAGAAACATTTGAAGAAATTATCGAAATGATGAATTATTTTTTTGATACATGCCATTTTGAAAAAGAAAACGTAATACTTTTCCCATTTGTCAAAAATGTACAGGGTGGAATGGAAAAGAAGGATTTTCTGGGTCAATTGTTGATGGAGCATATATCGGTAAGAGACAGGATGCGGACTTTGTCCGGTGCAGTAGAAGAGATACATCTTGGTAAAAAAGCGAGAAAGAGAATTAGAAAAATTGGTTACGGATACATAAAATTTGTGCAAAAGCATATTAAAATGGAGGAAAAAATTCTTTTCCCCTGGTTAAACGAGTTATTGTCCCACGATGATCAGCTGGTATTGATAGAACGATTAAAGGCAGTGGAAGATAGAGATATTAGTGACGGTTTGCATGAAAAATATTCGATAATGATGGAAAAACTTGAGAATCAATTAGCAGTGTATAGCAAATAAGGTTTTTAGGTTTTTTGAAAAAAGAAACAGGTTCTGCTTTCACGCGGAGAAGAATCCCTTTGGCGGAGTATATACAGACTTGGAAACAGTTTTAATGAGAAACAATGTAGAGACGCAGTGCAATGCGTATCTACTGTCCATTATGCTCTCAAACAAGGATTTGGGAGCGAGCAGAAAACAATTATTAATAGTTTTTTATATTTTTGTACTTCTTAATGGGTGGAGTTTGCTATGAAAAAATGTTTATTGATTATTTTTATTTGCATGAATTTTTTAATTGTCTGTCGTGCTTTTGCACAGCAGGGTCAAAAGGTAACGGTTGCTGAAATACTGGGGGAAAGAAAAGAGTATTATTTTGATAGTGATGAGTTGTTTCATATGCCTGTGGGATTTTTCAGTGCCTTATCCGGAAGCGGTAAAGAGGGGCAATGGAAGGTGCTGAAAGTTCAGCATTCGCCTTCCGCTGATAATGTTGTGGTACAGTCGAAAATTGATAAGACCGTGCAGCGTTATCCATTACTTATTGTCGATAGAGTTGATTATGAAGATGCCATGGCATACGTAAGATTTCGTGCCGAAGGTGGTGAAATAGACCGGGCTGCGGGGATAGTTTTCAGGTATAAGGATAATCAAAACTATTATGTGTTAAGAGCAAATGCCCTGGAAAATAATGTACATTTGTATAAAGTCGTGAACGGACAGCGAACAATGATTGGGGAAAAGAATTTAAAAGTATCTTCAAACGAATGGTACTTGTTAAAGGTCATTTATGACGGGAAAAAGATACGATGTTTTTTTGAAAATACAATGATAATAGAAGTTTCTGATGATACGTTTGATTCCGGCAATATCGGTCTCTGGACAAAATCCGATTCATACGTCTTGTTTGATGATTTTGTAATCCAGGAAAATGCTTAACAGTGAAATAAGAATACTTGTTGCCAAAGGATGTAAATATTGATGGAAAAATATGAACAGGAACGCTTTGCAAAGCTTCAAAAATTACGGGAAAAGGGTATAGATCCGTTTGGTGGACGATACGACAATGTACAATCAATACAGTCGATCCTGGAAAGTTACTCACCCGAGTGTGATGATCTGAAGGTAAAGGCTGCCGGTCGCATCATGACAATGCGGCCACATGGAAAGACGGTGTTTTTAGATATACGGGACTGGACGGGAAAAATACAGGTATATATCAAACGCGATAAAACCGGAGAAGAAGCATTCGAAGTCTCAAAATTACTTGACCTGGGCGACCTTTTGGGTGTTGAAGGGGTACTTTTCAAGACCAGAACAGGAGAAACAACGATCTTTGCGGACAGTTTTACCCTATTGTCAAAATCACTGCTCAACCCTCCTGAAAAATGGCATGGACTGAAGGATGTTGAATTGCGGCACAGACAGCGGTACGTTGATTTGTTTACAAGTCCGGAGGTGATGCAGACATTTTTAAAACGTATACAGATTATTAAGCACATACGTACGTTTTTGGATGAGAAGGATTTTGTGGAAGTGGAAACTCCCATGATGCAGCCGATACCAGGTGGTGCGGTGGCAAGGCCCTTTATTACCCACCATAATGCCCTGGATATTGATCTGTACTTAAGGATAGCGCCGGAGCTCTATTTGAAGAGATTACTGGTAGGCGGCATGGAAAGAGTATATGAGATTAACCGCAATTTCAGAAACGAAGGTATTTCCACACGACACAATCCTGAATTTACGATGATGGAATTATACCAAGCCTATAGTGATTATAATGGAATGATGGAATTGACGGAAGGGCTTATTATTTCACTGGTGGAAAAATTGTATGGAAGTTATGAAATACCATTTGGCGAAATAACAATTGATATGAAACCTCCGTGGCGCCGTGCAACTTTTTGTGATCTTTTGGAAGAACATAGCGGTATAAAATACGACGATGAAGAGGGGTTAATCAGGAAATCAAAGGAGTTAGGCTTAGAAACGGCAGGTATAGACAGGGACAATATAGCCAATAATCTTTTTGAGGAACTGGTGGAGAAGGCGCTGGTAAACCCGACGTTTGTTCTGGACTATCCCACTTCGATTTGTCCCCTGACAAAAACGTGTGAATATGATCCCCGTTTTGCCCAACGGTTTGAATTGTACATCGCATCCATGGAAGTGGCAAATTCATATTCTGAGCTGAATGATTCCATAGATCAGGATAAAAGGTTTCATGAGCAGCTAGGCACGGAAGCAGATATTGCCGGCAAGATTGATGAAGATTTTTTAACTGCCCTCAAATACGGCATGCCTCCGGCAGGAGGCCTTGGGATAGGGATCGACAGGCTTATAATGCTCCTGACTAATAAAGTTTCTATCAGAGAGGTTGTTTTGTTTCCGTTATTAAAACCGAAGTAAGAGAAAATAAATGGGGGAGTTAATGGTTGTTGATGGGAATGGTCATGGCATTCATTATCCATGCGAATGGCTTTATAAAGTAATTGGATGCGACAAAGAATCTGTGCATGATGCGGTTGCCGAATCAATACCGGATCGTACCTATAACATTGTTGCATCGAATGAAAGCAAGACGGGAAAATATCTTAGTTTTAATGTGACAGTAATGGTATATGATGAAACATGCCGCAATACCATTTATAAAAAACTTCGAAGTCACAACGATATAAAAATTGTTTTATAATCCTTCCGGTATTTTCAAAAACTAATTTCCTCAATTTTATTCTTTTGTATTATGACAAGGGAGGTTCTGTTGATTGCCATCAAAAATGATTCCAGGAAAATATTAGAACGCTATTTTGGATATACGTCATTTTTTTGGCAGCAGGAAAACGTTATTGACTGTGTTTTGGCGAAAAAACATGCGATAGTGATTGCTCCGACAGGCATAGGAAAATCATTGTGTTATCAGGTGCCGGCAGTGATGTGCAATGACTTGACCGTTGTAATCTCTCCGCTCATTTCCCTTATGAAAGACCAGGTCGATTCCTTATTGCGCCGAGGCATTGAAGCGACATATATCAACTCTACTCTCAGCAGAAATGCGAGGGAAGCACGATATTCAGAACTTGAGCAGGGTAGTTATCGTATCCTTTATGTTACTCCCGAACGTTTCCGCAAACCAGATTTTGTTCATATACTTTCCGGGCGTATGATAAGCCTTCTTGCTGTTGATGAAGCCCATTGTATTAGCGAATGGGGACATGATTTCCGTCCCGATTATACAAGGTTGAAGGAGATTCGCCAATTATTAGGGAATCCGGTAACTATCGCACTTACCGCAACTGCAACTCCGGTAGTACAAAAAGATATTATTGATCAGTTAGGGTTGAAACCGGATGATGTGAAGACATTTCATGGGGGCATAGACCGTCCCAATCTTAGCTTACAGATAGAGGAAGTTTTTAATGATGATGAAAAACTGGATCATATTCTTTGTATTGCTGATAAATATAAAGGCAGCGGCATCGTTTATTTTACGTTGATTAAAACGCTGGATGCATTTGGTGAACTGTTAAGTAGGCGTGGGATTCCACATTTTTGTTACCATGGTAATTTAGAGGCGGCGCATCGTTCTTCTGTTCATGAGCAATTTATGCAGGAGAAGGATACACTTGTGCTTGCTACAAATGCGTTTGGAATGGGTATTGATAAAAAAGATATTCGTTTTGTGATTCACGCTGACATTCCCGGTTCTATTGAATCGTATTATCAGGAGATTGGCCGTGCGGGAAGGGATGGCAAGCATTCTTTATGCGCGTTATTGTATAATGAAAACGATTTGCTGACGCAGATGGAATTTATACGGTGGAATAACCCTGATGCAGAATACTATCAGAGGGTACACAGCTATCTTTCAGAAGACATTGAAAAAATATCAGCGCTTGGCATTGATTGGTTTAAAAGGAAACTTCACTCTAAAAATTGCCATGACTATCGATTGGAAACCGCTTTGAAAATGCTTGACCGTTATGGGGTGATAGAATGCGCTGATGATATTTATAAAATCAGGGTGCTTTCTTCACTACCGCCGCAATTGCTGGATCGGAATTATCTGGAGAATAAGCACAGGAATGATTTGCAAAAACTTTATAAGCTCGTGCAATACGTGAAGCATACCGGCAATCGTAAATTATTTATCAAAGAGTATTTTGGTATAAAAGATTTAAATCCGGTATGAAGTAAATGTTTTTTTGCTGGTTATTATCGATTAAATATTTTCAGCATAGTTTGAAAATTATTTAAATCATTTTGTTTTTCGTATATTTCCTTGAAACTTGAGGCAATATCAATAAACGTTTCCAATACTTTTGGATCAAAGTGTTTGGGGCTTGTTCTGCCGTCTCCTTTTGTGATAATGTCAAAAGCTCTTTGATGGCTTAAAGCCGGTTTATATGGTCTTTTGCTTCTTAAGGCGTCATATTGATCACAAAGTAATACTATCCTGCCTTCAATCGGTATATCTTCTCCCTTCAGCCCACGCGGATATCCCGTGCCATCCCATCTCTCATGATGATGCAAGGCAATTGATGCAGACATTTGTATATCATGATGAGATGAACCTGAAAGTATCTCTTTTCCTATAGTTGTGTGTGTTTTCATAAGGTTGAATTCCTCCGGGGTATGAGCGCCTTCTTTTAAAAGTATGCTGTCAGGTATTCCTATCTTGCCAACATCGTGCATCGGGCTTGCAAAGGTTATTGTTTCAACAAAATCCGCCGGCATATTCAGGGCATAAGCGATCTTTTGTGAGTACAGCCCTATTCTTAAAATATGGGCGCCGGTTTCCGTATCCCTATGCTCAGCCGCCGCGGACAGGCGTTGTATTATTTCCTTGCTCATACGCTTTACCTGCATTAAGGCATTTTTCAGTTCACACGTTTTTTGTTCTACCTCGGCTTCAAGCGTCCGTTTGTAAGCCTTTTCTATTTGTATAAGCCTGTTGTGCTTTACCGCCTTTTCTATTATTGAGAGAAGGTACTCCGGCTTATATGGTTTAATAATAAATTCGAAAACCCCTTTTTTTATAGCATCAATTGCGGTATTAAGCTCTGCATATGCAGTCATCAGGATTGCCGGTATTTCCTCATTAATCGTGCGAATTTTTTCAATCAATTCAATTCCTGAAACATGCGGCATTTTATAATCTGTTAACACAACATCAAAATCATTTGTTTGAAATTTGATCATTGCATCGTTCGCATTTTCGCAAAGGGTTACACTGTAATCATATTTCCCAAGGATCAGGGAAACAGTCTCACGAACGAAAAAGTCATCGTCAACGACGAGGATTTTAGGTTTTTGATTTTGCATTTTTGTTTCCATAGTTATCATTTCAAATCTACGTTTAGGAATTTCAATCTTGTAGGGGCAATGCGCTTCGCTTTCTCTACGAGTCATGAATTGCCCCTACATGTAAATCGGGTGCATTCCCGATTTTTTGTAAAAAGCTTACTATTTAGGATTGGTAAAAGCCTGTCCTGAGGGCTTCGTATGCTCAGCGTAAACTTTGCCGAATGGACGAAGCAGACCCATTCATCCAGTCCTCCCCCTTTGTCCCATAGGTGTTAAGTTAAGGAAAGAATAAGATATAATAAGTAGCAATGATAC
>SOET01000086.1 GCA_021646465.1 Candidatus Kuenenia hertensis | reverse complement strand
CACGATGTCTTGGCACATTTTCGTGTCCACGATGTCCTGGCACTTATCAACTAACTCATATCATCAACTAATATTTTATCGTTTTAGCTGCTGTAAAATATTTTATTTAATCATAGGGGATTCACAACAGCGAAAGATAGGAATATACATCCCGGAGGATGAATTGATGATCAATTTTATTTTCTATAATGATTGCCCATCGTGCGAAGCCCCATACGAAAAAGAGTGTTATGGGAAATGGGTAAGTGATTTTAAAAGACACCTATTCTTTTGCTGGGATAAAATAGATTCTTATATCTCAACTTCAGGTAAAAAGCATACTGTATGTTTATTAGGCTTTGTATCCAATCTGGGACATCACCTTGCTGACGAATTGTCTGCCGTTCAAAAATTGCTTAATACCGGAGATGTAAACAGGATAAGCAATTTTATATCTGGCAGTTATGATTATTTTAAAGTAGGCGATATTTTTCCGGAGATATCAATAAACAATTTAACTACTAAAAATAGTATGCAGATTTTTAGAGTTATACTGGAGAATAACTGTTTTGCTTTTAGATTATGCCATAATGGGCCTATCCAGGAAAAATTAGCAGAAAGGATATATAAGACATCAAGGAATAAATGTGATCCATCATTTTTACAAAGAGCAGAAGAATCAAGAAGCTATTGGCCTCTTATATGGGTAACCTTAAGAAGCCATAACAGGGTTTGGCTTTCTCAAAAGGATGGATTGGTTAATATTATTAATCTTTTGTACAAGGATTTTCCCGATTTAGGTCTCATCTTTGATGGTGTGCCTGCTGAAAAACAATTAATGGAAGATATTCAACGTTTACTAACTCACGGCATTGTCACATACAATGCCTTAGACTGTAAGATACATGAGACTATCGTTTGGGCTTATACCATAGACTTGTTTATAGCTCCATTTGGAAACGGAACAAATTTCACCTCAATAGTCAACAAGGCAGGAGTAATCCATACCCATAGCAAATGGATGCGAAGCGAACCTTTTTGTGCAAACAGGCGCGAAAACTGTGCATTGGCAACCCCCGTGCGTACAAAGTATGATAGTAGCGATGATGTTTTTACTTGCAATTACGAGGTGGATTGGAAAGATATCTATAATGCAACCGTCAAGTTAATAAGGAAATCTGAACCAGAAAACGTGAATAAGGAAGCATAATGAAAGCCTCAATAATAATACCAACACGCAACCGTTCAAAATGGATAACCTCTGCAATTCAATCTTTCGTTGAACAAGACTTTCCTGCCTCTCGATGCGAAATTATTGTCGTTGATAACGGCTCAACTGACAACACAAGAGAAATAGCGGAACAAGCTGCATCATTAAATAAAAACAATATCAGATATATATATGAACCGGAACCAGGACTCCTGTCCGGCAGACACCGTGGGGCATCAGAAGCAAAGGGAGATATTCTCGTCTTTGTCGATGATGATATTGAAGCGGTCAACGGATGGCTATCAGCAATCATGGCAGAATTCGAAGATGAATCTGTTCACATGGTCGGAGGTACCAGTCTTCCCATGTATGATATAGACCCTCCCAAATGGATAGATAAATATTGTTCATGGAAAGAGGATCAATTAACATGCGGCTCACTAAGCCTCCTGAATAAAGGGAATGAAAGGATGGAAATAGAACCCGTATTTGTCTGGGGACTAAATTTTGCCATAAGAAGGAAAACCCTTTTTGAATTAGGAGGTTTTCATCCTGATAATATACCAAAACATCTCCAACACTTTCAGGGCGACGGAGAAACCGGGCTAGCCTTGAAAGTGAAGGAAAAAGGGCTTAAGGCGTTATATACACCAGGTGCAAAGGTATATCACTATATCCCACGTGAAAGACTTACCGTAACTTACTTTGAAAACAGATTTTTTTATCAGGGTGTTTGCGATTCATATACACAAATAAGAAAAAATGAGGGAATTGCAAATATAAAAATCCCAGACTATCAAACCTTTGATCAATTCTCACCAAACCTCTCTGCTTACGATCAATATAAAGAAATTATTTATAAGCGGATTCATAACGCCTACGTTGATGGATTTATTTTCCACCAGGAGTCGGTACGAAAAAGTAAGACACTTTTGAAATGGGTTTTGCGTGAGAACTATTTTGATTATCAACTCCCTGAGTTAGACTCACAAGAGCAACAACAAATTCAAGAGTTGCGTGATTACATTCAGAGACGAGCGACGCATCCACAATGGCCGCTGATAATGGCTCAAGATATGTTCAAGGAAGCCTTTAATATTATTAAATCTGATGATATGGTTGCCGCACTGCCAAGATTGGATATGGTTGCAAATTTATGCCCAAAAATGCCAAAAGTACATCTAAGCCGTGCGTTATGTTTGTCTGCGCTCGGCCGCCCGCAGGAAGCAGTACGTGCCGCCATTACTGAACTAACTATTCAGCCTGATAATAAACAGGCAGTAGATATATTATTGAAAAATCAACAGGCGTTATTAGAAGAACTGAAAACCGTACCCCGGACGACAGTTCAGTTCGTTGAACGTGTACTAAAGTCCAGACTTAACAAGGGTTGATAAAAGGTTTAAAATAATTGGTCAATAACGTATAATAGAGAAATTATGTATTTGTAACTGTATCTTCTGAAGAGCTTTGCTATTCGATGGAAATCTCAAACCCACACGATAAATTTTTCAAAGAAACCTTTTCCGTAAGGGAAAATGTTATCGACTTTCTCCGGGGAACATTTCCTGAAGAAATCATAAAAATGCTGGATTTATCCACATTAACTGTAGATAACAACTCATATATTGATAATGAACTTAAAGAATGCTTTTCCGACATGGTATATAACTGCTACTTTAAGGACACTGATATAAAGATAGCTATTTTATTTGAACACAAGAGCTATGTGGTACCATATCCACACATACAATTGTTGAGATACCTTTTGAAAATATGGGAAACAAACATAAAACAAGGCGAACCATTTAAGGCAGTAATTCCTGTAGTATTGTATCATGGACAAGAAAAATGGAAGCACAGAAGATTTCCGGAGTATTTTGCAGGTATTGATGAAACACTGTATCGGTTTATACCAGAATTTGAATATTTGCTTACAGACCTAAGCAGTTACAGCAACGAGGAAATAAAGGAGAGGGTATTCAGAAGGGCTTCAATACAGATAGCCATGTTACTCATGAGGAATATCTTCGATGAGAGTGAATTAGATAAAAAGTTAAAGGATTTTATAGAGATAGGGAGGCAGTATTATGAGGAAGGGGAAGGGTTAAGATTTCTGGAAAGCGTAATAAGGTATTTATATAACGCACCGGAAATAGAGGAGAAACGTGTAATAGATATAATAAAAGAGATAACAGAAGAAGGGGGTAAATTAAGTATGACTATAGCCGCAAAATTAATAGAAAAAGGCAGGTTAGAAGGCAAGTTAGAAGGTAAGTTGGAAGGCAAGTTGGAAGGCAAGTTGGAAGGCAGGTTAGAAGGTAAGATTGAGGGATTAAAAGAAGCGATAGGAATAGGCTTGGAATTAAAGTATGGAGTAGAAGGTTTAAAGATTCTGGAAAAGATTGGCACAATAACATCACTGGAGAAATTAGATGCAATAAAAGAGGCGGTAAAGATATCAAAAAGCATACACGAGGTAGAAAAGTTATTGTAACGGTAAGATGAATAAAATAGAACAAATATTCGACGACTATCGTATGATAGCAATTATCATCTATGCTGAATATGAAAAAGAGGGCATTGAATTCTTAACTCCCGATAATTTCTCACAACAGCTTGCATATATGAAGCGTCCTGCCGGATATACAATTCAGGCGCATATCCACAAGCCCGTTCCAAGAAACGTTAAATATACACAGGAAACCTTGTTTATAAAAAAGGGCAAGATTAAGGTAAATTTCTATAATGAAGAAAAGCAATATCTGGATTCCAGAACATTAAAAACAGGTGATGTAATCCTGCTTGTCTCAGGCGGCCATGATTTTTTGATGCTTGAAGATACAGAAATGATTGAGGT
>SOET01000047.1 GCA_021646465.1 Candidatus Kuenenia hertensis | reverse complement strand
GAATTATTGGAGGATTCTTATGCTTTCGGCTTCTTAACTTAACACCTATGGGATAGGGGGAGGACTGGATTGATAAATCTGTTTTGCCTGACCAAACCTTAAAATAATATACTTTTACAAAAAATCGGGAATGCACCCTGTAAATCAGGATTTTTAATTATATGATTTAGCAAACGACCAATCCACGGCGGGTTCATGCCCCCCCCCCGGCGGGTTCAGGTCTGTGACCTGAACCCCACGTTTCGTACGTAGCAAGTTAGCCATAAGACCTTTCTGTCCTGCCTGTTGCAGACAGGCGACAGCGGGAATGTATATATCGCTATTAATCAGATAAACTATTGGGTTCAGATTACAAATCTGAACCCGCAAGGACAATTTCTTATTTGACTTGTTAGCCCGTATTTTTCTTCCTTATGAAATGTTTTGCTTGTTTTATAAATATCCATTGCGAGAGCAAATGCTTTTTTATATGCGGTTACGTTTCGGAAACCTGTTGCCATTATTTTGTGCATTTTTGTTAATTTTTGATTGCCGATATCAACCCGCAATCCTCAATCCTCAGTCGGTAGTCGTACAAGATTGCAGACTGGAGACTGGAGACTGCCAACTACTTATCCAGCACCTCTCTTACCTTACTCAAAAGTTCCGATGGCGAAACGGGCTTTGGGATGAAATACAATCCTTCCTTAAGAATTATTTTTTTCTCAACCATATCTTTGGAGTAGCCGCTGGTAAAAAGAGCTTTTATCCCCGGCGCCTTTTTCCGAATTATATCATATGCCTCTTTGCCGCTCATTACCGGCATAATTACGTCAAAGATAAGAAGTTGTATCGTATCACAATTTTCCTTAAATTTCTTTATTGCATCGTTTCCATTTATTGCAGTTATTACTGTATAACCCGCTGACTCAAGTACCATTTTTACAAGATGCCTTATTTCTTCTTCGTCCTCTGCTAGCAGAATTGTTTCATTGCCATGTACGGGTAAAACAGGAGTATCTGACTTTATCTCTTCGGTTTCCGATTCAGTGACGGGCAGGCATATTCTGAATGTTGCGCCTTTGCCTTGCTCGCTATAGACATTTATAAAACCATTGTGTTGTTTTACGATTCCATAGACGGTTGCAAGCCCGATGCCGGTGCCTTTCCCCACCTCTTTGGTGGTAAAGAACGGTTCAAATATCCTTTCCCTAGTCTTTTCATCCATTCCTATACCTGTATCTGAAAAGACTATTATGGCATATGTTCCGGGTTTGCCGTAGCCGTGAGCCTTTACAAAATCATTATCCAATTGTATAACATCTGTACTTATGGTCAAAATGCCTCCATCAGGCATTGCATCTCTTGCATTTGCAGTAAGGTTCATTAGTATTTGCTCCAATTGGCCTCTGTCGGCCATTACAACACATTTTTTATCAGAAAGCAATGTCCTTAATTCAACATCTTCTCCGATAATCCTCAGCAGGAAACTTTCGGTTGCATTTATAAACTCGTTGAGGTTTACAGGTGTAGGGTTATTTATCTGTTTTCTGCTGAATGTAAGGATGCCTCTGGTTAAATCGCTCGCCCTTTCAGCCGAAAAAAGTATCTTTTGTACATAATCTTTCAAAGGGTCGTCTTCTTTCATTTCCAGTTGTATTACATTTCCATACCCGATTATTGCAGTAAGGATATTGTTAAAGTCGTGTGCGATGCCGCCCGCAAGCTGGCCAATGGACTCTAATTTCTGTGTATGGTAAAGCTGTTCCCGCAGTTTATCCCTTTCCTCTTCTTTTTGTTTTACGGAGGTAATGTCTTCTGCAACCCCGACAAAATTGGTAATTATGTTTTCATGGTTTCTTATTGGCGAAATACACGCCTCCTCCCAATATAATTCACCGTTCTTTTTTCGGTTAATAAATTCGCCCCTCCATTCATTGCCGGCGGTGAGTGTTTCCCATAAACGTTTATATTCCTCTTTTGGAGTCATACCGGATTTTAAGATACCGGGAGTTTTTCCAAAGACTTCTTCCGGAGTGTAGCCGGTTAATTGTGTGAATTTAGGGTTGACATATTGAATAGAGCAGTTTGTATCGGTAATAATAACTACAGATGGGCTTTGTTCGATGGCGCATGATAATTTTCTGAGTTGATCTTCCATTTGTTTACGTTCGGTGATATCCGTTGAAATGCCGCAAACGGCGTAAACAGTGCCGATACTGTCGAAAAGGGGGAATTTTACTGAAATATAGGCGTGCTTTCCATCGTCGTGTAAGGCAATTTCGTCAAATTCCAGAGGCGACTTTTCCTTTATTACCTTTTTGTCATTCTTCCTGAATGCATCTGCCATTTGTGCATCCCACAGGTCATAATCAGTCTTGCCCTTTATTTCATCCTTCTTTATATGAAATAAATCCTCAAACCGTTTGTTGATAAAGGTGTATCTTCCCCGCAGGTCTTTTACATATACAACCGCTGTCGTATTGTCCAAAATGGAATGGAGCAGTGCCTCGCTTCTTTGCAGCGCCTCCTCCGCCTGTTTGCGCTGGATGACCTGTCCGAGCTGAACCGTGGCGGATGAAACAAGGTTAATGAGCCATTCATCCCTTTCCCGTGGTTCGGACATATAAAACACAATAATGGCAACCACGTCTTTGTCTGTCATTATAGGGAAAGCAACGCCTGCCTTTAATCCTGTCTCCTTTGCAAGCGGTGCACGCGGATAATTTGGATCAATGGAGACGTCACGTATCCAGACCGGCTGCTTCTCTGCCCACGTGCGTCCTGGCAATCCAACCCCTGGAGAAAAACGGTATTCCCCGCTTAATTCGCTGAATTTTTCCAGGCGGTCTATCTTACTGTAATACGCGTGATCCCGTTCCAGATATTTGCCTCCGGGATGAGGCGTCCATGCCTCTCCATAAATCCATCCGGTAGCGTTGCATACCTTTTCCAGCGTAATAACAAGGGCGTCATGCAGATTTTCCGCCTCTCCAACCGCCAGTATCAGCGCCTGCAGGAGATTCATCTCCTCTTCTCTGTGCCTCCATTCGGTGATATCCTGAACCGTTCCCACCATTCGAACGACTTTTCCGATATCATCAAACAGGACGGTTGCTTTTTCGTGGACAACACGCATGGTATTGTCTTTCAGAAGTATACGGTGGTCAATTTCATAAGGCTTCTTTCCCTGAATGGCATCCGCAACTGATTTTTTCACATACTCAAGGTCGTCCGGATGTACGCATTCCAGAAATGCCTCATAGGATGCGGCGAATTCTTTTCTGGTCAAACCAAATATGCGGTAAACCTCCTCTGACCAGTAGAGTTCATTCTTTGCAGTGTCCCATTCCCAGTTTCCCATCCGCGCAATTTTTTGCGCTTCAGCAAGCCTTTCATTAATCTTCATCAATTCGGAAGTCCTTGTTTTAATATCATGTGACATAACATTAAACGATTTACAAAGGACGCCTATTTCATCGTTTGTTTTCACGGTAATGGCGGCGGCGTCAAGATTGCCCCGGGCAATATCCGTAGAGGCATGGGCGATAATACGGAGCGGTTTTACTACCTTTTTCAGGAAAAGGATCAGGAGGGAAGCGATCATTACAATAACAACAGCACCGGTTATTCCTGCGCTTACGAGCACATTTTTAATAGGGGCAAGCACCTCATCCCTGTCAATTTCAATCAACAGCACCCATTGTAAGGAAGGGATATACATCGAAGCGCCTACCACGTCTATACACCGGTAATCCTTGTAGAATCCTGCCATTTCTTTTTTCGAGGTAAATCCTAACCTTACGGGTAATGTATCGACGGCCTGTTTCAGTACTGCATCCTTTATAAACAGGGATTTTGTAATCATGAGTTTATCCCGGTTGACCAGATAAATCTCCAGAGTATTCCATGCTCCTTTCCCTTTCCCCCGGGAGATTGCCCCCAGTTCGCGGTGGTATTCACCGGATAAGATGTTATCAAGCTCTGAAATCTGTATAAAGTTGGCAATGACGCCAATAACCCTGTGTGTATCTTTCGTACAAACGGGGGTAGAGACAACAATTTCGGGAAGTCCTGCATGCAGGGTATACGTTTCTTCAACGGAGATATCATTTTTCCCATTTATAAAAAAAGGTTCATCCGAATAATTCCTTCCGATTTCGGCATTGTTAGTGGAAGCAACGACCTTTCCTTCCAGGGAGAGGACATGGATGGTACTAATGGTCTTGTCGAGGACGATTTTGTTTTTAATCAGGTGTCTGCTCAGGACGTCGGTTGATGTGGTTTTCCCCCGAATTATTCTGAGAAGTTGGTTCCTTATAAACCCGTCGCTGGCAAAATCCTGTACACGGCGTTTGGATTGTTCCAGAAACTGATAGACATGTCCCTCATATGCCTCGGCGATAATGGTAAGGGTATCGAGGACACGGTTTTTCAAATATACCCTGTTATGGTTATAAACCAGGAGAAATGTAACAATTACGGGAAGGAGTACGGCAAGAATTCCCAGCAGCGCCTTTTTTGAAAGCGACCAGGTATTTTTTTTTTCGTAAAAAAGTGAGTTTTTTGTTTTTGGCGAACTTTTCCTCATTCTCTCTCTACTCCGGAGACTCCTATTCTTTTTAAAAACGTATCTGGCGATGCATGTGTTTGAATTATGCTTTCGGCGGCTTTTTGGAACAAAATGTTCCAACGTAGGGGCTGAAAATCTTCAGCCCCTACAAAGATTGAAATTCCTAAACGTTAAAGGGAGCATTCCCGATTTTTTGTAACCTAAATTATTATATTATGTTTCGACGGAGTTTATCATGAACGGTAAAGAGATTCATCGACTCCGCTCAGAATGACAAAGCTTGTCCTGAGTGAAGCGAACGGAGCAAAGAAGCTGAAGGTTGGGTTGAGGAACGAAACCCAACAGATATTTGATGCTGCGACAGCTGTTGTTAGGTTTCACTTTCGTTCAACCCAACTCTGTATAAAATTTATAAGGCCGGGTTTCTTACCCGATAACTTTTTATTCCGAATTGGTATTGTCGGGTAAGAAACCCGACCTTAAAGAAACCTGCGTCTTCCCCCGAAAAAGGCTGATGTTTCACCTATCTTGCAACGGGAATGTTCCTTTTATGATAAGCGCTAAACACTTTCATGTGTCAGATTTTTTATCAGATTAATATCATTTGATCCTAATACAGCATCAATATCCAGCAATATTTTTACCTTATCTTTTACCTTTGCCATGCCCAGAAACAGATCTGTACTGACGTCATTGCTAAAATGAGGAGAAGGTTCTATATCGCTTCCATTTATATCAATCACCTCCGACACGGTATCAACTATTATGCCTGTCAATACCTTCTCTACTTCCACAACAATGATGCATGTTTCCTGCGTATGATCCTTTTCCGGCATTCCGAACTTCGATCTCAAATCAACGATAGGAATTACCTTTCCTCTCAGATTGATTACCCCCTTTACATAACCGGGCGCCTGAGGTACGGGGGTAATATTCATGATTCCCATAATTTCCTTTACTTTAAGAATGGCAATCCCATATTCTTCACCACAAAGGAAAAAGGTTAAATATTTTCCTTCATGTTCAGGTACTGTAGACGCGTCTGTTTTCGGTTTCCGGTTTAAAACGGTTTCCATAATTATTCATTCCTTCCTTCGAAAATAGTTTATTGTCGTGTAGGGGCTGAAAATCTTCAGCCCTTACAAAACCTGTGTGTTGCACGCAGACAAGTGCAAACATATAAGGTCGGGTTTCTTACCCGACAATACCAATTCGGAACAAAAAGTTGTCGGGTAAGAAACCCGACTGAAAGAAATCTGTACACTTCGTGGGTTCAGATTTGTAATCTGAACCCCACGTTTTATATCCTTCAAACACATCTTTACCATTTCAACATCCTTATGCTATCTAAATCAGGGGTTCAATTAAATATCGAATATCGAACAGAAAATGTCGAATTATTAAGGTTTTTTCCTTCGAGATTCAATGTTCTTTGTTCTGCATTCGATATTTTGTCCTAAAATGCTATAGTTCTTTCTTAAGTTAACGTGTATGCCACTCCACCCCCTGCACCCCCGCCAGCGGGGGACAAACGCCCATTGTGGGTTCAGGTCACAGACCTGAACCCGCCGGAGGTTGAATCATCAATGTAGGGCACGGCACGGCCTGCCGAAATTTCAAATTCCATTCGATTCACAACCATGAATCGGACGCATCAGTTTATTGGTAGGCGATGCCTGCCTGTCGGCAGACAGGCCTACCCGACATAAATGAAAATTGATATTGCTTTTATTAAAAATCACTAAAATCATCACCTTCCATAGGGATTATGTTTCGCGGGTCTGACTTTGTTTGTGCGGCTTCCTTCCTGTTTCCTTTCAGCGCAGGCTTTTTCTTTACCGTCGCCGCTATTCCCGCAGCAGGGATTGCCTGCCTCTTTCCCGCTGCCGGAGCCGTCACCGCCTTCCTTTCCTCTTCCTTCAAATCGCTCCCCGTATTTACCTCTATTGCTATCTTATCCACCAAATCATTCAGCGCTTGCGCCTGCGCCGTGAGTTCTTCGCTTGCCGCCGCCGTCTGCTCCGCATTTGCCGCATTCTGTTGCGTCACCTGATCCATCTGCTGCACCGTCTTCCCTATCTGATCTATCCCGTTCGACTGTTCATCCGAGGCAGTCGCAATTTCATTCACCAAATGCACTACCTTCTGCACCTGCTCCACTACCCCGGAAAAGACCTCTTTCACTTGTTCTACTGCGCTGGATAATACCCCCTTCGTCTTATCCACCAACTCCTTCCCCGTTTCCGCCTTCTTCACACTGTCTGTTATCAGTGCCGTTATATCCTTTGCCGCCGTAGAACTCTTCTG
This sequence comes from Candidatus Kuenenia hertensis, assembly GCA_021646465.1. Lineage (GTDB taxonomy): Bacteria > Planctomycetota > Brocadiia > Brocadiales > Brocadiaceae > Kuenenia > Kuenenia hertensis. The sequence continues at coordinate 23,286 of SOET01000047.1, read as the reverse complement.
AGCAAGATTCCTCACCTCTTCGGCAACTACCGCAAACCCTCTCCCATGCTCCCCTGCCCTCGCTGCTTCTACCGCTGCGTTTAATGCAAGCAGGTTCGTCTGGAACGCTATCCCCTCTATGATCTTTATAATGTCCGCAATCTTTCCGCTACTCTCCGATATCTCATTCATCGCCCCTGCCATTTCTATCACCGCACTGTTTCCGTTTTCAACCGTGCCCACTACCGCCTGGTTTCCTTTTTCCACCGAATCATTACACTGTTTTGCAAGGGACGCTGCCTCCTTCGCATTGTCTGCGTTTTGCTTCGTCATTGACGACATCTCTTCCATTGTTGAAGACGTTTCTTCTATGGATGCTGCCTGCTCTGAGGTAGCCTCCGAAAGGCTCTGGCTTGACGCCGATATCTGTTCCGACGCTGACGCAAGCTGTGTCGCGCTTCCCGTCAATTCCGCAAGGAGGTTTTTGAACAGGCTCGATATCCTGTTCGTCAGTTTGATTACAATGAATCCCAGCCCTGCCACAAACCCGCCGGACAAGGCGCCGATGACGATCATCCACATGCCAAGTTTGTTTACCGCGGCAAATGCCTCCGCCTTGTCGATCTCTGCAAGCAGCGCCCATGTTGTGTCTCCAACCTTAATAGGAGTGTAGGAAGATAACACCGGATTCCCGTTATAGTCGATAATAATCCTTGAACCGGTATTTCCCGCCAATGCATCCCTGCTCGCTTCCGTATCTACTTTTCCCTTTGCAGGGTTGGCAAAAGACGCCCTTACCGAGTGATTTGTGGGATCAAGAAAGGAGTCTGATCTCATGAGCTTATCAGCTCCAACAAGATATGTCTCTCCGGTTTCTCCCATCCCTTCGCGCTGTTTCATGACTGAGTTTATGAAGTCAAGCGAAAACTGGAGCGCAACGATTGTCTCCACCTTGCCATTATTTACCACAGGCTGGGCGATGAAGGCGGCGGGTTCTCCATTGCTCGGTGCGTAGGGTTCAAAGTCTACGCGGCATAGCTGCTTTGTTTCCAGCACCTTGCGTGTAAGCCTTCCGAGGTTTGAACCGCTGTATTTTCCGTTTACCATATTGGTCTGGTAGTCGGCTTCTTTGCTTACCGTATAAAATACATATCCGTCAGGGTTCATTAAAAACAGATCGTAATACCCGTATTTCTCTATATATTTGGCAAAAAAGTACTTCCCGTCGCCGTCAACAGGGCAGAATGCCTCGGCTACATCTATCTCGGCAAGAAGCGCCCACGTCAAATCCCCCACTTTTACCGGCGTGTAGGCGGAGAGCACGGGATTTCCGTTATAGTCTTTTATGACATCGGCTCCCTTTTTGCCGGAGAGTGCGGCATTTGCCGCTTCAGTGACAACACCGTTTTTTTCTACCGTACCTGCAAACGAAGCCTTTACAGAGTGCCCTTCGGGGTCAAGGAACGAGTCGGAACGCATACGTTTATCAGGTCCTACCAGATAAGTTTCCCCTGTTTTGCCCAATCCGTCCCGCTCCTGCATGATTTTATTGACGTCTTTCAGTGATATCTGGAATGCCGCACATCCAATATAATTTCCGCCTGCGTCTTTGAGCGGTGCTGCAATAAAGGAGGCTGGTTCATTTGATGGCTCGTACCAGGAGAAATCTTCTATGGCTATCCTGGAACGGGATTTCTCAAAAACCCTTCCAAGTCCTGAATTCTTCAACGGGCCGCTCATTAGATTTGTACCGAGGTCTGATTCCTTTGCAACGGTATACACTACGTTTCCTTCGGGGTCAATCAAGAATACATCATAAAAGCCAAAGTTTTCCATAAATATGGAAAACCCTTTCTCTCTCGCCGTTACAAGTTCTTTATACTGTGGGCTTTCAATACCGTTTTTAAATGCCCCGGCAAAGAGTCCGATTCCACCCGTAAAACGCAGGTTCATCTGTACGTCATCCATAAGCTTCAAACGGTCTCTGAAGTATGTCTCGATTTGAGTCTTTTTTATTTCCCGCACGGCAACCAGTTTATTTATTGCTTCATCACGGAGTGAATTCACCGTGTCTACGAGTACTTCCATATCCTCTTTCCGATCCTGGAATACTTGCTCTATCTGCGCCTTCTTGATCTCGCGCACGCCTTCTAACTGATTAAACGCCTGCACCCGTAATGCCTTGCTGGAGTTGATATAGCTGAGCACTCCTATGGCGATCAAGGGTATTACTCCTGCCAATACAAACAACATGATTATTTTTGCTGTCACAGACATCTTCATTTTGGTTCTCCTTCCCTCTTTCTGGTTAAGATATAAATAAATTATAGATTTCTTCAAATACGGTTTCTATTGTGATAAAGGCATGTAAGACCCGGGGGTCAAAATGATGCGGCAGAGTTTTGCCATCGCCTTTTACAAGTATTTCTACTGCTTCCTTGTGGTTTAATGCGTTCTTATAAGGCCTCGAACTTCTTAATGCATCATATTGGTCGCAAAGCATGGTGATTCTGCTTTCAATAGGGATTTTCTCCTCTTTTAATCCGTTGGGATAGCCCGTTCCATCCCATTTTTCGTGATGAGTTAATGCGATGGAAGCCGACATTTGGATATTAGCATGTTTTGAGCCTGAAAGTATTTTTTCGCCGATAATCGTATGCTTTTTCATAATTTCGAATTCTTCAGGAGTAAGATTACCGTCTTTTAAAAGGATACTATCAAGTATCCCTATCTTTCCAATATCATGCATAGGGCTTGCAAAACGAATTGTTTCAACAATATCTGACGATAATTTCATGGTTTGAGCGATTTTCTGAGCATAAAGGCCTATTCTTATGATATGGGCGCCTGTTTCCGGGTCTTTGAATTCCGCAGCGGCGCATAACCGTTGTATTATTTCATAACTCAAATCTTTAACGGTTAACAGGAGTGTGGTGAGTTCCTGTGTTTTTTGTTTTACGGTATCTTCCAGCGATGTTTTATAATTTTTCTCGATTTGTCTGAGCCGGTTAAACTCAAGCGCTTTTTCGAGGCTGTTTAATAAAATTTCCGGCTTAAACGGCTTAAGAATATAATCAAATGCACCTTTTTTTATGGCGGATATTGCGTAATCTAATTCGCAATAGGCGGTCATTAATATTACCGGTATGTCGGTATTGACAGTACGGATGTTATCAAGAAGCTCGATGCCTGACATTTCCGGCATGTTAATATCCGTTAATATAACGTCATAATTATTGGATGCTATTTTTTGAAAGGCGTTCTCAGGATCACAACTAACCGTAATGTCATATCCGTATTTTTCAAGCAATAACGACAGAGAATTGAGTATTGCAGTTTCATCATCTACTATAAGGATATTGTTGTTTTTTCCCATTTTCTGCAAGAGAAAGGAGGTGATTGCGATCATATAGTCAAATAGATATGTAGGGTAGGCAATGCCTACCCTACACCCGATTTTGTTTAGCATGACTCCTGCTTTCACCCTAAGCGGAATCGAAGGATTATTTCCCTGCGTAAATACATGGTAGAAATATGTGAATCCGTAGAGATTGGTAAGTAGATACTATTACAAATTGCAAAAGAGAAAACAACACGAATTTAGTACGTAGTTATTACGTATTGCTAATACGTAACAAAACGGCAGGAGGAAACTCCTGCCGCCACTGTTCATAAATTTTCAAAAACCAGATTTGTTTGACTAAACATCAAAATGTTTTAAGGAAGGTGGATAAATTTGTATCCTTTTTTATTATGCCAAGTTTGTTTCGAATGTTATCGCGATGTTTTTCGATAGTACGGAGGGATATATTCAGGAGTCTGGCGATTTCTTTGTTTGTAAGGCCGCTTTTTACCATATTACAGATTTCAATTTCTCTTGGGCTGAGTTTGTATTTTTCCTTTGTTAACGTTATACCGAATGAGGACGTTAATTCTTCTATATTTTTTTGTAATAGTTCAACATACTTTCGCGACTCCCCTTTTAGTTTGAGTTTTTGTATTGCCGGTAATATGAGTTTTTCCACATTGGCGATGATATTATCCTGCAATTGTTTTTTTTCGATTTCGAGTTGTCCGAGAATTTCACTGAGAGCGATGTTTTTTTGAGCCAGTTCCTGAGTCCTTTTTTCAATGGTATCCTCCAGCGATTTTTTATAGTTTTTTTCCATTTGCCTGAGACGGTTAAATTCAATAGCTTTTTCCAAACTATTGATAAGCAATTCAGGTTTATATGGCTTAAGGATAAAGTCAAACGCACCTGCCCTTAATGCAGAAACTGCATTATTCAATTCCGCATATGCCGTCATCAGAATCACCGGTAATTCAGGGTTAATCGTGTGGATGTGTTGAAGAAATTGTATTCCTGACATTTTCGGCATTTTTATATCGGATAAAACAACGTTAAAATTATATGAAGTTGCTTTTGCAACCGCAGTTTCAGGGTTATCGCACGTCGTAACATCATATCCGGATACTTTAAGAAAAGAGCCTAAAGAATCAAGAACTTCATCATCATCGTCAACAATAAGTATTTTCTTTTTAATGTTTTCCATTATTTAGCTGTTTAATACCGTAGTTATCAGATTCAAAAGTTCTAGTGTCTGAAAAGGTTTTTGCAGGAAGGGCAGATTTTCTCTTATTATTTCTTTCCTGTGATAATATCACTGGCATAGCCGCTCATGAAGATTATTTTAATATCATTTTTCATTTTCTGATGTTTTTACAGAGATATATAAATATAATTACTATTCAATCAATAACCATTATATTTAATGAAAATATAAGCATACCCTGGCAACATGATTCTTAATGTAATGTAGGTGAGCAAAATAATTTAAATGTGTTTTTTATGCAAGAGGTTTTTCTCTTTTTTGTTAAGATAAAAATAAGAAGGAACGAACGATGGATACGAATTGTAAGAAAACAGCACAGGAGCTTTCTCTTTCCGAGAAACAGGTAAGCGCGGTAATCACTCTTTTGGATGAGGGCGGTACGATTCCTTTTATCGCGAGGTACCGAAAAGAAATGACCGGGAGCCTGGATGAAGTGGCGATATTGGCAATAAGAGACAGGGTAGCCCAGTTGCGCGAACTTGACAAACGAAGGGAAACTATTTTGAATTCTTTGATTAAGCAGGAAAAACTGACTCCCGAACTCGAAAAGGCCGTGAATGAAGCGGAAACCTTGGCGGTACTTGAGGATATCTATTTACCTTACAAACCAAAGAGAAAAACCAGGGCAACCGCCGCAAAGGAAAAAGGGCTGGAACCATTGGCAAAAATGATCTTTGAACAAAAAGATTTTGATTTGCATGCCGAAGCCGTTAAGTATATTGATGCGGAGAAGGGAGTAAATACGGAAGAGGAAACATTGCAGGGCGCAAGGGATATTATAGCAGAATGGATTAATGAGGATGCGGATGCGAGAAAGGAAATGAGGGAGTTATTTCTTAAGGAAGGTATTCTTACGTCAGAGGTAATAAAAGGAAAAGAAGAAGAGGCTCAGAAGTATAAGGATTATTTTGAATGGAAGGAACCGGTTGCTTCCGTACCGTCACACAGGATGCTTGCCATGCGCAGGGGAGAAAAAGAGCAGTTCCTTTTACTGAATATCGCCCCTCCGCAGGAGCAGGCAATAGATCTTTTAAAACGTAAATATCTTATTTCTGATAACGGAATATCAGCACAGGTGGAAATTGCCCTTAAAGATGCTTATAAAAGACTGTTAAGCCTCAGCATGGAAACTGAGATTCGGTTAAATACCAAGAAGGAAGCGGATGAAGAGGCGATAAGGGTGTTTGCGAAAAACCTTAGGCAATTGTTATTGGCGTCTCCATTGGGGCAGAAAACAATCCTGGCGATTGATCCGGGTTTTCGTACTGGATGCAAGGTGGTATGTCTGGATAAACAGGGCAAGCTGCTTCATAATGAAACGATCTTTCCTCATGATCCTCAGAGGAAGACCCTTGAATCTTCCGCAGCGATAAAAAACCTTTGCAAGAAATATGAGGTTGAAGCAATAGCGATTGGGAATGGGACGGCGAGCAGAGAAACGGAAAGTTTTGTGAATGGAATAGATTTGCCTAATAGTATTATTACGGTGATGGTAAATGAAAGCGGGGCGTCCGTCTATTCTGCCAGCGGTGTTGCAAGGGAGGAGTTTCCTGATCATGATGTGACCGTTCGCGGGGCGGTATCCATTGGCAGAAGGCTGGCAGACCCGTTGGCGGAATTGGTGAAAATAGACCCAAAAGCCATTGGTGTGGGGCAGTACCAGCACGATGTCGATCAAACGGCCCTTAAGCAATCGCTCGACGATGTGGTGATGAGTTGCGTGAACTCCGTTGGTGTGGAGCTGAATACGGCAAGCAGGGAATTATTATCGTATGTTTCCGGGCTTGGACCTCAGCTTGCGAAAAAGATTGTGGAATACCGAAACGAACACGGTCCTTTCAAAAGCCGGGCGGAACTGATTAAAGTGCCAAGGCTTGGCGATAAAGCATTTGAACAGGCAGCAGGATTCCTGAGGATAAGGGATGGAGAAAATCCCCTGGATTCCAGTGCGGTGCACCCCGAAAGTTACTATATAGTTGAAAAAATGGCAAGGGATTTAAATTGCGGCATAGAAGACCTTATAAAGACTTCTTTATTCCGTAGCAAAATCGACCTTAAAAAATATGTAACCGAAGAAATAGGACTGCCTACGCTTAATGATATTCTTAACGAATTGGATAAACCCGGTCGCGACCCAAGGGAAAAGTATGAAGCCTTTGCTTTTGCTGAGGGAATTAATGCAATTGAGGATCTGGAAACAGGGATGACATTGCCGGGAATTGTCACAAATATCACCAATTTTGGAGCTTTTGTGGATATAGGGGTTCATCAGGACGGGTTGGTGCACATCAGCAATATGGCGGACAAGTTTGTGAAAAACCCCGCAGATGTTGTAAGCGTTCAGCAAAAAGTAATGGTGACGGTGATAGAGGTAGATAGAGGAAGGCGGCGGATTTCTTTGTCTATGAAAAGCGATCCTTTTGGTAAAGAGGACAGTACGGATAAAAAGCCAAAGAAGCGAGATAAAGAAAAAGCTCCTGAACTTGTCGGAGATTTGCAAGCGCAGCTTGCCATGCTGAAGGCAAAATTTAACGGATGATAAAGATCAAATCTTTACAAAAAATTTTTGTAACCGTTTAGTTTTTTTTAAACATAATTTTTTAGCTATTTTGCAACCCTGACAGGGTTCTGAAACCCTGTCAGGGTTAAACCGTCAAAACAGGATTTTCCTTTTTTTTGTTTATTTTTGATAAAATCGTGGAACAAATTTTACCATTTTCGTGTATATATAATCGGTTTTGATAGACTTCGTTCTGAAGTCGCAATTGCGTCAAACCAACTCCTTAAAATGGGCATGATTTTTCTCCTTCATGCCCATTTTTTATTACAGTGACCCTCGTTTTGCACATCCTTAAAGGATATTCCTGCAATCTTTCCCTATATAAATGGCTTTACCGTTTATTCCTCATGTATAATCAAACAAATCTGGTTTTCGAAATATCAACAGGTTTAATATAACCCTTCGACTCCCTTGCCGTGGTGGCAGGAGTTTCCTCCTGCCACCTTGATACGGAGTTAGAGTTGCTGTCAGGAAGAAACTCCTGACAGCACGGGGAATACCATAATTCTATTGTTGGTAAATTAATTTATCGATATAATATTTGTTCATTCGCGAACATAATTTGAAACCATACCCCAAAATATATTAATAGAATTCCGAATAGTTTGGGGGTTAGGAAATGACATTAAATTTTTTTATGACTTTTATCATAGAAAAACTCAAAGAAAATGATAGAGAAACGGTGGTAGACCTTTATTACCGCATAGTAGATGAATTGCACTCTGAAAATCCGGAGGTTGATCGTTCACACTTCCGGAATATCTATACTCCGGAAAAAATAAAGAAACGAATCAATGACAAAAACTGCGTTTATCTTGTCGGAAAAGAAAATGGGAATCTCATTGGTTTCGTATTTGCCTGGATATCGCAACAAATAGGAAATATCTTTTGGCTGGGCATTGCTCCATCGCACAGAAGAAAAGGATACGGGAGTAAACTATTGGAGGAGACGTTGAATATTTTTGCCAACAGAGATTGTTACAAGGCAAAAATTTTTACTTATCCTTCGGAGAAACTGGCATACCATCTCTTTCAAAAGCATGGATTTAAGGAAACCGCTCGTATCGGGAAAAGTTTTTTTGGTGTTGGCGTTGTCCTTATGGTAAAGAAAATTACTCCCGTTCCCGATGAGTACCGTACTAAAAAAATTATATTAGCAGGCGAAGCTGGCCAAGGTATTAAACTTATGGCGCATATTCTGGCAAGCATTCTTACGAAATTAGGAAAAGAAGTTGCCCTTAATCTTGTTTATGACGCGGCTGTTCGCGGAGGTAATATCAAAGCGGAGATTACCTATTCCGATGAACCCATCGAAGTGCCCTTTTTCGAAGAGGCAGATATCGGGCTTTTACTTTCAAGAATACACGATACCACTATTAAAGCCAAACATATCCTTATAGAATCTTCCGCTTGTGGAACAGAGTGTAAAAAATGTGATTTACACTGCCCAGCAAGCAATAGAATCCCTTTTGAAAAAATTGCTACACAACACTTTAGCAGTCCCATTTTTGTTAATATGATCGCTTTGGGCAAGTTATTACAAAAAATCGGAATTAATATTGAATTGGTAAACTTCGACACCGTCTTTCCCGCACAATTTTTTGATGAAAACATAAGGGCTATTCGTTATGGTTACACCTATCAGGATTAACGCATCAGAGATTTCGGAGACAGTTTCCCGGCTTTGCATGGATGCAAATTTCAATTTGGGAAGTGACGTAATCAATGCCCTGGATATAGCCCATGAAAAAGAAGTATCTCCCATTGCGAAAGAAATACTTTCCGAGTTATTAGAAAACGCGAAGATCGCACGGAAAAATAAAATGCCCTTGTGTCAGGATACCGGGGTTGCCGTTGTGTTTGTTGAGATGGGACAAAATGTTGAAATTATTGGTGGCTGTCTTCGTGATGCAATCAATGCAGGGGTTCGCAAAGGATACAAAGAAGGTTTTCTGAGAAAATCTATCGTGGCAGACCCACTCACACGGGTGAATACAAATGATAATACCCCCGCTATTATTCATACAGAATTTGTCCCTGAAAACCATTTAAAGATCACTTTCATGGCAAAGGGTGGCGGATGCGAAAATATGAGCAAAATCGTTATGTTAACTCCCGCAGATGGAAAAGAGGGATTGATACATTTTGTCGTGGAAACGGTTGCACGGGCAATGGCAAATCCCTGCCCTCCGATTATTGTAGGAGTCGGAATCGGTGGTACCTTTGACTATGCTGCCCTTTTGGCAAAGAAATCATTATTGCGGCCTGTTGGCACGGAGAATAAGAATCCCGGCACGGCACAACTGGAAAAGGAACTTTTGGGGAAAATAAATAATCTGGGGATAGGTGCGCAGGGGCTGGGCGGCAGGATAACCGCCCTGGCAGTCCATGTTGAAAGCCACCCTTGTCACATTGCAAGCCTTCCTGTTGCAGTTAATATAGACTGCCATTCTCATCGCGTAAAAACCGCAATACTGGGAACTGAATAATTATGACAAACATTATACATATAAACACACCCCTGTCAGATGCTGTTGTTGAAGAGTTGAAAATCGGAGATAAAGTTAAAATCAGCGGTACGCTTTACACCGCGAGGGATGCGGCACACAAAAGACTTGTAAATCTTATTGACCAGGGCAAGGAACTGCCCTTTGACATAAAAAATCAAATCATTTATTATGTAGGACCGAGCCCGGCGCCACCAGGTAAGCCAATCGGATCGTGCGGGCCGACCACAAGCTATAGAATGGACAAATATGCGCCGCTGTTATTGTCTCTCGGGTTAAAAGCAACCATTGGTAAAGGAGGCCGTTCCGGAGAAGTAGTGGAGGCAATGAAAAAGTATAAGGCGGTCTATTTTGTTGCTACTGGCGGTGCCGCCGCATTACTGGCACAGTCCGTAAAAAAAATGGAAATAGTGGCATATGAAGATCTGGGAACGGAAGCAATCCGGAAATTAGAAGTTGAAAATTTTCCGGCAATTGTTGCAAATGATATTTATGGTAATGATTTATACAAAGATGGAATTTTTCAATATGCAGTATCTATTCAGTGTAATTCATAACACATCCCCAAATCCTTTTTGTAGAGACAGGTTTTAAACCTGTCTCTACTACCGGGCTGGGTGTTTGCAGTTTTGGTTGAGAGCAGCGAAACTCAACCGTAACGTTATTTACGAATATTTGAATTTTATTTTTTGAATGGAGGTACCGTTGCCAAAACCATTAGTGTTAATTATCAGAGATGGCTGGGGAATTGGAGACAAAGCCAATTCAGGAAACGCCGTTGCCTCAGCAAAAAAACCAAATACGGATTCTTACCTTATTAAATATCCCAATACCCGTCTTGGTGCCAGCGGAGAAGATGTTGGGTTAATGCCGGATAACCAGGGATCATCTGAGGTCGGGCATCTCAATATTGGCGCCGGGCGTATTGTAGAGCAGGAGATTTCACGACTAAACAGGATGTTAAAAGACGGAACCTTCTTCTCCGGCACCAAATTGCTGGGGTTAATTGAACACTGCAAAAGAGAAAACTCTTCTTTGCATCTTATGGGATTGGTACAGGATCAGGGAGTGCACGCTACAGAAGAGCACCTTTATGCATTGCTGAAACTGGCAAAACAACAAGGTTTTACAAACGTATTTATACACTTTTTTTCGGACGGACGTGACACTCCGCCACGAAGCGCCATAACATATTTAAAGCGACTTGAAAATCAAATAAATACTATTGGCGTGGGGACAATCGCATCGGTTATGGGACGTTACTATGCTATGGACAGAGATCATAATTGGGAAAGGACAAAGCTTGCATATGAAGCATTGACCTCTGGCAAGGGCTTGTACGCTGCTTCTGCCCAGGAAGCTATTGAATCTGCTTATTCCAGGGCAGATTCATTAATTCGTAAGGCAAAAGCGACCGGATCAAAACCCGATTCAGTAATCGAGACCGATGAATTTATCAGGCCAACGCTTATTACTGACGGAAACAATATCCCCATCGGATACATTAAACCGAACGATTCGGTAATTTTTTTCAATTACCGGCAGGATCGTGCAGTACAATTGACGATGGCCTTTGTTGAAGAAAATTTTAGGCATTTTGAACGGGGGCCACTTCCTGATATACGCTTCTTGGGTTTTACCCAATATTACGACACATTTAAATATCCCCTCATACCTCCAATGAATATGTCTAATATACTTGGTGACGTTTTTGAACAAAACCGTTTATGGCAGTTACGCATCTCAGAAACTCAAAAATTTGCACACGTAACAAGCTTTTTAAACAGCAAGAAAGAACAACCTTTTGAAGGCGAGGACAGGATTCTTGTTGACAGCCCAAAAGTTCCGGAGGCTAGCCAGCCTGAAATGAGTGCTTACAAAGTCACGGAAATAGTTGTGAAGGCAATACTCGATGGAATAGGCGCCGTAAGAGAGTATGCTAAGCAAAGAAACGATACCACCTTGTACGAAAGCCATCCTCCTTTTTATGATGCTGAAAGGCTAAATTCTACCTATGATGTAATTATTCTTAATTTTGTCAATGGCGATATGGTCGGTCACACAGGAGATTTCAAGGCAGCGGTAAAAGCTATTGAAACGGTTGATGAATGTCTTGGTGAAGTTGTTCGGGCAACACTTGCTTCAGATGGCATTGCTTTGGTAACCGCAGACCATGGAAATGCCGAACAGATGGTTGATCATTCGACCGGCGGGCCATTGACCTCACACACCATGAATGATGTGGAATTCATTTATATTGCAAATAATTGCAATGGAATAAAATTAAGGAAAAGAGGTGTTTTATCGGATATTGCACCTACCATTCTGGATATATTAAAAATTAAACAACCTCCTGAAATGACGGCCCGAAGTCTGATTGATAAAAATTGATGCCCTCTTTTTAACACACAATATCCCAACTACTTTTTCTTTCGAAAATAGATTATTGTCGTGTAGGGGCTGAAGATTTTCAGCCCCTAGTGCGCCTGAGAGTGCACAAAGTCAGAGGGTGTAAGTCCCCTTCAGGGAAAACGCTTTCCGCCCTGTAACCGATCGTAACTGCGACACGTGAGGTGTGGTGGGGAGCAACGGGAGGTGAAAAGCCAGTCCGTAGGATAACGAACTCGATTCTGCTTGTTGTAACGGTGAGCCTGCTAGGGAATGGCGAAGCCCAGACCTTTGAGAGAGAAAAAAAAAAAAAGGAAGCCTGTCAAGCTGAGGGGTAGCGTGGAAAAGCGATGATAGGGAGCAATGGGTGGTTGGAGACGGAATGGCTGGAAGGCAAGGTGCATGAATCAGGGATACCTGATGTAGGGAGTGACAGTATCAGGAGTCAGAGCCTCCATAGTAGTGAAGAAGCACTGTAATGGGTGTGGAGCAAAGGGAGGCAGGAAGGTGGATGCGTGAAGACTATAGGGAAGGAAGAAAGACCAGCGGGAGTGGAAGAAAATCCTAAGCAAGCAGGAGAAGTTCAAATCCGGGAGAGATGGAGATGGACAGAACCTTCTGTATGGACGGAACGGATGTTGACGGCTTTGGAAAAAGGAGTGAAAGGAGGCAAATGGTTTAGTCTGGTGGACAAGGTGTACTCAAGCGAGAACCTGAGAGCGTCATGGGAGAAGGTCAGAAGTAATAAAGGGGCAGCGGGAGTAGACCTACAGAGCATCGAGGCGTACGAGAAAGAAGCGGAAAAGAATCTCGTGGAATTAGAGAAGGTACTCAGAGAAGGAAACTACAGGGCAAAACCCGTCAAGAGGGTATGGATACCGAAGGTGGGAAGCAGAGAAAAGAGGCCATTAGGAATACCTGTGGTAACCGACCGAATCGTGCAAACGGCGATGAGGAATATCCTCGAACCGATATTTGAGAGGACATTTGCAGAACAGAGTTATGGATTTCGGCCAGGACGAGGGTGTAAGGATGCGTTGCGGCGAGTAGAAGAACTCTTGAAGAATGGATATACATGGGTAGTAGATGCAGACATCAAGAGCTACTTTGACAGTATCCCCCACGACAAATTGATGAAGGAAGTGGAAGAACAAATAGCAGATGGAAGGGTATTGGAGATGATAGAAGGGTATCTGACGCAGGGGATAATGGACGGACTCAAAGAATGGCAAGCAGAGAAGGGGACGCCGCAGGGGGCAGTAATAAGTCCGTTATTGGCGAACATCTATCTGAGTAAGATAGACCACGAGATGGCAAGGCAGGGATACGAGATGGTCAGGTATGCGGATGACAGTGTCATTCTCTGTAAAACAGAAGAAGAAGCAAAGAGAGCGCTGGAAGAAATGAAAGGAATGCTCGAAGCAAGAGCGCTGACACTACATCCGGAGAAAACCCGAATAGTAGACGCAACCCAAGAGGGAGGATTTGACTTTTTGGGGTACCACTTTGAACGGGGGATGAGATGGCCACGTAAGAAAAGCATGAACAAGTTCAAAGAGACTATCCGCCACAAGACAAGACGAACATCAGGAGAGAGCATGAAATGTATAACAGTAGGTCTCAACAAAAGTCTCAAAGGCTGGTATGAATACTTTAAGCACAGCCACAAAACGACATTTCCAAGAATAGACAGTTGGATACGGATGAGACTGAGAAGTATCCTGAGAAAGCGTTATGGAGGTAAAGGACGAGGCAGAGGTGCAGACCACCAGAGATGGCCAAATGTGTACTTTGCTAATCTTGGGTTGTTCACACTAACCACAGCCCATGCGTTAGCCTGTCAATCCCGAAGGGGTTACCACTGACTGGAGAGCTGTATGCGGGAGATCCGCCTGTACGGTTCGGAGGGAGGGGAGGCGAAAGCCTTTCCTACCCCTATCGTTGCGATATGAAGAATTATTGTAATAATTAGATTTCCATCCCCTTTTGTGAGCTGAAGGCTCGTGTGGGTTTCACACAAATATGCAAATCCAAGAAAATAAAATTTTATGGATAAAATGGCTTATCATTTCGTTATGTTTGATCTTTTTAATTGCTGCTATTTTCTTATTTGTATACCCGTATCTTATCTCTGAAAAAAGTATCACACAAAAAACCGTTCTCTTTCTGGAAAACAAACTTCCATCCTCTGCTCAAATAGGTACGGTATCTTATCGCTGGCCGAATCAAATCCAGATTTCCCGGATTACTGTCCAAAAAGAGGACAAAGATGCAGAAACAACCACTCAGTTTAATGATATACAAGGTACATTAAATCTGTTTCCTCTCTTATTAAAAAAGATTATTTTTAAAAAAATTGAAATTAAACAAATAAACTATGAAAATAGCTTATTGATTGAAGATTTATTTACCGATACACTTTCTGTTAAAGATAACGTGATAATTACACATGCGCATTGCAGAACAAATGGAGGCAACACGCATATTCATGGCGTTATAAAACTCAGCAAAAATAAACCGGAATATAATGTAACGGTCGAAGCTAAAGACGTATACATAACACAAGAGATGCCGGTACTTCGAGACTTACCATTATTTAAAACAGAAGGAAGCGAAGCAGGGGGTATTCTGAGTATCGAAGGGAATATCAGCGGAAAGGAATTTGGGAAAAAGACCCTTAACAAACACCTTAAAGGCCGTTTTACTCTTCGAATCCGGAACGGTTATATGAAAAGTATGTCTCTTTTTTCGTCCTTATCTGAAATTATCGCCATCAATGAACTCTATTCTTTTGATTTGTTAGAAACAGAAGTACAGATTAAGGAAGAAACGATTTATACTCCAAGGGCAATAATTGATAGCCAGTTATTAAAACTGGATGCATCAGGGATGATAGGATTTGGAGGAAAACTATTTTATAATGCGAATGTTACGGTTAATGAAAAACTCTTAAACGCTGACATAGAAAAACTTGCAGGAACTGCCTTCACGCAAAATGCCATGCCATTAGAAATAACAGGCACCGTGAATGATCCAAAGATTTCAATTAAACTTTCTCAGGATAATATAGAGCAGCTTGTCAAAGAACTAACAAATGATTTCTTACATACGAACAAGGAAGGAAAGGCAGGAAACGACCATAAATGATATGGATTGATTATTCGATTTTTGTTATTTTGTTTTTTGCAATACTATTTGGATTTATCAGCGGACCTGTAATGCAATTTCTCAGAATAGGATGTTTACTTCTCTCTTTCTTTGCCGCTTTTTTTTTCCACGGAGTAATTAGCAATATCTTGAAAGGTATTCTGGCTCAATCTATTACGGATTTATTGAGTTATTTTACCATCTTTGGCGTCCTCTTTATCATAACGTCCCTTATTACAAATGTATTAAAAATTGTTATTCATAAAACCGGAATATCTATTGGCTCAAGGTTTTTTGGGGGTTTTTTGGGGATTTTCAAAGGGGTTCTTTTTTGCGGAGTAATTATCTTCGGCGTTTTATTATTTTGCAGTAAACCGACATGTGACACAGTAAATACCTCAAAAATAGCTGCACCGATAGGAAAAGGCATGCAAAAATTGGTTGCAGTTATTCCTGAAAGCATTGTTAATAAAGTACATACCTACTCTGATAAGATTAACGAACTAAAACCGCAAAAAAGAAAGGAAGAAAAACAAAAAAAAGAGGAAACGCCCCCGAAATAATCATAAGTCACAGAATAGAAAAATCTGTAAGGGCAATTCATCATTTTCGAAAAAAATTAATTAGGCCTTCGGCGGCTTTTATTCACAGCCCGTGTAGAGACGCATTGCATGCGTCTTTTTCCTGTGCGCACCCATAATTGCATTACACAAGACGCATGCAATGCGTCTCTGCAACTTTGAAATTGCTTAACGTTAAATTGTCACTAACACCCTTAAGTATTACTAGATAACAATAATTTTTTGTTTGACAAACCATATTTTTTATATATTCTTAAAATTTAATAGTCTCTTGGTAAATCTGCTTTAACTTCTTACAAATCAAGAACTTTCTAAAAGGAGCATTTGGGAGATGAGTCCTCTTTCTAAAAATTTTCTTCGGGCGAGTTTGATTTATTTTATGATATCAGCCATACTTGGTATCATTATGGTATCAATGAAAAGCTATCCCGCACAATTATTATTTACCCATGTACACTTAAACCTTTTAGGGTGGATGTCGATGATGATCTTTGGCGTTGGGTATCATATATTGCCCAGATTTACGGGCAGGCCCCTTGCGTACCCTAAAATTGGCAACCTTCAATTCTATCTTGCAAACATCGGGCTTGTCGGCTTGGTCAGCTTTCGCCCAATTCATCCCCTGGTAGAAATTTTTGCGGGGATAGAAGTCATTTCCATAGGACTTTTTGTAGTAAATATTTGGGTCAGTACCATACCACCGAAACCTGAACCGGAATAATCTTAAAATAGGAGATTTTACAGTTATGTATACTATAGGAATAGACATTGGTTCAATGTCAACCAATGGAATTCTTTTAAATGGTCAGAAAAAAATACTTTCTGCAACAATTATCGCAACCGGTGCCAGCAGTAAAAAAGCGGCAGAGAAGACACTTCAACAGCTACTGACAGAAAATAATCTTACGGAAAAAGATATTAACTATATCGTTGCTACCGGGTACGGACGTATAAAAGTTCCTTTCGCCAACGAAGTAGTAACGGAAATCACATGCCATGCAAAAGGCGCGAATTATTACTTTCCTGATGCAAGGACAATTATTGACATCGGCGGACAGGATAGTAAAGTGATTAAAGTCGATGGGAATGGAAACGTACTCGATTTTGTCATGAACGACAAGTGTGCCGCCGGTACCGGCCGCTTTCTGGAAGTTATGGCAAGAACACTGGAAATCGAACTGGAAGAGATGGGAGAGATTTCCCTGAACGGAAAGGATAATGTTTCCGTGAGCAGTCTTTGTACTGTTTTTGCGGAATCAGAGGTGGTGTCGCTCATCGGTGCTGACCACAAAACAGCGGATATCTGCCGTGGGTTACATATTTCGATTGCAAAACGTATTACTGCACAGGTAAAACGGGTCGGGTTGGAACAAAAAGTTGCCATGACAGGCGGCGTTGCAAAAAATATTGGCGTAGTGACGGAACTGGAAAAAAACCTTGGCTGCAAAATTGTAATTTCAGAAGAGCCTCAAATCAATGGCGCCCTTGGGGCGGCGATAATCGCACTGGAAAAAGCGCAGGCGCAAAGCCGTACCTCTTTCTCCGTATCAAATAATGGCCAGGATTCTCTTGAAACTTCTATTGCGGAATTTTCCATTGAAGAGAGCGGCTTGCCAAAAATCGGATATTTTTGTTCTTATACGCCGGTAGAAATTATTCATGCCGCCGGATTTCATCCTGTCAGGATTAAAGGAACCGAAAAAGATTCATGCTCCGCCAATGAAGTGCTTTGCGGAAACATCTGCCCTTATATTAAAGCAGTTACTGACAGAAAAATTGAGGGCAACCTTGAAGATTTTGCGGGAATGGTATTTGTTAATTCCTGTGACGGGATGAGACGACTTTACGATGCCTGGGTAAAAATGGACGAAGGAAAAAAGAGGTTTAACTATATGTTGGATATTCCAAAAAACATTGATGATGCGGCAGTTTATTATTACGCCAATCTCCTCAAAAAATTCAAGGAAAAGCTCGAATCGTATTTTACCCTGAAAATTTTGCCGGACGACATTAACCGAAGCATTGCTACTTACAATTCGGTACGGGAAAAAGTAGGCCAATGTCTGCAAAAGTATTGGAACGGATATGTTGCCCAGTCGGGATACGAAATATTTTCTTTGTTGAAAAAAGGAGTAAATGCCGTTCCCGAAAAATTTAACGTCTATTTAACCCACATTATGAAACAGGGGGAAAACATACGCGATACACGGGAAATACCACGTTTATTTATCTGGGGTAGCATCATGGAGAATGAAAATATTATGAAGATTATAGAGGATGCAGGTGCAAAAGTTGTGGCAGAAGACCTTTGCAACGGCAGCAGGTATTTCGATGCTATGGTAACGATAAACGAAGAGCCTATATTCTCCATTGCGAAACGATATATCAAAAGAAACCCCTGCTCCCGCATGGAGAATATTTTTGAAAGAATTAATAAAGCATTAACAATTATGCAGGAGAAATCAATTCACGCTGCGATTTATCATACATTAAAGTTCTGCGATCATAATCTTCTGGATTATCCGATGATTAAAAAGACTTTTCATGAAAAAAATATTCCGCTTCTTCATTTGAGTTGTGATTACTCGTTAAGCAGCGAAGGACAAATCAAAACACGTGTTGAAGCCTTTCTTGAACAATTAACCGTTGCCCCAAAATAAGAAATCTATCTATGTCTTTATTTCAAAAATTAAAGGAATGGGCATCCCGGCTCATACAGCGAAACTCACAGTTGTTTTTCAGGGAAGTTTTGCGATTTTACAAAATATATCTCTTTTTCTTCCGCAAGAGTAAAAATACGGAATTACGTTCACTGCTGGTACAGAAGCGCGTCGGGGTAAAACATCTTTTCAATACTTACTCCCATCCAAATCGAACCGTATGGACAACAATGTTTGTCCCTTCGGAAATATTGTTTGCCATGGGGCTTTATCCCTTTTGCCTTGAAATCGGAGCAGCCCTTTTTGCAGGATTAGGACAAAGCACCCTTGGACTTATAGAAGCTGAATCACAGGGTGTTTCCACAGACATTTGTACCTTTCACCGTGCTGCAATAGGTCACGCATACAGGAACGTCTTCCCGAAAAATATTCTTCAGGTTGCCACGACGACGCTTTGCGACAACAATACCAAAACGGCAAAACTGTGTGAATGTCTGACGGGAAAGGACACAATGCTGATAGACATTCCTTACGAAGAAGATGAATATTCCGTAAAGTATCTTGCAAAACAACTGGAAGAATTGGTAAGTCAACTGGAAAAAGCAACGGGAAGAAAGATGAGGCAAGATGCATTAGAACGAGCCCTTGAATACGCAAACAAAACAAGGGAAAAGATTCTCGAAGTTAACGAATTAAGAAAAGACCCTCTTTGTCCTCTAAAAGGCAGCAATGCGTTAGGATTCATGTTTCCCACCTATCTGCTCATCGGTTCTGAATTAGCCCTGGAATTTTATTCTAATCTGGCGGATGAATTGCGTGAAAAGATTGCGGAACGTAAGGCGAAATCCTCAGGAATTTCAGCAACAGATCAAGTCAGGATTCTCTGGCTGGAATTAAAGCCTTATTTCAATGTTGATTTCCTGGAAAACCTGGAAGAAAAAGAGGGTATTAAAATTGCCTTTGAAGAAACGAACTATGTTTACTGGGACAGGCTTGATCCCAAAAAGCCGTACGAAAGCCTTGCGAGAAAACACATTGTGAACACGTATAACGGCCCGTTGGAACGGCGTATAGAAGTGACTAAAATGCTTGCAAGGGAGTACAATGTTGATGGCATTGTTGTATTCTCATCATGGGGATGCAGGAGAAATAACGCTGCTGTGCCCACTATTAAAAGAGAACTCAACAAGATCGGCTATCCCTTTCTTAGTCTGGACGGTGACTGCATAGATGATAAAAACTATATGCCCGGGCAGTTTTCAACAAGAATTGAAGGGTTTCTTGAAATGATACGTGGAAGAAAAGCATCTATACCACAGCACGAAACGTGTTCCGTTTCCTAAAAAATCAACATTACCATAAAAACTGAAACATATACATATTTCATGAAAAAAAGCAGTGGTAGCAGTATCCTTTTCCACGCCGCATAATTTTTCCTTTCACAAAAATTACCGTAAATTACAGCGAAGATATTTCCAATATTATTGTACCGATATTTTTGCAAATCTGCGTTTCCCCACTTTGAGAATCATATCGGGTTTTATCTCTATATTCAGGGTGGGGTCATTTATTGTTTCATTATTTATCGACACACCTCCCTGCTGGATCAGGCGCCTCGCCTCGCCGTTTGTGGAGGCAAAGTTGCATAAGACGATAAGTTTTGCAATCCATATTTTTCCATTTTCAAGTTCTTCGGTAGATATCGGTATAGTGGGAATTTCATCGGGAAGTGCCTTTTCTTTAAAGATACGGTCAAATTCTTCCGCGGCCGTTTCCGCTTCCTGAAGATTGTGGTATCGCCTTACTATGGCCTTTGCGAGCACAACTTTTGCGGTGCGGGGATGGGTTTTTTCATCGAGCAGTTGGTTTATTTCCTCAATACTTATGTCCGTTGCAAGTTCAAAGTATTTGCGCATTAAATTATCGGGAATGGACATTGCCTTGCCAAACATTTCGCGCGGGGATTCGGTAATGCCGATGTAATTGTTTAAACTTTTACTCATCTTCTTGTTGCCGTCGATTCCTTCAAGAAGCGATGTGGTAAGTACTACCTGCGGTTCCATGCCGGCGTCTTTTTGCAGATCCCTGCCTACGAGCAGGCTGAATAATTGATCGGTGCCGCCGAGTTCTACATCACTCTTTACCACGACGGAATCATATCCCTGCATCAGCGGATAGATGAATTCATGCAGGCTAATGGGGGAACCTGCATTATAACGTTTTGAAAAATCGTCCCGTTCCATCATTCTTGCAACGGTCATTTTTGAAACGAGCCGGATGACGTCGTTAAAAGTCATTGTTTTGAACCATTTGCTGTTGTAAACGACCTCTGTCTTGTCCATATCCAGTATTTTTCCCGCCTGGGTAAGGTACGTTTTTGCGTTTTCCATAACCTTCTCGTGCGTTATCATTGGCCGGGTCTTGTTTACCCCGGAAGGGTCGCCCACTACGGCCGTATAGTCGCCAATGATGAGAATGGCGATGTGTCCCAATGACTGGAATGCGCGTAATTTGTGAATGGGAATGGCGTTTCCTATATGAATATCGGGCGCGGTGGGGTCAAGCCCCAGTTTTACACGAAGCGGTTTTTTTTCTTCTATTGAGCGTTCTATTTTTTTTATCAGTTCTCCTTTTGAAACAATATCTACTGCTCCGCGCAGTAAGGTTTCCATTTGTTCATTCACGTCTTTCAGCATAGATCCTCCAAGGTATTGCCTGTTTATTGAAAATGCCTTTTAAAACGTACATTAATATAAGCCAGAATTATACTGAGATAAATATGCGGCTTTATTAAAACACCGGTACTTTGCCATCCAGAAAAAATTTAAAGTACATCAAAAAAGCCAGCGTTAAAGAATTATGGAGAATATGCACCACAATAGAAGTTGCAAGGGATTGGGTTTTTTCGTACAAATATCCCAGCAGAATCCCAAGGATAAATATCTGTAAAAAGGCGAATGCATCCATATGCACTGCGGCGAAAACAGCGGCGCTTATGAAAATGGCGTATCGTACACCGAAATAATTTCTCAGCGCCGGCACCAAAAACCCGCGGAATATGATTTCTTCCATTATTGGGGCAACAATAATACCGAAAAATATAAGACAAGCCAGCACGAGTACCGAATCCTCATCCAATACCCATTGTACGACGTCCTGTATATCCGGCATTATTCCATAATAGCTGGACACCGCGTTGACGATGAAACCGGCCAGCATTATTACAGGGATTGTGATAAGGTATCTTATTAATCCGATTTTAATGTTGCTGGTGAGATTTACCAGCGTCAGCCCTAAATTAACAATGGATTGTCTGTATTCAAAACGAACGATATAACATATATAGAGACAAATTATCAGGTTGACAAGAAGGGAAACAAACAAGATCAGCGTGCGAAATGAAGGGGAAGTAATCTGTATCTCGAACCCAAAAATGGTTTGAATAAAGCGGACAAGTATTGGCATTCCCGCATACGTAAATACCAGGTAGGCTATAAATACTTTAATTGCATCCTTTAAACTCCAGCGGCATTCCAGGGAGATATTTTGTTTTGTTCGTGTATTACTCACTTTTAACCGTTTGTACCAATACCTCTCTGTTCCTTGGACCGTCAAATTCACAGAAATAAATACCCTGCCATGTTCCAAGGGACAATCTTCCTTTGGAAATGGGAATGGCAGAGGTTGCGCCGAAAAGAGTTGCTTTGATGTGAGCGGCTGAATTTCCTTCCATATGTGCATAGTTATCGTCCCACGGTACTATTTTATTCATCTCATCAACAATATCTTTTCTCACCGATGGGTCAGCGTTTTCGTTGATGGTAACGGCGGCTGTTGTGTGGGGCACGTAAACAAAACACATTCCTTCCTTAACGCCTGTTTTATGCACAATATTTTGCACTTCGGCGGTGATATCGATAAGTTCTGTTTTTGTTCTGCTTTTTACTGATAATGTATTCATGCGTAGTATTTATGTTTAAACAAGAAACACTTCTTTTAAATCAAGCCTGAAACCTCTTAATAGGGGCGAGGTAAGTTCGTCATCAACAAAATACACACCTTCGGTCTCATAGCCTGTTTCCCTTAACACCATAATTTCAATTGCTTTTTTATCAGGATCAACTAACCAGAATTCCTTCACACCATGCTCCATATAAAGCCTTTTTTTAACCAGTTTATCTCTCTCTTTCGTTGAGTTGGATAAAATCTCGATGGTTAAATCCGGTGCGCCCTGTAAGTTTTTTTCCGTCATCAAACCCATACGTTTTTTAGAAACAAAAACAATATCCGGTTGTACTACATCAGTTTCCGATAGAACTACATCAAAAGGGGCATAAAGTACCGCTCCTAAATTATTCTCTTTAACAAATTTTTTTAAAGGATGAGAAATATTTATCGAAATAGTTTGATGATAAAAACCAGGCGCCGGCACCATATACAATTCTCCTTCTATAAGTTCGTATCGTTTATCATCATCCATGGCTGCGTAGTCGTTGTAAGTACATTTTGGTTTGATTTTAAGCATGACGACTTCCTATAAAAGTTTTTTTTCGTTTTAGGACATCACGTATCGTAATAGTTGGAAAATATTTTGTCAAATCTAAATAATCTTAATGGAAATTACTTTTTATTCTTTGTAACTATTTTGTATTATTTATGAAGTTTTATTGCCTTGTATCCTGGTTAAAAATAGAATTCATTGCGTTTGTATTTGATATTAAAATTAAATGAAATTATAAAATAAAACAAAGAGAATAATGACTGAAGGAAAGAGAAAATACCTCTCCCCTGTGATGTTAGTTGATAAGTGCCAGGACATCGTGGACTGAGTGTAATTTTTTAGACATCAAA
>SOET01000007.1 GCA_021646465.1 Candidatus Kuenenia hertensis | reverse complement strand
CCACTGGTTCCCGCTGTTTGACTGCGAACATGCCTCGTTTACTAAGTGTAATTGTGTCAAAAACAAAACAAACAATACGAAACACTTTGTAAAAACTTTCATGTAAATATTTTTCCCTCCTCTTCATCAACCTTTCAAAACAAAGAATAATTATTACCCCAAAACGCCTTATTATAAAAATAAATTCATTAGTCTTATTTTTCGCTGCCTTTCTCTTCTCCTGTTACAGGGCTAATAGATGCAATGCTGCAGATATAATAATAGACAACAAGGTTCCGGAAATGACAATATCAACAATAATTTTCTTAGACATTTCGGTTGTCTCCTTACTGTTGCAAGATTATTAAACGCCCGCACATTCCCGAGCAAGAGTTTATTTACTATTTCAGCAAATATGGCCTTTTGCGATTTTTCCTGAAAATACTTTTTTCCGGCAGGCAATGCCGTGCCCTACATTGTGCTAACCTGTGGAAATCCGTGTAATTTGTGGATTATTTTCATCCCTCTTTGTGATTGCCAAATCATGGATGTTTCATTTTTATTATGCAGGGTAAGAAACCCGACCTTAGCAAATAGAACAACCACAAAGGATTGCCCTATTTTGTTTTTACCCTTTTCAAAACAACAAGGCAGATCATGGACAAATGTATTTGTCCATGACACCGAAAAACCCCACGAAAAAAAGAAAATTCCTGTTCAATGAATGTATAAATTCGCTTACCCATATAGCAATGCATTTGCCACTGGAAATGTAAACGATTAAATTTGCAGTAAAAACGTTAATAAATTCTATAACTAATTAAAATAAGGGCAATTATATTTGAACAAATTGACAACTTAACGTGCAGTTTGGAATTAAAATGAAGTCAGGCAATTTAGTAAAAATGTCTGCAAATGCATACACCATGTAATGGTCGCTTCTGTAAATTATAAATATTTATAGTTGTTACGACTGTTTTTTACTGTATGAAAATACATACAATAAGGTATCTGATTAAATTCAGTATTCTGATAATGGTGGCATCATTCCCGATTTTTTGTAAAAACTAATTACCGTTTCATATTGTATTAGCGGGGGAGTTCGGGAGTCTGCGGATGTGCTCAGATGACATGCTTTTTCATAGATGACTGTGAATGTCATTTGAGAAGGGGAGCATTCCCGATTTTTTGCAACCGTTTGTGTGATTGGGGTAAAACAACGCTGCCAGGGGTTAATACTACTGTCCGTTTCATTAAAACATGGCAGAAGTCGCAAAAAACCGGGAATGCACATGGACCCGACCCCACAAGGGCATGAAAGCTGCAAGGAATGCGGCAAGCCTGTCCCCCGCTGGCGGGGGATTAAGGGGGTGGAATTGTCTGCGGAGGAAATCTGGGAGGTTTATAACATGAATAGCCATAAATTTTTCTTCTCATTCCTACGTTCTGCGGGAATGCATGTCACGAAACAGGATAAAATTGTCCATTTGACCAGTCTGCGGAGCGTGGGAAAGAGGGTCAAATTTGTTTTCATAATAAAGGGGTAGTTGAATCGATGGAGAAATCCAGTCCACCCCCTGCACCCCCGCCAGCGGGGGACATAATTTGAACAGGAGCATTCCCAATTTTTGGCTAACTAACTGTACATTGTACCACAAGCATCCTGCTTGTGGTATTTTACCCTCAAGCTGGAAACTTGAGTTACTATTCTTCTTCTCCACCTGCTAATGGCATTTTTACAAAAAATCGGGAATGCTCCCTTTGAGCGGAGTCCCTGTCCGCCTACAGGCAGGGAAGTATAATATAATGATGAGTCAATACCACCTGCGTAGTGCTGGTGGCTTAGCTCGGGAGTTATACGGGTCTTTGAGTGTTTGGTGTGCTAAATCAGAATGTGGTGCAGGTAAGGTGGCAGGAATTAATTTTATATTTCATAATCAACCCAAATTTGCTGAAAATGTAAAAATCTACACGATATCGCGTATATCCTTTAGACCTATTGGTTCATGGCTCGTAAATGGTTCTCCATAGTCAACATGAACAAGGCCGCCGTAATAACAATTCCTCGCCGTAATCATATTGCTGATGTATTTCCATCGGGAAGAATCGTATGCAAACTGCGACTGATACGCGCGGACAATATCGAGTTTTCGTTCAAATTCACTGCTTATATCTAAAATAAATGACGGGGTAATGTTTACATTTAAATGGTAGCAGAAATAATAAAAAACATGTGTGGGATAAAATGGCTCTCCCGAAATCTCTGACTTTGTTAACTTCGCGTAAAAGCGGGATGCCTCTCCGATTTTTGACGTCTGAACGTGGTCGGGATGGGCGTCAACCCAATACGGCAAAAACAGAACCTGTGGGCGTATTTTTCGGATCATCTCCGCGACTTTTTTGCGTACTTCGATATCATCCATGAGATAGCGGTTGGGAAATTCCAATACCGTTCTGCTCTTTATCCCTAACAGATTCGAGGAACGCTCCCATTCTTTTTTTCGTGTTTCAATATTGCCGTATGGCGTGGGTTCTCCGTTTGTCAGGTCAACAATATGGACGTCGTATCCAAGCGAAACAAACTTGAGGATACTCCCGCCCATACTTATTTCCACATCGTCAGGATGGGGACCAATTGCAAGAATTGTAGGCATACAATACCCTTTAAACATTATCAAAGGAGAAACAGTTTAGGAAATAACATTTGATGCAAAAAAATAGAATCTACCATCGGATAATCAAAAGAGGCAATTATTCCATTTCGAACTTTCCTTCTTTATGTTTGTACTTCGGGTGGTCGAGTTCCGATACTCTGAGAATAAACTCGGCGTCTGAAATTTTCGTGTACCAATGTCCGGTTACACGTGCAGTATTTGTTAAAATAACAAAAAAACCGACCAGCATTGCCGCATACAATCCATAATGAATCTTTTTCCTTTTTCCCGCTAATTTCATATCCAATGCACCATTGACCGGGCAGGCATTCACACAATCATAACAGGCAAGGCATTCGTGGGTAAGTACATGGTTCTTTTTTTCAACGATAATATGTGACGGGCAAGCTTTTGTACATTTTCCACAATCAATACATTTTTCTTTATCCCGTGTAATCGTGAAAGGGCTCACGTATGCAAGGATTCCCAGCATGGCGCCGTAGGGGCAAAAAAATCTGCACCAGAAATTCTTGTTCACGATTGATAAAATTAAAAAAGTAAGAACAACAACGAGGCCGACACCGGACAGATTAACAAAAAATTTTAACATCTTTATATCGGCAATCCGCATAAAAGGCGCGCGGTCGTATAAAACTTGCAGTTGTTCAACGGGCATTTTTATCACCACCATTTGGAGAAAAAAGGCGAGGATTGAGTATTTCCATGCCCTGGCAATGCAATCGTTTGCTTTATCCGGCCAGAATCTTCGGGGAACGGCAAATGGCAGAATCATCGCGACAATAAAAGCAGGAGTCAGTTTTCTAAAAATGGGGGATTTAAAAGAATCCATGGTAACGATTTCCAGAAGCATTAAAATAATAATGGGGGTAAAAATGAGACTCAAGCCTGCCGTAAAACGGGTGGGGATGTTACGGATTATGTAACTTGCCCGCTTCGGGAGCTTATTGAGAAATACATCACCAAGCTTCCACTCCCATTCGGAAATAGTGCCAACGGGGCAAATCCAGCTGCAAAAACCCCTTCTGAAAAAAACAGCTGTCAGCAACAACGTCCCGAAAATAACAAACCCGGCAGGGTGGATGTAATTAATTTTCCCTGTTCCGAAAAAGTACTTTGTGCCCATAAGGGCGCTTATCGGCAGAAATGATTCAACCCCAGGCGGCCTTGGCAGATAAAATCCTTTCCCTCCCGCCTCGCAATATTGAACAAAGGTGTAAAACTGCCAGCCAATGACAATAACTAAAATAAAAAATGCAATCTGAACAGACCAGCGCATCTTTTGAGAATTAAACTTTTTACGTTTTCGCCGTACCTTTTTTGTTGTATCGAAACTTATATTAGCACTCTTCGTTGCTTTTATAGTGTCGGTTGTTGAATATGATTGTTTTACCTCTTCCAAGCAACAAGCCTCCTTCTTTGTAGTCTTTTCAATATAAAAACACTTAAAATTTATGATAATCGAAATTAACCTTTGTATGCAAGTATTTTGATTTTAAAAACTTTTCGAAATAAAGGTATTTTTAATTAATTTTCTAAGTGATTGGAAAAATGTCTGTTATAGCAGCAATGAGATATGATTCTGGTGGTTGCAACTCCTGTTCATTTCTGATGGCCTATATTTTTTCTTACTTTTCTGAAGACCAGAAATCCGCAAGCAATTCAGTCTGATCCAAAACTTTTTTCACTGAAACGGTATACTCACCAGTTGCCGGGTCATCGGGAGGATATTTGTATTTTCTTAAAATGCGCTTTACAAGCACGCGTAGTTTCGCTTGCACGCTTTCCTTGAACTGCCAATCAATACTGGTGTTTTTCTTTACGCTTTCAACTAACTCGTGTGCGATTATTTTAAGAGTTTCATCTCCCAACACCGCTTCGGCTTTAGGATTATCTGCAAGGGCATCATAAAAAGCCAATTCATCCGTTCTCAGGTTAAGCCTTTCTCCGCGTTTATCCGCCTCGCGAATTTCTTGTGCCAGTTTAATCAGTTCTTCAATAACCTGAGCTGAATCTAAAAGTCCATTTTGGTATCGTTTAACCGCTTCAATTAATAGCTCGGAAAATTTTTTGCCTTGTACTAAATTTGTTTTTGCCCGGCTCCTTATCTCATCATTGAGCAACCGCTTCAATAATTCAAGGGCAAGGTTTTTCCTGGGCATTCCCTTGATTTCAGCGAGAAATTCATCCGAAAGTATAGAAATATCAGGTTTCTTTAATCCGGCAGCATCAAAAATATCGACAACTTCTTTAGAGATAATGGCATCATTTATAATTTGTCTGATAGCTGTTTCTATTTCTTCATCGGTGCGTTTCTTTGCCTGTTCATCGAATTTTGCAAAACGTGACTTGATTGCCTGAAAGAAAGCAAGATCGTCGCGAATAGCAAGCGCTTTTGGATGAGGAACAGAGACTCCAAAGGCCTTTTGCAACTTTATAACGTTCTCCTTAAAGCGCGCCTTTCCATTACAAATTTTTTTTCCGTCCTTTTCTTCGGACAAATCTGCTATATAATTGGCAGCGTCTAAAATAAAATTCAGTTTTTCTCGCGGTTCAAGACTAAAGTATTTGCGATACTCAAACCCATGGAACATATCCACTACTACTTCATATAATTCCATCATTTTCGCAACCGCTTCTTCCTGGTCGAAGGCAATATTGCCTCGTCCATGACTTTCGGTATAAACCGCAAGCGCTTTTTTTAAATCATGGGCAATGCCAATATAATCAACGACCAAACCACCTTCTTTGTCTCCATACACACGGTTTACCCTGGCAATGGCCTGCATGAGATTATGCCCGTTCATAGGTTTATCGATATAAAGAGTATGCAAACACGGCGCGTCAAAACCGGTAAGCCACATATCCCTAACAATAACAATTTTGAGCGGGTCTTTTGGGTCTTTTAAACGGTCGCCAATCGTTATTCGACGAGGTTTGTTGCGAATATGCTCCTGCCACTCCAGAGGGTCGCTCGCGGAGCCGGTCATGATTACCTTGATTATGCCCTTGTCATCTGCCGGATCATACCAATGAGTACGTAATTTAATAATTTCATTATGAAGGGCGACACAAATCCTGCGGCTCATGCAGACAAACATGGCTTTCCCTTCTGCTGCTAACAAACGCTGTTCAAAATGTTTTACCATGTCAGCCGCAACCTGCTGAAGCCGCTGTGCGCTTCCCACCACAGCCTCTTTGCTTGTCCATTTGGCAAACCGAACCTGACGCTCCGAGAGTTCATCGCCTTCGGTAATATCTTCAACTTTCTCATCAATCTCTTTGCGTTCAGCTTCGGAAAGTTCAACCTTTGCCAAACGGCTTTCATAATAGATACGGACGGTCGCTCCATCTTCCACGGCCTGTTGAATATCATAGACATCTATATAATCACCAAATACCGCCTGTGTATTTTTATCTTCCTTCTCGATGGGCGTGCCGGTAAAACCGATAAATGAGGCGTTAGGCAGGGCGTCGCGCATATGCCGGGCAAATCCGTCGATAAAATCATACTGGCTGCGATGCGCTTCATCGGCAATAACCACAATGTTTTGCCCTTCACTCAACAGGGGATATTGCGCCCCAACACTTTCCGGCAAGAATTTCTGTATGGTTGTAAAAACTACACCACCAGATGCAACAGCAAGTAACTTTTTCAAGTCTTCTCTATTGGCTGCCTGTTGTGGTGTTTGACGAATCAACTGCTGACAATTGGTAAATGTTTCAAATAACTGCTGATCCAAATCATTGCGATCGGTTAAAACCACGATGGTGGGATTATTCATTTCCTCGGCAAGCACCAACTTTCCCACATAAAAAACCATTGTAAGACTTTTACCGCTGCCTTGCGTATGCCAAACAACACCTGCCCTTTTATCGCCCGGATGTTGGTACCGCACGCTAGCAAAACCATATTTTTCTGGATTATCCTGCACTATAGGCAGGGCGTCTCCTATGGCGCGAATTGTTGATTCGATCGCTTTATTAACTGCGTAATACTGATGATATGCGGCAATTTTCTTATGCGTCTTATCTCGTGTTTCTTCAAAGGCAATAAAATGCCGGATAACATCTAATAAAGTCTTTTTATTCAATAGCCCTTTTAGCATCGGTTCAAGTTCCGGCTCCACTTTGGCGTCAACAATAGTTTCGCCGTCAGAGGTTTTCCACTCCATAAAGCGTGCATAGTCGCTGGTAATCGTGCCGATTTTGGCAAACCATCCGTCACTGGCAACAAGAAAGGCATTGTAGGTAAAAAGTGAAGGAATCAGTTGCATATAGGTCTGAAGTTGATGAAACGCGGCTTTAACGTCAGCATTTTCATCAATCGGATTCTTGAGTTCAATCACAACAAGCGGCAGACCATTAATAAACAACACAATATCCGGCCTTTTATTGTTATGGTTTTCAAGTACGGTAAACTGATTAACCGCCAGGAACTCATTATTGTCAGGATTCGTGAAATCAATCAGCCATACCTTCTCTGTCCTTGCCTTACCCTCTCCCACACTGAACTTGACGTCTATGCCTTCGGCAAGCATCCGGTGAAAAGACTCATTGTTTTCCATCATACTGATAGAGAAGGTGCGCAAAACCTTTTTAATCGCCTCTTCCCTGGCACCTTCCGGGATGGAACTATTAATAGTGTCAACAGCCTTTTTCAAGCGGTCATGCAGGATAACTTCCGTATACTCACGCTCTTTTTGCAAGCCTTCGGAGATATCAGGTCCGTAGAGGATTTTATATTCATGCTCCTCTTTGAGGGTATCTAAGGCAAGTTGTTCAATATCTGACTCGTAAAATGAATTACTCATTTTTCCCTTCAATCCTTTTTATTTCCCGGTCAAAATCAGAGATGTAATTTTTATCCTGAACTTTTCGGTAAACTTCATATTCTTGTTCTGCTCTCAGCTTAGCTTCCAACATGCTAATTTTACCTTTATCTTCCAGGATCGGATAATTGGATAATTCCAGGAAATTATGCAAAAACTGAATCCAGTCCGTCATCTTCATGGGTATCTGTCGCTGTGCCCGGTTCTCCGCCAAATCTAAATATGCGGAAACTATCCGGTTGAGTTCCTTAATATGTTGTTCGCTTAAATAATTCTTGGCAACGCTGACATCTGATTTTAGTATCTTTCCTTCAGGAGATTGCTTCCAGTTGGTTAATCCCATATACAATTTTGTCGCGTCTGCATTTATATAAATAATCTCCGCTGCGGTTTTGCCTGTTATCGCCCAATGCAGTTTATTCTGAACCGTTGTAAAAAAATCTTTTGTAATCGGAGAATTTTTATCGTAATCAACTGAAAGGGCGTAAATATCTGTAATTTTCTGATAGAACCGGCGTTCACTTGCCCGGATTTCACGAATCCGTTCAAGTAGTTCATCAAAATAATCTTTCCCAAAACGTTTGCCTTGTTTGAGCCTTTCGTCGTCAAGGACAAAACCTTTAATTATAAACTCTTTCAGCGTTTTAGTTGCCCAGATACGGAACTGAGTTGCCTGATAACTGTTGACTCTGTAACCCACCGCAATAATGGCATCAAGATTGTAATATTCCAGTCTACGTCTGACCTTGCGGGAGCCTTCATCCCGAACTGTTTCCAAAATGGAAAGAGTTGCTTCCTGAGAAAGTTCATTACTTTCATAAATGTTGGCAAGGTGCTTGCTTATAGCAGGAATTTCAACGCCGAAAAGCTCTGCCATAGCCTTTTGGGTCAACCAAAAGTTTTCATTCTGAAAAAGGACTTCAACACAGACATTGCCTTTTTCAGAGGTATAAAGAACCATTTCATTCTTTCTATTTTCGGTATTCATGGCACCACCAATCTTACAATTTCATCTTTATCTGTATGAAAGCGGGGTTGAAGATGATCAAAAGTTTTTTCTGTTCGTATTTTATTTCATCACTCATACTTCTATCTCACCGCTCATCAATTTTGGCAATAACGCATCACGGATGGCGGAAAGGGTGGTTGATTGTTTGATGTTTTCTTCTTGCCTTAACCGAATACTTGCAGCCAATTCAGAAAATTTCGAGACCAGATATCTTGGTGGCAAGACAAATTTTGGTCTTTGCAATCCTTCAATCTTAAGCATATTTACGGTTGTGCCGTTTGCAAAACCAACAACTTGCTCTCTAATTTCCGGTCGCAAGAGTAATTGATACAAAAAATCAGATGTTAAGTAAGAATGCGGACTAGGTCTTAGCCGATAAATATGATGGCTATAAATCCCTACGTCTCCAAACACATAAGGAACGATTGCTGGATATCCTATCAACAAGTATTTATGCCCTTGCTCTGTATTTGCAATAATCAAATCCCCTGGTCGAACAATGTGCTTTTCCATGTGTCCGCCGGAGTAATACTTAATGCCCTCGAATTTGTAGCCACCACCTTCGTAAACCGAATTCAAGTTATGCATTGGCACCGCACCACTTGTTGCCAATCCCTTGCCCTTATAACTCAACCCTCTTTCTGCTTCCAACTCGTCTTCAAATGTAACAACCCTCCACCCCTTCGGAATAGGTCCGAGTTCGCTGTCCTGCATTTCATACTTCTTCCCCTCTTGAGGGGTGGCAGGCGAAGCCTGACGGGGTGGACTATTCCCCTCTTGAGGGGTGCCCGAAGGGCGGGGTGGACTCAACTCTTCCACTCTCTCTTTGATCGACTTTGTCACAAAACTCCAAACACCTTCAAGATTTCCAAGCACATCTTTTCCGGAAATTCTGACAACTTTTAATTGTAATGAAGATAAAAAGGCATCGCGTTCCCGATCATATTCCTGTTTATCATTATGGCTTGAGCCGTCTATTTCAAATACAAGTCCAAGTTCCGGGATAAAAAAATCTACAATAAAATTGCCGATAATAACCTGTCTATCAATATCCCAACCAATCCTTTTTTTGTCTTTAAAAGTTTTCCAAAATATAACTTCTGATAAAATTCCTTGTTTTCTCAGTTCTTTTGCCCGCTCTTGCAATGTGCGGTTTTTTGGCAATGTCCAGAAGGGGAAGAGTGAGTTTTTTTGCCATGATGCTGGGGATGTGGGCGTTGTCTGCGAAGAATTCACAGCTTTTGGGCATGGACGGAGAGAAGAGTCCACCCCGTCAGGCTTTGCCTGCCACCCCTCAAGAGGGGAATGGGGGAAGCGGAAATTGACAAACCACTCCTTGTATATCGCCTGAGCAATGGCCTCCAACGTCTGATTCGTCTGACGGTTGAGTTCGATTTTGTCGTCAAGGGTGGAAAGGATAGAGGCGATGCGGCGTTGAGTTTCAATAGGTGGCAATATGATTTCTAAATTATAAAAATCTTCACGGCTAGTTGATGGGATAGCTGATCCACTATCCAGTGAATTTATATCTTGAGTTAATAGTTGATAATATGCAAATTTTAAATCAATCTTGGGGCTTTTAGGTTTTAAATAGAATGCTGTATCTATAACAAAGTACGGCTTGTTTGAATAATGAACTCCTCGATACGCACCTTTTCTCCCAATAATTACTGAAGGAAATGTACAAAGGGGTTTATCTGTATATCCTATTCTTCCATTTGTTCCGTAAACAGGGATATCGCCAGTTGTCCCTTGATAATCTCTCAAAGATTTTCCATATTCAAGGGTAGCTAATTCTCCCCATGTTGTTTTTTCCCACTCACTGGAACCCATACCCAATTCCTTTCAAATTACATATGAACAGACGTTTCCGCATGCAGGGTTTGCGGACAACGATCAAGTTTTGAAAATTCATTTGAAATCCTCTAAATTCAGAATACACTTCTGCTCCAATTGTGTATAATTGTATTCTGTACATAATAAAGGGCTTCTTTAACGTTTTTGCATTTTGAAATTATGGCGATGTTGTGTCCCCAGGGTATTTGAGTAATTTGAGCAATGACCTGTTGCCCAATTTGTCCAACAGGTCGTTGGTTAATTCTGCGTGCCGGTAATTGCGAAACAGGTTGTTTCATAATAAGATTAAATTTCATACCCAATCCCTTTGAGATTCTCTTTTATCTCTCTTTCCAATTCGGCGCCTTTAGCAAACTGCTCTGCCAGCCTGGAAGTAAGTGCGTTCATCTTCTCTTCAAATGGCACGCCGTCATCTTCTTCAGTCTCAGTTCCCACATATCGCCCGGGCATAAGGACATAATTGTTATTTTTTACTTCCTGAATTGTCGCTGACTTACAAAAGCCGGGCTTGTCTTCATAATTGCCGTTCTTGTTGCGCCAGTTGTGATAGGTTTCAGAGATAAGTTTTATATCGTTGTCTGCCAGTTCTTTATTTCTGCGGTTAATCATTGTTCCGAGTTTACGGGCATCAATAAAGAGAATTTCATTTGAACGATTACGGAATTTCCCATTTGCTTTGTTACGCGCCAAAAACCACAGGCATGCGGGAATCATCGTGTTATAAAAAAGCTGGGCAGGAAGGGCGACCATGCAATCAATAAGTCCTGCCTCGATCATGCCTTGACGGATTTCTCCTTCACCGCCGGAGTTTGAGTTCATGCTTCCGTTTGCCAAAACTATTCCTGCGGTGCCATTAGGGCTTAATTTATGCACAAAGTGCTGAAGCCATGCGTAATTAGCATTTCCTGCCGGCGGCACGCCATATTTCCACCTTTTGTCGTCACGCAGCTGTTCGCCGCTCCAGTCGCTCACATTAAAGGGCGGATTGGCAAGGATAAAATCTGCTTTTAAATCAGGGTGTTTGTCATGTAAAAACGTGTCTCCAGGCTCGATCTTTGCATCAATGCCGCGAATAGCAAGGTTCATCTTGGCAAGTCGAAGGGTTGTCGGGTTTGATTCCTGTCCAAATATTGATATGTCACCGATACGGCCTCCGTGTTCTTCGATAAATTTTTCACTCTGAACAAACATCCCGCCGGAACCGCAGCATCCGTCATAGACACGGCCTTTATACGGCTCAAGCATTGCAACAAGGAGTTTTACGATGCATTCCGGTGTATAAAACTGTCCCCCTTTTTTCCCTTCGGCATCGGCAAACTGGCCGAGAAAATATTCATACACCCTGCCAAGTAAATCTTTTGCCTTATGCCCGCCTTGGTTGAATCCAATAGTCCCAATAAGGTCAATAAGTTCTCCCAAACGCTGTTTGTTGAGTTCGGGATCAGCGTATATCTTTGGCAAAACACCTTTCAGAGAAGGGTTTATTTTTTCAATGGAATCCATCGCGTTATCAATAAACTTACCAATCTCCGGCTGCTTAGCCCGATCCTGCAAGTACTGCCAGCGTGCCTTCTCAGGGACAAAAAAGATATTATGGGCAAGGTACTCGTCTTTATCTTCCGAATCAGCGCCTTCAAATTCTCCCTCTCCGGAATTCAATTTTTCATACAGATCATTAAAGGCATCGGAGACATATTTAAGAAAAATTAAACCGAGCACAACATGTTTATACTCGGCCGCATCCATATTACTGCGGAGCTTGTCAGCCGCCGCCCATAGGGTCCTTTCCAGCTCATTTTTATTTAGCATTCATTATCCCTTTTATTAACTAAAAAATTTTGTTTCTTAAACGTATTATTGGTAATGGGTCGCCATTATTTTCATATATTAAAAGACAGGAAGTTTATTTATACGAGATGGTGATAAAAGCATATCTTGTTCTGTGAATTCGTATTATTAAATTCTCTCAAGAACGAAAATTTTAAGAACGTTTGCGGAAGCACGGATTCCTTATTCCCGCACGATTTAATACTAAATCTTATCTGAAATCAAGGTATAAAATGACTATAACTTTTCCTATCGTGCCTATAAGCAAAAGCATTTCTTTTTCGAAAAACTTTTTTTCTTGTATTTAGAAGGATTAATAGGTTATATATTTTTGCACGACTCCATTTCTCAGCGATAAATATCGAACTATAATTTGTGATTTTTAGGGCTGGAAAGAATATATTCTTCTCTGGAAATTTTATAAACCTCAACCTTTTATTACTACCAGGTGTTTACTATGGCAGATTCGCTTGCATTATTGTCATTGCTAATCGGTTTGGAATTAATCCTTGGCGTGGATAACATACTTGTTATCTCTATAATTGTCGGGAAACTTCCCGAAGAACGCAGGAATAGAGCAAGGATCCTTGGCTTGGGCATTGCCTTACTGGCAAGGATACTTATGCTTTTTCTCCTGCTCACCCTCTCCAACCTTACCAATAATGTGATATTTCATTTTTCCATACGGGACATAATTCTCCTTGCGGGCGGGCTTTTTCTCTTATGGAAGGCCGTCACGGAAATACACCATACCATCGAGCTAAAAACGGATGGACATCAGACAATTGCGGCAAAGTATAAAGGTTTCCTTATTGTCATTACACAGATTGTTCTTCTGGATATCGTTTTTTCTATAGATTCTGTCATAACTGCTATAGGTTTAACACACAAGATATGGATCATTATTACATCGGTAATGGTATCCTTTCTTGCCATTCTTGCATTTGCCAAACCGGTGGGAGAATTCATTGTGCAGCGCCCCACCCTTAAAATTCTGGCGCTTTCCTTTCTTATTACCATCGGAACAACCATATTCATGGAAGGACTCCACAAGCACATTCCCAAGGCGTATATTTATCTCCCCATGGGTTTTGCACTGTTTGTAGAGATATTACAACTGCGGTATGAATACAACCGGAAAAAGAAGCTGGACATCACCACTTCCACAGTAGAATCGTAAGAAAGTTCTAAGGGGGGAATGCTCCTGTAAGAAAGGGGGGCGTGATAGTGAGTAATAAATAAGTCCATGCAGGAAAAGGTTGTTTTTGCTGTTAATTTGTTATATTTAAACGGGCACGATACGATTATTTAAAATTCAATGGTGTATTTGTATTATTTCCCCATGCAAATTGAATCGCACAGTTGTTTCGCCTCTGAGAATTTGATGTGTCCCGTGTAAAGCGCCTTTCCTATAATCATACCCTCTATGGGCAATTTACAGAGGTTTTCAATATCTTTAAGTGAAGAAATACCACCTGAGGCAATTACAGGGGTTTTTACGGCGAATAAGAGTTCCCGTAGGCTTTCAATGTTTGGCCCCTGAAGCATTCCATCCTTTGATATGTCGGTAAAAATAATGGCGGACGGCGACGATTTTTCCACAGCGCGTGCGAGATCTATGGCAGTTTGTTCACTGAGAAACGTCCATCCCTCTACTGCAACCTTGCCGTTTTTTGCGTCAATGCCCACTGCGATACGCCCGGGAAATGCAGAGCAAAGTTCCCCGACCCAGGACGGAGAATCGATTGCCTTTGTCCCTATTATTACCCTCTCCGCGCCGAGATCGAGCACAGTTTTTACTGATTCGGCAGTCCTTAAACCGCCGCCAAATTCGATGGGAATTTTTATACTGTTAACAATTTGTTCTACGGTGGAAAGATTTTTGGGAAGCCCTTCAAATGCCCCATCAAGGTCAACAACATGCAGGTATTGCGCACCCTGACCTTCCCATGATTTTGCCATGTCTACAGGGTTATCGGAAAAGACGGTTTCTTCGTCTTTTTTCCCCTGGGTTAATCGCACGCATTTCCCGTCTTTTAAATCGATTGCCGGAAAAATAATCATAATGTCATATCCAGAAGTTTAAAATTCACAAATTCCCAAAGTTTTCAAGTATGGCAAGTCCGTATTGCTGACTTTTTTCCGGGTGAAATTGCGTAGCAAAAATGTTCTTGTGCCATATCATCGATGTAAAATGCACACCATATTCCGTTTCTGTGGCAACGACTTTTTTATCTTCCGGGCAGACGTAGTACGAATGCACAAAATACATGTATGTGTTGCAGGGAACGTTTTTCAGGAGAGGATTATCTTGTTTAACAATATCAATCTGATTCCACCCCATGTGGGGAATCTTTAATTTTTCGTTTGTTTGACTTCCGGAAAAATCAAATCGAATCACCTTGCCCGGAATAATGCACAGCCCCGAGTGTTCGCCATCTTCATAACTTTTTGAAAACAGCAACTGGAGGCCGAGGCAAATTCCCAGAAATGGTTTTCCCGAATGAATGAAATCAACGATGGGTTCTTTTAATCCCCTCTGCTGCAAACCAACCATCGCATCCTTAAAGGCGCCTACACCCGGCAGCACCAACTTATCGGTTTGCTTAATATCGTTTGGATTGTCGCTTACTTTCACTTCAAAACCAAACCGCTCAAACCCTTTCTCCACGCTGCGAAGATTCCCCATCCCATAATCAACAACAGTAATCATGCAGTGCGCTTCATCCCCCTCCGGAAATAATAACAAACTCTACGCGACGGTTCTGCGCCTTGCCTGCTTTTGTTTTATTGTCCGCAACAGGCTGATGTTGTCCAAAGCCGGAGATATAGATTCTTGTGGGAGAAACACCAC
Organism: Candidatus Kuenenia hertensis; assembly: GCA_021646465.1. GTDB lineage: Bacteria > Planctomycetota > Brocadiia > Brocadiales > Brocadiaceae > Kuenenia > Kuenenia hertensis. Next base: position 105,243 of record SOET01000007.1, on the reverse strand, counting down.
ACTCATCAACCATATAATGAAGAACGGTGCTTGCCCTTGCCGTTGAAAGCTCCCAATTAGAAGGATACTTATCTTTTTGCTTTTGAATAGGGTCGCTATCCGTGTGCCCTTCGATTCTCACCATTTCATTTGCAATATCGGTTTTCAGTATCCCGGCTATTTTCTGCAATGTTGCCTTTGATTGAGTACGTAATTTCGCTTGCCCCGGATCAAAGAGTATTGAATCCGGCAATACAATAGAAACTGAGCCGTCTTTTATTCTTGTGCTAGCCCCCGTACCCTCCAGTTTTGATTCAAGCGCCCTTCTTGAGTTTTCAAGTCTATTGAGTTCACTTTCATATCTGCTCGCCGTTGCCGAAAGGTTTGCGTTTTCCTGCTGCAGGCTGGCAAGGCTATTGCTTAACTGCTGATTTTCAACGCGTAATTGTTTAAGCTCTGCACACCCTGTTCCCACAGCCAACATTCCTACCATTCCAAAGAGACAAATACCTCGTACTACACCAACTTTTTTTACCATCTTCTTTTTCTCCTTTCACGAGTAATGCCATTAGAGATTAAGGTATACAGAAAACTACAAAGCAGCTTTGAATCAGTCCAAATACATTTATTTTGTTTTCTTTTAATACTTTTTATTACTCTCAATCCGTAATCGACAGAATAAACAGCGCATTTTTAAGAGGGAAAGCCATCAAACAAAACGCTGAATACAAGAATATATAAATTGATTTGACCTATGAAATAATCCTGGAAACAGATGCATACCAAAGCCGCCGCCGATAAAAACGGCCCGTAAGGAATTAAATGGCTTTTTTTAAATAACAACACAGGAATTGCCATCAGAAGGCCAAAAAACGGCGCAACGAAAAATACTGCAACGGCCAGTTTCCATCCGACAACAGCGCCAATCATACCCATAAGTTTCACATCGCCAAAACCCATAGCATCTTTTTTAAAAAGCACCTTTCCGATTATCCCACACAGGTAAATAAGTCCGCCTCCGGTAAATGTTCCGATGAGCGACACAATAAAAGCGTCTAACCGATGGTGCATGCCAATCAGTGTAAAACTTCTCAACGTACCCCTGGCATGATGCATGTCCGGACAAACAACACTAAAAATAATAAAGAGCGGGATACCAATAAAGGTAATTTCATTGGGAATTATGCGCAGTTCAAGATCAATAAAGGTCGATATTATCAACGTACAACATAGAACAAGATACCCAAGAAAAACACAAAAAGACTCCGTTCGATATACAATAAAAATATAATACAGTTGTAAAAAAATACACCCTGTCAGTAACTCTACTAACGGATAACGCCTTGATAACTTGTTTTTACATGTTCTGCAGCGTCCCAATAAAAATATGTAGCTTATGACAGGAATATTATCAAACCACCTGATTGATTCCTTGCAATGAGGGCAAAACGAGTGAGGCCATATCAAGGATTTATTTTTAGGGATTCGATAGATACAGACGTTGAGAAAACTCCCGACTACTAATCCCACAACAAAAAATATAAAATAAAAACATGGATTAGAAACATCCAGTATATTTTTCTGGATAGTAATGCTTCCTTTTTATCAAACTGCCAATAATCAGAATATTTAACGAAAAAGTTCTAAACTGTATATCATAACATGTTAGTGAATGCAAGTTAAAAGCTCTACATATGTCTTGCCCGAATGGTATATTTGAAAAGGGGATCAGAAAAAGTATGGATTTTTGAAACGGCAAAAACGATAAAATTTTGTGCTGTCAGGAGTTTCCCCCTGACAGCAATCTACGCCGTATCAAGATCAAGGCGGCAGACTGTAGAGACGCATTGCAATGCGTCTCTACAGTCTGCCGCCACTGTTCTTTTCTAAGGAATGTGGAGAGTGATATGTTATGAGGATTTTATGAAGATTTATTCTCTTCCTGCAATCAAAACAAGTCTAACAGTTCTTTTTTCTTTTTATTATAATCCTCTTCCGTAATAAGTCCCTCCTCCATTAAATCTTTTATTTCTCTGAACTGATCTTTTACATCCATATCATTCATTCCTTCCTTCAAAAGCATTGTCTTTTTATAATCATAATCCCCCTGTAAAAGAATCCCGTCATTGACCAGTTCACGCAAAATAAGGAGTTTGCTTTTGATTTTACTCTCCTTGGAAGTAATATTCGTGCGGGACGACATTTGCTGATAATCCGACGAAGTGTCAATGTCCCTGTCAATTCTTCTGTTTTCTTGCGGTTTGCTATAGGAATCATATCCGTCTGCCCTTGCAATGTTCGGATCTCTTTTTTCAGGTTTCTGATACGTTTCATCTGATATATTTATGACAAGCCAGTTTTTATGTCCGGGTTCAAACACCTGTCCGTACGTTGGCAATAACATCCAGAAACGGCTGCCCTTTACCCTCGTTGGATCTTCTTTTGCCGCATCCCGTCCTTTTTTCTCCGCCACCAAATCACTGTAGGTTTGAAACTTATGTACCCGGCTAAAAACTATATTGAGACGGTTATCCCGTATAAACATTACGCAGTAATTCTGTTTATCAACAAACAATGACCGCTCTGAGTACGATATAATTTCAACAGCCTGGGAAGGAGCTGCAACGGAAAAAGCCTGGATAATCAAGGGTACCAGCCTGCTTATCTCATCCTCCTGAAAAACATTCTGTGACGCGCTTTTTTTTAATAAGCCCTTTTCTTCAAAATATATTTGAGATAATACGCTACTGATAACGTTTGCGTCCATTTCATAAGGATGATTGAATTGAGCAGAACCTCTATTTTTTTTTATGGATAATTCTCTATGACTCACTTTAATTTTTCCATCTTCATATGTTTCTGCGTGAATTTCACTTACAATATGAAAAGATAATGCACAGAAGATAATACCGAAAAACAAAAAGGCCTTTTTCAAATATTTATTATTCACGGAATTCACCCAATTATTTCTATTGCTTCTGAAAGATAACAAATCTCGATTAATTTAATCCCCAAATCTTTTCCTAACCCTTTTGCGTTGTCTTTTGGAATGACAGCTCTTTTAAAACCTAATCGTTGCGCTTCTTTTATTCTGACTTCAATTTGATTCACACTTCGTACTTCCCCGCCTAAACCAACCTCGCCAACGATTACCATATCAGGCGGTATTGCTTTTTCTTTAAAACTTGAGGCAATTGTCATTGCGATTCCAAGATCTGCCGCCGGTTCGTAAACCTGCACCCCTCCGACAATATTTACAAAGATGTCCTGTCCTCCCAATTTTAAACCGATCCGCTTTTCAAGGATAGCCAGGAGCATCGATACCCGATTGTAATCAACACCGCTAACTTTTCTTTCAGGCATGCCAAACGTTGCCTTTGTTGCAAGCGCCTGAATTTCCACTAACAAAGCACGTGTTCCTTCCATGCAGGGAATGACTGTAGAACCGGCACTTACTCTCCTCCCCTGCGAAATAAAGATCTCCGAAGGATTATCAACAGGATGCAATCCCGTTTTCCTCATCTCAAAAATTCCAATCTCATCTGTGGAGCCAAACCTGTTTTTAACCACTCTCAGGATACGATAACATTGGAATTTTTCACCCTCAAAATACAAAACAGTATCGGCCATGTGTTCTAATACTTTTGGCCCTGCAATAATACCCTCTTTGGTTACGTGCCCTACCAGAAAAATCGCCGAACCTGTAGATTTTGCGGTGAAAATCAATTCATTTGCGCATTGCCGCACCTGGGCAACAGTACCGGGAGAGGATTCTAACCGGGGTTTATAGATCATTTGGATGGAATCAATAACCACCAGTGTCGGACGTGTGTTGTGAATATTTTCCAGAATAAAATCTAAATTTGTTTCAGAAACAACGAGTAAGTGAGGAGATAATACGGATAGTCGCTCTGCCCTGAGTTTTGTTTGTGCGACAGACTCTTCCCCTGTGACATAAAGAGTAGTATACCCTTTTTGACTAACATGCTGGCATACCTGCAAAAGGAGAGTTGATTTACCAATTCCGGGAGTTCCCCCGATCAATACCGCCGAACCAGCAACTAAACCACCTCCCAGGATTCTGTCAAATTCGCCCATTCCCATTTCGATGCAAGGGCAATCCTGAAGTTCTACTTCGGTTATCGGTTTGGGAAGTTCCCGGTCAAGTGTGCCAGACAAAGAAGCAGTACCAACGGAATTACTATATTCCTCTACCGTGGAATCCCATTCTCCACAACCACCGCAGCGTCCTACCCACTTCAAGCTTTTCCATCCGCAACTTTGGCAGACGTAAACAACAGATGTTTTTGACATGTATCGTGAGAGTTATTCAACCCGACAATTGTTTCGCACTCCAAAATAAAAAAGGGCAAAAAGCCCTTTTTTTTAAAATTTCACCATTAGAAATGAATAGCATAAAATTACACACACAGTTTAACGTATGTTTACCGGGAATCGCCATAAATTAATTAAAGGCCTTTTTCCGCATTTACCAGTGCCGGTTCCCTATCTTCAACGATATCTTCAAATACCAGTTTTCCGTCTTGTAATAGAACTTTTATATGGGCCTTCCCTTCAAATCGCCCCTGCAAAATTTCCTCTGAAAGAGGATCTTCCAGATAGTTTTCAATTGCCCTCCTGAGTGGTCTGGCGCCAAAATTCTGATCATATCCCTTATTTATAAGGAAATCTAAAGCCTCATCCGTCATCGTGATGCTGATTTGGTACTGTTCCAATCTCTTTTTCACATCAACCAGTTCAATTTCGACTATCTTCTTCAAATCATCTTTGTTTAAAGGCTTGAAAACAATAATATTATCAATTCGGTTTATAAACTCCGGACGGAAATGCTTTTCTACTTCCTTTTTTAATTGCTCTTTCATTACTTCGTAGTTGTCTTTCTCCGAAGATTTGCGAAAACCCAAAGACGCCTGGTTTTTAATAACCTCCGCACCGATATTTGAGGTCATAATGATAATCACGTTTCGGAAATCAACATGCCTGCCAAAACTATCGGTAAGCCTTCCTTCCTCCATGATTTGCAACAGCATATTAAAAACATCCGGATGTGCCTTTTCTATTTCATCTAACAGAACAACTGCGTAAGGACGGCGGCGGATTTTTTCCGTCAATTGCCCGCCTTCCTCGTAACCGATATAGCCAGGAGGCGCACCGATTAATCTTGAAATGCTGTGCTTTTCCATATACTCTGACATATCAATCTGTATCAGAGAATCTTCTTCCCCAAAAATTAATTTAGCAAGAGATCTTGCCAAATGTGTCTTGCCAACACCGGACGGACCTACAAAAATAAAAGACGCCACAGGGCGATTTGGATTCTTAAGTCTCGCACGTGAACGCCTGATAGCTTTGGAAATTGCCTTTGTTGCCTCTTCCTGGCTTATTACCATTTTGTGGAGTTCTTCCTCCATGTGCAGTAATTTCCTGGCCTCTGTCGATTCTATCCGTGTAATAGGTATACCGGTCATTTTCGATACAACTTCATCAACAATTTCAACGTCTACTTCCCCTTCCAGTTCAGCGTGTTTTTCCCGCCATTCTTTCTCGACGATTTCCTTTTTCTTTTTCAGTTTATCTGCTTTATCCCTTAACCGTGCGGCTCTTTCAAAATCCTGTATTGCCACCGATTCATCCTTTTCTTTTTCCATCCGGAGAATTTCTTCCTCCAGATGTTTTACATCCGGAGGTTGTGCGGTTGATTTGAGCCTTAACCGGGCGCACGCCTCGTCAATTACATCAATCGCCTTATCAGGTAAAAATCTACCGGTGATATAGCGAATAGAGAGTTCCGTTGCAGCTTCTAACGCCTCGTCGGTAATTCTTACTTTGTGGTGGGATTCATAGCGGTCCCGTAGTCCCTTTAATATTTCAACCGTTTCTTCTTTCGAAGGTGGTTCCACAACGATTGTCTGGAACCTTCGCTCCAGTGCACCGTCTTTTTCGATATATTTTCTGTATTCATCCAAAGTGGTGGCTCCGATACACTGTATTTCTCCCCGGGACAGGGCAGGTTTCAGAACATTGGAAGCGTCAATGGCTCCCTCTGCCCCACCCGCTCCGACAAGGGTATGCAACTCGTCTATAAAGAGAATGATATTCTTTGCCCTTTTTACTTCCGACATCACCGCCTTGATCCTCTCTTCAAACTGGCCCCGGTATTTCGTACCTGCTACCATCATTGCAAGATCAAGGGCTACTATTCTGCGCCCTCTCAGCAATTCAGGAACTTCTCCATGAACCACTACCTGCGCGAGGCCTTCAACTATCGCGGTTTTCCCTACACCAGCCTCACCCAAAAGAACTGGATTGTTTTTTGTCCGCCTGCACAAAACCTGAATAACACGTTCAATCACATCTTTTCGCCCTATGACAGGGTCGAGTTCTTTTTCTCTGGCCTGTTGTGTAAGATCTCGCCCAAAGGAATCCAGCGCCGGGGTCTTGGAACGGCCTTTCTTTTCTTCCTTTTCCTGTGATTGACCATTTTGTGCTGCCTCCGAACCCAGTAAACCAATTACTTCCTCCCGTACTTCTTCAGGTTTAACACCCAGGTTCAACAAAACCTGAGCAGCCACACCCTCCTGTTCTTTCAGCAAACCCAACAATAAATGCTCTGTTCCTATATAATTATGACCCATCGCCCGCGCCTCTTCCATCGCATATTCCAGCACCTTTTTTACACGTGGTGTAAACGGGAGCTGCCCTACCGATACCAGGTCTGAACCGCTTTGTACTATTTTTTCTATTTCGAGACGTATTTTCTTTAATTCGATATCTAAATTCTGCAGAACATTCGCTGCAACGCCGCTTCCTTCTTTTACCAGTCCCAATAGTATATGTTCTGTTCCAATATATTCGTGATTGAATCGTCTTGCTTCTTCTCGTGCAAGAGCCATAACTTTTCTGGCACGGTCAGTAAATCGATCAAACATAAAACACCTATCCTTTCAAAGTTTCTATCTTTTCAAGCCTTTTCCTCACATACATCGCACGAATTATATTTCTCTGCGATGAGGTAAGTTCACGCCCTTCTAACTTTTGTAAATGTCCTGGTAAAGTAAGAATAAAAAGTTCATTTAATGTTTTCATTTCAATATCATTAATAATTCCCAAATTGACGCCCATCCTTACTTGCGAGAGAAGATGCATGATTTCCTCCGACGTAATCATGCGTGCGACCTTCAGCATGCCGTAAGATCTCCACACGCGGTCTTCCAACTGATCTTTGCTTTCGGAGATCAGGGCTTTTCTTGCCATGCGTTCATAACTGGTAATCCTGGGAATTACGCCTTCAATAATTTCAATAATTTCGGTTTCTGATTTCCCAAGGGTAAACTGATTTGAAATCTGATATAAATCCCCGGAAACCTGAGTCCCTTCACCGTACAACCCTCTTACCACCAAACCGAGTTTCATCACAGCATTAAATACTTTTTCTATATGATGCGTCATCCCTAATGCCGGTAAATGAAGCATCACGGATGCCCTCATTCCCGTGCCAACGTTTGTGGGACAGGCCGTTAAATACCCAAATTGGGATGAATACGCATAGTTTATTTTTCGCTCTAATTTATTGTCAATGGTATCTATTGTTTTCCATGTTTCTTTTAACTCGAGGCCGGAACGGATTACCTGTATTCTTATGTGATCTTCCTCGTTGACCATTACGCTAATATTTTCCGATTTTTCAAAAGCGACTCCTCTTTCTTTTTCCCCTTCAGCATGTTCTCTGCTGATAAGGTGCCTTTCAACAAGAAACAACCTGTCGACGGAAGAAAGTTCTGATAAGTTAACATAGCAAAGAGTCGGATCAACGTCCGCTTCCTTGATCTTTGTCCTTATAAGCTCTTCAAGTTCTTTCTTTTGCTTTACATTCGCGCGGGAAAGAAAGGGATACTTTGCCACATTTCTTGCAAGACGAATCCTGCTGCTTATAACAATGTCAGATTCAGGGCCGGTTCCCCTAAGCCATTCACCCGTATTATCAGCTAAATCACTTATTTTCATCATTATCGCCCGAAAGTTCGTATATTTTATCTCTTAACTCTGCCGCTCTTTCATAATCTTCCTTTTCAATTGATTTATTCAACTCATTTCTCAGCTGCATGAGTTCATTTTTCTTAATCAGCTCTTTCCCTGCCCTTGAAGGCACCTTTCCCACATGCTGCGTACTGCTATGCATTTTTTCAAGCAAAGGGATTAACCCTTTTCTGAAAACAGTGTAATCCATAGGACAGCCCAGCCTCCCATGAGAACGGAATTCCAAATATGATAATCCGCAAACAGGACAAACAATCTTGGACAACTCGTTGATTCCCGGTGCAACCTGATTAATAAGATTGGTTAATATTTCAGTAGGAGAAGGAACTTTGGTAATCTGTGTGTTTACGCTTTGTGCGCACTCTTCACAAAGATGCCGTTCTTTCTTCACATTGCCAACGATTTCCGTTAAATGTACGGTTGCGTATTTTTTGTTGCAAGATTCACATTTCATGCGTTGTTACCCTCATAAAACTTTCCGTGTAACAGAATTATTTCTTCTCCCATTTTAACAAATCTGTCACTTTTCCTAAAGAACTTTTTTCAGATAATATTTCCTTTCGGATTCTATTTTCTTTTTCCAGACAATCCATACCATAGTTAACACTGATTTCAGATTCCGCCTGAGGTATCGCCATGAGCCCGTCCTCATCCCCGATAATCCAGTCACCCGGCATAATTTGAATTCCAGAGATATTGAGCGGCACATTAATCTCTCCCAACCCTCTCGGTTCTCCTGCATCCGGCATGACCAGTTTTGTATACACAGGAAAATTCAGTTTTTTTATTTCCGCCGTATCCCGAATCGCTCCCAAAACAACCAAACCGCTTATTTTTTTTTGCATAGCGCTGTGCGTAGCCAATTCCCCCCAGACTGCCGGGCCGGTTCCGCCAGCGTCAATGATGATTACGTCGCCTTCTTTTGCAACATCTATCGCTTCTACCGGCTTTGCCCAATCGCCCGGATACGTTCGAACAGTAACGGCTGTGCCAACGAGTTTGACAGAAGGATTTATCGGATACAACCCCGTAATACTTTTTGCACGGTGACGGCCATCTGATATATTTGCGGTCGAAAGCTGCATGAACGCATTTCGGACATCCTTATGAGCTACTCTTTTGAAAAGGCTGGTCTGAATTCTTTTGTTTTCTTTCACCGCCAGTCTGATAGTATTTACCGCATCCTTCGCATTTTCCGATTTGCTGATATATCCGCCAACAATTACGATTTGAGCGCCAGCGTTTACGGCATCTACAACGTTTTCAGAATTAATACCTCCCGCGACAGCAACAGGTACACCAACCTTCCGGCATATGCGTTGTAATGTATCAAAAGGCGTCTTTCCGCTCATCTGGTCATCGATTGCGGTGTGGATAGAGATGTAATCAACACCCCACTTTTCCACATTTCCGATGCGTTCATCAACGGCATCAGCATCCATGAAATCAGCGCATACTTTTATGCCATAATTTTTACCGGCCAATACACATTCCCGTATCGTTGCGCCAGGCGCATTGCCCATTACCACCGCAATACCGGCGCCTGCTTTTGCGGCCATTTCCATTTCCACGCGTCCGGCGTCCATCGTTTTCATATCGGCAATCAGCATCGTTTCCGGAAATAATTCTCTCATTCGGCGAATAGCATTCATTCCTTCACTTTTTATAAGGGGCGTCCCTATTTCCAGCCAATCCGCACCGCCTTCTATTGCCTCGCCCGCAACCTTTATTGCCCTGTTAAGGTCGACAAAATCAAGCGCTACCTGAACAATGATATTCTTTATAGTCATTACCGAAAAAAATTTCTCATTCGAAATACACAGCACCGCACCGGTCTGATTCCCACGTAGTAACTTTTTCGACCTTAATACCTGCCGGCATTGCATCCGTTAATTCTTTATAGATCGTTTTAGATATGTTTTCTGTGGTTGGGTTTTCGACCTTAAAATTCGCCAACTCATTTAAGTAAGTATGATCAAACTTTTTTGTAACATCTCCAATGAGCTTTTTTGCTTCTCTGAAATCAATAACCATTCCCAGGTGGTCTAATTTTTCTGCCTTCAAAACGACCTGAACCTTCCAGTTATGGCCATGAAGGTTTTCGCATTGTCCTTTATACTCCCGAAGATTGTGTGCCGCAGCAAAATCCGTATCGATTACAAGTTCAAACATGTTTTAATCCAAAAAGAAATGTTTTTAAGAAAGCCATTACAAAACTCTACACTTTTTTTCACGAAAGGACGGGGCAAATCAAATGGTGTAACCTCGCTTTTTATTTGAAGCTACAAAAAATCTTATCAGCGGTAAAATTAAAAGTCAAGGGTTTTTAATCGTAAAAGAATGTCTTAACCTCTCACTATAAAAAAACATAGGAAATAATCCCTCCACTCGCAACAGGTCATTTTCTTTTGAAATGTTTATACAATTCATCCAGAGAAAAAGACAATGTAGTTGGGCGGCCGTGGGGACAGTTATTCGTATAAGCATTTATATTTTTTTTCTTTTCCATGAGCGTGTCTATTTCCTGGTAATCTAATTTTTGTCCTGCTTTTATCGCGGCCTTACATGCCATGATGTTAACTAATTTATTTATGATGCCTTCATTGCCCTTTCGACAATCTTCCTCTCCAAAATCATGTGTCAGATTTTCTATAAATTCTTTTCCATTTAAATGTTTCAGTATCTGAGGGAAGGAACGAATCATTACGGTATTGCTTCCAAACTCCTCGATTTCTATACCAACATCTTCCAACTGTGCTCTGATACTTAATACGAAAAAAAAATCTTTTGGATTCAACTCCACAAGTTCCGGTATTAATAATCGCTGGCGGGGAGATTGAGAGGACTGCAATCCTTTCAATATTTCATGATACAAAATTATTTCATGCAAGGCATGTTGATCTATAATATTCATACCCTCGTTTGTCTCTTCGACAATAAAGGTATTATGAAGCTGAAAATATCTTTTTTTGATAACAACAACATCCTTATCAACGAGTAATTCTTCTTTTTTCAGAGGAACAGGGACACTCTTCGTACCGTTATGTGTTCCTGATGTTTTTTCTTCTGTGTTTTCAAAAGAAAATTGTTCCCATAAAGACCTGTTATTGTATGCCGCGCTCGTAATGTTTGCCTTGTCCCGTTGAAATATTTTTTCCGGCGCCGCTATATCAATAGGTTTGGCTTGTGATTTATTCAAAGCATCTTTTAACGTCGATAACACATAATTAAAAACAACACTCTTATTCCGAAATCTCACCTCGGTTTTTGTGGGGTGAACATTGACATCCACCTCAGACGGCTTCACCGTTAAAAACAAAAATACGATGGGATATCGTTTATTCATCAGTTTTCCCTGATAAGCCTCGCTGATTGCGCGATAAATAGCCGTATCTTTAATATAGCGCCCATTTAAAAAAATAAACTGCAGCCTTGCATTCGCTTTATTTAAAAACGGCGGTGCGACAAATCCCCTGAGGGTAAACAATTCTTCCCTGAGAAACACGGATAAGAGATGTTTTTTCAATTCATTGCCAAAAAAACCTTCAATTCTTTCAATTATTTCCTGAACAGGCGGAAGATTAAATACGGTCCTATTGTTGTGTCTTAACGTAAAATGAATATTCGGATAACATAAAGCAAACCGCGTTAAAACATCTGAGATATACGACATTTCTGTGGGCACCGTTTTCATAAACTTCTTCCGCACGGGAGTATTGAAGAAAAGCTCCTGTACTTCAATTTGTGTACCTTCCGGTGCCCCACATTCTTTCACTTTGCCAATACGGCCGCCTTCAATTTTTATTTCCGCGCCGCTTATCGCCCCTTTTACTCTTGTAGTAATTCTTGCGTAAGATACAGCACCAATACTAGGCAGGGCTTCTCCGCGAAACCCCAGTGTGTGAATCGCAAACAAATCCTCTGCACTGGAAAGTTTACTGGTAGTGTGGCTTTTGAAAACAAGAGCAAGGTCTTCCGCATCCATACCACTGCCGTCATCTGAAATTCGTATCAGTTTCCTTCCCCCGTCTTCCAAATAAACATCAATCCTCTTCGCCCCCGCATCGATGGAATTTTCAATGAGTTCTTTTACAACGGCAGCCGGTCTGTCAATTAACTCACCCGCTGCAATTTTATTAATTACCGATGGAGGAAGAATCTTAACTTTGCCCATTTTTGCTCACTACATTAACCCTTCTTCATACTACACAACAAAATTTATAGATGCATTTGACGTTGACTATCATTATAATGCTTTTCTGCATTAAGTATTAAAGTTTTTATAAAAAAACTCGTTTTTCCATTATCTTAAATTAATATAAAGGGTGAATATCAGGTGTCCATATCGACATTAGAAGAATCTAAAGAGGATATGAAAGTTGACATCGGTTAAAAATATTGTCGTTGCAAACACACCACCAATCATCTATTTGTCTGCTATCAATAAAACCGATCTTTAAAAAACTTTTTGGCAAAATTTTTATATCCCAGCAGTAAGACAAGAAATAATATCAGGAGGCAAAGACACCTTTGGATTTCGAAGGCAGAAAAAGGGTAATTATAGAAAACGTAAAACCTCAAATTGATCATGGACGTTTTCCCATAAAACGGGTCATTGGTGAAAAGGTCGTGGTTCAGGCGGACGTATTTGCCGATGGACATGATGAGGTTACCCCTGTTTTATTATACCGTAAGGCAAACGAAAAAGTTTGGCAGGAAACACCGATGTATGCATTGGGAAATGATCGTTGGGAAGGAACCTTTACTGTCCGGGAAATTGGCGTCTGGTATTATACCATTGAAGGGTGGGTGGATCACTTTACCACATGGCAAAAGGAATTGAAGAAAAAGTATGATGCAGGGCAGGAAATAAACGTGGATATTTTGACAGGCGTTGCCTATATTCAAAAATCAGCCGAAACAGCAATAAAGGATGATGCAAAAAGACTTCGTGTATTTGCCAATACCATAAAGGAAGAAAAAAATGTAGAGGAGGCCCTTTCTCTTGCCTTTGGTACGGAATTAACTTCTCTTATGAAAGCCTGGCCCGATAAAAACCTCTCGACTATTTATGAAAAAGAATTACGCGTAGTGGTTGACAGGAAAAAGGCCATTTTTAGCGCATGGTACGAAATGTTTCCACGTTCCTGCAATTCCGAAGAGGGAAGATCCGGCACACTGAAAGACTGTGAATTACTCATCCCTGAAATCGCAAAGATGGGTTTTGACATATTGTACCTGCCCCCAATTCATCCTATCGGAACAACGAACCGGAAGGGAAAAAACAATTCTCCTGTCTCACAAAAGGAAGATCCCGGAAGCCCATGGGCAATCGGATCACACAAAGGAGGGCACACATCAATACACCCTTCTTTAGGCACAGAGGCAGATTTTCGATCACTTATAAAAAAGGCGATGAAATATAATATCGATATCGCAATGGATCTTGCGTTTCAGTGTTCCCCAGATCATCCTTACATAAAGAAGCATAAAGACTGGTTCAAGATACGTCCCGATGGTTCGATACAGCATGCGGAAAATCCTCCTAAAAAATATGAAGATGTTGTTCCTATTAATTTTGAAACGGCAAACTGGAAAAATCTCTGGCATGAGTTAAAAAATGTTGTTTTTTGCTGGGCCGAATGCGGAGTTCGTATATTTCGGGTGGACAATCCCCATACAAAACCGTTTGTTTTTTGGGAATGGTTAATAGATGAAGCGAAAAAAAAATATCCAGAGATAATCTTTCTTTCAGAGGCTTTTACGAGGCCAAAAGTAATGTACCGGCTGGCAAAAATTGGATTTACGCAATCGTATACCTATTTTACCTGGCGAAACACGAAGAGAGAACTGATGCAGTATATCTCCGAACTCACACAGGGAGAATTAAAAGAGTATTTCAGGCCGAATTTCTGGCCAAACACACCGGACATTCTGCCGGAACAACTGCAATACGGAGGAAGGCCGGCATTTATAATACGGTTTATCCTGGCAAGCACGCTCTCTTCCAACTATGGTATTTACGGGCCTGCTTTCGAACTGTGTGTCAGTGAAGCGGTAACCGGCAGGGAAGAATATTTTAATTCTGAAAAATATGAAATAAAACAATGGGACTGGGATATGCCGGGAAATTTAAAAGATATCATAACAAGAATAAATCAGATACGCAGAGAAAACGCAGCATTGCAGGATACCTGGAATATACGTTTTTATAAAGTTGATAATGAATGTCTTCTTTTCTATGGAAAGGCAACAGAAGACCTTTCCAATATTATACTCATCGTTATCAATCTGGATCCGCACCATGTTCAATCGGGATGGGTCAGTGTTCCGGTAAAAACATTGGGAATAGACGAAAATCAATCCTATCTTGTGCACGATCTGCTGAGCGATGAAAAATACGTGTGGCAGGGGGAAAAAAATTATGTAGAGCTTCATCCCGATGTCACTCCTGCGCATATTTTCAGAATAAGGAAAAGGCTGAGGAAAGAAACAGATTTTGATTATTATATGTAAAGGAGTATCACTCTATGCCTCCAAAAGATATGCTTCATCCTGAAGACCCCCTCTGGTATAAGGATGCAATTATTTATGAACTGCATGTAAAGGCATTTTACGATTCAAATGGCGACGGAATCGGCGATTTCAAGGGCGTCACGGAAAAACTGGACTATCTGGAAAATCTCGGCGTAACCGCTTTATGGCTCCTGCCCTTTTATCCTTCCCCCCTAAAGGATGACGGTTATGATATCGCGGACTATTTTGGCATCCATCCTGATTACGGCACATTAAGGGACTTCAAACTCTTTATCAAAGAGGCGCATAAAAGAGGTTTAAAGGTAATTACAGAACTCGTTCTCAACCATACCTCAGACCAGCATAAATGGTTTCATGCCTCTAAAAGACCGAAACAGAAATCAAAAATGAAGGATTTCTACGTATGGAGCGATACAACTGAAAAATATAAAGACGCGCGAATAATTTTTAAAGACTTTGAGCATTCCAACTGGACATGGGACCCTGTGGCAAAGGCATATTACTGGCACCGGTTCTATTCACACCAGCCCGACCTGAATTTTACAAACCCGGCCGTACAAAAAGAAATGCTCAGAATTATCGATTACTGGCTAGATATGGGAGTCGATGGTTTCCGTCTGGACGCAGTGCCGTATCTGTTTGAAAAAGAGGGAACAAATTGTGAAAATCTTCCTGAAACCCACGAATTTTTAAAAAACCTACGGGCACACGTCGTAAGCAAATATAATAATGTTATGCTCCTGGCAGAAGCGAACCAATGGCCGGAAGATGCTATTGCTTATTTCGGCAAAGAGGACGAATGCCATATGTCATTCCATTTTCCCCTGATGCCGAGACTATTTATGTCAATATGGATGGAAGACAGATTTCCGATCATTGATATCTTTGACCAAACCCCTCTATTGCCGGAAACATGCCAATGGGCTCTTTTTTTGAGAAACCACGATGAACTCACCCTCGAAATGGTAACCGATGAAGAGAGGGACTATATGTACCAGGTATATGCGAGCGACCCTGCTGCAAGAATAAACCTTGGCATCCGAAGACGACTCGCCCCCCTGCTTGGTAACAACAGAAGAAAAATAGAACTTATGAACGCGCTCCTTTTTTCCCTGCCAGGGACGCCCATTATTTATTATGGAGACGAAATAGGGATGGGAGACAATTTTTACCTTGGAGACAGAAACGGCGTACGTACTCCCATGCAATGGAATGTCGACCGGAATGCGGGATTCTCAAGGGTAAACCCGCAGAAACTCTATCTTCCCATCATTACCGACCCGGAATATCATTATGAGGCAATTAATGTGGAGAATCAGGAAAGGAACCGCGCGTCACTTCTCTGGTGGATGAAACGGGTAATAGCCATGAGAAAACGATACAAGGCATTCGGGAGAGGGAGTATAGAATTTCTCTTCCCTGATAATCCGAAAGTACTCGCATTTATCCGCTCTTATCAGGGCGAACATATCCTTATCGTCATGAATCTCTCACGATTCTCTCAGATAGTGGAGTTAGACCTTTCTGCGTTTTCCGATTGCACGCCGGAAGACGTGTTTAGCGGAAATAAATTCCCCAAAATAACAAAATCACCTTATGTGCTTACCATTAACAGGCACGATTATTATTGGTTTCTGATACAAAAAGAAGCGGAAGAACTGCGTCTTGCAAAAGACGAAAGCATCCCTGAATTGAATATAAGCGGAAAATGGGAAACGGTTTTTTATGGAAAAACGGCAGCAAAACTAGAAAAAACAATTTTGCCTGTCTATCTTAAAAAGAGTAGATGGTTTGGCGGGAAGGCTTTAGAAATTCAAGAGGTAAAAATTATTGAAAATATTTCATTACAGAAAGGCACACTTCCCACTCAACTTATCCTGCTTGAGGTAAAATATAATGGCAAAGAAACAGATACCTATCTCCTTTTTTTTTCTTACCTGAGCGGAAGCGAAGCAGAAATGATGCTGCATGAAAATCCACAGGAAGTTATAATGAAACTGAAAACAGATGATGCGGAAGGGATTGTGTACGACGGCATTTATGATGAAGAATTTCAAAAGTTTCTGTTGAAAATGATGATAAACAGATTATCGGTGAAAGGCACGCAGGGAAGACTTGTTGTTCATACAGGAAAAATGTTGAAACAATATAAACTGAAAGAATTACTTTCAGAAAAGTCATCCGTATTAAAATTGGAGCAGAGTAATTCATCATTACTCTACGGTAAAGTGTTAATCCTGAAACTCTACCGGCGCCTTTCTGAAGGAATTAATCCGGAATGGGAAATCGGCAGATTTCTTGGCGAATCTGCTTCTTTTGTCAACGTCCCGGCATTTATAGGGGAAATAGAGTATGTAAAAAAAGGGGCTCGGCCAATATCGATTGGCATCCTCCAGAGTTTCATTCCCAATCATGGAGATGCCTGGTCATATACCCTTGATTCATTAATGGCGTATTTTGACAGGGTCTTTTCAAAAAAGAATGAAACTCAGGAAATACCCATGATGCCTTTTTCCCTTTCAGAAAGTACGACACAGGAAATACCCCTGCTGTTTCAGGAATTAATTGGCGGGGTATATCTTGAGATGGCGACTCTTTTGGGAAAAAGAACGGCAGAATTACATATTGCGCTGTCAAAAGAAACTGATAATAACGATTTTCGTCCCGAACCGTTTTCCCTGCTGTATCAAAGATCTTTGTATCAATCAATGCAGTCTTATCTGAAAAAGGTCTTCACCATGCTCAGAAAAAACATGAAAAAACTGCCGGAGAATACAAAAGAATTAGCTGATAAAGCAGCATCACAGGAAAAAAAAATAATAGAACTCTATAAAAACATTTTTAAAAAGAAATTTTCCGCTATGAAAATAAGGATACACGGTGATTATCATCTGGGACAGGTGCTTTACACAGGCAATGATTTTTTTATTATTGATTTTGAAGGCGAACCGGCCAGGAGCCTTAGTGAAAGGAGATTAAAAAAATCCGTATTGAAAGACGTAGCGGGAATGATACGGTCTTTTCATTACGTTTCAAATACCGCCCTCCTGAAACATATCACCATACGTCCGGAAGATATCCCGGTATTGGAACCCTGGGCTAATTTATGGTATCAGTATGTGGCGGGGATTTTCCTGAAATCCTATATTGAAACGGCAAAAAATACACACCTGTTCCCGGAAAATATTGAGGATTTCAGCATTATGCTGACTTCTTTTCTTTTAGAAAAGGCTGTTTATGAACTTGGATACGAATTAAATAACCGGCCTGAATGGACATCAATACCCATAAAAGGCATTTTACAACTTTTGGAAACAAATAAATGATGACAAAAAAAAATAAAACCTATGAAGCTGCGAATACGAACGAAAGTCTTTTAACAGACCATGATGTGTATCTGTTTAAAGAAGGAAGTCATTTTCAGCTTTATGAGAAACTCGGCTCGCATATTGTAACCTTTAATAATGAGAAAGGCGTTTATTTTGCCGTATGGGCGCCCAACGCTGAAAAGGTATCCGTAATCGGCAACTTTAACAACTGGAACAAAGATTCGCATTATCTCAGAGCAAGAGAAGATCAGTCCGGCATCTGGGAAGGATTCATTCCCCGTCTTGCTGAAGGAGAGGTCTATCGCTACCATATTCGTTCACAGTATAATAATTACCGGGTTGATAAAAGGGACCCCTTTGCTTTTTACGGCGAAATTCCTCCCAAAAGCGCCTCCATTGTAAGGGATTTAGCATACACATGGGGGGATCAGGAATGGATGAAAAACCGCTCCGGAAAAAATAATATCAATGCACCCCTGTCCACCTATGAAGTTCATTTGGGTTCATGGAGACGGGCGCCGGAGGCAGGGAACAGTTTCCTGAATTACCGTGAAATAGCAGAATATCTTGCAGAATATGTAAAAAAGATGGGATTCACGCATGTCGAATTCCTCCCTGTTATGGAACACCCTTTTTATGGTTCCTGGGGATACCAGACTACCGGATATTTTTCCCCGACGAGCAGATACGGGACGCCGCAGGACTTCATGTATCTGGTCGATACCCTCCATCAGAATGGAATCGGCGTTATCCTTGACTGGGTGCCATCCCATTTTCCCTCTGATGAACATGGCCTCGTTTACTTTGACGGCACACATCTTTTTGAACATGCCGACCCAAGGAAAGGATTCCATCCTGACTGGACAAGTTATATCTTCAACTACGACAGAAACGAAGTAAGGAACTTTCTTATAAGCAACGCCCTTTTCTGGCTGGACAAATATCACATTGACGGATTGAGGGTGGATGCCGTCGCCTCAATGCTGTATCTTGATTACTCAAGGAAAGAGGGCGAATGGATACCAAATAAATACGGCGGAAGAGAAAATATTGAAGCCGTCAGTTTTTTGAAAAAATGCAATGAAACAATATATCGTTTTTACCCGGACGTTCAAACAGTTGCCGAAGAATCCACTGCATGGCCCATGGTTTCAAGGCCAACGTATATAGGGGGGCTTGGATTCGGAATGAAATGGAATATGGGGTGGATGCACGATACGTTACAATATTTCTCCATTGATCCCATTTACCGGAAATACCATATGAATCAAATTACCTTCAGCATCCTGTATGCCTTTACGGAAAACTTTGTCCTGCCGCTCTCCCACGATGAGGTTGTGCATGGGAAGGGGGCGTTATTAGGAAAAATGCCGGGTGATGAGTGGCAAAAGTTTGCAAATCTCAGACTTTTATTTGGCTATATGTACGGACATCCGGGAAAGAAATTACTCTTTATGGGCGGAGAATTCGGGCAAACAAGAGAATGGAATCATGAAGAAAGCCTGGACTGGCATCTCCTTCAATATCCGATACATCATGGGTTACAGGAATGGGTAAAAGACCTTAACCACTTTTACAGATCAGAACCTGTGCTATACGAAATTGATTTTGAATATACCGGGTTCGAATGGATCGATTTTCATGATCTTGACCGCAACATCATAAGTTTCCTGCGAAAGGGAAAGACGGTCAAGGATCAAATTCTGGTGGTCTGCAACTTTACCCCCGAGCCAAGATACAACTATCGAATCGGAGTCCCATGCGGCGGATTCTGGAAAGAGGTGTTGAACAGCGATGCAAAACATTATAACGGAAGCGGACACGGAAATTTTGGAGGGGTAGAAGCAAGTCCGCTGCCTTCACATGGTAAATATTATTCGCTTGCATTAACACTCCCTCCGCTTGGTATCATGTTTTTTAAAAGAGGAATGGCTGAAAAATGAGGATCGGAGCACAGTACCTTGGGAATGGAACGTGCGAATTTGTGGTGTGGGCACCTTCTCTAAAAAGCGTAGCGGTAAAACTCATTGCGCCGGATAAGAAACTGATCCCTATGAAGAAAGAAGAAAAGGGCTATTGGAAGGTTTGTGTTGAAGACGTATATCCCGGAGCCCGCTATTTCTACAGGCTTGGGAAAAAGACAGAAAGGCCCGACCCTGCATCTTATTTTCAGCCGGAAGGAGTACATCAGTATTCGCAGGTAGTGGAATTTGATTCCTTCAAATGGAAAGATAGTAAATGGAAAGGAATAGAACTTTCTCAATTAATAATCTATGAGTTGCACGTCGGCACGTTTACACCTCAGGGGACATTTGACGCAATTATCCCGATATTAAGCGATTTAAAGGAACTGGGAGTCAATGCTATTGAATTGATGCCTGTAGCACAATTTCCAGGGGAAAGGAACTGGGGCTATGACGGCGCTTATCTCTTTGCCGTGCAAAATTCGTATGGAGGGCCGGAAGGCCTTATGAGGCTTGTCAACGAATGCCACAAACAGGAAATATCTGTGATCCTTGACGTCGTATATAACCATCTGGGGCCGGAAGGAAATTATCTGGCGGAATACGGCCCCTATTTTACCGATAAGTATCACACCCCATGGGGAAAGGCAATCAACTTTGATGACGCTTACAGTGATGAAGTACGGTCGTTCTTTTTCCAGAATGCGTTATTCTGGTTCAGAAATTATCATATCGACGCCTTACGGCTTGATGCAATTCACGGTATTTACGATTTGGGGGCAAAACATTTTTTAGAGGATTTGAAGGATAAAACTGCAGAACTATCATCACAAAAAAAGAAACCCTATTACTTAATTGCGGAAAGCAACCTGAATGATACAAAGATAACCCGGACAAAGGAAACAGGGGGGTACGGTATAGATTCCCAGTGGTGCGATGATTTGCACCATTCACTGCACACACTTCTTACCGGAGAACACACGGGTTATTATTGTGATTTCGGAGAAACAAAACATCTGGTAAAGGCCCTCGGAGAAGGATTTGCTTATTCAGGAGAATATTCTGTCTTCAGAAAACGCAGGCACGGCAGCTCTTCAAAAAGCTGCCCGCCGTTTCAATTTGTCGTTTTCTCTCAAAATCATGATCAAATCGGAAACCGCATGCTTGGCGAACGGCTTTCAACGTTAGTTTCTTTCGAGGCATTAAAACTTGCGGCAGGCGCAATACTCCTCTCGCCTTATATACCGCTTTTGTTCATGGGAGAAGAGTATGGCGAAAAAGCCCCCTTTCTCTATTTTGTCAGCCATTCGGACGCTCATTTAATCGAGGCGGTAAGGCATGGAAGAAAACAGGAATTTCACACCTTTCAATGGAAGGGCGAACCGCCGGACCCTCAGGACAGCAAAACCTTTTTAGCGTCAAAATTAAACTGGGAAAAGAGGAAACAAGGACAACATAAAGTTTTACTGGATTTTTATAGACATTTGATTCTTTTAAGAAAAACAATCCCGGCCCTCGCAAATCAGGATAAGGAAAAACTTTCTGTGTACGGACTTGAGAATGAAAAAGTTGTATTTCTGCAAAGAGGGGAAGGAATGGACAACTCTTTCACAATATTTAATTTTAATGATCATGATGTGTCTGTCAAATCCCCTGTCGGGAAAAACCAATGGAAAATACTCATTGATTCATCAGATGTAATGTGGAACGGCCCGGGCTCATTGCAGATAGAACAAACGGGACAATATAATCAAATTGCGCTGAGAAAACATAGCTTTATTACATTTATAAAAGGATAACCTGTTTTTATGGAAAAACACATTTGTATTCATGGCCATTTTTACCAACCTCCAAGGGAAAATCCCTGGCTCGAAGGCGTTGAACTTCAGGACTCGGCATACCCCTATCATGACTGGAACGAGCGGATAACCTCCGAGTGTTATGCACCGAATGCCGCTTCGCGTATTCTTGATGTTGACGGAAGAATAATAGATATTGTTAATATTTATTCCAAAATAAGCTTTAACTTCGGTCCCACCCTGCTTTCATGGATGGAGAATCACAAGCCTGACGTCTACCAGAAAATTCTCGATGCAGATATGCTGAGCAGAGAACATTTTTCCGGGCATGGCTCTGCTTTGGCACAAATATACAACCATATGATTATGCCCCTTGCCAATAAAAGAGACAAGTACACACAGGTTGTATGGGGACTAAAGGATTTTCAGTCAAGATTCGGGAGAGATGCCGAAGGCATGTGGCTTCCTGAAACGGCGGTAAATACAGATACCCTGGAGGTACTTGCAGAACTGGGAATTAAATTCACCGTACTCGCACCGCGCCAGGCCCAGAGAATGAAAAAAATAACCAGTCATGATTGGAA
Organism: Candidatus Kuenenia hertensis; assembly: GCA_021646465.1. GTDB lineage: Bacteria > Planctomycetota > Brocadiia > Brocadiales > Brocadiaceae > Kuenenia > Kuenenia hertensis. Next base: position 82,993 of record SOET01000007.1, on the reverse strand, counting down.
AGATATGAGAAACGGGGAAATAGATCCCACAACCCCCTATCTTTGCAGACTTCCTTCAGGCCGGAGTATCTGCATCTTTTTTTACGACGGACCGATTTCACAGGACCTCGCTTTTGGCGGTTTGCTGAAAAACGGTGAAGCTTTTGCAGTACGATTGCTTTCCGCATTTACCGAAAACAGGGACTGGCCTCAGTTAGTGCACATTGCAACCGATGGCGAAACTTACGGGCACCACCATTTTAAAGGGGACATGGCGCTGGCTTACTGCCTCTATCATATAGAGTCAAAAAATCTGGCAAAAATTACAAATTATGGAGAATTTCTCGAAAAATATCCGCCAAAATTCGAGACGGAAATAAAGGAAAATACTTCCTGGAGCTGTATTCATGGAATTGAAAGATGGAGAAATAATTGCGGATGCTGCTCCGGCGCCCATCCCGGCTGGAACCAGGAATGGCGTGCTCCTCTGAGATCAGCTATGGATTTTTTGAGAGACAAACTGGCAGCCGTTTATGAAACCGAAGCTGGCAAATATTTTAAAAACCCCTGGATTGCAAGAAATGCCTACATTGAAATCATCCTGAACAGAACGGAAGATGAGGTTGGCAGATTTATCGATAAGCAAACGAGTATGACGCCAACAAAAGAAGAAATTACAAAAATTCTCAAACTCCTTGAAATGCAGCGGAATGCCATGCTGATGTACACAAGTTGCGGATGGTTTTTTGATGAAATTTCCGGTATCGAAACAATGCAAATCGTCCAGTATGCCGCAAGGGCAATTCAACTTGCAGAAGAAATTTCAGGCACTTCCATCGAACCGGAATATCGCGAACTTTTAAAAAACATAAAGAGCAATGTGTCAAAATATGAAAACGGAGACAAGATATATGAATTATTTGTCAAACCATGCAAAATTGACCTTCTCCATGTAGGTGCACATTATGCAATTTCTTCACTTTTTGAAGAGTTTCATGAAGAAACACCAATTTACTGTTATTCGGTAAAAACGGAACACTATGAGAAACTGTATGCCGGAAGATTAAAGCTCGCTTTAGGGAAAATGCAGGTAGTATCCAGCATTACCCGGGAGGAGACTGTAATAGTGTTTGCAGTAATTCATTTAGGAGACCATAATGTAAACGGAGGCGCAAAAAGTTTTACCACTGATGAAGTATTTTCAAACATGTTTCAGGAAATCAAAGGCATTTTTGACAGAGGTGATATCCCCGATGTTATACGGCTTATGGATCATCATTTTGGCGCCTATAGTTATTCCCTGTGGCATCTCTTTAAAGACAGGAAAAGGATGATTCTGGATCAAATCATGCAAACCACCATGAAAGAAATAGAAGTTTCCTTTAGGATGATTTATGAAAACAATTATTCCTTAATGAATTTCTTCAATTATGTGCAAACCCCACCTCCGCGCCCCCTTTTTTTAACTGCCGAATATACGGTAAATACGGATTTAATAAACATTTTTTCCGTAGACACGGAAATGAATCTTGAAAAATTGGAAAATCTTATTAACGAAACAAAACGCTGGTCATTTGCAATCGATAAAAATGCCATCGGCTTTGCAGCAAACGCATGGGTAAATTCACGTATGGAACGGTTACGAAAAAAACCGAGCGACATTACTCTTATTGAGGAAATAGATGCGGTACTCAAACTATTAAACACTCTCTCCATAAAGCTGGATTTGTGGGAGGCGCAAAATGTTTATTTTCACATCGGAAAAAACATTTATCACACGATGAAAGAAAAATCATTAACAGAAGACCCCCGTTACAAAAGATGGGGAGAAGCATTTAAAAAACTGGGATATTATTTAGGGGTGAAGGTATCTTAGTTTAATTACAGGAAATCATTTCCCCCCTTTTGGGGGAAACTTCTGTTGCAAATTACTTTGTTGTAACAAATATTGAGCATGAATGTCGCAAAAATTATTCCGTTGTTTTTAAGGATTTTACATAACACCCAATGGTTAATCCCTGGGCTAATATTGAAAATACAACTATTATGTAAGTTATCGCCAGTAAAACTTCCCGTGCTTCACCGGCGGGAAGCGACAGCGCTAATGCAACCGATATGCCTCCGCGCAAACCTCCCCAAGTAAGAATCTTTATAGCATGCGGGCTGAATTCTTTTACGGGACGCATAAGGGCAACCGGCACACTCACGCTTATAAAACGGGCTATTAACACAATGGGAATCATTATAAGACCGGCAATAAGGTAATTCATTTTTATCGTTATCACCAACACTTCCATCCCGATCATGAGGAAAAGAACCGCGTTTAAAACTTCATCGATTAACTCCCAGAAAGAATCCAGATGTTCGCGCGTTTTTTCACTCATTGCAAGAAGCCTTCCTTTATTGCCAATGAGAAGGCCAGCGACTACTACTGCAATAGGGCCGGAAACATGGAGCATGTTTGCAAGGGCATAGCCTCCCATGACCAGAGCGAGGGTGACAAGTATCTCCACCTGATAGTTATCAACGGCCTTAAGCATCCAGAAAGCAATCATACCCGACACAAACCCGAAGATCATTCCACCAATTGCTTCCTCGATAAAGAGAAGGGTAATATGCTGGAAGGTAACTTCATGTCCACCGGCCACAATTCCCATGAGTACTAAAAATACGACAACCGCAACGCCGTCATTAAAAAGACTTTCACCGGTAATTTTGGTTTCAAGGCTTTTGGAAATCCCGGCCTTCTTCAGTATGCCAATAACCGCTACAGGATCAGTCGGGGCAATGAGGGAGCCAAACAAAAGACAGTAAATGTATGACAATTTAATGTGTACGAGGGTAAATACCAGCCATGCCAGACTGCCAACAATGAAAGTATTTGCAACAATTCCAAATGTTGCCAGTATGGTAATAATGTACTTATGTTTGGCAAGGTCTTCCAGATTGACATGTAAAGCCCCCGCAAAAAGAAGAAAACTCAGCATGCCGTTCATAAGCGTTTTATTGAAATCAATCCGATTCAGGGCATACGTTGCTTTTCCATGGATTTCACCAAACCCCAAAAATCCCAATACTACGATAGCAACAGAAACGAGAATTGCAATCAGCATAATTCCAATCGTAGTAGGAAGCTTTATGAGACGAAAATTTATATAACTAAAAATAGCCGCAAGGCTGAGTAGTACTGCAATAAGGTCGAACATTCCCATATTGTTATTATTCCTGTCTACGTATCATGACCATACTTCATTCAAAGCAGATCTAAATAAACTGTTCAACTGGTCTGTTGAGCGCCTCTCCGCATCATCTGAAAATTGTTTACCGTCAAGCCGTTCAGTTTCTCTGTCTATAAAATCACTTATTACCGGAATACGAGGGCCGTAATCTAATTCTTCACCCTGTTCCTTGGATTTTATTTCTTGTTTGTTTAAGCGTATTTTATACAATTATTGCATGGAAGCGTTAATCTTTTTTATCGTTATCGCACTGCTGTTTTGCCCGTTCCGCCGTATCCGTGAGGAATATCGGCGCGATATTGCAGGGTTATTTAACCGGCGTTTTATTATCCGATCTTTCCACAGCTCGGGAAAATGGCGGATTGCCGTTTTCCTGTCTATAGCAGTTATTATTGCCATAGTTTCACGCATTCTTGTGCTGTCAGGAGTTTCCTCCTGACAGTAACAAGGGGATGTATTGCTATGCTCCATTACAACAAGAAGGTGGCAGGAGTTCCTCCTGCCACCACTTCAAAATAATCCCAATTATATTAATTCTTCAATGTTCATCAGTTTTTGTTTTAAGAAAAATTGTTGTATCAATATCATCAGTATAATAACGGGCAAAGATTTCTGCCATTAACCTTACCCCATTATCCATAATGGGTGCAAGTGTCTTTGCAATCGAACGTTTTATGTAGCCAAGCCTACCAAAATTTTTTGATTTCACAGCTATTGCATTTTCATCATATTGATTATCCGGTTCACGAACAAGTTCAACCATTTTATCATTAAGGTATTCATCAAGACTTAAATATTTTTCCCATTCTATAAATCGCATGCCTACGACATTCGTAATTATATTGCCTTTGAGTAACATATCCATAAATTTTGGAATGCAAATATTCATTTTCAACCATGCAAGTAAGTCTTTATTACATTCAAGCCCAAGTTCAAATCCGGAGTAATTTCCTTCGCAGAACAATTCATACTCCAATATCGACCATTCTATACTATTATTCGTAATTGCTTTTATTAATGTTTCTTTCTTTGAGATGAAAAATGCCGTATCTTTTTCCCATATTTTCAGTATTGTTTTGAGAAACAGATAAATATCTTTTACCCTTGCGGCATCAAGAAGTCGCTGGAATTCGCCAGCAGGGTCAAAGTCAAATGCCTTCACCTGAGATAGCGCACGTTTTTTCACCTCTTGCTCGTTAACAGAGACTTCTTCAATGAGAAACTCTCTGAGAACGTCTATTTTAAAGACGAGCGGCATTCCCCTTATTTTATCAGGATTTTTCAGTAGACCAAGTTCTTCGATCATTGCCTTACTGCTATGAAACCCCGGAAGGTAAATGGTCTGTGGTCTTTCTTTAAGGTTTATAAGTTTGTCTTTTTTTCCATTAAGTTTGTATTGATTGTTGTAAAAGTAACAAGCCTTACGAACAGCATATCCAAGTATTTCTTTTACCGAAGCGTTCACGCCAATTTTTTTCAGCCGGTTTTTCACAGACAACGTCCTATCGAGAATTCTTTTGATAACTTCGTCTTTATCATCGCTGAGAATGGTATGGAAAAGTAAATAATTTGGCCGGATATATTTGGAATAATTTATTAATTCTTCCCCTGCTTGAAATTCTTTGCCCCTAAGAAATGTCCATGCTTTGCCTTCTTCAGCAAACAGTTCTCTCCAATAAACCGTTTCAACTTTATTTTTCCCGTAAGTACGCGGTACGGCCATATCTTCATCTTTTCTGCATCTGTAACAAATATTCGGTCTGATGAATACTTCCTTAAAAACACGGAAGGGGATGAAATCCGGTATCGCAGAAGGCCGGACGCTGATGTATTGATTTACCGGCCATGAATTTGGATCTCTGAAGAAACACGTACAGCCAACATATGCGCCGCAATATCTGCAATTATACAGTGGTGCAAACCCATTACTATCCGCTATTAATTCAAGATGCAAATGGCTGCATATCTTTACCTTCTCAATCCATTTCCAGAAACTTGCTTTTGCTTTCACAATAAGTTCTACATCATTAATACTTTCAGCCTTGAGAAGCCAATACCGTATTTGTTCATCCTTTATTTTGCCTAAAGCATCAGATTTAGCATTGCAATAATTTTCCTGGTATTTTTTGTTGCAACGTCTTGTATCCTTTTTTTCATTTCTGCATTTGTCTAACTTTTCCTTAAAAAAAAGAAATGATGCTGACTTGAAAAGGGTTACCGGTAAATCGCTGTTTTTTTCGAATTCCTTTTGCAGGGTAAGAATGTTTTCCTGAATCTGGTAGAGCGGTAGCCATGCAGGATCACGGACATCCCACATGCCGGGTGGGCGAACATGACTCAAACATTCCTGGTCGCAAGCGCCGTAAAGAATGAAGTTTAATTGTGCCTGCCTTAATGAAGGTGAATTCGGGCCGCCTTCAAGGTCAGGGTCTTCATATTGGGCGGGATCATCTTCCCAGTAACATATTGGGCAAAGGTCATAATTACCTGATTCTGTCAACGTTTTGTATCCGCAGCAGGGACAGGTACACTTTACAGAAATTCTAAAACCACCCCTAATTCCCCTGACTATTAATTTGTCTAACTCGTCTTCGTCATCATCAGTCCAGTACTCATTATCATATTCTGTCGTAAGAAATTGGCGGAACTTATAACAGAATTCTGCGGTAAATTTCTCTCTATCGAAAAGACCTTCCAGATATATTTTGTTATCCTCATCACAGGTATTTTCGATAATCAGAAATAACAGTTCCCTGTTATCTACAGGATAAGCTTTTAACCTGAAAACATCAGACTCATCGTCAATATCTAACTGGCAGGGCAGTTTGCCCTGATTAATATTTTCGAGCCATCTGATCATGCTTTTGTAAGGTGAATATACTGACGAAGTGTTTATTGTTATTTCATGATTATTCCATTTTAAAGTCATGTCTATCCAGCCATACATATACCCAAATCTTTTATACGAATCATAACCTTTTTGGGTAAAAGATATCTGTATATTGGAGATATCCTTCTGTGAGATATCAACCTTTATATTTGGGGGATATGAGACATACCTGTAAGGATTATTTCTCATGACCGGTATTTTGTTAACGAAGGATTATGAAACAGATCATTCTTCAATTACTGCCGTTTTGGTATAGGGCGTCTTATTGCTCAACACTGAGTATTTAATATTGCACGAGGACAGGTACAACACCCACGGCGGGTTCAGATTTGTAATCTGAACCCCATAGTTTATTTGACGAATAGCGCGATATGCATTTCATGGCTAAATCGTCCGTATAAAACGTGGGGTTCAAGTTTCAAACTTGAACCCGCTTGAATTTTTTTTCAATAGATGACGTATGATGTACAATAAGAACATTGTGAGACTATGGTAATTCTCTCAACAGTGTTGAGAGTTTTTCATCCTCTCTATACGTTTCATATATCTGTTTCATTCTTCACAAATTTTGCGTCGAAAATCCTCTCATATCGGGAAACTCTCTTTGTAAATCCCTTGCCAATATCTCAACAATACCTTCGCCCCATTTAGAGACTTCTTTTTTTTCATATAGACCCCTAATGTTACTTTATATCAATTGCAAAATCTAACGTCTTACTTTATGGTAAAACATTCCTCAACGATTTTGATTTTCTCCCACGGCGGGTTCAGGTTTGTAACTTGAATCTGAATATTTTATACAACTGAATCAATGTCAATTTTCCCTTCAATATTAGCAGATGACCACACCCAATCTTCGGGATTTTTTACATATTGCTTTCGTACCGGATTCGCATGGATATATTTTATTTTTTGAGCAAGATAATGCTCGCTCTTAATTATTTTAGGCATATTAGTCTTTTCCCAAAATTCAAATCTGCCATTTTCTGTCTCGAAAAGCTTTAAAACATTTGGTTCCGTAGCAATGATATTCTTTTGTATCTCTTTTGACGTGAATTTTTTAAAATCCCTGACAAAGGCGATCATATCTGGCGACGATGCAACCAAATGGATATGGTTGAGCATAAAGACATACGCATATAACTTAAGCCCTTTGTTTTTTTGACAATATTTCAATGAGTCCGCAAGAATTTCAAAGCGGTTATGTCTGTCAAAAAGGTAGTACCAGTTCCTGACGGTAAAAGTAAGATAATAAATTCCTGACGTAAATTCTTTTGAAATTCTTACAGATGGCATAATACTGTTTATCAATAAAATTCACAGATTACAGCGGGTTCAGATTTGTAATCTGAACCCAATAGTTTATTTGGTGAATAGCGCGATATGCATTTCATGGCTAAATTGCCCGTATAAAACGTGAGGGTTCAGGTTGCAAACCTGAACCCGCTTACGTTACCCGCTTAGTTTCATGTCAAACCTTCCTCAACGATTTTGATTTCTTTATCCGTCAACCCATACAAGTCATACACCAACTGGTCAATCTGGTGGTCGGTGGCGTTTATCTGTCGCTGGATTACGGTCTTGTCATGGTTTGTCTTTGCTGATGCTAATTGTTTGTGTAGTTCAAGTATCCGGCTGACGAAAGAAATCATATGGTCGTGATGGGTGTTGTCTGGATACGGAATCGGAAACTGCAGTATATCACGAATCATAATTTGGGGGAATGTGTTATCTGCACTGATTTGAAATTTTTTCCTGAAGTACCAACCAATAAATTGCGAATTGAGAACACCAATCAAATAGTAGTAATTTAAAGTAATATTGTTTTTGATTTTTAATACAAATAATAGTGTATTGCAGTACGATGTTTCCGAAACATACGTTGCAAGAAGGGTTTTACCGACAATTTTTCTTATCAAAATCTTTTCGCCTTTAAAGTTTTCAGGTTCTCTTGGTGCTGCCAACCAACACCCATAATTAATCCAGTTATCTTCTTTCCATAAAAATTCATAACGACCAATATGCTTTCCATCATAAAAAGGAGACCATGAATTTTCTTCTTTTTTACCTGAAGTAAACGGTTTTCTATTGCGTATCTCTTCTGTTTGCGGTGGGTTTCCTTTGCCTACTTCATAAGTTTTTATCCCAGAAAACATTTTTGCAAATTGTGAAAGGGTCTTATTTTCACTTTCAATTCTCGTGAGAATATTTGTTTCGGCGATATTGCTGCTTACATTGAAGGCGTTCTGTTCAAACCAAATAGTTGTCGATATGTTAAATTCACGGTTAGGTTGAGTTACTGCACATATTGATGATTTTTTATTGAACATTTTTACTAAAACTTGCGATTCATGATACGTAGTAGCTTTAGCCATTTTTTCTGCAAATAAAAGTGTTGTGTCGACAGTCGTTCCTTTAAAAACATTTGATGGCAGGCTCACAATTTCACACAGTTTTGAATTTTGAAGCAGAAATATGCGTAATGATTGAGTAAAACCAAGATTTAAGTTGTATCAGGTATAATATATCCAAATAATCCATTCCGTCTTACGAGTAGAAGAGCTTGTTCAACAAAAACAAGATAACTTTCCCCTCGCCAAACAAACGTCTGGAATTTGTTTTTTAGATAATCTATAGCAACTTCGGGAAATTCTGCCCCATACGGAGGATTTCCGATCACCGCATCAAATCCACCGTTTTTCATAATCTCCGGAAACTCCTTCTCCCAATCGAAAGGATTGATGCGGTAGCGTTCATCGTCTGACACACCCCCGACCCCTCTTGATAGAGGGGCGTCCGTCTTTTCCCCTCTAAAAAGAGGGGCTAGGGGTGTGTTATAAAAATCAGCGCCGATGAGCGAGTTGCCGCACTTGATGTTATTGCCAAGATCAGGCAGGGCACGTTCATGAAACAATTTGAGCTGCCTTACGATGGTCTGTTCGGATTCTCCTTCCAGTACCTTTAGCAGGAGCGAAAGTTTCGTTACCTCCACAGCCTGAGAGTCGATATCTACGCCGTAAATAGTATTGAGCAAAATGCGTTTGCGTTCCGCAGTGGTTAATCTCCAATCGCCGCTTGCACCCTGATACAATACCCTCTTTTTACCTGTCGCCCACTTTTCAGGATCATTTGCCACGTACCAGTCGCGATGCCAGTTGAACAGGTATTGATACGCACCCAAAAGAAAGGAACCCGATCCGCAGGCGGGATCAAGAATGCGGATTTTGGCAACGTCCTTTGGGGTGATATCTCTCTTTTTAGGTTTTGGCTTTTGGGAACGAACAACCCCCTTACCCTCTTTGTTAAGGAGGATTTCCTCGCCTTCTCCGTTTTGCAATCCATCTGCAAGGAGTTTCCCTACGGTATTTTTAACGATATAATCAACGATATAGGTGGGTGTGTAATATACCCCTCCCGCCTTCTTCACTTCGGGTTTATATTCTACAACCGCCCTGTGTCCTGACGTAAGACGAATAACCTTCCCCAGAAAACGTTCGTATGCCTGACCAAGGATGTCGGCGGAAAGCACGGAAAACTCGTAAGGGCTATCCGGGTAATAGACGTTTTTGATTATGTCCTTTAATGCTTTGTCATCAATGTTGAGATGAGGGGTGAGCGTATCGGGCGGCTCTGTACGGTCTTTTTCTTTTTCAAAATGGAAGAGACCTGAGTTGTAGCGCTCATCAGCGCGCCGGAAGTATTCACAAAGGCGTGGATACGTCCGGTCTCCGTTGAGCAGCGCCATCAGTCTGCCGTATTGCTCAATGCCGCGGTCTTCGCATATACGGAGGAAGATGATCCGGTCTATCGTGCGCTGGACTGAAAAGTTCAGTTCACGCTGGGTAAGGGTTGGATTACGCAGCGCAATGTTGCGGGCAAGCAGTTCACGCCAGGATTCTATTTCTTCCAGAAAAGCCGTATCAACCTCCGCAGTGCCTCTTTTACCCTTGCTTAATTCTGCGTATTTATCAAAAGAACCCTTCAGTATGGCGTCTCTTGAGAATATAGATGAAATCTCTTCCCAACGCCCGGAATATTCCGTGTACTTCAGATACAGTATCCGCGATTTCGATGCACCATCATCCTTGTTTGGTTTTGTCCGGCAGTCATATACAACAAACTCTTCAAAATCGGTAAGTATGCTGAGCGGAAGTTTTGCAGACCAAGCATAGCGCCGCAGTTGAAACGCAGGGCTTACATCGTCTTTTATATTTATTGAAGGTTTTTTCGTTTCAACGAAAAACTTGCGTGTGCCGCCGATACGGAAACAGTAGTCGGGGGTTTTTGTTGCGCCGCCAATTTTAATGGCGTCTTCATGTATTACATCTTTATAAGCTTCTGCATACCCTTTTTCGTTATTTACATCCCAACCGAGAAGGGAGAAAAAAGGATCAATAAATTCACGCCGGAGTTGTGTCTCGTTGTATTGGGAGGAACAATACGATTCACGGTTATAATGGAACCGTTCTGTCAAATCAACAAGTTTTTGAGGTACGGGCATTTTTTAATGTTGTTATCGTTTGATACATCGAAATATTTGGAGTTGTAATTTTGCCAACAATGTCTAAAAGCAGTTTAAAATATAGAAATTGAAAGGAGAAAAAGCTACAACTTTATTATTTCCCCCATTCTTTTCTCTTTAGTCCCAGCAGCATGTCAGTGTATTCACCATGCTTCCAGAAGGGATAGGCGGTATGTTTTATTCCCAGTTTCTCTTCGATCTCCGCAAACCGTTTGAGTTTGCTTGCCTCGTCTTTTATCTGTACCAACCACCTGTCCTGCGCCCATTCCCAGTATCCATAGATGGGACTGTAATAGGCGTTATGCGCCTTTGCCTTATAGATTGCTCCGATAATATCCACCAGCATTTCATAGGTGAGCCTCTCGATGTTGGAGACGTTATATTTTCGCATTTCTCCCTTTCCTGGCAAAAGGCTGAAGATATTGTGTCCCTTCGAATCGGGCGCAAGGTCACTGGGCATAGGGTCAATCAGGTTTGCTTTGTAAAGCGTAGTGACAATTGCCATCGCTTCACGATATTTTGCAAAACTTAATTTCACCGCTTCGTCCATTGCCTCCAAATGGTCACGCGCGAACCTTGGAGAATGACAATCTTTGCAGAGGGCAACCCATGCATCACGCTTTTCTTTGTAACGGTATGCCCCGCGGTCAACCAGAGATGTGCCCATATACGTATACACCGTTGACATGTCCAGCACATTATGGTTTCCTTCCGGCATATGGCAATACGCGCAGGTGGGTACCGGATAGTTTTTTGCGTTGAGGGGTTTTGACCAATCCCACGTCTGCCCCTCTCCCTGATAAATCATCCCGTGGAATGACTGCATATACATTTCATATTCATATTGTTCCGGCCCGGAATGGCATACCCCGCAGCTTGTTGGTTTCCTTGCTTCGGCAGCGGAAAACCGGTGGCGCGTATGGCATCCGTCACATCTGTTTTCCGCGATGGCATGGCAGGCAAGGCAGGCGGTGGTTTCTTCGGCGGGTTTTTCCATCTGGCAGCCCTGATCAATCAGTTCCAGATGATAGGCATGGGCATGCGAGCCTCTGCCCCCTTCGCGGTGCCCTTTGAGCTGTTTTTCATGACATTCTCCGCATACGGTATAGGAGGGCATGATTAATTTTTCATGGTTTTTTCCGTGACAACTGTCGCACCCGACAACTTCTTTTCCTTCAGGAGGTGCTGCGTGCCTGCTCTGCTTCCACTGGGTAACAATTCCCGGATTTTCTAACATATGACAAACGATGCACTGTTCATTTTCATATTCCCCCGTCACGGCGCTTCCCGGATGAAACGATTCAGGGTTGAAATAATAGTCGGGATCATACCATCGTACCACCGGCAGGAATTTGTAAAGCTCCCGGAGTTTCCCCTTTCCGGGAAAGAGTGTTTTCGGGCCGGTATAATAACTTGACAATCCTCCCGCATGATAGACATCGCCGGAGTCGTCAGGTCCTACCTTTTCCCCCAAAAGCTCTGCCATTTCATGACGAAACCGCTGATTGCCCAATATTGGCCTTTTCGATGCGGCAGTGATTATCTTCGGGTCTGGAGTGGCTTGCGGTTTCCATTCCGGTGCATATGATTGCGCAAAAACATGGCAGGCAGAAGACATCAAGGAAAAGAAGAGAATGAAAAGAAAAATATGTTTTCGGTGAAAAGTAACAGTGTTTATCATTATTTTTCTCCATAAATAATCTTTATTTTAAGCCATCCGGTCAGATATCTTTTTATCAGGAGCATTCCCGATTTTTTATAAAAATGCCATTAGCAGGGGAGTGAGAATAGTAACTCAAGCTTCCAGCTTAAGGGTAAAATACCACAAACAGGATGCTTGTGGTACAATGTGCAATTTGCAGATTATTTATTTCCATCCCCTTTTATGCTAAAGGTCACAAATGTTTCATTTTGCAGACAAAGGAAAATTATGTTTCTGACTCGCAAATATCCCGGTATTGTGAAGCACTTAACAAACGGTTCCATTCCTCAGGATCGGTTATTTCAATATGCAGGAACCAGCCTTTGCCGTAAGGGTCCTCGTTTACTAATTGAGGACGTCCCTTAAGTTCCTGATTAATTTTCGTGATCTTGCCGGAGAGCGGCGCGTAAATGTCATATGCGGCCTTTACCGACTCGACTACCGCACATGGCGCCTCCATCTTCAATACCCTCCCAATGGGTGGCAATTCAACGTACACGATATCCTGCAACTGCTGCTGGGCATGGTCTGTAATGCCAATGGCCACTTCATTCCCGTTTAACTTTTTTACCCATTCGTGTGTTTTTGTGTACTTCAGTTCATCAGGTACATTCATTTTTTCGCTCCCTCTTATAAAATGGGGTTTTTACGATTCGTGCTTCGTAATTGTTATTTCTGATTTGTATTTGTATCTCTTCACCAACGCGGGCATGCTGAACGTGGATTCTGGCAAGGCCGATACCCTTTTTCGTTGTCGGATTAAATGTCCCGCTGGTGACTTTTCCTATTACCTCTCCGTTCTTTATTACCGGATAATCATGACGAGGTATCCCCTGATCCGACATCTCGAATCCTATTATTTTCTGTTTGATGCCCTTTTCCCTCTGTTCAAGAAGGGCCTCTTTGCCGATAAAAGAATCTTTGCCGAATTTTACCGTCCAATCTATCAGCGTCTCCAGCGGAGTTACTGTTTCATCCATATCGTTTCCGTAAAGAAGATAGCATGCCTCCAGGCGTAACGTGTCCCGTGCGCCAAGCCCAACAGGTTTCAACCCCTTCGTCTCATTTTTCTCCAGAAGTCGATTCCATAGTTTGAGAGCATATTTCGCATCAACCAGTATTTCCGCTCCATCCTCGCCGGTATATCCCGTCCTTGAAATAATTACGGACGCACCATCCAGCAAAAAATCTTCAAAATAAAATCTTTTGAGATGCATACGCTCATCATCCAGGGTATTTTTAAGCATTTCAATGGAAGAAGGGCCTTGTAACGCAATGATGGACATATCATCACCAATATTTTTTATCTTTAATGATTTGTAATGTTTTGCCTGTTCCGCCAACCATGCAATATCTTTTTCTGTATTTGCGCAATTTACGATAAACAGGAATTTATTTATGTTCCTTTTATAAATGAGGATATCGTCAATTATGCCGCCTTTTTCGTTGCACAGGGGAGAATACAATACCTGCTTTTCTGATAATGGTCCCGCGTCATTCGTAATTACCTGCTGTACAAAAGAAAGGGCGTCATCGCCGCAAATCTCAAATTTTCCCATATGGGATACATCGAAAATGCCCGCATTGTTGCGAACAAGGAGATGCTCATTGATAATGCTGTCATATTGGATGGGCATGAAATAATCATGGAAAGATACCATCTTTGCACGGTATTTCAGGTGTGATTCATACAGTGGCGTTCTTTTCATCGCAAAAAATCCGTAAAATGAACAAATGGTGCCACAATTCAGAGAAATACTTGTTACGTATCAATTTCTATCGTAAGGTGAGAAGCAATCCTACGGCATGGGCGGAGAATTTCATGTTTTAGTTATCGTATCGGTAACCGCACGTTTCCCTGAGATGAAAGAAGAAATCGTTTTTGTTGTATGGATACAACGAACATAAATGCGGTTTTTGATCATATACCTTACACAGGGAAAGCCCTTTCTCATCGTAGCAAAGATGTTTGCACCTGATCGATGCCTGACAGCACCTTCCGCAGCGTAAACAATCGCCTATCCGTTCCTTTATTGATGCGCGTATTTCCTGTTTATTGAATATATAATATACACGTCTCCATGCCTGAAGCAGGAGCGCTGAACAAAAAATATCAGCTTTTTGAAAAATCTGATGTACCTTTTTAATTTCAAGCCTGCTAATGAGTTCTGTCACTAATTTCTACCCTCTTTTTAAGTTTTGCACAATGGTTTCCAATTTAAGAATATGTTACCAACTGCTCAGAAACAGATCAATTATACCAATAAATTAATATAAGATATTCTGAATATAATAGTTAGTAAATATTCAACAACATTATTTGTAAATGAATAAGACTATTATAGAATGTAATGGTTCATTTTTTAATTTTAAATTTAGAAATTCATATCAAATTTATTTATTTCAGTCAAGACAAATGACAATAAATTATTAAATTGTTTTCTGCAAAGCACATATAATTTTTTATAAATAGCGAATTAGCCGCAGTTTTTCAGATTCTCTCCCGTCATGTTCAATTTTTAAAGCGCCAAAATGAACGATTGATAAAGCGTCACAATTTTTCACCGGCGTGAAAAAAGAAATCTGGTTTTGGGAAATATTCAGGTCAATTATAGTACCTATCCCCAGAGTATTGTTGTTTTTATCACTTAATCCTGCAAGAAGATTTTTTAATTCATGTGTTGCGATATGTATGATAGACGAGACGCCAAAAAACATTTTTATTTCGGCGATGGGCAATGAACAACCAAAATGGTCAGATAGCACCAATAATTCCGTTCCGCATTTCTCGAAATACATGTTCTCCAATCCGCAAAGGGAATCATTGTTTGGCAATTTATCTCTGCTGATTTTTTGTCCTGTGCCAATAATGCAGGAAGGGAACACCAATTTGCTAAGGGAGCACGTTACTTTTTCCGCTATTTTGAAATGCTCTTTGAATTTTTCCTGCCGGTATCGCCTTCTTTCCTCCTGAGAACGAATACTTGCCCTTGCCGAACATGGCAACCGCAGGATTTTCTGTCCGCTTTTTTCGTATCCTTTTAAAAGATGTTCGGTTTCATTTTCAGCCTGCAAAGCGATAATATACTGAGGGTGAAGCATTTCCACCTTGTGGTATTTCAGAACACGGGCAACGGGGCCATCAATAAAACCGGTCGTGTCAATGATGGTAACTTCTGCTCCCTGCCGGTATGATTCCTCTGTCATTGCTTTGACTGCGGCCAGGGTTTGCAATAAAAACCCCGGCGGACTGATGTTGCCTACGAAGTGTATTGCGGTGGGAACGGCCTGATCAAGTATCGTTTCCGTGTTATGAAAGACTTTTAAACCAACGGTAGCAGGAGGGCCTATTGTAGACTGGCCAACATCGCTGTCAACATATCCGACACATTTGCGGCTTTCCGTCCATTTTTGAACAAGATATTTACAGAGGGTGGTCTTGCCGCTCCCCCCTTTGCCCATAACGAGACAAGTCTTTACCTCCTGTTGTATGAGACCGGCGGCAATTTCCCATTCTTTGGGGACGTCAATACTATCCTTCACCATTCATCATCTTCGAACTTTATATCCTTTACTTCAAGCTCTATCGTGCTATTGTTCATCCAGTTATTTTCCTTTAAGACAACCGCTAGTGAACACGTTCTGCCATTCTGCAAAAGCCGGTCGATTTTCTCTCCCATGCCGAATCCGATTGCCTTCATTGAGATATTGCCCTGTTTTACGTAGAAACTAAGGTGTTGGCCATTTGATCCGATACGGCGCGGCTTGCCAACAATCTGCAGATCTTTGGCGGCAAATACGGGGATATGATTTCCTTCGCCGTGCGGAGACAAAAGCCGCAATTCCGTCAATAATCCCCTGTTTAACATAGGGAGTTCAACCTCTGCGTCAATATTCAGAAAAGGAACAAGGTCTTCTTTCATGAGCCTTTGCGCCATCATCTGGTTCAGCATTGTACGGAAATCTTCGATATTATCAGGATGAATCTTTAACCCGGCCGCCTGTGCGTGCCCCCCAACGGAAATCAACATATTTTTGCAGCACTCTAACGCCTCCAGCATGTGGAATGATGGTATGGAACGCGCGGAACCATGGCCAATTTCATCTGCAACGGCAATCATTACCGCGGGGCGGTTAAATTCTTCCGCAATCTTAGCTGCAATGATCCCGACTATTCCCGGGTGCCATTCCTGATCTGCCAATACAATCGCCAGCGTTTCGTCAAGGTTTATTTCATTCAGGATTTTCTCCCTGGCAGCAGAGAGAATATCAAGCTGCATCATCCTTCGCCTCTTGTTTTCCTCTTCCAGAAAAAGGGCAATCTCTTTTGCCTTTTCTTTGCAAGCCGTTGTTAGCATCTCAACAACGACCCCCGCATCACCTACACGCCCGGGCGCGTTGATACGGGGCCCTAAACGGTATCCTACATGTGAGGTGTCAAGATTGATATTAGTTAATGCGGATATATCCAGGAGCGCCTGCAGGCCGGGTATCGTTGTTTGCTGCAATGCCCCCAGCCCATATTTTGTAAGGATACGATTCTCGCCCACAAGTGGTACAACGTCGGCAATGGTTCCCAGTGCAACCAAACCCATGGAGCTTATCAGAAATTCCTTAAACTCCTTTGATACCTTCTTATTAGGAAAATAATGCTGGCCGATCGACCAGGCCAGCATGAAAGCAATTCCAACCCCGGAAAAATCCCTGAAGGTTTTTTCCGTTGCCTTCAATTTCGGATTAATTATTGCAAATGCGCAGGGAATCTCCTGGGAAGGCTGATGATGATCGGTAATAATGAGTTCGATACCGTATGACCGTGCAATCTCCGCCTCCCGGCACGCGCTGATTCCGCAATCAACCGTTAAAATAAGATCCGTACCCTCTTCCTTTAATTTGGTGATGGCGTCCGCGTTTAAACCGTACCCTTCTTCTAATCTTTCAGGGATATAGTAACTTACCCTCGCATCAAACATTTTTAAACAACGGTACATGAGGGCGGTGGCGGTCAATCCGTCAACATCGTAGTCGCCATAAACGACTATTTTCTCTTTGTTCTGTATTGCTTCATTAATTCTGATTGAGGCTTTTTCGATATCGGGAAGGTGGGAAGGATCTGCTAGCGTTGCTATTTGCGGCTGAAGAAAGCTTTTAGCGGCACTGACGTCTGTGATACCACGATTTATGAGAATTTGAGCCAGTAAGTTTGAAATTCTAAGATTACTTGCAATCTCGGTTTGAAGTTCTTTATTATTAGGGGCTATTAACCACCTTTTACTCATATATACTTTGCTAAATTTTAAACTGTCATAAAAATTATAAATGAATCCCTTAAAACAATTCCATAAAACCAAACGAATATAACACTATTATTAAAATTCTGCAATCGAATAATATCCCTTTGCAGTATTTATTATCACACGGCTATCCTTCCTCTGCATTTCCGGGTCATAATCTTTTTATTGAAAAGCATCTTGTGATGTGATAACATTTCTCTTCTTATGAATTTTTCATATCACAAGTGTATATAGACAAAATTTATACGAATCTCACCATACAAATCGTTTATTAATATTTTTGCACTCAGCACATGGTTCTAAAATGAAAAATAGTTCGTTTCTTACCGAATGCAGAAAACTGCTTTCCTTTGCGAAACCCTACTGGAAGCAACTCGCACTTGCCATTGGCTGCATGGTGCTTTATACAGCGGCAAATGGTATTCAAATCTCGCTAATTAAACCTGTTATAGACAAGTTAGTCTCCGGAGAATTAACAACAGCCACAGAACTGCCTCGTATCGATATAGACACCAACCCCGCCCACAAAAAAAATACTTCGTCACTTCTCAGCGAATTTAAAAAAACTACCCTTAACAAATTTTCGTTTATCGGAAAATTGCGGGAACGAATGACACGTTCATTCACAAGCATTGGTATCGTAATGGCAATTCTCGCTCCGATTATATTTTTCACCAGCTATTTTCAGGAATATTACAGAAATTTAATACGATGGGCAGTTGTTGTGGATATTCGAAATAAAGTTTGTGACCACTTACTGCCTCAACCGCTGAGTTTCTTTGAGAACAATAAGAGCGGCGATCTCCTTTCGAGACTGACAAACGATATTTCTGTTACACAGGCCGGACTCAAGGTGCTCTTTGATGAAGTGTTGTTTTTGCCCATGAAATTGATTTGCGGACTTTTCCTGGCATTTTACTTTAGCTGGCAATTGTCTTTGTTTTCTTTAATTATTTTTCCGTTAGTTTTCGTCCCGGCGGTTTTAATCGGCAAAAAGATTAAAAGACACGGAAAAGGAAGTTTGCGTCACCTTTCTGAACTCACTGACGCATTTCGTGAGATTTTTGCCGGTATCAGGATCGTAAAATCATTCAGAATGGAAGATGAAGAACGCCGGGAAATTCATTTTATCGGAAAACGCTTCCTTGACAGAACGTTAAAAATGGTACAGGCAAAATCATTAAACAGCAGCATCAATGAATTTATTTATGCGGTAGGACTTGCCGTAATGATTATATTGGGTGGTTACGTAATCATGTCCCAAAAAATTACTCCGGGAGAACTTGGGGGATTTATTACAGCAATTGGTTTTATGGTAATCACTTCGGTAAAAAAAATAGCAAAGAGTTATACGGGTTTGCAGGAATCCCTTTCCGGCGCGAACCGGGTGTTTGAATTATTCAACATAGAATCCAACTTAAAAGATGCGCCGGACGCCGTATCTCTAAAAATAGAAGAAGGTATTTCATTTCATAACGTGAGTTTTTCCTACGAGGGGAAAAGCGAACGCGTGCTGAAAAATGTGTGTCTGAATATTCAAAAGGGAGAGGTAATCGCTATCGTGGGAGAAAGCGGTGCGGGAAAATCGACCCTCGTGAATCTCATTCCCCGTTTTTACGATCCGTCCGAAGGTTCCATTACCATTGACGGTATAGACCTCCGCCAGATAAAACGGGATTCACTTCTCTCAAACATGGCGCTGGTTACTCAGCAGACATTTTTGTTTAACCGGAGTCTGTATGAAAATATCCTTTACGGCAGGCCAAACGCGAGAATGGAAGATATTGAAAATGCCGCAAAAGCTGCTAACATTCATGAATTTATCATAACCCTTCCGGAAAAATATAATACTGTCGTAGGAGAAATGGGGGTAAAATTATCCGGAGGACAGCGACAACGAATAGCAATTGCACGCGCCATTCTGAAAAACGCCCCGATTCTCTTATTAGACGAAGCAACGTCCTCCCTTGATTATGAATCGGAAAAATTAGTGCAGGACGCCCTGAATAATCTCATTGCCGGAAAAACCACTATCATTGTCGCCCACCGGCTTTCCACCATTCAGCATTGCGATAGAATCATTGTAATGAAACAAGGCAAAATCGTTGAAACAGGCAGCCACGAATCCCTCATACACGATAACGGGGAATACAAACGTGTTTACCAGTTGCACTTAAATACACTCCATATATGAAAATACTTATTATTGGATCTGACGGGATGCTTGGCCGGGAACTGGCAAATCAGTTACCACTCCTTGCCAGGAGGGAAAAGCAAAATTTTACCGTCATTACCGCTCCTCATACCCAAATAGAAATTACCAATGCCTCAAACACTTCTGAAATAATTACCCGGCATATGCCTGATGTAATAATTAATGGCGCTGCATTTACAGATGTTGATGCTTGTGAAACTAATACTGACAAGGCATATTCCGTTAATGCCGACGGGGCAAAAAATGTTGCACAGGCAGGAAAAAACATTAATGCCAAGGTTATCCATATTAGTACTGATTATGTTTTTGATGGCATGAAAAATACTCCGTACATTGAGACAGACCAAACTCACCCCCTCTCGGTATATGGCAAATCAAAACTTGCCGGAGAATCGGCAGTGCAGGAAATAAACGGCAATTATGCCATTGTAAGAATATCACGGCTCTATGGGGTACATAGAAGTAATTTTGTAACAAAAATACTCGCTCTTGGAGCAGAAAAGCGTTCCGTATCCGTTGTAACAGACCAATTCGGGAGTCCTACCTATGCTGCTGATATCGTCCCTGCAATCTGGTATATTTTTTCGCTTGACCTTCGCGGTATTTATCACATTGCAAATGACGGCTTCTGCTCATGGTATGAATGGGCAAAGAAAATTTTTGAATTAACAAACAATCAGGTATCTCTCCATCCCATAAAGGCAAAAGATTTTGAACGTGCTGCGGCAGTACCGCAAAACTCCTCATTGGATTGTACAAAGTTTGTGCAGATGAGCGGATACAAAATGAGGCCCTGGCAGGAAGCACTGGAAGAGTATCTGAAAAATTACGTGATCCATTAAAGCATGAACCTGAAACCTTCGTTAACGACATAAAGGACATTCTTTAAGAAGATCCGATAAAGATAAAATAGACAAACGGTTAAGGGGTACTTATAATAAAGTGGGAGAGTTTCGAATCATGGAAACTATTATGGCAAATTTAGAAAAATTCGTTAGTTTTTAATGGGAGCATTCCCGATTTTTTGTAAAAACACAATTAGGGGCTAATAGTAACTCAAGCTTCTAGCTTGAGTTAGAAATATCACAAGCAGGATGCTTGCGATACAATAAGAGGCCGTCACTGGCATATATGTAAAGAGTTACAAAAAATCGGGAATGCTCCCGTTTTTAATTGAGGTGCAACCGCCTACTTCTGTTCTTTTCCCTCTGCCACTAATGAACGAATACTAAAAATCTCATTCTCTGTTAAGGGTTCAATTGCAGACTCAGGTACAATTATCACTGCTATTGTGTCTCCAAGCGCATTAAACACTTCTAATGAATATCCGTCTTCACCCTTAGAAACAGGGTGATGCTCAATAATAGTGGCAACGTCCCCTTTCTTTAATTTTTTTTCAGGAATATCTTTTAACAAAACGACTTCTTCAAATAATTTATATGTCATTTATATATCTCCTCTTTGTAAGATATCTGCATTTTAATATTCACTGCTATCACAATGGCATATTCCCGTGTTTCTTTGGGGGGAGTGTTGCACGTTTTGAAAGAGTGTTGTGTAGCGCAATCGCCACTTTGTATCGTGTAAACGATGGTTCTATGACGTCGGAAATCAACGCATTGGCAGCCGCCTGATAGGGAGAGGCGAATCGTTGATGATATTCTGAAATCAGTTTTGACTCTGCGGCTTTTGAATCTTCGGCGTTTTTAAGTTCATGGCGGTAGAGAATTTTGACCGCCCCTTCGGCGCCCATAACGGCTATTTCCGCAGTGGGCCAGGCAAAGACAACATCTGCCCCCATATCACTGCTGCACATTGCGAGATAGGCTCCTCCGTATGCCTTGCGAAGAATTACGGTAATTTTGGGAACGGTTGCTTCAGCGTACGCATACAACATTTTTGCCCCATGCCGGATAATACCTCCCTGCTCCTCCTCCACTCCCGGCAAAAAACCGGGCACATCAACTAACGTTACCAATGGTATATTAAATATGTCGCAGAAACGGATAAACCGGCTTGCCTTATCCGACGCGTCAATATCAAGGGTTCCCGCCTTTACTATTGATTGATTTGCAACCAGCCCCACAACGATTCCTTCAATTCTCGCAAATCCGATAACAATATTTTTTGCCCACTCTTTCTGTACTTCCAGGAATGAATCATTATCCACGAGCTTTTTAATAACCTCCAGCACATTCATCGGTTCCCTGTTGTCTGCGGGAACGAGTTCGTTCATACCCTCATCTTTATCGAGAGAAATGTTTTGTGTTGGCCGGTGAGGCGGGTCCAAAAGATTATTGGAGGGAAAATAGGAAAGCAACTGGCGAACAATTTCAATGGCATGTTCATCGTTTTCTGCAACAAAGTGGATATTGCCACTCAACGTGGCATGAACTGTGGTGTTCCCTATTTCGTCCATTGTTGCATCGTTTCCGGTAACAGAACGGATAACATCCGGTCCGCAAATAAACATGTAGGAATTTTGTCTGGTCATAATGATAAAATCCATGAGTGCAGGGGAGTATGACGCACCTCCGGCACAAGGCCCTGCAATAACGGCTATTTGCGGAACCACACCGGACAGCATTACATTTTTGTAAAATACCTGCCCGTATCCCGATAATGAGTCTACCCCCTCCTGGATTCTCGCACCACCCGAGTCGTTAAAACCTATTACCGGTATGCCTGTTTTTATGGCATAGTCCATAAGATCACATATTTTTCTGGCATGAATCCTTCCCAATGATCCGCCGCTTACCATAAAATCCTGGCTAAAAGCGGCAACGGGTTTTCCGGCAATCTGCCCGATTCCCGTCATTACGCCATCGCAAGGAAGGTTTTTCTTTTCCATGCCGAAATCGTGGCAGGCATGTTGCGCATGCATTCCTGTTTCCTGGAAAGTATTTGGATCGAAAAGTTTGACAAGGCGTTCCCGAGCTGTCATCAAGCCTTGTTCGTGCCTCGCGCTTGCTTTATCTGCCCCGTACGTAAGGATTTGGTTTTTTCGCTTTTCCAGTTCTTCAATAAGCTTTTGTGAAATGGTCATAGGCAGATGAAATTAATCACTGATCAATCATGTTTTTTCTGCTCGTTTTCCATCGAGCAAAATTCTGTAAGTACCCCGTGGGTAGATTTTGGGTGGAGAAAGGCCACCTGCATGCCGCCCGATCCTTTTATGGGTACCTCATGAATCAGGCGGCAACCCGCATTTTTCGCCTTTGACAATTGTTCTTCAATGTTGTCTGTAGAAAATGCAACATGGTGTACACCTTCTCCATGTTTTTCGAGAAATTGCGCGACAGGGCTGTCGGCAGAAGAAGGTTCGAGAAGTTCAAGGCGAACGTCACCTATCTGAAAAAAGGCGATCTTTACCTTTTGTAAAGGTACTTCCTCCTTACCACTGCATTTTAATCCAAGGGCTTGTTCATAATATTGAACTGCCTCGTCAAGTGACCGCACTGCAATTCCCAGATGGTCAATTTTTTGTATCATATTTTTAGTATCCTTTTGTTTCCTCATAAACGCCAAATACTTTACGCAGGACGTCACAGATTTCACCCAATGTTGCATAACAGCGCACTGCTTCAATAACGTGAGGCATTACATTCTCTTTTCCCCGGACGGCCTCTTCAAGGTGTGCCAATGACTTCCTAACCTTTTGATTATCTCGTTCGGCGCGTATTTTCAACAATTTCATTACCTGGTTTTCTTCAATAAATTTATTAATTTGAAAAACGGGTGGGGATACTTCTTTCGTTTCCTGAAATTTGTTTTGTCCGATAACAATTCGTTCACCGTTTTCTATCTGCTGCTGGTACGTGTATGAGGATTCTTCGATTTGACGCTGAACACTACCTGACTCAATTGCTGCGATCATGCCTCCGGCAGCATCAATTCTGTCAATCAGGGCGGAAATTTCCTGCTCCATTCTGTCCGTCAGATTTTCAATGTAGTACGATCCGGCGAGGGGGTCAACGGTATTACATACCCCGGACTCGTATGCTATGATCTGTTGTGTACGCAAAGCTGTCCGAACAGAGTCTTCCAGGGGAAGTGTAAGAGCCTCATCGCGGGAATTTGTGTGTAAAGATTGCGTTCCCCCGAGCACGGCAGCAAGGGCCTGCAGTGTTACCCGGACAATATTGTTGTCAACCTGCTGCGCTGTCAGTGTATAACCGGCAGTTTGCGTATGAAACCGAAGTTTCAGGGAAGCAGGATCTTTTGCCTTGAATCGTTCCTTCATCAATCTTGCCCAAAGTCGCCGGGCAGCTCTGAATTTCGCTATCTCTTCCAGAAAATCAGATGACGCATTAAAGAAAAACGTCATGCGCGGGGCAAATACGTCAACATCCAGTCCTGCGCAAATTGCCGCCTCCACATAAGTGCAGGCATTAGCGAAGGTAAAAGCAATTTCCTGTACCGCCGTAGAACCTGCTTCTCTTATATGATAACCGGAAACGGAAATCGTGTTAAATTGCGGCATTTCCCTGCTGCACCATTCTATAATGTCTGTCATCAGACGTATGCTCGGATGCGGCGGGAAAATATATGTCCCGCGGGCAATGTACTCTTTAAGTATGTCATTTTGCACAGTTCCGGCCAACTGTGCAGGCTTTATCCCCTGTCTTTCCGCCACCACAACATACATGGCAAGCAGTATTGCCGTGGGAGAATTGATCGTCATGGAGGTAGAGACCTTATCCAGCGGAATGCCGTTAAAAAGCGCTTCCATATCGGCAAATGTATCTATTGCAGCCCCAACCCTTCCTACCTCCCCCCGGCTTATTTTATGATCGGAATCATAGCCAATCTGTGTCGGCAGGTCGAATGCCACGGAAAGTCCGGTTGTTCCCTGTTCCAGCAGATAACGGTATCTTTTGTTGGACTCTTCAGCGGAGGAGAATCCGGCATACTGCCTCATCGTCCAGAGACGACCACGGTACATCGTAGGTTGTACGCCTCGTGTAAACGGATACTGTCCGGGAAAACCTATTTTCAAAAGGTATTTGTCATCAATCTCCTCTGGCAACGCTAAACGTTCCGCGGGAAAACCGGAATCAGTTTTAAATTCTTTCTGTCTTTCAGGAAATCGTTCCAATGTTTTTTTGAGTACCGTTTCCTTCCATTCAACAAATGCAGGATGCTTATTCATAAAAACACCTCCGGGCAGTTTCTTTTTGATGTATCTAATTCGGCTATGCAAATGTCGTCAATTAACTTACGGGCAATTGTGCGCGGGTCTCCGGTATAATTTCCCGGGTATTCTTTTAAGCGCCTTCTGAGTTCATCACGCATCATCTCAATGGCATAATCTATTATTTCGGTTTCTCTTGTTTGTTTTCGTTTATTTGTAAATTGCCCGCTTTTGCGGCGTTCCTTGTCGATAACACCAATGAAAACTGCAAGCTTTTCTATTCCGTATGCCTCCCTGGCAATAACACGACAGACAGTGCAATTTCTCTGATGGAGCACGTTCTCCAGTTCCATAAACAGGGAGTCTGCCCCCGGGCACTCTGCTTTATTTACTACCACGATATCTGCTATTTCTATAATACCGGCTTTCATCATCTGTATCTCGTCGCCAACACCAGGGGCTAACACCAGTATTGTAATATCCGCAAGTCTTACTACATCGATCTCAGCCTGCCCAACTCCTACTGTCTCTATGATGACAGGATCACACCCCGAACAGATCATTATCCTGACAGCAGCAGCGGCGGCGGCACATAATCCTCCTTGCTTTCCTCTGGTTGCCATCGAACGTACCACCACATCTTTATCCATAGCGTGCCTCATCATTCTGATGCGATCCCCCAAAAAGGCGCCTCCGGATACCGGAGACGACGGGTCTATTGCCACAATTCCTACTCTGTTTCCCTGTTTGCGATAATGGGCAATCAATTGGTTAATTATTGTTGACTTTCCTGTACCTATTGGCCCGGTAATGCCCAATATCGTCGATTCCTGAATGTTTTTCGCATTTATTTGCTTCAGAAGCGCGCCAGCCCTTTGGTCGCCATCTTCAATTATTGAAATCGCACGGCCAATCGCACGCGGTTCCTTTAGATAAATTCCCTTTACAATTTCATCAATATCATTCATGCTGTTTCAATCGCACTCTCTTGAATATATTTTGCATTGCACAAGACCTGATTGTTTTTTTGCCAATGCTTATTTGTTCTTAAAATTTACCACTAAATTATTTTATGTTTTCTTTGGCGGTATTTTTCAGTGGCCTCTCTGAATGTGTTCAGGATTGTTTGTACCGGTGTACCGGAAGTAAATATTTCGTACATTCCCAGTTCCTTTAAATGTTGAATATCTTCCTCAGGAATGATACCTCCGCCTATTACTGGTATATCACCCCCTTTTGCCTGATGAAGTGCCTTCAGCACTTCGGGAAAAAGTTCGTTATGCGCTCCGGAGAGGACAGAAAGTCCAACAACGTCCACATCTTCCTGTATTGCCGTTAACGCAATTTCTTCAGGCGTCCGGCGAATACCCGTGTAAATGACTTCAAATCCATCATCACGAAGACTGCGGGCAATAATCTTTGCTCCCCGATCATGGCCATCCAGGCCAGGCTTTCCTATTAATATTCTTCCACGGCACTGCTGTATATCCATACAAACAACCTTTCTCCTATGTTGTTACGAATTACCTCCAATGTCAGCAAGTTGAGGATCTTTTTTTTAACAATCTCTTTCTTGTTTTCTTTTATGAAGGGGGTTTTTGCGGTAGATAGCCCAACCTAATGATACAGGAATTTCAACTCTTAAACCATTCAACCATCAAAGAGGAAAACGCGCAAGCAGAATTTTTGTTGAAGAAAGGCTTTCCCGTTTTATCGATTCATTCTGACAGTAGAGGATGGTTTAAATTTCCATTACTTCTTCATTGCCCATACCGGCGATTCCGATAGTACTATACCAAAAACAGGAATGGCTACGAGATAGATAATCGCAGTGATCAATACCACACCAAATAGGTTAAGGATAAGGCCGGTTCGGGCCATTATGGGTATGGTAACATGGCCACTGCTGAATATGATAGCGTTTGGCGGCGTTGCAACAGGAAGCATGAACGCACACGATGCAGAGAGTGCTGCAGGGAGCATTAAAGCAAAAGGATGTATATTAAGAGTGCCGGACAAGGCGGCGAGTATTGGCAGAATCATCGTCGCAGTCGCAGTGTTTGAGGTAATTTCCGTCAGAAACGTCATTAACAAACAGATAGCGATAATTATTATTAGGATAGGGAGGGCGCCTAATCCAACGATACAATGGCCAATCCAATCGGAAAGACCGGAAACCATGAATCCCTTTGCCAATGTGAAACCACCACCAAAGAGAATTAAAATTCCCCATGGCAGTTTTACCGCAGATTTCCAGTCGAGTACAAATTCTCTTTTTTTAATATCGACAGGAAGGGCAAAAAGGACGATCGCTGCAGCAATTGCAATTGTCGAATCACGTACATAATTTTCCAGCCCAAGGAATTTTGTCCACCCGGGAATTTTCAGGGAACCGATAACAATATTCTGTCGAAATATCCAGGCAAAGCAGGTAAGCGCAAACACACATAATGTGTATTTCTCCCCTTTATTAAAACTCCCCAGAGATGCAATCTCTTTATCAGTGATATCCGTATTAGCTTTAACCGCTTTCTGTTCGGGGGGAAAGGCCCAAAAGGTAAGATACCACCATGCAAGGGGAAGAAAGGTAAACACAAGCGGAATCCCTATTTTCATCCATTCAAAAAATCCTATCTCTGGTGCGCCGGGAAAGAGTATTTTCAATTGACCTGCAAAGACGAGATTCGGGGGCGTTCCGATGAGCGTTCCTATCCCGCCAATACTTGCGCTGTAAGCAATACCCAGCATCAATGAAGCGCCAAACTTCGTATTGATTTTCTTGTCATGGTCATTACCGCAGAAATGTGCAATCAATGCCATCCCGATGGGAAGCATCATCATAGTTGTGGCAGTATTGGATATCCACATTGACAAGAAGGCCGTAGCAATCATAAACCCAAGCACCAGTTGCCTCGGCTTGTTACCGATTGCCTTTATAATAAAAAGAGCGATACGTCGATGCAGGCTCCATTTCTGCATTGATATTGCAATACAGAATCCTCCAAGGAAAAGGAATACTGCATCTTCCGCATAGGGCATTGCCGCCTCCCTGCCATCCATAATCCCAAGGATCGGAAACAGGGCCAAAGGCGTTAATGCGGTAACCGGGATCGGGAGTGCCTCCGATAGCCACCAGCACACCATTAAAAGTGTTACTGCCGCAGTTTTTTGTGCCGGTGCGGACATTCCTTCCGGCGTTGGCAAAAAAAGCATGGTGAAAAAAAATATAAATCCAAGTCCAAAACCCATGATACGCTTGAACGGATAAGAATCATCGCCGTCTTTTTTTTGTTTCACTTTGACTGAAAATCCTTTTTTTAACACAAGGCATTATTTCTTTGAATTATGTGTGTATTGTCTGATTTCTGAATGATACATTTTTTGCCAGAGACAAGATTATCATGATTCCACACAAAAAGCTAAATGAAATCAAATGTTGTCTGGTTTCTTTTTGCAATGAAACATCCATGAGTCATTGCTCATAAGAGGGGAGGAAAATATTCACACAAAGGCAAAGCGACTGCAAAGACAGATGCGATTTTTACTTTTTGCTTGCCCGATAGGTAAAGAAAGTCAGGTGCAAAGGGGACGAAGGGCATTAAAAAAACTTAAAAAGAAATGTTTTTGCAACGTATAACGGTAATCCCATTTATCGATAGCCGGAAATGCAAATATGAAGCGCAGTAAGAAAGAAGGAGATCATTCCTTCTTTCTTACAAAAAAATATACAGATCACAATTGGGGATTAAGCATAGATATCGATATTTCCTCCAACACGCTCTTCATTGCCAGCCATTGAATTGATTTCTTCGCGAATGCTTTCAGAATCATCTATAAGTTTTTGAACAGTTTCGCCTTCATTCTTCATTGATTCCATGGCCTGCTTTACCGCAAAAATATTATCTGTCATACTTGCAGCAACACCGGTTAATGAATTATCCATAATTATCCCCTTTCTTTTATCAATTTTTACTAATGCTAAAAATTTTTGGAATAAAAAAAACCCAGAACAAGTATTGAAACTTGCACTGGGTCTTCTGGAATACTTAAATGAGAAAAATACCGGTTTTGCACAACTACTGCATCAGCTTTACACCATAATTTTATGGCGGCAACCTGGCATTCTTCTAAAAGAAGACCCATGGCTTTGCGCCCCGACCTCACGGTTGGTTTGCCCTTGGTGGGGTAAATATAGCATAATACATTAAAAAGTCAAATAGAAAATAATCAGAGACTACTGTTTTTGTTCCTCTCAATACTGCATTAAATCAGGCAAATACAGCCCATTGGCGCTGTTTTTGCGAATTAAATAAAACTTGACAGTATACCGTGATTAATATAGCATTTTTGCTTACGATTTTTACCTGAATGGCATACCTTTTTAAAATTTTGTAAGGAATGGAGCACAAGTAATAATGAGGGTTTCTCCGGCATTGAGTTTTTCTTTAGCAAAATATTTAATCAAAAACAAGTTGTTCTTTAGAAAAAGATTCCCCCTTGTATTAATGTTAGAAGTAACCCACCTTTGTAATCTTGCCTGCGAAGGATGCGGACGTATTCTGGAGTACCATGATACCATGCGTGAAATGTTAAGCGTTGAAGAGTGTATGCAGGCAATTCATGAGTGCCCAACGCCTGTTGTTACGGTAACAGGGGGAGAACCACTCATGCATCCGGAAATAGACAAAATCATTTTTGGAATAATAAAGAAGAAGCGGCATATCTACTTATGCACCAACGGAATATTGCTGGCAGATGCTTTAAAAAAACTGAAACCGAACAAATATCTCAATATTAATGTCCACATAGACGGGCTTGCGGAAACGCACGACAAAATTGCAGGCAAAGGAATATTCGACCGTGCGACAAATGCTATCAGGGAAGCAAAAAAAGCAGGGTTTAATGTCTGTACAAACACTACAATCTATAAAAATACCAGCGAGAAAGAAATTAAGGAATTATTTTCTTTTTTGGAAGGACTTGGCGTTAACGGGATGTTGGTTTCTCCCGGTTTCGGATTTGAACACAATGAAAATGAAATTTTTCTTTGTCAAAAGGAAATAGAGGAAAGGTTTGGGTTTATTTATGGCATGTCCAAAAAATACAAAATATTAAATTCTCCTCTCTATTTAAAATTTTTAAAAGGAGAAAGAACCTTGAAATGTACCCCATGGGGAAATCCTACACGAAATTATTTGGGATGGAAGAGCCCCTGTTACCTTATTACCAACACGCATTATAAAACGTTTGATGAATGTATGAAGCAGACAGATTGGGAAAAATATCAGGAGGGGAGGGATCCGCGCTGTAAAAATTGTATGATGCATTGCGGTTTCGAACCGACGGTGGTACTTGAAGGAGGAAAACGATTGTCAGATCTTTATGAAATGGCGAAGTGGAGTTTCAGCTAACAAAAACCAAAGTATTACCTGATAATCTGCTTTACAGATATGTATCATCTCTGCTTTTCCACCGTAAATTGTAAAATCTTTGAACGAAACTATTGCTCTTTTTTCATAAAGTGGCGATATCTTCCCAGTGCCATTAGCGGAAAATAGTTACGATACATGTGATATTTCAAATAAAAAACTTTGGGGAAACCAGTTGCGGTAAATTCTATTTCATCCCAACTGCCGTCTTCTTTTTGCGTTGTCAAAAGAAAATCTATTCCTCTTTCTACTGACGAAGATTTTATTTCACCGGTGGCAATCAAGGCCAGTAATGCCCATGCTGTTTGAGATGGCGTACTTTTGCCGATTCCTTTTAATGCCGGGTCTTCATAAGATTTTATCGTTTCTCCCCAGCCTCCATCTGAATTCTGAATATTTTTCAGCCACCCGACTGCTTTTCTGATATATGCTTTGTCAATATCTTCACCAACCGCTACAAGCCCTGAGAGGACAGACCATGTCCCATAAATATAATTTGAACCCCAGCGCCCAAACCATGAACCATCTTCCTCTTGTTCTTTTTTCAGAAATTCGATTGCCTTTTTGATATTTGAATATGTCTTATTAAATCCTATACGGCCAAAAAACTCGACACATCTGCCTGTCACATCACTTGTGCTTGGGTCAAGAAGGGCGTTAAAATCAGCAAAGGGAATATGATTCAGTATTGTTTTATTATTATTGCGGTCAAATGCCCCCCACCCACCGTCATCACATTGCATAGCCTGCAACCATCGCAAGGCACGTAAAAGTGTTTTTTCTTTATGAGCATCCTCTGGCATAGAGATCCTTTGCAATGCCATCAGCACTGCACCGGTATCATCAGTGTCAGGATAAAACTCATTCGCATATTGAAAATACCATCCGCTGGGTTCCTCTACTTTGCACTTCAACTTCCAATCGCCAAAATTCCTAACTTCTTTATCCAACAGCCATTGACCCGCTTTTTGAAGAACAGGGTGAGACCCTGGAATGCCTGAATCATTCAACGCAATAACAGACCATGCGGTATCCCATACGGGAGATACACATGGTTGTAAATAAAGTTTGTCTCCTTCATGAACAATCAGCGCTTCCACTTCTTTCAACTGCGCAACCAAAGTCGGATGATTATCCGGATAGCCGAGACACTTCATGGCAAAGATAGAATTAATCATTGCCGGCCAAATAGCTCCTAAACCCCCCGATTTTTCCATATGATTAAGCATCCATTTCTCAGCCATCTTCATTGCAATTCTTCTGATGAACTTAATGGGATGTTGTTCATACCGACGGAATACACTATCCGCATCAATAAAAAAATTACGCCAGCAAAATCCATCCTGCTCCCTTTCGATCCGGTATACTACGTCCTCCCGTGGAACAAGATACAATTCCTTCAGCAAATCATCGCCAACCGGAACATGCGGTTTTTTGGCAATGGCAATGGAAAGAGGGACGACAATACATCTTGACCAGTATGATATTTCATAAATACTGAAATAAAATCCTGCCGGAAACAGTATCATTTCTACCGGAACAGCAGGTACTGCCTGCCAATCAACTTGCCCAAACATGGCAAGATAGATTTTTGTAAAACAATTAGCATTCATAATCCCACCCATGCCAAGTATGCAGTCCTTTGCATTTTTCATAAATGATTCATTTTCAGAATATCCCGCTAATTTTAGCGCAAAATACGCTTTTACCGAGGCACTAATCTCGCTTGCTCCACCATAATAAATGTTCCATCCTCCGTCTGTTAACTGATGTTCAAGGAGAAATTTTACCGCTTTTCTTTGTTTTTCATTGTTCACCTTATTCAGAAAATGCATCAGCATAATGTAATCGGACGTTAATGTAGTATCTGCCTCTAAAATTCCCACCCAGTGACCATCCGTCAAGTCCTGCTGATTAATCAGATAATGTTGTGCCCTGTTTACCGATTCATCCAAAGGATTTTCTGTTTTTTGTGTAGAGGTAATACTTGTTCTGGAGTAAGTATTTTCCAAATTCAAGTCATGCTTAAGCAGTTCGGGAATAGGGTATTTCCCGTTGCCGTTTCCATTTCCATTAAATTTGTGTACAGTTGTTTCAAACCGTTCTAATAGATTTAATAGAAAATTTCTCATTCTTTTAGAAAGCCTCCAGTTTAATATAAAAATATTAAGTGCGTATTTTTCATTAAGTTAAGTATCGTTTTGCCAGCGGCTAAAAATAACAAATTTAAATCGCAATTTCAAGTAAAACTTGCCTTGTTTATGTGCTTTTTATATGATGGGTTACTGTCATTTTTGATACTATGAATTTTGGTTTTGTTATTACGATAAAATTATATACGAGTTTGAAAAGAGATTTTTTATTCATAAAATTAAAAATTTATGACACTACTGATATATGACAATATTTATCTGGAACATAACACTGGAATAGGACACCCTGAAAATGCCAGGAGAGTAGAAAATACCATTAGATATCTGGAATCTAATAGTTTTTTGAATCTTTTAACGATAAAAAAACCTCGTGCGGCATCTCAGGAAGAAATAAGCCTTATTCACCCTAAAACATACATCCAGACTATTAAACAAATTGCAGATTCCGGTGGTGGCTGGTTAGATGGGGATACTGCTGTATCAGACGCTTCATACAATGTTGCACTCTATTCAGCGGGAGCAGCTTTAACGGCGATAGATTTGATTATGGAAGGAACGGTGAAAAACGCTTTTTGCCTTGTGCGTCCGCCCGGGCACCATGCTACACCTAAAAGGGGCATGGGATTCTGCCTTTTTAACAATGTTGCTATTGCTGCAAAATACATACAGACGAATTACAAACGGGAAAGGATTCTTATCATAGACTGGGATGTTCATCATGGGAATGGTACTCAGGATGCATTTTATGATGATCCGACGGTAATGTACTTTTCAATGCATCGCTATCCGTTCTATCCTGGTACGGGAGCAAAAGATGAAAAAGGTGACGGGGAAGGAAAAGGATTTAATATCAATATACCACTGCCTTTAGATACAAAGCCTGAAAAGTACATAGAATTGTTTTCTGAGATAATATCCGGCAGCGTAAATAAATTTGCACCGGAATTCATTATTCTCTCTTCAGGTTTCGACACGTATAAAAGAGATCCGATAGGCGGTTTAAATCTTAAAATAGAAGATTTTCACACTTTAACACAAATCGTTATGGAAGCAGCGGAGAAACACTGTGATGGTATGTTGTTATCCTGTTTAGAAGGAGGATATAACCTAACTGATATTCCCTTATGCGTTGAAGCCCACCTCAAAGGATTACTAAAAATGAAATCCTGATCAACTTCCTTTATTTTACTGATGTTTTCAAATCGTATAGTTTTTTCGCATAACGGGACTTTTTTCTGCTCGCATTTTTCTTATGTAAAATGCCTTTTGCAGCGCCTTTGTCCATTTTTTTAACGGTTAAACGATATTCAGTTTCTGCAGCCTGAACATCTTTGTTTTGTATTGCCGTTAAAAACTTTTTTACCTGGGTCTTTAACGCAGTTTTTCTTGATTTATTTACCATATTACGTTTTGCGTCTTGTCTGAGACTCTTTTTTGCAGAGTTTGTTGTTGGCATTACATCTTCTCCATTCTTAAAATACTCTAATAAATATAGAAAAAATAATTCTTTTAAAGAAAGTTCGGAAAGCATATACTTTATGCAACGCACAACATAATGTCAACAGGAAAACTTATGATATTTTTAATAAAGAATTACGGTATGTTTTTGTCCATTAGTTTATGCATGCATTGTACGGTGAATTTTTAGTAGTAAATAAAACGGTAAAGCACTGATAATGAAAAATATCTTGACACTCATTGTCCCTCCTGTTTATATTTTTCTTATTTTCTGATTTTCTGAGGTACCCAAATGGCCAAGTCTAAAAAAAACCTGGTAATTGTTGAATCGCCTGCAAAAGCTAAAACCATAAGCAAGTTTCTCGATTCTTCTTTCTTCGTACGATCCTCCATGGGTCACGTTCGGGACCTTCCCGCAAAAAAACTATCCGTAGACATCGAAAACAACTTTACTCCGGAATATAAAGTAATACCGGGGAGGAAAAAATTAATTGAGGAATTAATCAGCGATTCCAAGAAAGCCGGCACTGTTTATTTAGCTTCCGATCTTGACCGCGAAGGTGAAGCAATTGCATGGCACTTATATAAAGCACTGGAAATACCATCAGAAAAAATACGCCGGGTCACTTTTAATGAAATCACAAAAGACGCTATTCGGGAAGCCTTTCAGCACTACGGCCCAATTAATATGGCAAAAGTGAATGCACAGCAGGCACGGAGAATACTTGACCGCCTTGTTGGATATCAAATAAGCCCGCTCTTATGGAAAAAAATTTCTAAAAGATTAAGTGCAGGCCGTGTCCAATCCGTTGCTGTCAAACTTATCGTAGAACGCGAAAAAGAGATAAACGGATTTAAACCTCAGGAGTATTGGAAAATAACCGCCGAATTACAAACCATTTCCGAGGATAAAGAATCTGGAGACATACAACCTTTCAAAGCCATTCTGCAAAAATTTGACGATAAAAATATAGAAATTAAAAATGAGCAGCAGGCGAAGGAAATTACTGAAAAACTGCAAAATGTGCCGTTCGTTATTACAAACGTAAAAAAGCAAACAAAACGCAACAATGCTCCACCTCCATTCACTACAAGCCTTTTACAACAACAGGCTTCCACTCGTTTGCAATTCAGCGCAAAAAAAACCATGTTGATTGCCCAGCAGCTTTACGAAGGTATCGATGTCGGTGCAGATGGGCCAACAGGGCTGATTACTTATATGAGAACCGACTCTTTCCATGTTTCCGGACAGGCATTATCTTCATGCAGAGAGTTTATTGAAAACAACTACGGGAAAAACTATTTGCCGGACAAACCGAATGTATATGCCTCAAACAAAAAAGGTACACAAGGCGCACATGAAGCGGTGAGGCCAACATTTGTAGAGTATACCCCTGATTCCATAAAGCAGTTTCTTACAAAGGATCAGCATAAACTCTATGAACTCATCTGGAAAAGGTTCGTTGCCAGCCAAATAAAACCAGCGCTTTATGCCATTACTGATATAGAAATTACCTCTGATCAATATATTTTTAAGACCAAGGGCAGGGAACTGATATTTGACGGACATACACTTATTTCCGGTCATGAAATTGACCGGGAGGAGCAAATACTGCCTCCGTTAGAAAAAGACCAAATACTTGAACTAATTCAACTCTTGCCAACACAACATTTTACTCAGCCTCCTCCTCGCTATTCAGAGGCATCTCTGGTAAAGACTCTGGAAAAAATGGGAATAGGAAGGCCAAGTACCTACGCTACTATTATTTCAACAATCCAGGATCGTGGGTATGTGAAACAGGAGAAACGCGCTTTTTATGCAACCGAATTAGGCATATTGGTTACCGAAAAGCTTGAAGAGCACTTTCAAAAAATAATGGATGTAAATTTTACGTCACATATGGAAGACGAACTTGATAAGATAGAAGATAAAAAAATTGATTGGCTGACAGTACTGAAAGAGTTTTATGAACCTTTTAAAGTGGATTTGGAAAAAGCTACTGGCGAAATGAAAAGCGTAAAAGGTACCCCGGAGGAAAGCAGCCAGGTTTGTAATATATGTGGAAGCCCTATGGTAATCAGATGGGGAAGGCATGGAAAATTCCTCGGTTGTTCAGCATTTCCAAAATGCAAAAACACGATGCCATTAGACGAAAAAGGAGAAGCCGCACCTCCGGAAACGTCTGATCAGGTATGTGAAAAATGTGGCAGCCCAATGATTATTAAAACCAGTCGTCATGGGAAATTTCTGGCTTGTTCAGCATATCCTGATTGTAAAAACACAAAATCTCTCTCCGGCGAGACTACAAAGGTTGAACCAACAAATGAAATTTGTGAAAAATGTGGCAGCCCGATGGTAATTCGATTTAGCAAAAAAGGC
This sequence comes from Candidatus Kuenenia hertensis, assembly GCA_021646465.1. Taxonomy (GTDB): domain Bacteria; phylum Planctomycetota; class Brocadiia; order Brocadiales; family Brocadiaceae; genus Kuenenia; species Kuenenia hertensis. The sequence goes on along the minus strand of SOET01000007.1, from coordinate 46,598 downwards.
AGATTTATGGGATGTTCAGCCTATCCTAAATGCAGAAATATAAAATCACTGCCTACCGGTGTAAAATGTCCGAGAGAAGGATGCGATGGTGACTTAATACAACGTTATTCAAAAAAAGGAGGTATATTTTTCGGATGCAGCAAATATCCTGATTGTGATTACATTTCAAAAGAACTGCCCATTGCCGGTGAAGAAACAACAAACGAAGAAGAAACAAACATTTCAACTAAATAAGGCACAAATCAGTCCTTCTATGCATCATAACAAACCATAAATATTTTCTGCTTAGTTTTATTATTTCTTTATTGTTGCCTACGGTGTTACCTCTGATTTGTTTAAAAATTGTAAATTTTTATTGTTAATATAGAAGTATCATGAAGAAAACTAAAGGACAAATAGAAGCTGAAATCAGCGAAGCAATTATTAAATTCGAAAAGGAATATATGGGACGGGGACCATTGGAAGCGAAAACATATATTATTGATGATTTGGTTTTAGTCAGACTTAAAGGCGTACTTACAAAAGCAGAATACCAGCTTGCAAATCCCAGAGACATTGCCAATGGAAGAACATTGATAAAACAGATGAGAATTGCATTACTGGAAAAAGGACGTCCGCTTATAGAAACTGTTGTAGAATCTATCATAAATCAAAAAACAATAAGCTTACATACCGATATTAGCACCAGAACAGGAGAAAAAGTTATTATTTTTACCCTGGATTCGCCGCCAAAGCTGGAATATAAAGAAGCATAATAGCTATAATTTCTGTTTAAAAGACGGATTTTTTTATCAAAAAAACGCTTAACCTTTTGTTTATAAGCAAAACCCTAATGTGTCAATATCGGACATCAGAATTCATTGTATAGAGTGTTTCATGGTCATAAGTTCTTCTCTTCTCATAACAAGTTTACATTGAACATGCCCATGTTAACCATTACAATACTTATTCAAGCCATCCAAAGAATCCGCACAGTTAGTATTTCAAATTGAAGCTGCAAGTTGCATAACAAATCTTTTGAAGGTCACAATTTTTAAAAAAATGCAATAAGGAGAATACATCATGGAATTTAACTTTAAAAACCTTTGTTCAAATTATCCGATAGAACATCGGGAAAAACTCTTTATCCTTACCCTCAAGGGTGATTTTATAGATCTTTACAAAAAAAAGAATTACGAAAACACCTGTGCTATCAGGATGTCGGTGGCCTTCAATCGAATCGGGGGAAGCTATGAGATACCCAGGCACTATGGGATTCAGGACGGTGGGCATACCAATTCAGCAGGAAATCATATAATAGTCAGAATTAAAACTATTTTTGAATACTATAAAGAGATGTTTGATCAGCCATTCTGGAATATGAAAAAGCAACCAGGATCACAATTTAATTTCTCGACTCTGCCATCTGTAACGGGGATATTGCTTTATCACTCCAACTTCTCAGATGTTTCAGGGCACACAGATCTATGGACAGGAACCAACTGTTTTTACGCGTGTCCAATTCTTGATGTTCGCACTGCATTCGATATTGTATTTTGGAAAGTTGACTAAGTTTTTATCTATAAAGATTTCTATGAAAGAAACTTCATGAGAGGCAAGAGGGGAAAAAATGCAGGAACACACCCTTAGCCCGCCCGAAAGGTAAATATGTTTCCCTTTATACCAGCATCTTTTTCAGCGCGAGGGCATTTTTTACAGCATAACCGGACTCGTCATTATTGAAATAGATATACACCCTCTTCCCTTCCTTCAACAAGGACTGAATTTTCTTTGCATCAGAGCGTAATTCGGCATGTGAATAACATCCCCTGTACATTTGTTTGGCAGGCCCATGGCGCCTGAGATAAACAAAATCTGCCGTAATCGGGGCATTTACTGTAATCTCCGGCCAATCTGCCTGACAGACCGCCATATTCGATTTTTTCAGTATCCGGTACACATCCTCACAAAACCAGCTCTCATGCCGGAACTCAAAGACCTGTATAACAGAACGCCATCTGCCAAGCAGTGCCACAAAGAACGATAACCTGTCAACATGTACATGAAACGAAGGCGGCAGTTGCCACAATACAACGGACACTTTTTCCTTCAGCAGAGAAACTCTTTCAATAAATAATTGCAGCGGTTCTTCCATTTCATGGAGTTTTTTTATATGAGTAATAAATCGGCTGCCTTTTACCGCAAATGAAAACCTTTGTGGTGTTCTCCGGTACCAACCCTCAAAGGCATTTTCGGAGGGTAGCCGGTAAAAAGTAACATTTAATTCGGTAGTGTCAAAAAACTGTGCATAGTATTCCAGCCACTTGTGCTTTGATACCCCATCGGGATAGAACACCCCACCACCCCAGTGGTCATAGGTAAAACCGCTAGTACCAACAAATAGATTTTCATTTTTCATTGCTTATTTTACACCTCCTTAAAATCTTTATCAAACTTGATCCTCTGCTATTATCGCCCTTATCATGTCTGTGTCTTCTGACGAAAATTCTTTACCGCATATAATCATGCGGTTAATTTAACAAACTTTACCCGCAGTGTACGGTAAAAAATGTGGAAAACGGTAAGTCCCCTCTATCAAGAGGGGATTTAGGGGTGTGTTATGAATTACGCTGAATAGAGTTACCAAAAAATTCAGTCCACATGGGCTATTCCCCCTAAATGGCTTTGAAGGATTTCATACGAGGCGTAACATTTCCTGGCAAAACGTACATGCCAGTAAGAATTTATTTTTTCCTGAGAGAGTACTTCAAAGTTTACCTTGCATTTTTGCAAATGATCAATCATCCGCTGCACGTTTTCCTCTTTACGAAAACGCAGGAGAAACTTCTCTTTGATAAGTTCTCCTTCTGCTGCTTTTTTAACACTTTCGTAAATGGGCTTTAATAATACTTCCCCAAGGTCCGTAAAATTTTTAGGGGTTAATTCATGAAATTGCTCATAACGATACATGGCCGCCCTTATTATACGATGGGTAAAGTATTCGGACGACATCTCTGCCATCAGTGGTGCAGTTACACGAATGTCACGCAGGCATGACCCGAAAGTGACATATTTCAGAGTCTTTTCCTCTTTCTTTGTTGGCTTAAACACTATACCTTCGCTTCCCCCAGCGTCTAATTCCTTAATAATTTCTTTTAACGCAGAGATGTCTGAAGAAGAAAAACACCCGAATCTCCTCACGGTGGGCATGCCATACTCATCGAAGATCTGTAACCGTTTTTCGATGGGAATGTTTTGTGAAGTATTTTTTTCCATTAAATCAAAGGCAAAAAAGCGTATATCTTCCTGAACATACGGAGGATGTTCAATATTATATGGATTATCCGGTCCTGCGAATTCCCCGCAAATGATTAGATCAGGGTGCTTATCAAATATTTTTTGTACATCCAGAAAATCGGCAATCCTGTCCGTAGAAAATGGACAAACGTATGCTCCCCTGGAGAAGACGAGCACTTTTCCCTGAATGCGAACAACCCTTACATTGTAACCATCCACTTTTTCCTCAACATAAAATGGTTGTGTATATGCATTCTTTAGTCCATTTTCCAGATGCAATATCCTGGCAATCCGGGGAAAGTCATAAAGAATACCATCGCCGGTAACTATCGACCCTTTTGCCAGAGGTCCGATCTTGCGTATCACCCGGTGATAGGAAACACCATCGTATTCTTCTCCAATAACGCCATGCTGATCAATAGATGCCTGCCACTGGTCTTCTGCAATGCCTGCTTTTTTGATAGTTTCGGTTAACAACATGGAAAAATATCCGGAAAAAGAATTTTTAAAAATATCAGGAACATTAGAAAAACAATCTTACTGAACCCCAGACCGTTTATTCAAGGCAAAATTACGGTATAATTTCAGCAAAACAAGTATTAGTTTCTCGCATGATTATTGTAACTTCAATATTTACAGCAGGTTAAATTTAAGGTACATTTGTTTTTACTGTTGACTTGGGAAAAGCATATTCGTATAATTACCGAACATTTTAAAATCAGTACTGCATTACCCGGTAAATTTTTTTTTAGCAAGTTAACAAGTTTTTTACAACCCTCTTGATCTTCCCCTGCTTACAAAGGCAGGAATATGAATGGGTATTTGGTTGCTGCTGACCACGTTTTGAAATAAGATTCCATCTTTTAAGGACATAAAACTATGTATATAATCCTTGGTTGCGATTATGTTGCTAAGGCATTGGTGAAAAATTTAAGCAAATCCGGCGAAGAGGAAATTCTCGTAATAGATAAGGACGAGAATACCTTAAATGCCTTAAAAGAATTTAACGTCACTACCATAACGGCGGATATTTATACCTATGATTTTAATTCTTTACCGGCAAAAGAACCAGTAGCCTTTATTATCTTACAAAAAAACTTAAAAGAAAACCTCACCTTAATACAACGAATCAAGGAGTTGTTTCCCGATAAATTTGTTTTAACGCAAGTGGCAGATGAGAATGAATCATCTGAATCACTGGCTGTCGGGGCAGATTGTGCCGTTGAATCCGTCAGAATCATTTCGAATGCCATTCTCAGCGAACTGGAAACCGCAAAACTAAAAAGATCTGTGTCAAAACTGGTAAATGTCATAAAAGAAGCAGCGAATAACGGATTAGCTATTTTTTTGCAGGACAATCCCGATCCTGACGCTATTGCTTCCGGACTCGCACTTAAACGTATCGCAGAGGAATATGGTATTGGATCAAAGATTTATTATGGAGGGAACATTGGCCACCAGAAAAACAAAGCACTGGTTAATTTGCTGCAAACAGATCTACTCCGGTTAAATTCTCCCGAAGAGTCTCTTAGTATTCTTAATTCTGTTGATAAAGTAGCATTAATAGAAGCCTCTATCCCTTCAAAGAATAATGTATTGCCTCCCGATACAAGAGTTAATATTATTATTGATCATCACCAAACGGACTTCAGTCTGGTGAAAGGTGAATTTGTTGAAATATTACCTGGCATTGGCGCCACATCTTCTATTATGACAAGGTATCTGAGGTATCTGGGAATAGTGCCTGACGTTTCACTTGCTACCGCGCTTCGCTATGGTATAAGGGTTGATACCAGTGGATTTACAAGAAATACAACGACCGAAGATCTTGACGCGGCGGCATTTCTTTCTCCAATAGTGGACGTGGGGCTCTTAAATCAAATTGAAAACCCTCCGATGAGTGCTGAAACAATAGATATTATCGGAAGGGCAATAAGAAACCGTGAAGTAAGAGGATCATATTTAACCTCTTTTGTAGAATTTATAAACGATCGTGATGCGCTGCCGCAGGCAGCCGAGCTAATGCTGCAAATGGAAGGGGTTTCTACAGTACTCATATTTGGTATCGATAAAGACAGGGTTCAATTATCAGCAAGGAGTGTCGATTCAAGGATTAATCTCGCCTCCTTATTGCAAAAGGCTTTCGGCTTTATGAATGCAGGGGGACATGCCACTATGGCCGCCGGAAGCATCGAACTTGGAATTTTTGGCGATGCAACCGATAAAAAGTCACTTTCAAAAATCACTTTTGACGCTGTCAGGAAAAAGTTTTTCTCTGCCGCCGGGGTGGATATTGAGAAACGAGAAGTACCGGATGATTTAGAATCAATGATGAATTTTAGCGTAAAAGGGTAATTTTTTAATTTGCTAAAAAGGAGGATCGTATGAAAAAAGGGTATTTGGCCGTTGCAGGTTTAGTAGGTTTATCGTTTTTCCTGACCTCTTGCGTTACCACGCAAACCGCAGTTGAAGAAAAAGCTCCGGAAATAAAGGTAGAAGTTGTGCCGTACGAAGAACCAGAGGCTGAAATAACGGCGCCTGTTACCGAAGAAGTGGAAACAGAAGAAATAAGAGAAGAAGTTATTGAAGAGGAAGTAATAACAGAACCAGTCCCTGAGGAAGAAATAACTGAACCTCTTCTTGAGGAAGAAACAGCAGAAAAAGTCCTTGAGCCGGAGGAACCGGAACTAACGGAAGAAGCTGCTGTTGTACCTGAGGTAACAGAAGAACTGGTGGAGCCTTTAGAGGCTGAAATACCACCGGAAGAAGCCGCTGCAGAGGAAGAGGTGGAAGAAGAAATTGCAACAGAAATATCTCCTGGTGCAAAAATGGAAGCGCCTGCTGCAGAAACACATACCTGTTCCATCTGTAATAAAGAAGTGGGTGATCAGCATATTTGCGGCATTACTACCTATTGCAGTCAATGCAAAAAAGAAGCAGGAACCGGTCATATTTGCGGCATCACGCAATTTTGCCATGAATGTGTTGAGGAGGTTGGCCCCAATCACATCTGCGACTTAACATTTTTTTGCCCTGATTGCAAAAAAGAAGTGGGTGATGGGCATATTTGCAACGTTACAACGCTTTGTATGAACTGCGAGGAAGAAGTGGGACCAGGCCATATTTGCGATTTAACATACTATTGTTACGAGTGCGAAAAAGAGGTGGGAGATGAACATATTTGCGGTCTTACCAATTTTTGCTATGCGTGCAAAGAAGAAGTGGGCGAAGGGCATAAATGCGGTGAAACATATTTCTGCTTTGAATGCGAAAAAGAAGTAAACAAAGATCACAAGCACGAGTAAGCGAAGAAATGATAAAATTTGGCGCTCCGTATTGCACTTGATTAACAAGTGCAATACGGTTGTATCCTCCCCGAAAATCCGATTTTCTGATAATTCGTAATTATCCCCCCCAAAATTAGCCCAAAGCCTGAAATATAAACAAACCATATCTTCATTTATTTAACTGTATCGTTTTTACAATGGAAATATTATGAATAAGATTATTGAATGCGTGCCTAATTTTAGTGAAGGAAAAGACACCCGGAAAATAGAAAAGATTGCGGATGCTGTCCAAAGGGTCAAAGGGGTAAAATTACTGAATATTGAATCCGACGTGGATTACAACCGGACGGTAATAACCTTTGCGGGAGAACCCGAATCGGTAAAAGACGCAGCATTTTACGCTATAGAAACAGCTGCCGCTGTAATTGACATGTCGCAGCAAAAAGGGGAACATCCGCGCATTGGCGCAACTGATGTTTGCCCTTTTGTTCCTGTTGCAGGTGTCGCCATGGATGAATGCGTTAAGTTAGCGCATTTATTGGGTAAGGAGGTCGGAGAAAAGCTTGGAATTCCTGTTTATCTTTACGCGGAAGCAGCAAACATACCGCAACGGTATTTGTTACCGGATATACGGAAAGGAGAGTATGAGGGTCTTTCGGAAAAGATGAGTAATCCTGAATGGCCGCCTGATTATGGCCCTTCAGAATTTAATGACCGTGTAAAAAAAACAGGCGCTACCGTCATTGGTGCACGGGAATTTTTAATAGCCTACAACGTAAATCTGAATACGGAAGATATTTCCGTTGCCAACAATATTTCGGGAATGATACGGTCTTCGGGAACAGTGAAAATTACTGAAAACGGCGAAAAAGAACGCGTCACTGGCATGTTGAAATTCGTCCAGGCAATGGGTGTCGAATTAAAGGAATACAAGATTACGCAGGTATCTACCAACATATTGAATTACAAGGTAACCCCCCCGCATGTTATTTTTGAAGAAGTAAAGAAACTGGCAAATGTTTATGGGGTAAATGCCAGCGGCAGCGAGGTTATTGGCCTCATACCAAAAGACGCATTAATTGCGGCGGGGCGATTTTATACTACAGAAGAGAAAGAACAAAACCTTATCAGTGTTGCGGTTGAAAAACTGGGTTTGAGCCAGCTTAATAAATTTGTGCCGGAAAAGAAGATTGTGGAATATCTGCTTGGTTTGAATTGACGCACCGCCGATGTTCCCGATAAAAGAGGGTGATGAACGACCCGCTTCTTGTAAAAAGGGCGTTGCAGGGAATGTCCATCTTAAAGATATGCGTCAATTTCTTCTTTATTAAAGCCATATAAGATTTTTTCTTCATTAACAACAACAATGGGAAGTTTATCCAAAGATTCTATGTCATCTGTTCCAACAATTTTTATGGCATCTTTCCTTGCGTCATCATCTTTGTCAATATCATAAGAAACATAATTTGCTTTTCTCTGATTTAAGTATGCAAGTAATTGATTGCATTTCGGGCAAAACGGAGTACAAAATACTTTAAATTTATTCGTGGCCATGTTTTCCCTCTCTCTTCCTAAGAAAATAGTATTAATTACCGTATCCAATAACGGTTATTGCTTGCCAACGGGACATTTTTATAAGTAAAAATTCAAACATAAATAATGTTATCAGTCAACGAAAAAACCATGTAAGATGCTATTTGCAGGACAATATCATTAAGTTAAGCTGCCAATTGTAAAATTCCACCTTAAAAAAAGGGCGATTCGGGGGTTTGTTTCGATAAAATAATCCTTAACTTAATGACATTGATTTTCAGGAACAAATTCTACTGCCGGAAAGGAAGATTTCGCAGTGAAAAAGAGTGTTTTTTAGAGTGATAAATTACAATGTTCAGAAAACGTAGCTTATTTATTGCGGTATAAAAACGTATGCTGAAATTTAAAAACCGACAAGAACTGGGATGGTGTTTTTATGATTGGGCAAATTCAGCATTCGCAACAACTATTATGTCTGGTCTCTTCCCGGTATTTTTTAAAAAACATTGGTGCCAAGGTATGGAAGCGACACAAAGTACTGCGATTTTGGGAATTGCAAATTCGTTGTCCGGTTTTTTTGTGGCGGCGATTGCGCCACTAATTGGCGCAATCGCGGATCGCGGATATTATAAAAAAAAGTTTTTAATCTTCTTTGCGTATCTTGGAATTCTGTCAACAACGACGCTTTTTATGGTACAGAGGGAAAATTGGCTGCCCGCAGTAGTTGTCTATGCAATTGGCGCTGTGGGATTTTCAAGCAGTGTTATTTTTTATGATTCCCTTCTCCCTTCAATAGCAAATAAAAAAAGGATAGATTATGTTTCGGCGCTGGGATATGCCATGGGTTATCTGGGCGGCGGAATACTCTTCGCATTCAATATTTGGATGGTAGTACATCCATCATTTTTCGGACTGAAAGATTCCAGTCAGGCAATACGGATTTCGTTTCTGACTGTTGCTGCCTGGTGGGGAATATTTACGTTGCCCATCATCTTCTTTGTGCATGAACCGGGGAAAATAACCGGTATTTCATCGGGTCTTGCTTTCCGAAGCGGATTGAAGCAGTTAGCCCATACTTTTCACAAGATACAACATATGAAAACAGTATTTCTTTTTTTAATTGCCTATTGGTTTTATATTGACGGGGTGGATACTATTGCGAGGATGGGGGTTGATTATGGGCTGTCAATCGGCTTTGAATATAAGGATTTGTTGCTGGCATTGCTTATTACTCAATTTGTGAGTTTTCCTTGCGCTATCGTATTTGGAAAATTAGGGAAAAGAATAGGGACAAAATACGCAATCTTTATTGCCATCGGAGTATATATTTTTGCAGTAATGTGGGCAATGAGAATGAAAGTAAAATATGAATTTTACGGCCTCGCTGTGACGATAGGCCTTGTCCAGGGCGGTATTCAGGCAATGAGCCGGTCTTTCTATTCCCGTCTTGTTCCCCACGATCAATTAGCAGAGTTTTACGGTTTCTACAATATGACAGGTAAATTTGCCGTTATTCTCGGCCCTCTTTTAATTGGTGTAACAGGGTTTTTTTTTGAGAGTTCACGAATAGGCATTGTGTCAATAGTGATTCTTTTTATAACAGGAGGAGTACTGCTTTTTTTTGTGGACGAGAAGAAAGGCGCCGAACGGAGAAAATATCTTTCTTTACCTGAAAAAGGGCATGTTTTAAAATTTGAGAATAAGGAATAATTTATTTTAAAAATGAGTGAAAGCGTAAAGAATGAAAAGATATATATTCGTTATTTTGGCAATAGGCTTCCAATTATGCATAATGACTTCACTATTGGCGGAAAGCACGCCGGAGGCAAGTAAAGTAACTTTTTTGGTAGATGAAAAGTGTTCAAAATGCCATACGATTAAACGTGTCTTTATTCACGCCCGAACGGAAGAAGAATGGCGTAGTGTTATTCGAAAAATGATGGATAAAGTTCCGGAATGGATTAAAGAGGATGATGCTAAACAAATTTTCCATGAAATCGTAACTCACTGGCAGGAACGTGTTCAAAATATGGTTGCGGAAAAAAAGGATTATGATGACAATCGATTGTTGTTTATCGACCGTTGCACAATGTGCCATACCGTTAATAGGATTTTAAAACATAACAAATCCCCTGATGAATGGAGGGAAACGGTTGAACGCATGCGCCTTGAAGCGGGTGATGAATATATCACAAACGAAGACGCAGACCGCATAGCTACTTTTCTTTCCAAGAGGTCGGAAATGTTAAAGGAAGATGTTGCAAGCGAGTTATTTGTCACTAAGTGCCTTGTCTGCCACCCTCCCGGAGAAAAGATTCTCTTAGAACAACACAATAGAAAGGAATGGGAAGACATTGTGAGAGACAGGCAGCAATATGCAAGAAACTCAACACAGATGATAATTATCGGGAATGAAGAAACAAAGTTGATTGTAGAATTGCTGGTAAAGACACAGAAAATAAATGCTGACAAAAATTCTCCTTAAACATGTTTGTATAGGCTCTTGATTTATTTGTAATGAAATAATTGTCACTATCAGACACTGTCAAAAAAAGCACATACCTTCTGTGAAACAACATCTTCTTTTCCCCTATAGAAATGGTCGCTGTTTTCTATTAATTCTATTGTCTTTGGCAAAGGTATTTTTTCCAAACCTTGTAAGGTCTCCTCTACCGTTGTCGCGAAATCATTTTTGTTATATATAAATAATTTTGGTTTTTTACATCCTCTTAAAAAATCGAGATCGTACTTTCCAAAAGGTGTGGAAATTGAAGCAAATGCAAGTACATTATCGTGCGTTGCCGCCACTCTCATGCCAACAATGCCGCCAAAAGAATATCCGGCAATGAAAATCATTGCATCCTTGTCCACTTGCGCCGTTAAGAATTTGAATGCCGAGTATACATCTGTTACCGCGTCAGTGTAATTTTCACTGCTCATTGTTTTTTCCCAGTAGTGAAATTTTTCAGCAATATCTTTGCCATCACATTCGCTGTTGCCTACGCCGCGGTAATTAAAACGAAGCGAGATAAAACCAGCATGTGCCGAAACAAGGGCAAGGCTTGTTATTATGTTGTTTTCCATGTCGCCACCAAGAGTCGGGTGGGGAGAACACAAAAGGATTGCTTTGGCGGGAAAAACATCTTCATTATATGCCAATACTCCCTCCAGGTTTACCTTATCGGAAGAAAAGCGTACGTGTTCTTCTGTTATGTTCATTTTTTCTCAGAATTATCCTTTTCTTTTTCAATTCTTTTCAACAGTATCCGTGATAAACGGATATTATGGATACCGTGCTGTCGTATCTGAAGCATATACGATTGCATTTTTGCACTTTTCTTGTATCCATAAATATCCGGTTGTGTTTCTTCCCTCAAAAATTCTTGCCATTTATCATAGAGTAATCCGTAGTCGTCATTATGGCACTCTATGCAAAGGTTCCGAACGTCCTGAAAAAGAAAATTATTTTCCTCTTTTTTATGGCAATCGGTACACAAAACCGCTTTATACATCCAATCGGGTGTTTTCATGTCAGTATAGTTAATGTCCGCATATGGGAAAGAACCGTTTCTGTAATCGCTAACTTCGGAATGGCATTTCAAACAATCTTCATTCTTTGCTTCTTTGTGATGGCATTTCTTGCAATCGTTTTCTTCAATTATTAAACCGCCGTGTGTTTTTGTGTTTACCGGATCGTTATTATGGCATTCACAACACTCAATGTTCTGTAAGGATGAATGGTTCTTATGCAGAAAGATATCTTCTTTATATTGTGTCCGGTAGCTCAGGTAATTTACATGGCATCTGTCAATGCAAGACCCGGTAGCATATGCAATTGGGGTCTGTAATGTTAACGAGTTATCTTTTCCGGATGCAGATGAATTGAGTAAAACGATTAAAAAACAAATGCTTATAAACTTTTTCATGTGTTTTTTTGCAAAATCAACGTAAGTTTCATGATGCTGTATTCCAGTAGATCCTTTACATATTTAACGTTATGTGCGCCGTTACTTCCGTCTTCCTTAATAAAATAATAATTTGATTCCGCTTCGGTAACAAAAGGATTTGTCTCAGTAAGAGGAGGTTTTTTGGCTTTTTTCAACAGAACCTTTAATAATCTCATTCGTTTTGAAACAAAAGACATTTGTTCCGATAGAATTTTATCAAATCCTTTGTCGTGGCAATTGTTACATACTGTCGGTTCTACTTTTGATAATAATTCGTTCTTATGACACGCCGAGCAATTGAGCGTTGCAATAAACATGGGATCAGGCTCTTCCGCGATGCCTTTACCTCCCGTTCCCGCCATGATCATATATTGCGTTTTGTAAAGAGAGAGATCAAAAGTGAGGTTTTGAATATTTGAAAGTACCAAACCATTCTTCTTTATTGATGTATGCACAATGGTGTTATGGCATGGGACGCATGAAGTTTTATGCTTCATAATATGCGTCTCATGCATATCCGGTGCAGTATAATTCCCCATGATAGTTTGATGGCATACATGGCAATTCTCCCTGACAACGGTTCCTTTTCCCTGAATAACTGCAAAATGACATTCAGAACAACTTACGTTCCCCCTTTCTTCATAAACAATATGATCAAATGTGTTGTTGTAGATTTGAATAGTTCTTTTTACAGAATTATGACATAAAGAGCATTCGGAAATAGGACGTTCCTCCTTTGTAAGCAACTGCTGTGTGTTGATAAAATGGCATAGATTACAGGTATCAATGTCCGTCTCAAAATGTTTTTCTCCATGAAGATTCGAGTGACAGGAAACACAACGCATTGTAAGATTGCCGGGATAGTTCGTTGTATGGGTGGAATGCCTGAAATCTTTTGTTCCTTTAAATTGAATTGATTTTTCAGAAAGTTTATTCAGGGAATGGCACTGCTCTGACGTACAATGTTCATCAGTCATATCGACTGCCATCCTCTTCAAGCTTCCGGAATTTTCATGGGCGTGACAATCGATACAGGTAATATTTCCCGATACAATATTACTGCATATATTGTTAAAAGTAACATCGGAATGACACTTGCCGCAATATTGTACGTGCTTTACTCTTGTCACGGTAAAAAACAAAGCACCAGTAGCAACGACAATGGCAATAATTGCAGATATTGCCAGCCGAAAGGCCAGTTTTTTATTTATTTTTTTTACTTCGTTAAACATGAACAAATTATTAATGACTATATATTTTTTCTACCAGAATGAATGATGTATCCCGATTCAATGACGTTCGTATCATTCTTACTCTGATGCCGGAGGCAGTATTTTTTTGTGTAAAATCAAAAGGGATAATTCTTTTTTCCCCATAATTTAGTGCAGTTTTCATTTCGGTAAAAAGGCTTGTCTCTCTGGTATCTATTACATGCCCCGTTTTATTTAACAACTCAATTTTTATGAGCACTTCCCGATATCCGTAGTCGCCAGTCGGCACACTGTGCGGAATACCGGTATTTGTTATTTCAAGTGTGCCTTCAATGGTATCTTCAGATTGAACTATATTTGTAAAAGAAAGCAATAAGATATTTTCCCGGACAGGAATTAACTCCTGATAAGAAAAGAAATGCTGTTTACCCTCCCTCTTTGGATATATCTTTTGCCAGGGTTCATCCTGGATAAGTTTTCGGACAATTTTTGGCATATGGCAATCCTGGCAGGTTTTTTTATCTTCCATGTTGCCTGTTTTTTGCCAGGCGTTATACGTACCAACATGGCATTTCCCGCAGAGTTCGCTGGTCTTATAGTACATATCCTTTTCGGTAATCGGGTGCGGGGCGCGGGCCGGGGTTGGTCCGGAAAGTGTACAGTCGTTTAAATGACACCCGTTGCAGTTAACTCCCTCTTCCACGTGTACGCTTCTCGGTTCGATTTTTGCACCGGTAAAGATAGTTTCCGGCGCATGGCATCCAAGGCAGAAAGTGAACGAATAATCAAAGGTTTCTTCCTTAAAGGCGTTGCTGGTGTAACTGCTGGCATGGGGCGATTCTTTCCATTCGTTGTAGATATCAATATGGCAGTCGCCGCATTTTTCTGTTTTTGGAGACTTCATGCCTGTTTCAACCAGATCAGGATAAACAATGCAGCCATTGACAAGAAAAACCATCGGAAGAAAGAAAGCAAAAAAAGGAAACCGGCATATTTTCATTGCTGTATTTTCAGGATTAATTCGGATCATGCCATCGTTTTCTACGGAATATAAAAGGAATGAAAATAAAGAACAGTGCGCTTGTCACCAGAATAAGAATAAAGATAACTTCGCTATGGACAAGTTTTTTTAATAAATAAATGGGAAAGAAAAACCATGGAATATGCTCCGGCTTGTTTACAGGATGAAAAGGCAGCGGAAAAAACAAAACAGCCGCAAAGTCAAGAATAACAAGAAAGCAACCGACAATAATGTACCGGAACATTTCGTTCGGGAAAAAGGGTTCCAGCATCTCCGGACGTTTGTTTTTTGTGTAATCTTTCATAGTAACATTTCAGCCCACCGCCGAGGGCGCCGAGAGCGTAAAGGTGTAAAGAAGGTTTCAAGGGTTCGAGTGTATAATACTTTAACCCTTGAACTCTTGATGCCTTGATCCCTACTTTTTTAAAAGAGAAAATTTTGCATAATTTTTTTGTTCATCCTCTATCACATTCTCTGCGATCTTTGCATCCTCGGCGGTGAACTATTATCTTTCATAAGGTACGAGTTTTTGAGACCGAAGGTCATAGACGGTTCATTTTGTAAACGACAAAAAACCCATTGCGTCCGTTTTTAACGCTTGAATTGGAATAATTTAGCAATAGATATGCCAAGTATTTTTTATGTGGTGTAATTGTGGCAAAATAGTGGTAATGCAATGATTAACGTAAAAGAGTGCATACGATATAGAAGAGTTTTTTACATCCCTGTGTAATATTTACAATACCTCAATGTAAAAATTACATGTTCTTTAGGAACTAACAAAATATACATTCGACTCTTTAAACCTGTAAAAAATAATTTGGGAATACTGGTTGAGAGTTCTGGCCAGAACGATTGAAGTTTTTTTTACTGGTTAATCGATTTGGGTTGAGTTTTTTTTAAACCACTTTGCGATTTCTTCGATCTCCGTTTTTTTGGAAGCAACTTTTAAGGTAAAGCGTTCAAGTTCCTTGTTTGATGCTGTTATTTGAAAACCGTTGCGGATAAGAAAAATCGATGCGGATGCAATGGCAGTTCTTTTGTTGCCGTCAATGAATGGGTGGTTTTTGATGATGGAGTGCATAAGGGCAGCAGCTTTAGAAAATAAGTCTGAATAAAGGTCATTTCTATCAAAGGTAGCCATAGGTCTTGCCAGCGCTGATTGGAGAAGGGCAAGATCCCTGATTCCATGACTTCCACCGGTTTCTTCTATTATCCGGTAGTGAATAAAGAGGACTTGTGCAGCGGCCAGAAAGTTCATTTTTTCGCCAGTGCATTAAGAGCGGGTTTATAGTGTTTAATGAAGTCTTTTACCTGTGAGGCGAATTCGGGGTCTATTATTGTGTCCTCTGCCTTGATTTTGACTGGTTCAATAATAATTTTATTCGTTTCTGCATCAAGGTTTATTTCAACCTGAGTACCGGTAGTTAAATGAAGTTTTTCCAGTATCTCTTTTGGGATTGAAACACCGTAGCTATTCCCTATATGACATATTTTGCGCAACATGATTTATCTCCAGTTTAATCAAACAATGATGAACGGGGTAAAAATAATAAAAAGATGTCCTGCCTCTCCTGTTAATCCTGTTGGATACGTTTGAAATGCTGAATAGTAAATTATAACTATGTTATAACGTGAATATGCAAATGTCAACTTTCAATAAAATATGTTATTGATGGATTTAATAGAACCAGCCATAAAATAATTGTGTTGGCAAATCAATCCTCCAAAAATTAGAATAAGCATCAAAAATGAAATCTATTCGATTAACAAAACATGCACAAAAAATGTACCGAGTGGTGCAACAGAAGTAGGAGTTTGATATGCAATCTTACATACCCACCATAAATTATCAGTGCTTGGGCGGAAAATATTATGTAGTGAAACAAGCAGCTTTGGCGGTTAAAAAACAAAAATTTTAATATTTTTCTACAAACGGTAAAAATAATAACATTCAGGCATAAATTATGAAACAAAAGGATTATGAAATAGCAAAAAAACTAAAAGAGAGGTTAAGTGAAACAGTTAGTCTCGTTGATTTCAGGGTTTTTGGTTCACGGGCAAGAGGAAGTGGAGATGAATATTCAGACATGGATGTATTTATAGAAATCGAATTTATTGATAAGAAACTAAAAGAAAAGATATCTGATATTGTATTGGAAATAGGATTTGAAGATTTTGTTGTTATTTTCCCCCTTATTTTTACAAAAGAAGAAATAGAAGATTCACCCTTACGGCTATCTCCTATAGTAAAAAATATTATGGAAGAAGGCATAATTGTATGACAGAAAAAGAAGCTCTTTGTACATACAGACTTAAGCAAGCAGAAGAAACACTTTCTGATGCTGAAAAGATGGTGCAACAAAATATGACTCCAAAATAGGTCATATTATTCTTTGTTTTAAGCGATATTAGCATTA
Organism: Candidatus Kuenenia hertensis; assembly: GCA_021646465.1. Classification (GTDB taxonomy): domain Bacteria; phylum Planctomycetota; class Brocadiia; order Brocadiales; family Brocadiaceae; genus Kuenenia; species Kuenenia hertensis. The sequence continues at coordinate 29,903 of SOET01000007.1, read as the reverse complement.
TTTCTGAAAACAGATATAAATTTGAAAACATCTAAGCATTCAGACATCATTTCTCCGTTCAATAAAGAATTTGTTATAGTTTCTCATAAAGATGCTATAGAAACCGTAAAATTTGTCCCTAATTATCATATATAATAGGTTAAAGTAATACCAAGAAGAAGAATAATTTATATAAGAAAAAGGACAATGGCCTTGATTAATAAAACGATCACTGTTTCTAGTATTTTCGGAGATACAGCGGTAGGAGCTAGAATGACAACCCCCTTCTCCCCCTATTTTTAATGGGGAATTATCAGGAACAGGAGACAAAAGAGTAAAAAGGTTCACCACAAAGAGGCAAAGGAGGGAGAAATAAAAGATGTGGATAAAAACAAAATTAATTAATCAGATTATAAATTGTGCAAGAAAACCAAGCTTTAGACTTTTAATGTTTTCTATTCTTTCATTATTTTATTTAAATTCATTATTTGCTACTACCTATTTCGGCAGGAAGCCACAAATTCTCATGTCAGATATTTTTATTAATTCAACATACAAGATACAGGGAACCGATTATATAAGGAAGGACTATAACTGGTACAATTTTTATAATGGGTCATGACTTCCCTGAAATACCACACCTACCAGGACAAAGCACTCTTGTTTTCTTTACAGCAGCACATGTACTGGAAGGTATTAAAGGGGATTATGCAACTCTTTTTTTAAGGGAAAAAACTGGAAAAGTATATAAAAAAATCCCTTATGATCTCCAAATAAGATATAAAGATAAGCCGCTATGGATAAAACACCCAGAGGTTGATATCGCAGCTATTTTCCCTCAGAAACCGTTAGGGATAGACTTAAATGTACCTTCAACTGTAAATATTGCAACTGATGAAATATTTGAAACTAGACAACTAATTACCGGAGACAAGTTGTTTGTTCTTGGCTATCCATTTGGTATTGAAGCAAATAATGCAGGATTCCCAATTCTTAGAACGGGAACCATTGCCAGCCATCCGTTATCTCCGATTAAAGACTATAAAACTTTTCTAATGAACTTTGATGTGTTTGGAGGAAATAGCGGAGGTCCCGTATTCATGCAAAATAGAGATTCTTATGGTGATATAACAGGGGATCATAATTATATTGTGGGAATTGTTATAGAAAATTGGTACATAACTAAACAAGTGAAAGATCTAGAGAAAATAAATCCTATGGATCAAAAAGAACTCGGTCTCGCTGTTGTTGTTCATGCGCAATATATGAAAGAGTTGCTTCAAAATATTAAAGTGGCACCGGGGCAGAGACCTGTTTTGAATAGTAAATAATAGGTCTGCCGTTGGATTTCAGTTGTCTAGGGCAGGGTAACTACCTTCTTCTCCCACAGTTCCTTCGCGGAAGGAAGGGGCAGCTACCCTTTTTAATACACACGGCGGAATCAGATTTGCGATCTGAATCCGCCGGTGTCCCCCCTTTACCAGAGATTAATATCGCTTTTATTAAAAATCCCCTATAGAATAATTTAAAGGTTCAATCTGAGTAAATTGCGGTTGTGGGATAACCTCATGTGTTTTGTGTTTTTTTTGACATTTTTTTCGTTTTTTGATGATACGTTGATTGTAAATTGAATTACATATAACATAAATGATTTGAAACTATTCAACATGTAATACACACCCCGTCAGCTACGCTGCCACCCCTCTTTTTAGAGGGGATTTAGAGGTGCGTTTAAATTGCACTAAATAGCTACAATGATTCAATAAGTTTTGATCTGTTTTGTTTATACGCTTGATTTTTTCCTTTTTTTCCGGTATTAATTGCACTCTTGAATTTTTAAAACAATTAACCACCAAAGAAACGTACATTTTCTTCTTCTGCGTTAAGTTTAAGATTAAAGCCAAAATGATACCATTTAATTGATTTTGCGCAGATTAATGTAAAAATAATTCGTAAATATATTGAAGAAAATAAAATCCAGCAAATACTGTTTGTGGGGAAAATTAAGAAATACATTCAGAATGTGAAATAAAAAATGCTGGTTAAGGTACACAAACCCTACTTTTAGGGCAGAAATGCCTCTCATCATATCTTGGTTTTTATTCGTTTTATCATTAATACTAATAATGAATGATATCGATGCACATATTAACGATCTCTCGCAAAAGCTGCAAAGCGAGGATAGCGAAGTGGTGAAACAGTCCCTTGAAGAAATCGGCAGAGTCGGAAGGGGGAATCGTGAAGCTATGAAAGCGCTTCAGGAATTTTTGAAGAGAGAGCGACGAATGCCTCTCCGTGTTTTAGCCACCCAAATAATTCCAAAGGTAAAAGAAGTATCCCAAACCTCCGTTAAGGGATTTAAAAAACCCAGCGTTTTTCAGTGTCCGGGTGCAGAGAAGATAAAAAGGGTGGAAATCCTGGACATAATCTGCCCGCACTGCCGCAAAAAAGGCACGGCATCGGCAGCCGGTTTTGAGCATGAGTTTGCCTGTGAGAGCTGCGGAAAAATGATACAACGCGAAATCCCTGAGAGCTGCATTGAGAAATGTCCTGTAGGAAGCGAATGCGTTGGCGAAGATCGTTACCAAAAATATTTAAAAGGCAGAAAAAAGCCGTTGAAAAAATAAAAATCTTTTTACAGACAAAATGGATTTGTGTATTTTTCCACGCCCACCGTAGACATCGGGCCATGAGCCGGAAAGACAAGAGTTTCATCCGGCAGGGTAAAGATATGTTTTCTGATATGCTCGACCTGGCATTGTGCGTCTTTTGCGGAACCGGTTCCTCCAACCGATCCGCAGAAAAGGGCGTCACCCGTAAACACACAACCGTTTACATAATACGACATTCCATGAGGGGTATGACCCGGTGTGGATAACGCCCTGAATGGTAACATGCCTACCTCAATTATTTCATTGTGCTGTACCATGTGATGAACAGAACGTACTTCACCCTTGCCAGCATAGCTTTGAACAGGATAACGGCGTGTGAACTCCTGCATCCCTTCGGTATGGTCCCAATGTCCATGCGTAAAAAAGAGATATTTCAGGATAATATTCTGTTCCCGGATAAAAGCCTCTATTTCATCACTAAAACCGCCAGGATCAATGAAAACCCCTATTCTGGTCGGAGGGTCTGCCGCAAGGTATCCGTTGATCGGATAACCTCCCACAGTAAAACGCCTGAATATCAGATTGTCTATCATCATATGGTCTCCACTGAATCATTCCGTATTGCGAACAGATTAGCGGCAGAATTATGGTCAATCATAGCGCACCTCTTCCAGATTTGCTGCTTGTTTAATATCGGTATCGATCCAATTCGTATCAATAAGACGCGCCTTGTGAAATACCGATTCGTGAAGGGTGCATTTTTCAAAAGTGCAGCGGATAAAGGTTGCCGCCCGGAAAATAGCCTTTTGCAACCGGCACTCTGCGAAATGGGTATCAATAAAGACTGAGGAGGGAAAACGGACAAAAAAGTAATCTTCCCGCTCAAACCGGCAGGCATTCCACCATGAACCGCTGAAGGCAACTTCGCTGAGTCTGGATTCCCGAAGTTTGCAATTGTTAAAGGTAGATAACCCGAAGGAACTCAACTTGCCTTCGCTGATTTCCAGCGTACACCCGGAGAAATGGTTTCCGGTAAAGAGGGAATTTTCAACGTGCACCTGCTCCCACCGGCAATCGTGATAATGCCCATCGTCACAAAGGACATGGTCAAACGAGACATCTTGAAGTTTGCTCTCCTGCGCCCGAAGATGCCGGAAACAACCATCCAGAAACCGGACAAGCTGTACAGTGCTGCCAATCAACCGCTTGCCGGAGAAATCCTGCCCGGTGAAGGTCATAGCCGAAAGGGTTTCACGGATATATATTGTTTTTTTCTGATTTTTGTCTGGTTCCATTATTGGACATATTCCTTTTATTCTTTGTATCCCTGCCAGTAAACTGCTGGGTTGGCATGATCATTTCTTGCCACCGGTTTTATTCAGCAACTATCAACTCAATTTTTTTCATAATATCAGGAACATCTGATTCTGCCACGGAAGAAAACCAGATTTTCTGCGGATAGAGCAGCACATTCGGACCCTTCATGCAAAGGCCAAGGCACCCGCTTTGAGATACCCGTACCCTGCCTTTCCATCCTTGCTCTGCGATTGCATCCTTCAGTAAAGAAAGAACAGAAGAACTATTGCCGTCCGCACAGGATTTCCGTTCACCATGGCGGTCGTTGGTGCAGACGAATACGTGACAGATATAGGGTAATGTTTTTTCTTCTATCATTTTCAAACTTGCATGTAATGTAATGGTCAGAATACCAAAGTTAATTTTTGTGTTTAAGTGATATGGGAAGGTATTATTTTTGTCATTATACCATAGAGCAGAAAAGTCGCAACCAAATCTCCTTTAACTATCCCTTCTTGACGGCAGGCAGTGTTGGCAAGATGGTTGTAAAAATCAAAAAAGAGGTCTTTTAAAGAGGAATGCTATAGAAATGGAAATTTTTAAAACAGATCGCTCACCAGATGATGTGTGCATGAGCATTGTTCCATTCTCATTTCGGAAATTCTTTTGATGCTGGAAAGCTTAATATAAATGTGCTGCCTTTTCCCTTTTGGCTTTGCACCTCTATTTTGCCTCCATGTCGTTTGACAATACCGAGAACAATACTCATTCCCAGCCCCGTTCCTTCTTCCTTGGTAGTAAAAAAAGGATCGAAGATATTTGACTGCGTTTCTTCGTCCATACCCAATCCAGTGTCTGAAATGCTCAGAATAACGTTTTCTCCTTCTTCCCATGTGGAAAAAGAAAGCGTTCCCCCCTCTGGCATAGCGTCTATGGCATTATTGATAATATTTATCAATACTTCCCGCACTTCCAAAGGATTGCCTTTTATACCTGAAGTGTGCTTGACATCATCTAAATTCATGGAATAGGTAATTCCCTCTCTCTTCGCACGGTCCTTCCATTTTGGGATTGTTAAATCCAGCGTTTTTTTAATTATGTCCAGTAAATCTATTGTTACATAGCAACAGCGGTCTTTTCTGATTTTGGTAAATTTATTCATATGGTGGACAATTTCAGCGCCATCCTTGATAATATTGCGAATGAGACGTAACTCTTCAACTAACGTCTCTTTGTCCTTGTTCTCCTGCATCAGCAACTGTATTTTTCCGTCTATAATTCCAAGAACGGAGTTAAATTCGTGTGCGACCAGGGTTGTTATAACCCCCATTGTCTGTAATTTCTTTGCCAGTAAAAATTCCTTTTCTATCAGCCTGCGTTGTTTGACGCCAATTACATTAATGTGGAAGTATTCCCAAAATGTTGCCGAATATAACATGCTAGCCCCTTAGTAAAATGGAAAGATGTAAATGGGTTAAGCGAAGTGAACCCTATCAAAGCCTTTTGACAGCCCGGAAATATGTAAATAGTATAACAATTTTTATCAGTGAATCATCCATTCTTACAAAACTTTTACCACTTATTGGGAACGTTCTCCTCCTAATGGAATTAAAAGCACGGGCAAAATTAATGTTTGCCCGTGCGGGAACATTCCCAATTTTTTGTAAAACTATCGTTTATTATGCTTCGACTCCGCTCAGATGACGATCACAGTCACCATGAGCGGAGTCGAAGGGTTTTCGTCTTTTGATGAAATTAAGGACGCTCTTTTACAAAAAACCGGAATTGCTCCCGCCCGTGCTTAATTCAGACGTTAAGGAAATTCAAAATCGAGTTCTTCCTCGCCTCACTTCTCAGAATGACAGTGTTTGTCATTCTGAGCGGAGCGACGAATCTCATTCAACTGCCTCATATGAAAATCCTTTACTATAAGATTAACTTCTTGCCCTATGACTGTTCATCAATTCATCATCATCTTCATCATCATCATCGTCATCTTCCCCTTCATTGTTGGCGCTCGCAATACAAAGGTGATCGTTGTTCATCAGTTCATCATCATTCTTTTTCTCATCCTCATCCTCTTCGTTGCAGACGCTTGCAATACAAAGGTGTCCGGTGGTTATCAATTCATCATCCTTCTTTTCGTTTTCTTCTTCGGCCATTACCGTGCTGATAAACACTGTGCCTAACGCACAATTACTAAATATCAATGCCCCTGAAATAACAACACCAATACCAAATTCCTTAAACATTTCTTCTTCCTCCTTCTGCTATACACAATTTGTTAACAATCTTCCGGGAACACTCCCGTAAGAATTTCTCATCGATTAACCATTGCAATAATTTTGCCATTAAAAATTTAAACAACAAAATTATCACAACATATTTTGATAGTGGCAGTTATAATTAATCCTATTGGCAATTAAACGCGCAGTTGCAATGTATACAGACTTGGTAATTTCTAAAAGTGTCTGCAAATCAATACGCCACTGGCAAGGGGAAGAGTTTGTAACTATTAATAATTGAAACTGTTACACCAATTTGTCCTAGTGTATGTATTTGCATACAACAATGCATCTGATCGGATTCAGTATTTGGATAAGGGTTGTATTATACAATTTGTTTGTTCTGCAAAGATATTTCAGAAAGGTTCTTTGTAAGAGGTGGAAGTATGGAGCGTATATTGTATTGCGTAAAGGAAAGCCGGCTTAACTTAATAACCATCGGGAACTTTCCCTATTTTTTGTAAAAAACAATTCCTGTTTTCATAATTGTATTGTCGGGTAAGAAACCCGACCTTACTACTAACTACAGACTGAACCTGCAATGTACTCAGGGGATGACTGTGAATGCCATGCGGAGCCCTTCGCTCCGTTCGCTTCACTCTCAGAACAAGCTTTTGTCTGAGCGGAGCCGAAGAAGCTCTTTGCCGCTCAGGATAAACTCCGCCGAACCATAATATAATAATTTAGGTTATAAAAAACCGGGAATGCTCCCATTCTGTACATTTTATCATTTACTAAAATTCATTTTATACTTTTCGGGATTGATATCGTATTTTTTTATCAGCTTATAAATGTCTGCCCGGTACCGCTTTGCCATTTTTGACGCATTTGTAACGTTGCCGTTGTTTACCTTCAGGAGATTTTCGATGTATTCTCTTTCGAATCTTTCTTTTGCATCCTTGTAAGAATTAAAAACATTCGCGGTGGCATTTCTTTCCGGGAAAACATCTCCCGGTTCAATACTATTTTTATTTGCAACGATGACCGCATGCTCAATTTTGTTTCTTAATTCGCGAATATTGCCCGGCCAGTCATACAAAAGCATCCTTTGCAAGACATTAGGAGAAAATTCCAGGGGGTCTTTCTTTAATGCTTTACAAAATTCCGTCATAAAATACGTTGCCAATAATGGGATATCATCTTTCCTTTGTCTCAAGGGAGGAAGATAAACAGGCATAACATGTATCCTGTAAAACAAATCGTCACGAAAAGTCCCTTCGTTTACTGCCTTTTGCAAGTCAATATTTGAGGCGGCAATAATCCTGACGTTGATTTTTATATTCTTTGTACTTCCGATAGGTTTAATTTCTCTCTCCTGTAAAACTCTCAGAAGTTTTATCTGAAACGTCATCGAAGTGTTGCTGATTTCGTCAAGAAAGATCGATCCCTTATTGGCCTGGGCAAAAAGGCCTTCTTTTGATTCATGGGCGTCTGTATAAGCGCCGCGTATATGCCCGAAGAGTTCATTCTCCAGCAATCCTTCCGGTATGGCGCCACAGTTTGTTGCAATAAAAGGCTCATCGGAGCGGTTACTATTTTGGTGAATTGCCCTTGCGATCAATTCCTTACCGGTACCACTCTCCCCATAAATGATAACATTACAATCAGTTCCTGATATCTTTGAAATCAGTTCAAATATCTCCAGCATCTTTTTGTTTTTTCCGATAATCTGATGAAAATTGTTTTGCTCATCGAGCTGATTCCTTAGATATTCTATTTCCTGCGTAAGCCGTTGCTTCTCAAGGGCATTTTTGATTTGCATTGCAAGATCATCATTTCTGAAAGGCTTGGTGATATAACTATATGCACCCTTTTTCATAGCCTCCACTGCACTTTCGATGCTTCCGTGTGCCGTTAATATTATAATGGGAAGTTTCGGATAATTTTTTATGACATCTTCCATTAATTCTATACCATTTTCTTCAGACAACCTCAGGTCAACAATAGCAAGATTTATATTGTTCAAAGATAATGCCCTTTTCGCCTCACCCCCATCTTTGGCAATTGACACATAATAGCCTAATGCTTTTAAACGCATTTGCAAGACTTCCAATATGTTCGCATCATCATCTATTACAAGTATATTTTCATTTGACATGGCAAATTATTATTTATGAATTAGTTATGAATTATTCTGACTTTCTCATGTTTGTCGTATTTATCGTAGCACCAGGAAGTAAATCCGCAGGATTTACGCTGATAATCAGGTTGTCCGCTTCTTTCTTCTTTTCCTCTGTCTGTAAATCAATTTCGCTGAGTTTCCCGATATCTTTTTTGAGGGTGTTAATCTCAGAGGTGGCGCTGTGAAGATCGGTAGAAAGTTTTCCTATCACCTGGTCTTTCTTAGCGAGGCGGTCCAGGAGTTCGGATTTCTGAAGTTTTTCAATGTTGTTCTTTAGCGTTTCAATCGCTTCTTTCGAAGCACGAAGTTCATCAGAAATCTTTCCGATTTCCTGATCTTTTTGAGAAAGACGGTCTAACAGGTCATTTGCCTGAAGTTTTTCTATCTCTTTTTTAAGTGTTTCTATTGTTGCAGAAGCAGTGCGGATTTCATCGGTGAGTTTTCCGATTTCCTGGTCTTTCCATGAAAGACGGTCCAAAAGATCATTTATAGTTTTCGCCTTGTGCTGAACGTCTACCCTGACAAGGTTAATTTCTTCGTCTTTTTTCGCTAATTCTTTTTTATAAGCAGTGTTAGCACAACCGATACACAGCAAAAATGCAGGAACTAACAAAAATGAAATGCGCCATACTTTTTTCTTATTAACGATACCCATTACTTTCTCCTTTTTATAATTATCATTTCTCTTTTTATTTTACTATTTTCAAGTATTTAGATCAAAATCGACACGCAAAGGGAGTGCAAAGTGGAAAGTACTTCCGATGCCGCAATTCTTTTCCAGCCAGATATTTCCGCCATGATCCAGCACAATGTGTTTTGCCATAAAAAGTCCTAATCCTGTGCCCTTAATACCACTTCTTTCCTTATTAACAACCTGTTGAAATTTGTCAAAAATACAATCATGATATTCTTCAGGTATTCCGATTCCCGTGTCCGAAACACTTATTTGCACAAATGACTGTATTTTGTTCGGGTTGCTTTCCTGAGTCAAAACAGGGGAAAGCAAGACAGAATCGACCACAAATGCTTTTATTGTTACAATACCTCCCGCCGGGGTAAATTTAATCGAATTACTAAATAAATTCTCCAGTACCTGTAAAATTTTCTCCTGATCCAATAAAACATCAGGAATGATAGAATCGTCTTTATATTGAATGGAAATGCCTTTCTTTTCCGCCAAAAAGCGAATGTCCTCAATACTCCTTGAAATAACATGCTGAATCTGTGATGGTTGAAAATTGTATCTCATCAACCCTGCCTCTATCCTTGATATATCCAATAAATCATTAATCATGAGGATAAGCCGAAGGGTATTTTCCTTGATAATATTGAGTAACTTCAACTGTTCTGCAGATATTTGCCCAGCGATTTTATCCAGCATAAGTTCGTTTGCTTCTCTGATAGAGGTTAAAGGCGTCTTCAAATTATGTGAGATATTGGAAATAAAATCCGATTTCATTTTATCAAGCTGCTCAAGCTCCTCGCACATTTCGTTAAACGCTTTTCCCAAAGAACCAATTTCATCTTTTGATGTGACACTGATCCTGTAATCTAAATTCCCCTGGGCAACATGGTCAGTAGCAATCTTTAGGGCGTTTATAGGATTGTAAATACTACGGATAAAGAAAAAGGAAAACACCGCAACAAACATGATTGCAAACAGCATAATTGCCAGCGATATCGTAGTAGATTTTTGAACCGTTTTTTGGAATAGTTCCATTTTCTTAAATAATCTTGTTTGCTGCAAAAGAATAAGTTTATTAATAGCATTCGTTAATTGATCAATCGTTTTGTTTTTCTCCTCACCGAAAGAAGAAGAGGAATACGAAGAGTCATCTGCATTATACTTTAAAAGTATAAACCCTTTTGAAGCCATTCCAATGTAGAAATTATAAAGCGTTTCAATTTGAGCGGTAATTGATATCATTTCATTCCGTCCCATATTGTCTTCTGCAAGGTGAAGCTGCTCAAACCCGGGGCTCCCAAAATATCTTGTATAAACGGATTTTAATTTATCAAAAATGTTATATGTTTCATGATTCGTTATTAATTTTTTTATCGAATTAAGCCGATTGATAAATTCACTTTTCTTTGCAGTAAAAATATCTAAAAACGCCTGGTCTTTTGTAATTGAGTATTTTTTCTCAATACTTACTTGTTCTAAAAGTATCTTTAATAATTTTTCTTCGTTCTCCATAGAAGGAATGTCACTGCTCAGAACTGAGGTTGATGCCTGGTTGAGGTGTTTTAGGCGAAAAATTAAATAAAAACTCATTGACAGCATAAGCAGTGTAATAATAGCATAACCAAAAACCATTCGTTTCCATAAACTGCTTTTTACCATAAACAACTATTACATTCTAAAACTGTTATTACTTGCCATTATTATTAGCCGTTTTTGTAGGTTACATTATTCGTATTACTTTATAATTGATATTTACCAAGAGTCAATACCTCAATAGTAAATCGTTGTTTAAGTTGTTGTTTAAGTTATTGATAGATAAATTATTATTTCTTTAAAAAATTATGCACCCTTAATATTAATACAAAAATATTTTCATCATAGTTTAAAATTTTCTCAGGTGCATCCCCTGCTCATGGCTTTTGCTTATCTGAATGCAAATTTTGCACAGGAACCTTTTTATGCTCCCACGGAGTTTACACAGAGGGTGCGAATGTGCTCAGATGACATTCACCGTCTGAGCGGAGTCGAAGGGTTATATTTCTATGTGAAAATCTATATATTATTTCGAAAACCAGATTTGTTTGATGAAACACACCCCCGGCCCCTCTTGATAGCGGGGAGAGAGGACAAGTCCCCTCTATCCAGGGGATTTAGGGGTGTGTAAATATTCGAAAATCAAATCTGTTTGACTATAGTCGTCTATCTGGGAAATGTCAGTTCCACTATTCTTTGCTTACCATAACATAGGTAGTAATAAAAGCGTATACACGTCCTTTGGCGGATCTTCCAGGGGCATTTGCAAAAGCGGTATGTACGGTAAAAGGTTTCTGCAGAATGTGTTCCACAAAGGACTTTGCTTCGTTGCCGAAATGAACGGTACGGGATGCGTCTGGCAATCCAAAATACCGCGTTTGTTCCCTTACCCTTTGAGCATCGCTCTGGGTATTAACAAAAGTTTCAGGACAATCGATAAAATAAAGCCTTGCAAAAAAAGGATTCCCATCGATTTCCACAAGGAAGCTGTCTCCATCATTTGCAGTACTGCTTCGTAGTGTTGTTTTTGTATTGTTATAACGTTAGTGCTTATTTCTGTCAATGTATCATTTTCACCCAAAATGTTTACCTTTTTTGCGAATTGATCCTTGACATCACACTGAGTAGTGTTATAATTCTCCGGCTAGTAACACTATTTGTTGTTTCATATTATTGGTCTATGGAAATGAAAATTCCCCCGTAATCATTTGTTTTAAGACCTGAGCAGTATACGTTTTTTATTGAGGCACACTATGTCGTTTTTGGTAAGATTCGGGGTCTCCCTGGAAAAGGAACTCCTGAAAAAATTTGATTCCCACATAAGAAAGAAAAAATATACCAACCGCTCCGAAGCTATACGTGATCTGATTCGCGGTGATTTGGTGATGGAAGAATGGCAGGAAGGCAAGGAGATTACCGGATCGATCTCCCTTGTGTATGATCACCATAAAAGAGAACTGGTGGGTATTCTTATTGATATTCAGCATGATTACCATGATGTTATACTTTCTACCCAGCATATTCATCTCGACCATGATAATTGCCTGGAGATTATCATCATAAAAGGCAAGCCGCAACGGATACAGGAATTATACGGAAAACTGAAATCGGCAAAAGGGGTAAAACACGGGGGCATATCCATGGCAACTACCGGAAAGGGGATTTTGTAAATAGTTCAGCTTGCCCTTGCAAAACCTCCGGAAAATATTCCGAGGTTTTTTTCTTACACTTATAGTAGCACGTATTAAAAATATGTAGCAACGTTATCTGAAGGAGATATTTTTGCATATTAGCGACGGAGTGCTTTCTCCCTACATTATCATTACCGGCTGGGCAGTTGCAGTCCCTTCGTTAGCGATGTCGGTGAAAAGCCTGAAACCGGACAAAGTTGGTGCATACGGGGTAATTGCCGCTGCTTTTTTTGCGGGTTCAACAATCCACATACCCGTCGGACCTTTCAGCATGCATCTTGTACTTAATGGTATTGCAGGGCTTTTACTGGGATGGAGCGCCGTAACGGTAATAACGGTTGGACTTTTGTTGCAGGCGTTGTTCCTTGGCTTTGGAGGATTGACGGTGTTGGGAGTGAACATTGCTGTTATGGCGTTGCCAGGCACAATTATCGGCGTGCTTGGACGCCATTTGATGAAACAGGCTTCAGCAAAAAAACGGCCATGGATAGGGTCGTTCGCGGGAGGCAGTGCTGTCTTTATTTCGTCTGTTTTACTCTTTGTTGCCCTCTCTACAACCCATGCGTCGCTGGCTCCACTTGCCAAACTGGTTTTTTTGGGACATGTTCCTGTCATGCTGATTGAAGGTGTTATTAGTTACTGGCTGGTACACTTTCTGCAAAAAGTAAAACCTTCATTATTAGGAATTTTACCGTGAAATTTTTCTTATTCGTTTTTTGTTGTATCTTTTTTTCGGCGCCTTTAGCGGTATATGCACACGGACTTTCCCTTTTTTCTCAGGAGAAAACATTGTATGCATCTTACAGCGATCATACCCCTGCCTCCGGCGCCGAGGTTGTTCTTGTGGATGCAAATGGCGTAGTAATTCTTCAGGATAGAATGGATGAAAATGGTGCGTGGAAATTGCCGGAGAATCTGGAAACAGTTCCTCATTTAATTATTGTAGATGATTCCGGAGGTCATCGTGCAATGATAACATGGGAGGAATTTCTGAAAGAACGCCCGAAGGGAGTGTTTGACCTTTTAAGCATCCGCGTAGCAATTGGAGTTGTGTTCATTATCGGCGGCGGTTATGCCATACAACGGTTTTTATTAAAGAAAAGGAAATAAGTATTCGGCGTGTTAATACACACCCCGTCAGCTACGCTGCCACCCCTCTTTTTAGAGGGGAAGATGGGAAGTAGAGACGCAATGCATTGCGTCTCTACAAGAGGGGATTTAGGGGTGTGTTATAAATTTACGCTGAATAGATACGGAAATAATGCTATTTTGCAAGTTTCAAAAATTGAAATTGCCGCCGGTTTCTACCCGTACAGGAACGATACTGGTTTTGCTTGTACTGGCGGGAACAGGCTTGCTGAATAATTTTGCTCCTCTTGTGGTTTGCCTGTTTATGGTGTTATTGTTTGGCATATTTACCGTTGGAAACATATTCATGGTTGTATACCACGCTAAAGGAGTCTGGATTTTTTTTCTTCTCACTGGTGTAAGCCTTCTGTTAACAAAAGAGGGCCGGGTGCTTGCCCCAATCCTTATGGTCAAAATGTTTTCAATGTGGTTGTGGAGTGTAATCTGGATTAAATGGGTAAGATTTGAACGTATTTTGTCAACCCTGGAAAAAATGGGAATACCGGCAATTTTGTTAAATATCATTGCATTCACCACGCGTTTTTTACCTATTATGGCGGAACGGGTAAAAATGACGTTTGCCGCACAGGCTTCGCGCGGTGCAAAAAAGGGGTTGCGTTCCCTGCAATTACGTAACCTTGCCGGAGGGATTGGCAGTGTACTTTTGTCAAGTTTCGAACAATCTGAAAATGTTGAACGTGCAATGCAGTCACGTGGATTTTGCGGGGCGTATACTCTCCGCACAGAAAATGAAGAAACTGTTTCGTATATCGCTTTGTTTTTGATATTTTTTATGGCTTTTGCAATTTGGGCCTGGATTATTCACGATGTCCTGTGTAGTTAGTGTTTATAAAGTCACGTTTCTTTATCCGAATGGCGTACAGGCAATATCCGGATTGTCATTTTCTGTACATCAACATGAAAAGGTTGGATTAATCGGCCCTAGCGGCGCTGGCAAAACAACTCTTTTTTGGCACTTAAACGGGCTTTTAAGACCACATTCGGGAGAGGTTAGTGTTTTGGATAAACCGCTTACCGGACACAAAAATATTAATGAAGTTCGGAAGCATGTCGCACTCACTTTTCAGCAGGTGAATGATCAGCTTTTCTGTTCTTCCGTTTGGGAGGAAATTGCATTTGGCCCGAAAAATTTGTATTGGCCAAAACAGCAGGTAGCAGACACGGTGGAAAAGTGGCTGGCGTATTTTGAATTAAATGATGTTCGGGAAAGACCTCCTCACCATTTATCCGGAGGGCAGAAACGCAGGGTTGCACTGGCGGCGGCTATGGCAATGGAACCAGACTTGTTAATCCTCGATGAACCCGCAAACGATTTGGACCACCGCCATAGACGTAAATTAATAACCTATCTGAAAGGACTAAAAATTGCCCTTCTGGTGGCCTCTCATGATTTGCGCCTGATCGGGGAATTGACCGAACGATGCATCCTTATGGATAAAGGCAAGGTTGTCGCTGACAAAGCCACCTCTGAGTTAATACATGATGAAGAAATATTACAAATGTATGGGATGGAGGCAATACCGATGAAAGAATAATTTTTTAATGATTGGTAGCACGAATATTTATATAGTGCTATTTGCTAAATTGCTAAAATTTTAAAGTATTCTCCTCCCCCTTAATCCCCCTCATTGAGAGGGATAACAACTATCCCCCGCTGGCGGGGGTGAAGGGGGTGGACCATATTGTAAAACTATATAATCATACGTTGCAGAAGGGCATGATTTAAGACACTGGTATTTTGTTTTGTTATAATGAAAGGAGTTTTTGTAATGCTTTATCGGTTTTTTTATAGTTTTATACTTATCCTTTTTGTCTGCTGCGCAAGCAGCGTTGGGAATTTAGTCTATGCACATCATGGCGGTGTTTCTACTGCCTTTGGTCCCGGCGCCCCTGTTGAAACCGCCTCGCCGATGACCATCGGTAAAGGAAAATTTCTGCTGTATGAAAAAATGGAATTTGCATCTTTCGAACAAGAAAGTCATGCCGACCCGGAAAACATTGAAAACTTTACCTTCTTTAATACATTAGTCGGCTATGGCGTTACTGACTATTTATCCCTCTATCTTGTGATGCCTTATGCTATTAAAGAACAAGATTCCTTAGGCACATCGAAGGGGTTCGGTGATGCTGGTTTTTTAGTGCAATACGGGTTTAAGTACGGCGAGAGAAACGGGATTCGGGGTTTTTATAATAACTGCCCTGAAGATACTATTGGAGAGAGTTATACGACCAACGACCTGAAAATGTCTTTTTTAGGAGGCTTTACTGTTCAGACCGGCGATATTACAAACGAGGATAATAAAGGCAACAGGTTTGACATGGGAATGCAGACAGGTTTTGCAGCGCCAACGTTTATGTCGGGTTTCTCCGCATCAAAAATGCTTTTCCCGCATTTTACTCTTACCGGAGATACTTCATTTACCACTTTTACCCGTCACGACGAAGGAAAACCGGGAAATGAGATACGCTTCAATCTGGCCGGTGGATATGAAGTATTTGAAAATTCACAGGGATTTCTTCAAAGGGTGGATATTATTACTGAATCAAACTTCCTCCATCTGACAAAAGACGAAGATGATCACCATCATGACGAAGACGACAGCGGGGGCTCGATTCTGTATCTCTCACCCGGCTTTCGCGTCTCTCTCAGCAAAAATATCAGTATCGGAGGTCTTCTGAAATTTCCCGTCTGGAAAGATTTAAACAGGGAATCGGAACAACAGGGTGCTGAAGGGCTGGAACACTACAGGGCTATTATTACCGTGACCTGTTCATTCTAAAGATGTCAACCCTGACAGGGTTTCTTACAAAACTATACCTTAAACCATTTACAGTGAAGGAGGAAAAATTATGCTAAAAACAGGTCTCCGGAAAAAATTGACGTGTACGATATTTCTTTGTGTTTGTTGTTTATTTCTGGTTCAGCAGAAAGACATACTTGCACATGAAGGCCATGACCACTGGAGTAATACCCCTATAACCATTAAAAAATCGACCGTGGCGCATTTGCAGTCAGTATTGGAATCATATAATCTTCTCTATAAAAAACTTATAGAGAAAGATATTCAAAATATTCCTCTATTGGCGCAAAATATTATGGATGCCGCACAACAGGGTGTTCAAACTGAAAACAAAGGAGAAGGGCGATATATGATGGAACACATTTACCTGCATGCAATGGCTCTTAAAAAAACCGAAACGCTTGAAAATGCAAGAGAATCCTTCAAGTTAATAAGCAGCGAATTGTTCCCTTTTTTCGTTGCATGGCCGATGCAGCTAAAACAGAACGAATTAAAACTTTATTACTGCAAAGATGATTCAGGTTACTGGTTTCAACCGGAAAAAAACACTCAAATTTGTCCTTACACTTCCGGTGAATCAACAACGTGCGACAATATTGAGAACGTGACAAAGCAAAAATGATGAACATTGCTGGATGTAGTATTAGAACCAGTATGATGCTTGCTTCTGCCATGCAGGCCAGATAAAAAAAGGTTCTTTGTATTTGCACTGCCATTTACCTGGTTACAATTTTATCGTGGCAGAGACCACTCTGTGAAAAAAACAAAATGATATGTACCATTTTGTTTTTTTCAGACTGATTGGTAGCACGATTATCATAATAATAACACTATGTCCGCTCGCAGATATGTAGTGTCTAACTGTTGATTCATTATTTCCTTTGTGTCTTCCGGTATAAAAGGCGAAAAAAGCATTCCGATTGTCAAATATTTATATTCTTAAAAAATGCATTGTCCAGGAGGATATCGTACTTGAGATTATGTAAATTCTTTGTGTGTCCGAATTGTGGTTATGATGAGAAGTTTAAAATATTTACGAGTAATGTCCAGGTGATTTACCAATCTCCGGAAGCAAAAATACGTTCTTTTGAAAGCAATATTTTACCTAATTTACGGCCATGCGATAACTATATCGAATGCCAACTTTGTCTTGAAAGATTCAGAGTATGATACTGCAATAAAATGCCGGTTTAAAACATGAAAAAAAGGGGGAGAATACGGTGAAGTTTCGAAATATAGTGATTTTTATGGTCGTAGCATCAGTTTTTAATTTTGCTCATAAATGTTGTGCTGAAGTTCAGGAAGGCGGCGAGGCAGATATGTTCAACTTAGGGCAGGTAGTTGTCGCGTCTACAAAAACCGAGCGCACGGTTAAAAATGTTTCTTCTACGGTAACGGTAATTACGCAGGAAGAAATCAGCCAATCTACCGCTAAAGGTGTTATTGATATCATAAAACAAGTGCCTGGTGTATACGCGTATGACCAGTATGGCGCCGGGATAGAAGGGCATATCAGCATGAGAGGGTTCGCACCGTACGGTTCGGAAAGAGTTTTAATTATGGTTGACGGCGTACCAATAAATAGCGGCAATGATGGCTATGTGCAGCAATCCAGGCTTCCTTCACTTGATAATATTGAGAAGATAGAAATTGTTAAAGGCCCTTCTTCATCGCTGTACGGCCCGTTTGCCATGGGTGGTGTTATCAATATTATAACCCAAAAAGGGCAGGAGAAAACCTTCGCAAAAACTGATGTGGGTTTTGGCAGATTCAACGAACAAAAATACCGTTTAGAAACAGGCGGCACATCCGGAATTTTTAATTACAGAATTGGTAGCGGTTATCGAAATGGCGATGGATACAGGGAAAATACAGGTTTCATCAGAAGAGATATTCAAGGCAAACTTTCACTGGATGTTGATAAAACTTCCAATATTATATTTGATTTTGATGTGCAGAACACCGATGTGGAATATGCGGGAAGTTTGACAGAATCTCAATATGACGAAGACAGAAAACAGGCAAGTTCGCTTTCCAGCGGAGATTTGGAATCTCATCGCGTCAGTCTGATTTATAATAAAAATATAAATGAATTTAATCATTTCAAAGGACAGGTGTTTACGACCCGTTATGATTACGATTATCCCGGTTCCTATCATTATAAAGCGGATATTGACGGATGGGGAGGTGAATTGCAATACACATTGTCTCATCCGTTGGCCGGAATGGAAAATTCCTTTATTCTTGGCACATCATTGAAACGTGATGAAATAGACTATTCTACTTATTACGGTGACACCCTTAGTACAGATGACAACACAAAACCTTTGTTTTGGGGTGCATATGTTCAGGATGAATTAACCCCTTTTAAACCGCTGACGCTGACTTTGGGCGGGAGGTTTGACCTGGTTGAATACGATTATAATGTTTTTTATGACTCTTCGGGTGCAGCAGACAAAAGCAAATCATTCGATGAATTCAGTCCAAAGTTTGGGATTTTATACCGGCTGACCGAAGATATTTCTTTGTATGGTAATACCGGGAAAGCATTCATGCCTCCTTCCGCTTACAGAATGTTTACCAGCCGATACCGCAACCCGGAGTTAACTCCCGAAACCGCCTGGAATTATGAAATAGGAGTAAAAGCCCTGTTTTTTCAAAGACTATCGGTTCAGGTTGCGGGGTATTTGATGAATGTGGAGGATGAGATTTATTTGGGAAGCGATGACATTTATCACAATACGGGAAAGACCAGGCATAAAGGTATTGAGTCTGAATTGGGGCTTTATTTATTCAGTGGGTTCTCCATCTTCTCCAACCTGACTTTTCAGGAAGCGAAGTTTACGGATTATACAGTAGGTTCAACCAGTTACGACGACAATTGGCTGCCTCATGCACCAAAGCGAACCGTAGCTTATGGGGTAAGATACGAGCATCCTATAGGAATCAGTTATTCAATAAGTGGGAATTACAGGTCCTCTGCGTACACAGATGATGCAAATACCTATACTATACCAGGACGCACAATATGGGACACAAGAATTGATTACGAACATGATTTTAAATTTGCAAATGTGGGATTTTACACCGGCGTCACGAATCTGTTTGATAAAAATTATTATGATTATAGAACCGCCAGCGGTGGTATTTATCCCGCATATCCCAGAGACTACATGGTTGGGTTTTACCTCAGCAAGGAGTTTTAGAAAATGAAGAAGTGGTTTATGTTTATTCTGTTTA
Organism: Candidatus Kuenenia hertensis; assembly: GCA_021646465.1. Classification (GTDB taxonomy): domain Bacteria; phylum Planctomycetota; class Brocadiia; order Brocadiales; family Brocadiaceae; genus Kuenenia; species Kuenenia hertensis. The sequence goes on along the minus strand of SOET01000007.1, from coordinate 10,510 downwards.
TATTTTTTGTTTATTGCATTTCATATTTTGTCTCTCATTTGACAAAAGAAAAACGTGATGTTCCCGCATCTGGAAATATAGAAAGGATTGTATCATTAACAGTTGCGGCAACTCAGATACTTATTGAGCTTGGCTTGGAAGACAAGATAGCAGGCGTCAATAGTACGTTCAGCAATCCGGAGGAAGTAAAGAAAAAACCACATGTAGGCAGGCAATTCGGGAATATCAATATTGAGGCGGTGCTCAGTTTAAAACCGGATATTGTCTTTGCTTCAAATTCTGACGCTGAAGTGCTCAAGGAAAAGGACGTCAATGTATTTGTTGTAGAGACATGTAACCTGAATGAGGTGATACGGCTTGTCACGGAAATCGGTAAAGTGGTTGCTATGGAATCGCAAGCCTCTCAACTGGTGCAAAAAATGCAAAAGCGAATAGATGACATTCAGGAAAAACTGAGAAAGGTGAATACCCGGCCTTTAGTATATTTTGAATCAGGTGCAATTGGCCGTACAAGAGCGCCGGGTTCACTCACACATGATTTAATTACCATGGCCGGAGGAATTAATTTAGCGAAAGACGAACCCATTACCTTTCCGTTATTAAGCATCGAGCGCATAATCGAAATGAATCCTGATATTATACTACTGGAAGAATACGGTGTGCCCCCGGAAGAAGTAAAAAAAAGAGATGGCTGGCAGAAAATAAAAGCAGTCAGAAACAATAAGATATTTATCAGCCCCACTATGTACACAAATTATACGCCTAAATGCATTAATGGTTTGGAACAATACGCACGGTGGTTCCATCCGGAGGCATTCGGAGAATGAGATGCGAAGAATTCCGGTCTGCAAGAAAGTTTAAACATGGTCTCATACTTTTGATTATGGGGATTGTGCTGGTTTTAAGTGCAGTTTCTGCTCTGGCAATAGGTACAACTCAAATACCGCCGTGTTTAATAGCAAAGTTAATTATATTCAAAATTTTTGGAATACGAGCGGATTGGCCGGGCAACTATGAGGTAATAATTTTTAATGTAAGACTTCCCAGAATAATATTAAGCGCTCTTGTAGGCGCAGTGCTGGGAATTGCCGGATGCGCAATGCAGGGTTTGTTCAGGAATCCGATGGCTTCGCCTTACGTTACCGGTATTGCTTCAAGCAGTGCTTTTGGCGCTTCTTTGGTGATAATTCTTGGACTAGGTTCTGCGTGGATAGGGCCTTCGGCATTTTTGTTTTCTGTCTCCAGCGCCTTTTTAGTTTATCATCTTGCAAAAGTAAAAAACACAGTTCCTGTTGGAGTGCTTCTCCTGGCGGGAATTGCGGTATCAATCTTTTTTTCGGCACTTGTTTCTTTTACGCAATATGTGGCCGGGGAAAGGGAGTTACGGCAAATCGTATTCTGGCTCATGGGGGGATTATGGGATGGCAACTGGAATAAGGTATTCACGGTTCTGCCTTTGGCGGTTTTTGGAAGCACAGGGCTTTTATGCTTTGCACGTGATTTAAACATTTTACTTACCGGAGAAGAAGAGGCGAAGAATTTAGGAGTTGACGTAGAAAATGTGAGGAGAATTGTTCTGGTTCTTTCTTCTCTGGTAACGGCAACTGCAGTGGCGGCTTGCGGAATCATCGGGTTTGTGGGGCTTATTATTCCCCATAGTATGAGGATATTGGCAGGGCCTGACCACCGGGTTCTTATGCCCGCTTCTTTTTTAGGGGGTGCAATATTTTTGGTTTGGACCGATACATTAGCGCGGACGATTATAACCCCCTCAGAATTACCCGTAGGAATCATTACTGCCATTTTGGGGGTACCGTTCTTTTTGATTCTTTTGCGAGGAAGAAAAAAACAGTTGGGACTGTAGTCTGATGATATTAAAAGTAAAGAATATAAGGTTTGTTTATGACAGCGATTGTGTGCTGGATGGCATTACTTTTGAGGCAAGAAAAGGTGAGATACTTGGCATTATCGGCCCTAATGGTTCAGGAAAAACAACGCTGATCAGATGCCTTAATAACACCTTAAAACCAAAAACCGGGACAGTACTACTTGATGACAAAAATATATGCTCATTCCGGCAGAAAGATATAGCAAAACTGATGGGGGTAGTTCCTCAAAATTCGATTCATCGATTTGCTTTTACTGTCTTGGAAACAGTTCTTATGGGAAGATTTCCCCATGTAGGCCGTTTTAACAGAGAATCAGCAACAGACTTTGATATAGTTCGAAACTGTTTGCAATTATGCGGGATTGAACATCTCTCTTCAAAACTGGTTACAGAGCTGAGCGGAGGTGAGTATCAAAAGGTAATTATCGCCAGGGCTCTGGCGCAGGAACCTCGTGTTTTGTTGCTTGATGAACCAACTCTCCATCTGGATATACATCACCAGTTGGATTTTCTTGAACTATTGAAAACACTGACCGAACGGAAGGGATTTATTGTGATCATGGTTTCTCACGACCTCAACCTTGCAGCCCGATATTCGGACACGCTATTGGTTTTGAAAGAAGGCAAAATCCACAGAGCGGGTAGTCCGCCGGATGTGTTAGATTCTGCCTGCATAAAAGAAGTTTATAAAATAGATGCTGAGATAATCACAAGTAAAATTACAGGCATGCTTACCATTATTCCTGTTTCCAGGACAGGTAATTGATCTGGAAGATACTTTTATTCAGCCGATCTTGCAGTCTTTTTATTTCTGATTTGAAGGAGAATTTTTTATGAAGATAGGGGCAATTGTGTGGGGAGGGACAATTTTAAACTGTTTGGCTCATGCTGCCAGAGGGCTTAACGGCATTCTGACATTAACCGCCTTTTCCGTGCACCAATTAGAAGATCCGCAAGAGGCAGAAAAGAGCCTCCTTGCTTTGCGGGAATGTAATGTAGTTTTGCTTTATCTCGGCAACAGTGAGGTCTGGGAAAGGATAAAACCGGATGTAGAAGAAATCGGCCTGACAACGCCCGTTATCTGCATGAGCCAGGATCCGGTGTTTTTTAAATACTCTACGGTCAGTGCAGACATAGTAAAAACCTGTTACGAGTATCTGACATTGGGCGGCGAGGAAAATTTTACCCATATGCTCCGGTTTATAGGTAATAAAGTGTTGGGTTTAAATCTAACTGTGGAACAACCTCAGTCCTTCCCCTGGGAGGGAATCCTGCACCCCGATACAAACCGCGTTTATACAAACCGTAATGATTATGACAGAGAGCATGTTCATAAAGAGAGACATACCGTGGGGATACTCTTTTACCGCTGTTACTGGATCAACCAGAACATGGAAATCGAACGGGCGTTAATTAAAGAGCTAGAGCGCAGCGGACTCAATGTTATCCCCGCCTTTTCACAAAGCATCGGTAAAACCGATTTCAATTCCAGGCCGGGCTATGAGGTAGTGAAAGAGTATTTTCTTGATGGCAATGGGCATCCGGCTATAGACTCCTTAATTAATTTACAGTCTTCTATACTTTCACCCGAGACAGCCATTCACGAACATACCGGAATTCAAGGCGGTGTGGAATTTCTGAAACAACTGGATATACCGGTCTTTCATCCGCTTGTAGCCTATTATAAGACAGAACAGGAATGGAGAGATGACAATCTCGGAATTGGCAGTTCGGTAGGCTGGCAGATGGCCATTCCCGAGTTTCAGGGGGTAATTGAGCCCATTATCATTGGTGCTGTAAGGAGGATTATCGATGAGGGAAGCGAAGCCTCTATCGAACAATACTGGCCGATAAAAGAACGCATTGAACGATTTGTAAGCAGAGTAAAAAACTGGATTGAATTAAAGCATACGCCGCCGCGTGAAAGAAAGGTAGCCTTCATTTTACATAATAACCCATGCGCTTCGGTGGAGGCGACGGTAGGTTGTGGTGCACATCTTGATACACTGGAAAGCGTAGCCCGAATTTTGCAGGAAATGAAAAAAAGGGGATACGTTGTTAATCCTCCCAAAGACGGGAAAGAATTGATAACCACCATAATGGAGAGGAAAGCCCTCTCTGAATTTCGCTGGACGACTACGGATGAGATCGTCAAAAAAGGCGGGGTGCTTTCTTTTATCAGCAAAGAGAAATATTTAAAATGGTTTGAAACTTTTCCGGCAAAAGTGCAGAAAAACCTTTGCCGTACATGGGGCAACCCTCCCGGAGAGGAAAAAGACGGCGTTCCCGCTGCAATGATGTACCAGGATAAAATTCTGGTTACTGGTGTGAATTTCGGCAATGCCGTTGTATGCGTGCAGCCAAAACGTGGCTGCGCCGGAGCGCGTTGTGACGGCAAGGCATGTAAGATATTGCATGATCCCGAAATACCACCGCCGCATCAGTATCTGGCCACGTATCATTTTTTAGAAAATGATTTTAAAGCCAACCTTATTATTCATGTCGGGACGCATGGCAATTTAGAATTTTTACCGGGCAAAAGTACAGCATTGTCTGATGAATGCTACCCTGATATTTCCCTTGGCCGGTTGCCACATCTCTACATTTATAATGCTGATAATCCACCTGAAGGAACAATCGCCAAGCGCAGAAGCTATGCCGTCCTGGTTGATCATATGCAAGCCGTGATGACCTCAAGCGGCCTCTATGATAAGCTTGAAGAACTGGCAAAGTTGCTGGGAGAATACAATCAGGCCAGGGATATTGACCGGGTGAGAGCGCACACGTTAGAACACATGATTACCAACATGATAAAGGAGGCAAGTCTCGATAGGGAAATTACCATTACCGATGAGACTCCGTTTGAACTGGTAATGAAAAAAACACATGATATTTTAACACGGGTAAAGACAACGCTTATTCCTGATGGTATGCATATCTTCGGAGAAATTCCTGAGGCTGACGCGAAAATAGAATTTATTAATTCTGTTGTTAAATACGATTTTGGCTACGGAGCATCTTCAAGGAGGCTGCTCTTTGATCTATTGGGTGAAAATATGGATTGGGCGCTCACTAACCCTTCGGGGTTTTCCGGAATGCATAAAAAAACGTATTCCGAACTTATCGAAGACGTAGATAATTTTTCTTTGCAGTTTATCAGGAATTTCTTAAATAACGGTAAAAAGGAGCTGGAGTCCACAGCAAATGAAATTTTAGGAGACAGTCTGAAAAATACCAAATCAATTGATAGCCTTTACCTGCTCAGGGAAAAAGTACTGGATATCGCAGCACGTATAGATGCATCAGATGAAATGGGCTCTTTATTCCATGCTAAGTCAGCCGGTTTTATCGAGCCGGGCCCTTCAGGGTTGATCACTCGAGGCAGGCCCGATGTTCTTCCCACAGGCAGAAATTTTTATTCTCTTGACCCTAAGAAGATCCCTACGCCAGCGGCGTGGAAAGTAGGACAGAAATTAGCCTCTGCTTTAATCGGGAAATACAAACAGGACACGGGAAGATTCCCGGAGAATCTTGCCATGGTTTGGTTTTCTTCCGATATTATGTGGGCGGATGGGGAAGAAATGGCACAACTTATGTCTTTGGTAGGGGTTAGACCTGTATGGCAATCCAACGGAAGATTAAAAGGTTTCGAGATTATCCCTTTAAAGGAACTGGGACGCCCGCGTATCGATGTAACGATCAGGTTATCGGGCATAACAAGGGATTGTTTTCCCGAATGCGTTGATTTTATTGACGAAGCAATACAGGCAGTGGCATTACTTCCCGAGAACCCGGAAGATAACTTTATAAGAAAACATGTTTTGGAAAAAACAGAAACTCTCGATATGGATGGCCAATCTTCCACATTCCGGGAGGCAACACTGAGAATGTTTGGCTCAAGGGCTGGTACATACGGCTCAGGCGTTAATTTAGCAATTTATGCCTCTGCGTGGAAAGAAGAAAAAGACCTGTCCGAAATTTTCGTCTACTGGAATGGACATGCTTATGGCAAAGGCATTCAGGGAAAAGAGATGCATAGTCATTTTATGCATCAGCTTAAAAGCGTTGATCTCACTTTCAATAAAAGTGTCACTGACGAATACGACCTTTTTGGATGCTGCGGTTATTTTTCCACGCAAGGGGGCATGTCGCTTACGGCAAAACACATTTCGGGTAAGGAAGTTAAAAACTATTACGGTGATACAAGGGACCCTTTCCGCGTCAGAGTGGATAATTTAGCGGATGAGGTAAGGAGAGTCGTGCGGACAAAACTTTTAAATCCCAAATGGATTGAAGGTATGAAAAAACACGGATACAAGGGCGCTTCTGATATTTCAAAGAGAATTGGAAGGGTTTACGGTTGGGAAGCGACAACACATGAAGTAGATGACTGGATATTTGACGATATTGCCGGCACATTTATCCTTGATAAGGAAATGCGGGAATTTTTTCAGGAAAACAACCCCTGGGCTTTGGAAGAGATAGGCAGGAGGCTCCTGGAGGCGCATCAGCGAAAACTTTGGGACGCTAATCCGGAAGTATTGGAGGGGTTGAAAGACGCCTATCTTGAGATCGAGAGCTGGCTTGAAGAAAAAATGGGTGATGTGGAAGGCGATTTCCAGGGAGGAACAATTGATGTTTTGAACTCAATGGATGTTGATAACTGGAAAGATAAGATGAAAGAAGTAAAAAAATTATTTCATAAAGAATCATAGGGAGGGGTAAGAAATATGACTTACAGGAGAACAGTTTTCCCGTTTACCGCAATAGTCGGACAGGAACGAATGAAAAAAGCGCTTGTCCTTAACGCGATAAATCTAAATTTGGGCGGTGTATTAATACGCGGTCAGAAAGGAACCGCCAAATCAACTGCTGCAAGGGCGCTGGCAAATCTTCTGCCGGAGATAGAAGTAGTAAAAGATTGTCCTTTTAACTGCAATCCGCATCAGAAGAAAGAAATGTGTAAAGGATGTTTCTCCCGGCTCTCTCATGGGGAAATATTACCAATAGTGAAGAGAAAAATGCAGGTTATAGATTTACCCTTAGGCGCTACCGAAGACAGGGTAGCCGGTACTTTAAACATAGAACATGCAATAAAAAAAGGAGAGAGGATTTTCGAACCTGGAATTCTTGCCGCGGCACACCGTGGAATATTATATGTAGATGAGATAAATCTTCTGGATGACCATTTGGTAGATGTACTCCTGGATTCTGCGGCAATGGGGATAAATACCGTAGAAAGGGAAGGGGTTTCCTTTTCTCATCCCGCCAGATTTATTTTGATTGGTACAATGAATCCTGAAGAAGGTGAGCTTAGACCGCAGTTATTGGACAGATTTGGTTTATCCGTGGAGGTAGAAGGGATTGACGACAAGGAGGCGAGGATTGAAGTGATCCAACGGTATATCGAATATGAAAAGGACCCTCAGGGCTTTGAAATAAAGTGGCAGCCTGAAGAGACGAGATTATCGGATTTGATAGTCCGTGCAAAAGAGTTATTTCCAAAAGAAACCTACACGATTGAAATTTTACGGCTTATTTGCGATATCACAACAGAAATGGATGTTGACGGACACCGGGCAGACATTTTTATGCTGAAAGTAGCCCAGACAATTGCGGCCTATCACGAGAGGTCACAGATAACGGTGGACGATGTAAAAGAAGCTGCAGAATTAGTTATTTTTCACCGGATGAGACGTAAACCCTTCCAGGAGCCAAAGGCCGATAAAGAAAAACTGGAAGAAACTATTCAAAAACACAAAAATCAAACCCAAAAAGAGAGGCCGGAGGAGAAGCAACAATCCACAGCCCATAATCCTGAGATTCAGGAACAAAATCCCAATGGTAAGTCAGAAACTAACTTTGATACCGGAGAACCACACCCGATAAAGAAAATGTCTTTATCCGGAGAAGATGCAACACATTCAGGTTCAGGCAGAAGAAGTAAGGCCAGGAGTGAAACAAAATCGGGGCGTTATGTAGGAAGCACCTTCCCCGAAGACAAGACAAATGATCTCGCTTTTGACGCAACACTGCGCGCCTCTGCCCCTTATCAAATACACAGAAAGAATAGCAATACCGCATTGGCAATAGAACCTCAGGATATTCGTCAGAAGGTAAGAGAAAAGAAGATTGGAAATACCATCATGTTTGTGGTTGATTCTTCCGGTTCAATGGGAGCAAACAGGCGTATGGTTGAGACAAAGGGAGCAATACTCTCTTTGCTTATTGATGCCTATCAAAAAAGGGACAAAGTGGGATTAGTAGCATTTAAAGGTAATCAGGCAGAACTTCTTCTTTCTCCTACATCCAGTGTGGAATTGGCAAAAAAACATCTGGAAGTACTTCCCACAGGAGGCAAGACCCCGTTATCAAAAGGATTATTAAAGGGTTTTGAAGTATTGCGGAAGGAGTTAAATAAAGATAAAAAAGCGGCGCTGCTTCTTGTTATTATTTCTGATGGAAAGGCAAATATAAGTATGAATAAAGATGTTAAACCTTTTGATGAAGCCATGCGGGTTGCAGGTGACATAAAGCATTCAGGGATAAAATCAATAGTCATCAATACAGAAACAGGTTTTGTACGCTTGGGGAAATTACAGGAACTTTCTCAAGGACTGGGAGCCGCGTATTACCAGGCAGAAGACATAAAAGTTGAAACTATTTTCAATTTTGTAAAAGAATCTATAAAGTAGTTGAAGGAGGTGGTAAATGTTTGATTTTTTCTTAAAAGGCGGGCCTTTGATGTGGCCGATTCTTTTGTGCTCGATTGTTTCAATCACAGTTATCCTGGAGCGCTTTTGGCGATTCTATCAGGCAAGGTTAAAAATTCCGAATATAATCTCACAAGTAAAGGCATTGCTAAAAGAAAGCAAGGCTGATGAGGCGCTAAAATTGTGCGAGAACACTTCAGGGCCTGTTGCCCACATATTGGCAATTGGGATTCACATCCGTCATAGAAAATTAGAAGAAAAGGAAAAATTGATTTCAAGAGCTGGTTCTAAAATTATTCGCCAGCTTGATAAAAATTTACGGGTGCTTGCGATTATCGGCAACATTGCTCCCTTTGTAGGTTTATTAGGAACGGTAACCGGGATGATCGGAGCTTTTGTGAAAATACAGGAATTAGGTGGAGGAGTAGATGCTTCGGTGCTGGCAGGCGGAATATGGGAAGCACTTTTGACTACCGCCGCAGGTTTATTTGTAGCGATACCGACCTTGGTTGCTTACCATTATTTTGAAGGAAAAGTGGATGATATCGCCAGTTTAATGAAAGATGCAGCAACTGAACTTTTGGAGATATGATGGAATTCGAAGGAAGAAAAAAAGTAGGAACACAATTAAATATTGCCCCTCTCATAGATGTCATTTTTCTCTTGCTGCTGTTTTTAATGCTCTCTGCTCACTTTGTTACCCAACCAGGGATAAAGATTACTTTACCCACTGCTGCAACAGCAAAACTACATCCGGAAAAAGATATCACTATTTTTATTGCTGAAGATAATTATCTGTATTTGAATACTGAAAAAGTAGCCATAGATGCCCTTCCGGATAAATTAAGAACAATGGTTAGGGAATCGAAAAAGAAAAGTGTTACCATCAGAGCAGATGAAAGAATAGATTTAGGCATGGCAGTAAAAGTAATGGATATAGCCAAACAAGCAGAGGCAGAAGGATTAATAATTTCGACCAAAGCAGAAGAAGATGTTCAATGATAAAATAATCATAGGAACATTCATAATTTCCTTAACAGGGCACATCCTCTTGTTAGGTATGCCAGGATTTTCTCCTTCTCCATTACAAATCAAGAAGCCTGAAGAAATCACTGTCAGGATGGAAATAGAAAAACCGCCCCTTTTACCAAAGATAGATATCATGGGAGAAAAAAAGAAAATTGAGGAGGCGGCAGAAATACAGAAAGAGACCAATTCCGAGCCAAAACATAAATTTCAATCAGAAGAAGTAGTAACCGAAAAGCACTATGAAGAGCCAGTTGAAGAGATAGCAGAAAAACCCAAGGAGTTTGAAACCAAACCAGAATCAGAACTTCAATCAGAAGAAGCTGTAACCGAAGAGCCCACTGAAGAGCCAGTTGAAAAGATGGCAGAAAAACCTGAAGAGGCTGAACCAGAACCTGAACTTCAATCAGAAGAAATTACGACTGAAAAACCTCCTAAAGAGCCGAGGAATGAAAAGATTGAAGTAATCGACCCTGCCCAGGAGGCAATGTTTCGCTATCAGGATATGGTAAAGCAAAGAATCGAAGACGCAAGAAAATACCCCTACTGGGCAAAAAAGCAAGGAATGGAAGGCATTGTCTATTTAAGTTTTACGGTTCTGTCCAGAGGTTCATGTCGCAATATTTTCATAACCCGTTCTTCCGGCTCTAAAATCTTTGATGACGAGGCGGTTAATACTGTAAAAAGAGCTTCTCCGTTTCCGCCTATTCCTGAGGAGATAAGTAGTTCATATATTCGTATGGAAGTTGCTGTTGTTTTTGTATTACATTGAAAATTAATCCAATTATGTATGCAATGTATACCGAAAAAAACCGGGAACGCTCTCAGACAAATGCAAGTCACACTTCAGTCAACAACGTACTTTCCACAGAATAAACATAAA
>SOET01000046.1 GCA_021646465.1 Candidatus Kuenenia hertensis | reverse complement strand
TTCTTACGGAGGTTGAAAAAAGACTTATCGAATGGGCGCATCAAAAAACAAACGGCAATCAGGTAAAGATGGCAGAAATACTCGGTATTCCAAGAACAACACTCCGCAACAGATTAGTCCGGTTAAAATGATGCTCCCTGTACAAAAGTACTACCCGGATAATTCCATCCGGAGGGCAGGAGCAGGGATGCTCCTGCTACATCGGTTTAATAGTAGGGGTTATTCCCTGATTTTTTGTTCTCAGCCAAATAAAAAAACCTGTTGAAACAACAAACACGATAATACTTATGATTTGTGCAATGGTAAAGCAGTTAAAATATAATTGATTGTCTCCCCGAAGTGATTCCATACAAAACCTTATAACTGAGTAGATCATTCCGAAAAGGAGGAGAATCTCTCCATCTCTCTTTCGAAATTTAAAAAAGATATTGAGAATAAAAAATAGTGCTATGTTTGAGAAAAAAGCATACAATTGTGCAGGATGGACCGGCAAAGAGTGCAAATCTGCAAGCTGAACCAATCCATGTTGATAGTGATGTATAAATGCCGGGCTGCCATCAACTATGCCATGTTTGTCAACTGTCCTGGGAAAACAAATTGCCCATGGCACATTAAGTGCTACTTTACCAAAACAGCAACCATTCAAAAAGCATCCTATACGTCCAAAGGCTAACCCCAGTGCGGCAGATGGTGCAACAATGTCTACTACCTTTAATACGGATAGCTTTCTTTTTTTAACGAAAACGAATAGCATAATAGCGGCAGCAAACAAACCACCATAATATACCAGACCACCTTCATAAATTTTGAATATACCTAATAAATTATTTTTGTAATCGTCATAAAATTGTATTATAAAAAACAGCCTTGCCCCCAGTATTCCGGCAAAAATTAAATACATCCCCAAATCTGTTATGATATTAGGCTCTATACCTTCTTTCTTTGCTCTCCAACGCGCAACGGCAATGGAAACAAGAAAGGCCACCATTAACATAAATCCATAGGAATAAATTGGTATGCTTTTGTGAAAAAAAGGAATGGGGACTTCAAATAAAATCCGTCTCATGTTGGCAGATGTTTGAGGAGTTTGTTTTTTGCATCAACCGAAATAATCTTTGGTTTCCAGCCTACAGCATCCTTGTCATCAATAAGGCAATAGGAAATAATAATAACACGGTCCCCCGGCTGAGCCCATCTTGCGGCCGCCCCGTTTAAGCAAATTACTCCGGAGTTTCGCTCTCCCTCAATGACATATGTTTCAACCCTTGTGCCATTATTTATATTGAGAACCTGTACTCGTTCGTAATGCAAAATATCCACCGCATCGAGAAGAGACTTATCTATAGTAATGCTTCCGTTATATTCAAGATTGGTTTCCGTTACCGTGGCGCCATGTATTTTTGATTTACACATCTCTCTTAACATAATTTTACCTCTTTATCATCGTTCTACAGCCGGATAGAAACTCCGGACACAAGTTTTTACCAAATCCACAATTTCTTCATCTTTTAATTTTCCTTTAAAGGAGGGCATCTTTCTTAGTCCATTTGCTACATGAATAATCAATCTCGAATCTGAAGCATTATCCTGCCATTTAACATCGGTAAAATCCGGGACTTTAAAAAATAGTCTGCCAATAAGACTCCCTCTCCCATGTGCCCTATGGCACTTTTGGCATTCTTTTTCATATACTTCCCAAATAGCTTCTCTTTCCACCAAGATTGTCTGTTTTTTAGAACATCCAAAAAAACATGCAGCAAAGAGTACAACGAAAAAAAAACAATATCGATAGTTTTTCATTTTTTACTCCAGTCATTAATGTCACCTAATTTTATAATCAAAAATCAACTCAGGACATTTTCGATTTTATCTCTTTTTACCAAAACAACAATAGAAAAAAACAGAAGGCATAATCTTTTATTAAGAGTTATGCCTTCTGTTCATATTAATGAACTAATCAAAAATCAAAAAACTATTCGACCAAACAATCAGCTCCCTCGTGCTTACATGCAGCCTTGTCAACGTCATCCGGTTTTCTCCTCCAACCCAGAAGCATGTCAGTATATTCGCCGTGCTTCCAGAAATCGTATGCCTTGTGCTGTATCCCCACCGTCTCTTCCAAAGCCTTTATTCGTCGAAGCCTGCTTGCTTCCGCCTTTATCTGGATCAACCAGCGGTCTTGCAGAAAAGCACCTTTACCATAGGTAGCGCCGTACATTGCTCCGTGCGCCATTGCTTTATAGATTGCATTGGTAATATATACAAGCATCTCAAATGAAGTTCTTTCTATATCAGACACATTATACATTCTTCCTTCTCCGCCAAGCAGACTAAAGGTATAATGGCCGGCATAATCAGGCGCCAAATCTTTTGGCATCGGATCCAGCATCCCTTCATTATAAAGGTCAACTACTATTTTCATAGCTTCACGCCATTTTGTGAAGCTTACTTTTACCGCTTCGTCCATCGCCTCGAATTGATCGGTTGCGAACCTTGGAGAGTGGCAACCTTTACATGTGTTTATCCAATTCTGCCTTGCTTCCTTATACTTTGGCGCTCCTCTGTCCACCAATGAAGTACCCATGTGACTGTTAATTGTGGAAAATTTTTGCGAATTATGTTCGCCATCTTTCATGTGGCAATATGCGCATGTAGGGGTTTTATAATTTTCAGGTTTCATTGGTTTCGTCCAGTCCCAATTATGCTGCTCCGATTCATATATCATTCCATGGTAAGATTCCTTGTACATCTCATATTCATAATGATCCAACCCTGTATGGCAAATACCGCAATTGTTTGGTTTCCTGGCTTCTGCCACTGAAAAATCATGCCTTGTATGGCAACCATCACATCGATTCTCTGCTATTCCATGACATGTAGCACAGGCAGTTACCTCTGCCGCCGGCTTTGCAATCTGCCAGGGAGCTTCTATTGTACTTACATGAAAGGCGTAAGTATGAGACGCCAATCCCCCGCCACGATGCCCTTCTTTTTCCTTTGGATGACATTCGCCACAATGTTGCCAGGAAGGCATATACAACTGTTGGTGATTATTACCATGACATTTATCACAGCCAACCACCTGTTCCGCTGCCGCATGTTTGCTCTTCTTCCATTGTGCTACGATACCGGGAGTCTGAACCGTATGACACATAAGACATTCTTCGTGCGTAAATTCGCCTCCAATCGCCTGGTTCGGTGTAAAATAGTGATCCGGATCATACCATCTCATAAGAGGTAAAAAATTAAATAATTTCCCAAATTTTCCTTCACCAGGCAGCAATTCCTCAGGCGGGGTATACGTAGCCGTTAAACCACCATGATAAACATCGCCGGAATTATCAGGCCCTATCTTTTCTCCGGTAAGTTCGGAAATAATTTGTTGTATGGTTCTTTTGTCTTTCGGATGTGTATCTACCACATCTTTTTTTACCACAATACCGGGTTTTTCTTCTTTTTTTTCAGGAACAGGAGTTTCCACTTTCTCACCGGGTTTTTCCTGCTTAACAATCTCTTTTTTCTCTTCTTGCGGTGTTACCGTTTTTTGTTCGATTTTAGTATCTTTCGTTTCCGATACAACTTCCTTTTTTTCTGATGAAACAGCTTTCTCCTTTTTTTCTGATTTTGAAGAAAGCTTTTCCTTTACCCCTGCATAACTTTTCGTATCCGCATATACATGCTTAAAAACAAAATGCGTACCGGCAAAAAAAATACACAAACACATTACCGTTACAATTTTTAAAGATTTACCCATATCTACATCTCCTATGATAATTATTTATTCTCCTTATATTAGAAAATATTATTTTTTTATTATCTCAACCTTCCAGACATCCGGACCTTGTTCAACGTATTTCCATTCCATTTGCCCGGCTCGTTCTGCATCCAATTGGTATTTTAGGGGTTTTGGGTCATGGTCATTTATCAATACCATCATCTCTCCCGCTTTTAACCCATCAAAAGTATTAAAAATTTTTGGATGCCTTTCTCTTGGTATAATGTTTCTCACGTCTAATATGATCGGTCCTTCAATACTCATCTGTTCTCCCTTTTTAAAAGTATTTCTTTACGGCGATGGTATAACATACCGCACGAGAACCAATTGCCCGCACGCTTTTATTCCACACGGTTCCGTACCTTCAAAAATTATTACTGAATCCGGCTTAAGGTCGTATACATCGGTTCCCTGCGTTAAAGAACCACGACCGGAAATAACCAAAATGATTACCTGAAAATTCTCTGCGTGCGGAACAACTTCCTGTCCTTCTTCCAAACACAGCAATTCTAATTGAGCGTTGTCGCTTTTAAATAATATGTCCGATAAATAACTCTGTTGTGAAAATTTTACTTTCTCTTCTAAAACTATTTTAGCCATGCAAATACCCCTACCCTGCGCTTACCGCTAAAACAACCATTCTTTCTATACATTTCATTCCCCTCGAAGAACCTTCCGGAGCAACAACAACAGTTCCTTTTTCCATAGGAATAGACTCATCATTGAGGGTAAAAATCCCTTTACCTTCCTTTACATAGAATATACCTACAGAATTACCTCCGTGAGGTGGGATTGCCTGACCTGGTTCCATACAGATAAGAGGCATTTTAACTTTTGGAGATGCGTAAAGAATGTTGGGAATAAACTGCTCTTTGTGAAATGCTATTTCTTCCTGCAAATTAATAATTTTCAAATTTATTTATCTTCCTCTTAAATCTTTTAAAAAAATTAAATCGCATACATAAATTATGTAATAAAGTGTTTATGTTTATTTACTATGTTTAAGTCAAAGTCAATAGACTTATGACGTTTTACTTGTCTCCTGTGAAGCCGCATCATTTAATTCTTGCACAAATTTATCAACATCTGTATTGTGCATCATACATGCTAAATTTATGTCCTCAGTACCAAAAGACGGGCAATCAAAACAACCCTTTCCAAAATACTTTGTGAAAACTGCTTTAGTAGCCGGATATTTTTTTGTTACTTCTCCGGTACTCATTTTTTTTGTAATAAGAACTTCTTTATCCATACTTCACCTCCCAAAATAATCGGATAACGATTAACGATTCTCTTGCTACTTTTTAATTTATTGTCTCACCTGATCATAACCTTTTTTCAGCTTCAGAAGAGATCAGCCAGAGACACTATCCCTCAAACACCCACAAGAGTAACTTCTTTATCAGGTGTTTCAACAGGTGCAATATCTTCTATTTTCACGGGCAACTTTACGTTCTTGGGAAGCGGATCTATGTATTTCTTCCGGTAAGCCTTGCTCTGCATTCGGCAGGTGGGATATCTCTTGTTAAAATCAGGATGAGAAACCATCTTCTTCCATATCTCCTGAATAGACATATCGCGAACATTTCCAAAATTAATCGGATTAAAATCGCAAGGATTTATATCGCCATACGCGGTCATATAAAATTGTGACTGCGCCCCGTAACAACCAACTCCCCTTGGCGAGTTGATAATTGACATACAATTAATACCCATCGGATGATCCATCTCATGGTATTTCCTGGTAATCGCAATCAGCTGCTTTCTGTCTTCCGCCGTTAAGATTTTTGAAGTATCTTTTAAAAATCGTCCTGACGGAATACAATCAAATATGGTAACCTCTGAAAATCCCTGTTCCTGTGCTATCTTCAAAAGCTTTTCCACTTTTCCGGTTTTAATACTTTCACTCGTGGCATACGTAGATATCCCCGTTAAAATACCGGCTTTTCGGCAGCGTTCAGCTCCTTCAAATGCCTTTTGATAACAACCGGGCACTGCACGAAATTCATTATGCAGCTCTGGTTCACTGCTATCGATAGAAATATTCAGAGAAAATAAACCTGCCTTCGCAAGCCTCTGAACATTTTCCTCGGTTAACATTATCCCGTTTGTAAAAATCATGGGAATCGCCTTTGTTTTATCCACATACCGGATAAGATCATAGAGATCCTCACGAAGCATTGGCTCCCCGCCAACATAAATAATAAGACTTGCACCAAGATCCAACGCACCATCGACTACCGTTTTAATCTCTTCAACAGTAAGTTCTTTTTTTGTGTAGTCGATGAATGGGTCTGCACTGCAATGAATACATTGACACTGGCATTTATGGGTTATCGCAAGGTTTGCAGTTACAGGGAATGCCATCTTGCTTAACATCATCCGCAATTTTCTCTCAAGGAATCTCATTCCTGCCTGGCTTGGCATCGGAGGATTATAAAGGTTATATACATTCATACCATTTACCGTAGCAATAACCTTAAGCGAATTCACCTTTTCGAAGAACTGATCAACGTAATGTTGCAACATATGGCCCAACATACCCCCGGCCCTTCCAACAATTTTGCCCTCAACAAGCTCTGCATCGATGTGTAGAAAATCAAATGACTCCATATTTAATCCTCCCTACATTCATTGTGTGCGCGACTGCGCAAGATTCCTTTCTATCTCACGCAAAATATCATTTGCAACCTCAATTGCCTTTAATCCTTCTTCACCTGAAACTTCCGGTTCCCTGTTTTCCAAAACACACGTAACAAAAGACTCCAGTTCTTTTTTTAGAGGTTCGTAATCATCCATTCTTATATGTTCTACCTTTAACAAATCACCAAACACATAACTTTTCAGATCCGCAATGGTCGAAACGTCCATTTCTGAAATATTTAACGCACTGAGCGTCAGTTTGGGAGATTTTTTATATATTAAAGCTTCTTTCTTCTGATAATCAATAGAAATATACGAATCTTCAGAAAATAATCTCACTTTCCGCATAGGCTGAATTGAAACCCTGCTTGCAGTGATGTTTGCCACACAACCATTCTGAAACTGAATACGGGCATTTGCAATGTCCTCTTTATCGCCAATAACATTGACGCCGATAGCATCCACTTTTTTCACCTTTGAACCCGTCATGTTCAATATTATATCTATGTCATGTATCATCAAATCCAGGACTACACCTATATCTGCAGAACGAAATGTAAAGGGACTTAAACGATGACACTCGATAAATCTTGGATTGGTAGAAAGTTTTTTTATTGCAACGATGACCGGATTAAACCTTTC
Organism: Candidatus Kuenenia hertensis; assembly: GCA_021646465.1. Lineage (GTDB taxonomy): Bacteria > Planctomycetota > Brocadiia > Brocadiales > Brocadiaceae > Kuenenia > Kuenenia hertensis. Next base: position 24,974 of record SOET01000046.1, on the reverse strand, counting down.
AATATACCCGGCCTGAAGTACAAGCCCTTTCACCTTGCTTAAATTTATTAATTCTTTCGCTTCAGAAACGGTTCCTGTCATCGGTTTTTCAACAAGAACGTGAACATCATGAGTGAGGAAATCTTTTGCAATTGCGTAATGCGATTTTGTGGGAACGGCAATACTTACCGCAGAAACCTTATCTATTACTTCTTTATAATCGGTATACCATTGTGTATTATAGCAATGGGCAATTTTTTCTGCTTGTTTGTTTTGTACATCAACTACTCCAACCAACTCAACGCCAGGTAATTCGGTGAATACTCTTGCATGTTCTTTACCCAAGTGACCAACACCTATTACCGCAACCTTTAATTTATGCATAATTACTTTTTAGACTAACGAGCTATTGCAGGTGAAACTCTCAATATTTCTCTGTATCGTCCGTGTTTACCTTTTTCAATGTTTTTCAGAAAAGTGATCAGGTATTCAACTTCAGGAGAAATGTTTTCCTGTTTCCCTAATTGTTCCAGAATTTTATTTCTGTTCAACTCACCGGAACGAAATAACGCCCGAAATGATTCTTTAATATTACCAATTTGCTCTTCTGAAAAACCTTCTCTTTCCAATCCTATTACGTTTACCTGACGAATCCTTGCCGGATGTCCTTCAATTATTACGTATGGAGGTACATCCTGCACAATTCTGGAATGCCCGCCAACATAAGCATAACGTCCTATGGTTACAAAGGGCTGTATGCCTACCAGCCCCATAAGTTTAACCCCTCTTTCCAGCACGACATGCCCACCCAGTAACACACCGTTTGCCAGGAGGACATTATCTTCTATAATACAATCATGGGCAACATGCGAACAGGCCATAAAAAAGTTATTATTCCCTATCACCGTTTTCCCGCCGCCGCCGGCAGTCCCCATATTAATAGTAACACCTTCTCTCACAACATTGTTATCTCCCATAGTAAGCAAAGATTCTTCACCCCGGTATTTAAGATCTTGTGGCTCAGCGCCCAATACTGCATTCGGATGGATGATATTATTTTTCCCGATAGTAGTATTGCCAATTATCGTTGCATTATTCTTTATTACCGATTCGTCACCAATGGTAACATTTTCACCTATAACAGAAAAAGGACCAATTTCAATATCACTGCCTAACTTAGCACCGGGGTGAACAAGTGCCCATCGGTGAATTTTCATTACATTTCCCCTTTTTTTTTATATAAGTCAGCCTCTTAATCTGAATTTAACATTTTACGTTTTAAATGCGAGATATTTGCTATTTTCCTTGCTAATTCTACGTTGAGCGAATGTCCGGACCTTTTTGCCACGATATGACCCTGAATACCAACATTAGCCAAATAAAGATCTCCAATAAGATCCAAAATTTTATGTCTTACATGTTCATTCGGAAATCGTAATTCTGCAGGATTCATAGAAAGAGGCTTTGTAATTTTTCCGTCTTCATGGATAATGAAGCTGTTTTCATCCGTAATACCTTTCCCTAACCCCATTTTTTTGAATTCTTCTACGTATGTGCTGAGTCCGAACGTTCGGGCGGAAGCAACTTCTCTGGAAAAAATTTCCTCATTAAATTCCATTTCATACGTTTGTTGTTCAATAAAAAAACCATCAAAGTCCAGCGTGTAAGAAAAAAACAATCCCTCATCATGGGGTAACGCTACAATACTTGCTTTTCCATTGATCACCGTAATAGGCTCCTGAATTTTGAAAATTTGTTTTTTCCCATCCAAATTAACAATTTTTGCTTCTCTCAGGACATCCATAAAGTATTTCGCACTTCCATCACCTGCGGGTACTTCCCTGCCATGAATTTCAATTTCTAAATTGTCGATCCCTAACCCGGCAAGAGCAGCCATTAAATGTTCTATTCCTTCTACTTCAGCATCTTCCTTCTTTAAAAAAACACGTTTTACTGTACTTGATAAGAAGTGAACATTCGCGGGTATTTTTGGACGATGTGGCAGATCGACGCGTACGAAATTTATTCCGGAATTCGCAGGAGCTGGCTTAAATGCTATTCGGACACTTTCTCCCCGAAACATTCCCGTACCAGAACACTCTGCAGGCTTTCCAATTGTTTTTTGCAAGGTATCCAAAAACTACTTTCCTTTGTCTGCTTTGGAATATTTTTTGTTTAGCAAATTTATTACCTGATTTGTAATATCAACCGCATCAGAGTGATACAAGACGGTTTTTATCCCTACCTTAAATTGCATTTCGGAAATACCCCCGCTTTGCAACTCGGCCTCTTCTTTTTTGATAATCAAATCGTAACGATTTTGCCTCCCTATAGCCTCTATCTCTTTTAATACTTCTGAATACAGAAGCTCAAATGACTCTTTATATTTTCTCATCAGGCTCTTTTCAGCAACCTTCGCATAGGATTCCAACTCAATATTTTTCCTCTCAAATTCTTCTTCGTACTTTTTCCGGTCCTGGCTCCCAAGGTCCATCAACTGTATTTTATCTTTTAAACTCACCAGTTCTTTTTTCTTATCATTTATTTTGGTTTGGTATGATTTTTCTTCTTCTCTTAAATCAGCATCATATTTTTTTCTCTTTTCATATTTTTCAAACACAATGTTTAAATCTACCACCCCGATTTTTAAGCCGCCTGAAGAAGTGTCACCGCCCTGAGCCCCTGCATTATTCGGCAAAAGGAAGCATAAACTCATGGCAACTGTTATGCACATATAAACAAATTTCATATCAAACAAATATTTTTTATATTTCATATTTAAAAGCTACTGCCCCCTCCGAAATTAAATGAAAATCCCTGGGTTTCATCCCCCTCTTCTCTCATTATTGGAATACCGTAATCAATTGAAATGGCTGACTGCCCAAGGAACGGAACGTTCAACCTTAATCCAAGCCCGCTCGACACCCTGAAACGCTCAAAACTGAAATCGCTTATAGATCTATCTGCCTTTCCAGCATCTACAAATAACGCAACACGAACAACATCTTTATACAAAGGAACCAAATACTCCGTATTCATCAATACTAAAAGGTCACCTCCCACCTGTTCGTCTGTTTTCTGATCAAGAGGCGACACTCCCCTGTATTCAAAGCCTCTGAGAGACCCAAAGCCTCCCGCATAATACCTTTCGAAAATCGGAACATCCTCTCCCGATGTTGACTCGACAATCCCAAAGGTGCCCCCATAAGCCACGACATGTTTTCCCCATTTGGGTATTTCAAAAAGTGTTGAATATTTTTTTGCCCTTATATCGTATTTCACTATATCTACATCCAGGCAGGCAAACTCTACCGATGTATCGATTGCATACCCTTTTGTTGGCACAAATATATTATCTGTTTTGTTTATCTCAGCCGAGAACGTGATGCCTGTTTTCAAATGACTCCCCTCAGCATCTAAAACATCCTGCGGTGCATCATCCTCATCTTCCCTTCTTTCAATACCAATCAATTCAAATGAAGGGCTCACCCTCACATATGTATCCCTCACCAATTCTCTTCCCAGCGAAATTCTCGACCCGCTACTTTTCTGCTCATAAAGGCTATACCACCTGATATAGTTAAATGCACTTGCTCCTGCGCTATACGGAGAGTCAAATACTGAAGGATTCGTCAAGGACAAAAGGACTTCCGTCCTTTCAAAACCGGGACTGAAACGTAACGTTAATATTTCTCCGGCGCCACGAAAAGCATTGCCACTTAAAAAATCATTCCAGCTTTTCGGAAAATCAAAAATATCGAAGTTTCTGTCGGTATATGAAATATCGCCAAATGCTCCGACATTTGCACCGTATCCGCCGCCAAACCTCAGCATACCGGTTCTTCCTTCTTTTACTTCTACGATTATATTTTTCTTGTTTGGTTCGGAACCTTGTTCAAAACTAATTCCGGCAGGCATACCCGATTCCACATCAAAATATCCGGTATTTGTTAAGCGTCTCTGGCTATCACGTATTTTTTCTACATTTAATCTCTCGCCAGGGTTAAAGGTCAGTTGTCTGCGAATAACGTTATCTCTCGTTTTATCGTTTCCGACTATCTTTATTTTATCGATATAGTATCTGTCTCTTTCCTCAATATCAAAAACTACTTTTACTTTAGGCTCTTCGGCAGCAAATGTGTGCTTTTCATTAACAACAGTTGCAAGATATCCCTGCGCACCATACGCCAACCGGATTTGATAAGTATCTTTTTCCACCGCATCTAAAAAGAAAGGTCCGCCCTCTTTTAATTTTAATGCGGCTTTCAATTCATCCCCCGTAAATATTGCTGCTCCGTTTATATCTAATGTATCCACATAATATCTTTCCCCTTCTTTTACGTGGATGGTTATATACATCTCGCTGTTATCATTTTCGTACGCTATCTCCCAACCCACATCAACATCCAACCATCCATTATTCATGTAGAACTCTTTTAGTTTTGCAATATCAGACTCAAATACATCCTGCGCAAATCTTCCCGGAAAAATCAGTGTTGGAAAACGCTTCTTACGGGTTTCCATCTGCTTAAGAAGTTTTCTCGGTTTATAACTGGTATTTCCTTTGAACTGAATATCGAAAATACGTACACGGGGTCCTTCTTCTATATTAAAGATAACCACGGTTTCGCCATTTATGACCTTGCTCTCCGCAAGCACTTGTACCCTTGAAAAACATTTTTTCTTATATAAATCCCGTATTTTATCTTCATCCAGTTTCAGCAAGTGGTACTTTAAGGTATCTCCCTCTTTTATCTCAATTTCCTTTGCCAATTTCTTGGATTTAATCTTTTTATTGCCGGAAAACTGTATTTTATCAATAACCGCCCTTTCTGAAACAAGGAAAATCAGGTTTAAACCATCCGCTGTTTCCTCTATTTCAACCTCTATATTGTCAAAGAACCCCAACGACCAAATGGCATCTACATCCTGGCTTACCAGATTAGGGTCATACAGGTCGCCTTCTTTTGACCGGATACTGCTTCTTATCGCCGCAGTACTAATCCTCTGGTTTCCCCGGATTTCAACCTTCCTGATAATACCGGTGTTTTTATCAGGATTTTCATCGCAAAAAACCTTACCGTTTGCACAATACAAGGCCAAGACAAGCAACACAATTATCTTCGCGGTATACAACAAAACCTTAACTGGTTTCATTCGATTCCTAAAGATGTGAAATTTTCAAAACGCATACAATGTGAGAGAAAACTCAATTTTATAACTCCTGTGGGTCCGTTACGCTGTTTTGCAATAATGAGTTCTGCCGTACCATCCTTATTATCAGGATTAAAGTAGTCTTCCCTGTGAAGTAAGGCAATAACATCCGCATCCTGCTCAATAGACCCTGATTCACGCAAGTCTGACATTCTTGGCCTATGCCCTTCCCTTGACTCTACGGATCTGTTTAACTGAGATACGGCAATTACCGGTATTGCCAATTCTCTGGCAAGAGATTTTAAACCACGGGAAATTATCGAAATCTCTTGCTGACGATTTTCTCCCCGCGGCGCTTCCATCAACTGTAAATAATCCACTGCAATTAGTTGAATATCATATTGGGCTTTTAATCTCCTCGCCTTCGCACGCACTTCCAACACTGTCAGCCCGGGTGTGTCTTCAATAAATATAGGCGCTTCAGAAAGAGACCCCAGCCCTTTTGAAAGCGCGCTCCATAGCCTGTCATCATCATCCAGAAATCCTTTTCTCAGTTTATGCGCATCAATCTTTGAGTGAGAACACAGCATGTTTTGCGCTAATTGCTGGGCTGACATTTCCATAGAAAATATTGCTACCGGCTTTTTTTCTACAACCCCAATATGTTCAATAATATTCATAACAAAACTTGTCTTCCCCATACTGGGTCTTGCCGCTACAATAATAAGTTCGGAAGGCTGCAATCCGCAGGTAAGGTCATCAAAATCAAAATAACCGGTGGATAATCCTGTTAACCTGCTTTTCCTGTCATGCAGGCTTTCGATACGTCTGTAAGTTTCTTTCAGTATTTCATTTAATTTAATGGATGATGCATTAAATTTTTTTTGTGTAATTTCAAAAATTGCCCTTTCGGAGGAATCCAGTAAAAAACCGGTATCAACGGCGCCGTCAAAAGCCTGTTTTTGAATGTTTGCAGCAACTTCGATGAGGTTTCTTTTTATGGCATTTTCTCGTACTATATTCGCATAATATTCTACATTTCCTATAGTAGGAACTGCAACCTCCAGTTCCATTAAATACTCCGTATCACCAACATTTTCAAGCAAAGAACGTTTCTTTAACTCTTCTCTCAATAAAACCAAATCAACTGCTTGTCCCTTATCATATAAATCTATTATGGCCTGGTATATGTGCTGGTGGGCTGTTTTATAAAAACTTTGCTTATTCAATACCGGGACAATTAAACTTATCACTTCATTGTCAAGCAACATGGCGCCAAGAACACTCATTTCGGCATCTATACTTTGGGGCAACGTACGATCAAGTACAGATTCTGCTACCATAAATTAATCCCCGTAAAAAATTTCAGGCAACATCCTCTTCTTCACCGACCACCTGCACCTTACATGTCGTCTGCATTTCCGCGCCTAATACTACCGCAACATCGTACTCGCCGCATTCCTTAATCGGATTCTCCAATTTGATCATATTCTCATCAATTGATATTCCCTGCTTTTTCAGCACATCAGCAATGTGAACGGAAGTAACGGAGCCAAACAACCGTCCTTCTTCATTTGCCTTTGCTGAAATCCTGCAAGAGGCATTGGCAACCGTTTCTAAAATTTCCTGCAGCCTTTCGCGCTCTTCTTTCTGCTGCATTTCGATTTTCTTTTTTGTTTTCTCCAATTGTTTCAAATTTCCTTCGGTAACGTAAATCGCCATCCCTCTCGGTAGCAAATAATTCCTCGCATATCCCTTTTTTACGTTAACAACATCTCCGACCTTACCAAGTTTATCGACATTTTTTTTCAATAATAATTCCATGCAAAATGACCTCCTAAGTTACGTATGGAAGCAAAGCCATAAACCTTGCTCTTTTAATAGAATTTTTGACAGAACGTTGATGCCGTGCACAATTACCCGAACGTTTTCTTGAAAAAAGTTTTCCTCTGGTGGTTGCCAGTTTCTGTAAATTTTGAATATCCTTGTAATCAACCTCATCAACCCCCATTCTACAGAATCTGCATTTGCTTGTTTTGTTAAATATTCTTCTTGTCATAGTATTTAACCTTCTTATAAAAATTATAAAATTATTTTAAAATGGTATCTCTTCACCATTAATATCCGGAACGATATTTTCAGATATCTCATCCAAATTTGAACTGTCCAGTGATTTCCCTAAATCGCTTTCCGCCCGTTTGCCGGCGCCGCCTCCAATAAACTGAAAATTCTCCGCAACTACCCGCAACGTATTGCGCTTTTGTCCTTCTTTTGTTTCCCACTGGTTAAATTGTAAACGGCCTTCGATAAAGATAGGACTCCCCTTACTAAAGTATTCACCAATAACTTCGGCCCTCCTGCCAAATATGTTGATATCCACATAACAAACCTCGTCCTTTTGTTCTCCCGTCTTAGCGGTCCAGGTTCGATTTACTGCAATCCCAAAACTTGCCACTGCCAATCCTCCCGGGGTATATCGTAATTCAGGGTCTCTGGTAAGGTTTCCCATGAGGAATACTTTATTAAGGCTTGCCATCCCTTACTCCTTTTATCTTTTACTAAATTTTTTCTCATTTAAATGATCGTCAGGATCTATTGTCCGAGATGATTTCTCTTATGTAATAAAAATTTGAACTTGTGTTAACTCTTCTCAGTAGCTAAAGCGGCCTCGGGTTCTTCTTCTGATATTATTTCCTCTTCCGCTTCAAACGCATTTTCAGTTTCTTTTTCGGGAGGCTCTCCCTCAATACCGGCAGATGATAATTCTTCTATCACAGTATCTCTTAATATTAAAAAGCGAATAAGAAAATCCGACAACTGAAAATCCCTTTTCATCGGGGAGATGGACGTACTTTCCGCATTGAAATGTATCAACAGGTAGGTGCCGCGTTTGTGGCCTTTAATCTTATACGCTAATTTTTTCTCTCCCCATTTTTCAGTCTTTAAAATTTCTGCTCCGTTCTTCTCCAAAATACCGTGAATACTTTTTACTACACCATCCCAGTCTGCACTGGCAGGGACGTTGTCAATCAGAAACATACCTTCATATAATCTCAAATTTTCTTCCTCCTACATTCTACATTATTTATAAAAATACCACTTAAAATAAAAAATTAGTTATATTTATTCATACAACCTTCTATCCCGTCAGAAACCCATGTTTTCAAAGCCCTACACGCTTCTTCAAGGGATTCCGCAATCACAACATCTTCTTCTGCTGAAAATACGGAAAGAACAAAACCACTCGTATCTTTAAATTTAGGGCGCCCAATTCCTATTCTCAAGCGAGGGAAATCAGTCGTCCCTAAAGATGCGGCAACTGATTCCAAACCACGATGTCCTCCGCAACCACCGGTACGTCGAATACGTAATTTGCCCAACGGAAGATCCAGATCATCGCATACAATTATGGTATCCTGAATTTGACATTTGTACATATTTACCGCTTCTTTAACTGCAATACCACTTAAATTCATAAAAGTCTGCGGTTTTAACAGTATAATTTCTTCCTCACCTACTTTTTTTTTACAAAAGAGAGATTGGAATTTATTTTGGATACACTCCATCTCCAGTTGCCGGGAAAATTTATCAATTACCATAAAACCCAAATTATGCCTTGTCCTTAAATACTTTGTGCCGGGGTTTCCCAAACCAACTATTATCTTCATCAACTAATTCCATACTACGACTCTTCGGATACGCCCGCTTCTTCTTTTGGTTTCTTTGAAATCACTTCCGGTCCGGCAAGCAATTCTTCTTCCGATACAATCTTTTCTTCCGCAGCATGATGTACTGAAACAACAACTGCATCTGCATCGGATAAATACTTTATGTTTTCCATAACAGGCAATTCTTTAACATGTATGGATTTCCCTATTTCAAGGTCTGACACATTTACCTTAATATCTTCAGGAACTGCGGTAGGAAGACTTTCTATCTCTATACTTTTCATCGCCTGAGTCAGCACGCCGCCTTCTTTCACCCCAACAGAATTCCCTGTTAGTATTATTGGCACCTTCAAAGTTACTCTTTCATCCAAAGAAACCCGTGAAAAATCCACATGCAGCACACTGTCTGAAAGATTATCATATTGAACGTCTTTTATAAGAACAGATTCTTTCGTATTGTCATAAGTTAAATGAATCATACGCACACCGGCGTTCAAAACACGGTCAAATTCAGCCCCGTTAACGCTCAAAATGACATTATCTTCTTTGTGGCCATAAACTACCGCCGGTATATACCCCGTTTCTCTCAATTTTCTCACGGCTTTACTTCTTTTCACTGTTCTTTTTTCCGCTTTTAATTCTAAAATTTTCATCCCTTTACAACTCCTAAAAATAAACCATTAACCAAACAAGGAGCTTACCGACTCATGGTGATGTATTCTCATGATCGCATCTCCCAAAAGACCTGAAACAGACAATACTTTAAACTTATCTCCCGCTACTCTTGCTTTTTCAGAAAGTGGTATAGAGTCAGTTATCACTATTTCTTTTATCGGAGCATCAGACAACTTTTCTATTGCCGAACCGCAAAAAACCGGATGAGTCGCTCCGACATATATATCCCGCGCTCCTTTTTCTTTCAGCACATGCGCTGCCTGCGCAATAGACCCTCCCGTTGCAATTAAATCATCGATCATTATCACATTTTTATTTGCCACGTCTCCTATTATAAACCCTACCTCTGTTTCCTCAGGCCCTACCCGTCTTTTATCAACAATAGCCATCTTCACCCCCAAACCCTTTGAATAATTCCTGGCGAGTTTTATGCCTCCGACATCAGGGGTAACTACCACCAAATCTTCTGTCGTTAATTGTTCAAAATATTTTATCATGACAGGATATGCCAGCAGATGATCCACAGGAATATCAAAAAACCCCTGAATCTGCGCCGCATGTAAATCAAGAGTAAGCACTCTGTCCGCACCCGCTACCGTTATGAGATTTGCCACCAATTTTGCCGTTATCGGAACGCGTCCCTCGTCTTTTCTGTCCTTTCGCGCATAACCATAATAAGGCAATACCGCAGTAATACGTGCGGCAGATGCCCGTTTTAAACAATCGATAAATATAAGAAGTTCCGCCAGGTTTTCATTCACGGGAGCACACGTTGGCTGTACTAAAAATACATCAGCACCCCGGACATCCTCATTGACTTTCAGGTCGATTTCACCATCAGGGAAGCGGCCAACGTACGCATCACCCAGATCAATCGACAAATGTTCACAGATTTTACGCGCCAAATCAGAGTTTGCGTTTCCGGAAAATATTTTCAAATGATCCAACTCTTCCAACCTTCTCTTTTTATCCATTTCTCTACCTTAAAAAAATTTGGTTTTTCCCCTCCTCAACTATTTTCTTCTTGTCATCTCTAAGCCATCGTTAATTTTCACATCAGATTCCAAATATTTCGAAAGACCTGATACTACATTGCTTACCAATAACCACATTTTTGTCAAAACTTACGTAATTCCCTAAAAATAGAATGGCTACCCGGGGAGGACTCGAACCTCCAATGAGAGAACCAAAATCTCTAGTGTTACCATTACACCACCGGGTAGCATTCTACATCTTATTTTTTTATACAACGCTGAACTGCCTTGCACGCCGTATTATTACTATTCTGCTCTTAACACCGCACCTTTATCTGCCGATGTAACACATTTTGCATATCGGGACAACACGCCCTGTGTTATTTTTGGCTTTGGCGGCTTCCATTCTTCTTTTCGTCGGGCAAGAATTTCCTTTGAAACATTAATGTCTAATTTCCGATTAGGAATATCTATCATTATTTCATCACCATCCTCCACTAAAGCAATAGGACCGCCAGCCATCGCTTCCGGAGACACATGCCCGATGCAGGGACCCTGTGTCCCGCCGGAAAAACGCCCATCAGTAATTAACGCTACAGACTCCCCCAATCCCAATCCCACCAGTGCTGCCGTCGGAGCCAGCATCTCTCTCATCCCAGGCCCTCCGCGCGGACCTTCATATCGTATTACCACCACCATACCTTTACTGATGCGGGAATCCATAATTGCATTCATTGCAGCTTCTTCACTGTCAAAAACCTTTGCCTTTCCGGAAAACTTCATCATATTTTCAGATACAGCACTCTGTTTTATTACAGAACCATCAGGAGACAAACTCCCATATAGAACCGCTATTCCCCCTTCTTTGTGGTATGCATTTTCCTTTGATCTTATCACCTCTCCATCATTAATCATAGCGGATTTTGCTATCTCTTTTATCTTTAAACCACTTACGGTAATACAATCGTGCAAATCATCCTGCAGGCGATTCATCACGGCAGGGATACCACCCGCATAATATAAATCTTCCAGCAAATATTCACCCCCTGGCTGTAAGCTTGTGATATGAGGGGTTCTTGCGCTGATTTCGTCAAATAACTTTAAATTTATTTCAACTCCCGCCTCATTCGCAATAGCAGGTATATGTAAACAAGAATTTGTTGATCCGCCAAGGGCCATATCAATCATAATCGCATTTTCGAATGATTCACGCGTCATGATCTTTTTCGATGTAATATCTTTCCTCACCAGCTCTACAACTTGTTGCCCGCTTTTATAGGCAATGCGTTCCTTTTCAGCAGAAATTGCAAGGGTAGCAGCACACCTTGGCAAAGACATACCCAACGCCTCCGACACACACGCCATGGTATTGGCAGTATACAACCCCTGACAAGATCCTGCTCCCGGACAAGCATCCATCTCCAAACAGGACAATTCTTTATCGTCAATTTCACCCTTACGCCTTCTCCCCACAGCTTCAAAGGTGTCTTTTACCAAAGATAACTTTTGTTTTCCATAGCGTCCGGAAATCATAGGGCCTGCGGTAACTACAATCCCGGGAATATCCAGCCTTGCACAGGCCATTAACATGCCCGGCGTTATCTTATCACAGTTTGTCAGCATTATCAGCCCATCTAAACAATGGGCTCTTACTACGCATTCTATCATATCTGCAATGAGGTCTCTTGATGCAAGAGAATAATGCATTCCGCTATGCCCCATTGCAATTCCGTCACAAATACCCGGTATACCAAAAACAAAGCTGACTCCGCCTCCCGCATGAATACCCTTTTCTATCGCCCTTTCCAAAGGACGCATATGTACATGCCCGGGAATGAGATCAGTAAAACTGCTCGCTATTCCAATGAATGGTTTATCTAAGTCTTCTTTACTTAAACCAGTTGCGTATAAAAGCGCCCTTGCAGGAACACGCTCAATACCTTTCGTAATCTTATCGCTTCGCAAACCCATGTCATTCCAATCGTATATAAGCCTTTATCTGTTCATAATATCGCAATTTTTCATTATAGCGAAAAGCTTACTATTGTCAAATCAAAACTGCCCATGTGTGCAAGCACTATAATTACCCATAAATACAACATAAAAAAGATTACTTTATCCTGTTTTTTACCAGTATTTTAGTTGCTATTATCTTAAATTTTCCATAAACAGATTTTCCCTTGACTTCCCTACGACACCATGATTAAACTTTTATGTGACAATGTTGTTTCTATCTTCAAGTTTTTATATTAACCATTGAAATATAATGTGTTAAGAATCATAATATCTTTCCGTTTTGGGAAACCCGAGGAGTCTTTATGAATCATACCGAGCAATTAGAATTGCCACAAATCAAAAAAGCAAGTTTGCATAGAAGACTTTACGACTGGACGCTGCACTGGGCGCATACCCCCTATGGTTCCATCGCTTTATTTATTCTGGCTTTTTGTGAATCGTCCTTCTTTCCCATCCCACCCGATGTACTCTTAATGGCGCTTGCATTTTCAATTGCAAAAAAATCCTTTAAATATGCCGCCATTTGCTCCATAGGGTCTGTCTTAGGAGGTGGTTTTGGATATTTTATCGGTTTCGGGTTATTCGATATTGTCGGAGTACCAATTCTCAACACCCTTGGGCTCATGGAAAAGTTTGATTATGTAAAAGAACAATACAACACCAATGCTTTTTCCGCCGTTGCCATTGCAGGATTTACCCCAATTCCGTATAAAGTCTTTACCATTGCAGCCGGCGCCTGCAAAATTAATTTGTGGACATTCTTTATTGCATCGGCAATCAGCCGGTCCGGGAGATTTTTCATAATTGCCGTGCTTATTTATCTCTTTGGGCCAAAAGTGAAACATTTTATCGATAAGTATTTCAACATTATTTCAATTGCCTTTGTCGTATTAATTATTGCCGGTTTTTTTGTCATCAAGTTACTCAAATAAGGAAAGTTACCATGAAGCATATAATGTTTATATTTACCTTTTTCCTAATCACTTTCACCTCTTCCTTATCATTACTGTTTGCAGAAACTGAACAATCTCAGGCATGGGAACCACAAGTGGCCGGAAGGTTTTATCCGGGCAACGATGCAGCATTAAAAGACCAAATAAATGGATTTTTAAAGAAAGTTCCCTCCCAAAAATCACACGGAAGGCCCCTTGCAATTATATCTCCGCATGCGGGGTATGTTTATTCCGGTCAGGTAGCAGCCTATGGTTATAGCGCCATAAAGGATAATGGGTTTAAAAGGGTAATAGTGCTTGCGCCGAGCCACAGTGGAAGAAGGTATCGGGGCGCATCGATTCTAACGGTAAAAAACTTTAAAACACCTTTAGGCCTGATCCCCGTTGATCAGGAGGCATGTGGCCATTTGCTTAATACATCCTTCGCACCGGAATCAAAAAATGCACACAACAACAGCCCTCTGAAACTGTTTGGTGCATATGACGGCGCATACAAGGGAGAACATTCCTTAGAAACCCAATTGCCCTTCCTGCAAATAACATTGGGCGATTTTATACTGGTCCCCGTTATGGTGGGTGTATTGATAAATGATGATTTCGATAAAATAGCAGACGCCATCCGGCCATTACTGGACGATAAAACACTGCTCGTCGTCAGTTCCGACTTTACACACTATGGTGATGCGTACCGATATGTCCCTTTCAGAGAAAATGTGGAGGAAAACATAAAGAATCTTGATTACGGGGCATTTGAAAAGATTCTCAATAAAGATTTTAACGGACTAAGAGACTATCGAAAAGAGACCGGAATAAATGCCTGTGGCATTTTACCCATTTCAATTCTTTTAAAACTATTACCCGACAGCGCAAAAGGGCACATTCTCAATTACGACACATCAGGTCGTCAAACAAACAATTTTGTCTATTCCGTTAGCTATGCTTCCATTCTTTTTACAAAAGACGCTGAAATCAAATCAGGCGCCTATCGCCCGCAGGAAAAGTCACAAACTGACGAACATGCCCTTTGTTTTTCAGAAAAAGAAAAAAATATACTCTTATCGCTTGCCCGAAACACTTTGGAAACGTATACAGGTACAGGCGCTTCTCCTGAAATTGATCTTCGGTTTTTCACTCAAACACCAAGGCTTTTAGAGAGATACGGCGTCTTTGTAACATTAAAGAAGGACGGGCATTTACGCGGGTGTATCGGATATATACTCCCCAAAACCCCTCTTTATCAGGCGGTAGTTGAAAATACCATTAATTCATCCGCAAAAGACAATAGATTTGTGCCGGTAAATCGTGCAGAAATAAAGGACATTGACATAGAAATTTCAGTTTTGAGTCAACCAAGAAAAATTAATACCTTTCATGAATTTACTGTGGGCAAAGAGGGCATTGTTATTCGCAAAGGGTATGCAAGTGCGGTATTTCTTCCCCATGTCGCTACCGAACAGGGGTGGGACAAAACGGAAACCCTTCAACATCTTTGCAGAAAAGCAGGATTACCCGTAAATGCATGGAAAGACAATGATATGGAGTTCTTTGTTTTTACAGCAGACGTATTTCACGAGGCAAAGAAACTCTAAATAGTTTACCTGTTTTTTTGCCTAAATTATTTTTTGGTTTCTTTAGTAACTAATTTTTTTTCCGCATCGGAGCATATTATTTGGAAGAAACTGCAAAAAAAATACTTCTGGAAATTGCCAGAAAAAGCGTTGAGTCAGCGGTAAAAAAAGAATCCCTCCCAACCTTTTCCTATGATCACCCGGACATACTGTCAAATCAAGGGGTTTTTGTTACCTTAAAAACCCGCGGACAACTTCGGGGCTGCATCGGACGATTCGTATCAGACATACCACTTTACAAACTTGTTTCAGAAATAGCAATTTCCTCTGCAACGGAAGATTCCCGCTTTTTTGACAATCCGATCACACCCGCTGAACTGGACATGCTTAGCATCGAACTTTCCATACTGTCTCCCTTAAAGCGTATCACAGACCCCCTTGACTTTGAATTGGGAAAACATGGCATATACATCAAGAAAGGTTTTCAATCAGGATGTTTTCTTCCCCAAGTGGCAAAAGAAACCGGATGGAACAAAGAAGAGTTTCTTTCTCATTGCTGTTCCGGCAAGGCAGGATTACCCGCAAATGCCTGGAAGCAGGA
The DNA here is from genome assembly GCA_021646465.1 of Candidatus Kuenenia hertensis. Classification (GTDB taxonomy): domain Bacteria; phylum Planctomycetota; class Brocadiia; order Brocadiales; family Brocadiaceae; genus Kuenenia; species Kuenenia hertensis. Next base: position 9,386 of record SOET01000046.1, on the reverse strand, counting down.
TGACATAGAAATTTATACTTTTACCGTTGAAATAATCAAAATGGAGACTGATACATGAAAAAACGCATTGCGGTACTTGCCGGAGACGGGATAGGCCCGGAAATAATGAAGGAAGGTCTGAAAGTATTAGATACGATAGCAAAACAATTCAACCACACGTTTGATTATAAAGAAGCGCTGGTAGGCGGTTGCGCTTATGATAAATACGGGCATCCGTTACCCGATGAAACCAAAGAAGTTTGCAATAATTCAGATGCTATCTATTTCGGTGCAGTTGGCGGTTCGAAATGGGAAAATTTACCCCCGGAACTTACCCCGGAACGCGGAGCACTGCTTCCTTTAAGGGGGATATATAATCTGTTTGCGAATCTGCGTCCCGCGATAATCTTCGGCCCGCTGGCTGAAGCGGCATCGTTAAAATCAGAACGGCTTGAGGGCGGCCTCGACATCCTGATCGTTCGGGAACTCACCGGCGGAATCTATTTTGGAAGAAACAAGGTAAAAACTCTTACCCTCCATGAAGGAGCCATGCAGGGAAGCTACGCCGTAGATTACATGATTTATTCCGTTCCTGAAGTTGAAAGGATTGCCGCTGTAGCCTGTAATGCCGCCATGAAACGCAGCAAAAAACTCACCTCCGTTGATAAAGCCAACGTCCTTGAAAGCTCAAAATTGTGGAGAAAGGTTGTGTCTGAATACGTCCAAACCCATTTTCCCCAGATAGAACTTAACCACATGTATGTGGACAACGCCGCCATGCAACTGGCAACGAATCCAAAACAATTTGACGTGATTGTCACCGGAAATATGTTTGGAGACATATTATCAGACCTTGCTTCCGCCATTACCGGCTCCATTGGAATGCTGCCGAGTGCAAGCCTTGCGAAATCGGGTTTCGGGCTCTTCGAGCCCATCCATGGATCCGCCCCTGACATTGCCGGACAGGGCAAGGCAAATCCGCTGGCGCAGATACTCTCAGGGGCAATGATGCTAAAATATGCCTTTGGTCTTAATACAGAATCAAAGGCCATTGAACAGGCAATAATGAAAGTACTGGAAGAGGGATACCGAACAATCGATCTTGCAAATAAAGCTACGCAAAAAGATAAAATCCTTTCAACCTCACAGATGGGTGACAAGGTCGTGGAATATTTAAGCACATGAATTGCCACAAAGTGGCCTGAAAATCAATAATTATTACAATAATTCATACACAACGTAGGGGCTGAAAATCTTCAGCCCCTACATGACATAATCTGTTTTCGAAGGAAAATACCGGGAAATTACTGAATAGTGACAGCAGTCCCTATGTATCCTTCCTGTGGAATCCACATTGCTGCTCTCCATCGGGCAACGCAGTTCTAAGGCATCCAGAGATACATAAACGATGGTGCGCCGGAATGGATAAACGTTTTTAGGTCAACATTGAGGAGGTTAATAGCGCCGATACCGCTATTGCCTAATTGCGAGTATATATTATTTTTATAGTCCCCGGGTCTGTGGTAGAGAATGACACGCGCTTCTTCCAGTCCCGATTCTTTTTTTGCGATTGAAATAGCATCATCCAGATACCCTATCCGGTCAATCAATCCATTCTCTAATGCCTGTTGTGCGGAATAAATCCTTCCGTCCGCAAGCGCCCTTATCTTTTCCGCCGAAAGCCCGTCTCTGTTTTCTTCGATAACGAAAAGGAATCTTTCATACATGGCATTAAGTATCTCTAAAAATATTTTCCGCTCCTCCTCGGTCATCATTTTCAATGGCGAACCCATATCCTTGTGTTCTCCGGTTTTGATTGACGTATCGGTAATTCCTACCTTCTGCAATAGCCCTTCCACGCTAAGATTGAGCATAATGACGCCAATACTACCCGTTACCGTTGTAGGATGCGCAATAATTTTATCAGCAGAAGCCGCAACATAATAACCTCCGGAAGCGCCAAGATCCATAATACAGGCAACGACTATTTTATTCGTTTCCTTTTTAAACTGCATAATTTCATGATAAATCATGTCAGATGCGGTAACCGCCCCGCCAGGACTGTTGATGCGGAGAAGAACGGCCTTCACGTCTTTGTCTCCTTTTGCATGTATTAGCTCTTCTTTAATGCGGGCAACCATATCCACCCCACCCGTCAATGCGGGAAAACCTGTCTTTTTTTCATCGGAAATGATTCCGGATATATCAACAATAAGTATCTTATCCTTCCCCCTTCCCGAAACCGTCTTTTCTCTAAGCGGTCCTGTGACGGGGCCAAGAGAAACAGATATGAAACTGCAGCCCGAAACCAAAAGTATGAAACAGGAAAGAAAAAAAATACTGAAAATCCGATAGAAATTGTTTTTCATAATATGATTATATTGAAATTTTTTTAACATCAATTATCTTTCTTTTGAAAATAGATTATTGCCATATAGGGGGGCTGAAAATCTTCAACCCCTACGTTGTGTATGAATTATTATAATAAATAATTATTGATTTTCATGTCCCTTTGTGGCCATTAGGTCATGGATGTTTCATTAATAAACCGGGTCTGAATATGTTCAGGGAAATACATCCCAGCTCTCTTCTCCATTCGTGAGTATTACCTTTTTTATTCCCAATTTTTTTAACGCCGACATCATATCCTCCTGCTGCTCAATCAACGAAACGGCAAAACGTCGCATGTGCTTCCATTCTACTTTTATACACTCTTTATCTTCACTTTCATCCTCAGGAATTGATAACTGAATGTCGTACCCTTCTTCTGATATTTTGCTCTGGAGCAGCGCAACAAACTCTTCCTTATTTTCCACCCCCGTTAAAATATCCGCTAACAAGGGGGAACCAATTTCGTCATAAAGAAATAATCCCCTGCGCACAAATGCCATAATAAAAATTATTCCCGCTACAAGGGCGATTGCCCCAAGAATTATTGCGACATCTTTATATCGTTCTTTTTGTTTGTGATTTATCATAAGTTTTTATAACCTGTAAAATATTTCCCCTTTTATCCATTTCCCTTTTTCCGTATTTTTATTACGTATAGTCAAACAAATAAGGTTTTCGAATGTTTACACACCCCTAAATCCCCTCTTGATAGAGGGGACTTTTTTTCTCCCCTCTATCAAGAGGGGCCGGGGGTGTGTTTCTTAAAATAAATCTATTTTTCAAAAAACCTAAATTTTGAAAACCAGATTTGTTTGGCTATATATCATTTGCGAACGCGCACATTTTAATGTATTCTTTTACTATTGTCAAAAATGTATTGAATCTCATATCATCATACATTACAGTGAATTTTTAAAGTAATCAAGGAGCAGAAATAATGAACAAGCTAAAAAGGAACTACGTGTATACCGCCTTAGTATGTGCAGCAATTATTTTTTCAGTACTCAGAATATCTTTCGCGACAACTGACACCATACCACCAATAACGATGACGGAATTACGCTCTATCCTGCAAGACAATAAGGGAAAAGTCGTGGTAGTCGATCTATGGGCTACGTGGTGTCCGCCGTGCAGAAAAGAGATACCGGGATTTATTAATCTCTATAATAAATATAAGAACAACGGCGTGGAGATTATTGGCATTGCCTTCGACGAAAACGGCTCAGAAGTGGTTCCTGAATTTGTAAAAAACATGGGCATTAATTATCCTGTTTATCTTGCGGGAAACGGCATCGATGTTTCTTATGGACTAAGGGCATATCCTACCACCATTATTTACGATAAAAACGGCAATATGGCAAGCAAACATGTAGGATATGTGACTGAAGAGGCGTTCGACCAGGAAATTGCCACACTCCTTAAAAAATAGAACAAATAAACGAACTATGAAGACAAAGGTTGTTATTGCAATGAGCGGAGGCGTTGACAGCAGTGTTGCGGCGCATCTCCTCGCCGAACAGGGATATGAAGTCATCGGCCTTTTTATGCGTTTAGGGCTGGAGAGACTGGACGCCATAACCAAAACAAAGGTATGTTGCAGCCTTGATGATGCGGAAGACGCACAAACCGTTGCAAACCAGTTAGGTATTCAATTTCATCTCTTGAATTTCAAAGAAGCCTTTGACCACATCATTGACCATTTTTGTACAGAATACCTGAACGGGCGAACACCCAACCCCTGCATCATGTGTAATCAGGAACTGAAATTCGGCAAACTGCTGAATTTTGCCCAAATGCTTAACGCGGATTTTGTAGCTACGGGGCATTACGCAAAGGTAGAGAAGCAAAACGGAAGATTTCTGTTGAAAAAAGGTTACGACCGCAATAAAGAACAATCGTACGTTCTCTTTTCCCTCAACCAGGAACAACTCTCAAAAACACTTTTTCCGCTGGGCGCGCTGACGAAAGAAACCGTTCGCCAAATAGCAAAAGATTTAAACCTGAAAACAAAAGATAAACCGGAAAGCCAGGATATCTGTTTTGTACTGGACAATAATTACCACACCCTTCTCTACGAGCGGTATGGAAACCGTATTACTCCCGGCCCAATCAAAGACCGGAGGGGGAATGTCCTGGGAGAACATCAGGGAACCCCTTTTTTTACCATTGGTCAGCGCAAGGGGTTGGGTATCGCATTAGGTTCGCCTCGATACGTAGTCGATATTAACCCACGTGAAAATGCCGTGGTAATCGGTACCGACGAAGAGCTCAAAGAAACCGAACTGATTGCCTCCACAGTAAACTGGATATCCATTAACACACTGGAATCACCCATAGAAGTAGTAACAAAAATCCGTTATCACCATACACCGGCGCCTGCCATCGTATCCCCTTTTGGAACCGGCAAAGTTCGGGTGCAATTCAAAGAGCCGCAAAAAGCCATCACCCCGGGACAGGCAGTCGTCTTTTATGATGATGATACCGTTGTGGGGGGGGGATGGATTGACAGGAAGAATCAGTTAATCGGCGGGTAAGAAACCCGTCCTACAGATTATTATTTCATGAATATTGTCAGGCCGGCTTACGCTCTTCTGTAATTTGGCGTGTTTATGTTTTGATTTATATTAATCGGTGCATAAGAAATTAACCTGTAGGTCGGGTTTCTTACCCGACACAGTCCAATATCGAATATCGAACAAGGAATAATGAATATCGAAGGATAAGAGACAGTTTGATCTTGAAGCATGTCCTCATGTAAATGGGGGAACGTTTAATAGATTTTGCCGTAAGAATTATTCGCACGGCAGAATCCTTGCCAAAACCAGGATGGGAAATCACATTGCAGGTCAACACATTCGGTGTGGTACATCTCCCGCTCCCAATTATGGAGAGGCTCAAAGCGCAGAATCTCGTTCTGATTTTATACACAAGATGAAGGTCTCTCTTAAGAAATTACGGGAAACAAGGATATGGTTATTGATGATTGTGAAAGCTGGTCTCATAAAGCCGGTATCAAAGCTCGAACCCCTGATTAATGAAAATAATGAGCTTATTTCTATTTTTGTGACAAGCGTAAAAACCGCGAAACAAAAGGAGGATAAAAAAACTTCATAATTCAAAATTCCTTGTTCGATATTCATTACAAAATTACTTTAACCTGGCGTTTATGCCCCTTGAAAAAATGATCCCTTTTTCATGTATTTTGCGTAAAAATTCCCTTGACATCTTCTGTTGAACTGCTAAAATTTTTAACCACTTAACCACTTAACCACTTAACCACTTAACCACTTAACCACTTAACCACTTAACCACTCTATTTTTCGAAAACATGCATCAACAGTCGTCTGAAAAACTTATTATACAAAAACCCCGTTCAGGAGTAAACTCTTTATAAAATATAAAATACCACAACAAATATTAGCACCTATAAAAATGGTCTGTAGCCTGTCAATCATAGGGATTCAGGCAAAAACAATAGGGAATGTAGTAAAATGTCGGGTAAGAAACCCGAGAGGTGGTATGGGAAAAATGTCGGGTAAGAAACCCGACCTAGTGGAGATTGGATTTTCTGCCCTACAATATTCGTAAAATAATATTTTGTAGGTCGGGTTTCTTACCCGACATTAATGAAGATTTCTTATCGGCAAGGCAGGATTTCTTACCCGACAACCATTATTTAAAAACAATAAATCATGGCAAAGAAAAAAACTGAAACAGCAAAAAAGAAGGCGGTACGATCCGGAGAAAAGGAACCAGCCGTTAGAATAGCAACGGTACCAGCCAAAGTACCCACAACACTTACCGGAACAAAAACGGCGCCGCCAAAAACAAAAATGCAAAAAACCAAAAAGCAGGCGATAACACCGGCAAAGGAGAAAAAGGCTGCAAAGATGCAGGATATGAAATTTCCCATTGTTGGAATCGGCGCTTCCGCCGGGGGGCTTGAGGCGCTCGAAGGCTTCTTTTCCCACATGCCCGACCAAAACAACCTTGCCATAGTAGTTGTCCAGCATTTAGCTCCTACATACAAGAGTATCATGGGAAATCTGCTCAAGAAATATACGAAGATGAAAATAGTAGACATCAGTGATGGAATGAAGGTTGAAAAAAACTGCGTGTATCTCAATCCTCCCGATATGGACGTCGCCATAATCAACCGCACCCTCCAATTGATAAAACCTCTGGAAACGCATGCCGCCAGGCTGCCTATTGATTTCTTTTTCCGTTCCCTGGCGGATGATCAGGGAGAAAAGGCGATCTGCATCGTGCTTTCGGGTACAGGAACTGACGGCACGCTTGGTCTGAAAGCAGTTAAGGGAGACGGCGGAATGACTATGGTACAGGACGAAACCCAGGCTCGATATGACAGCATGCCCAGAAACGCAATAAACACGGGCGCTGTTGATTTTATCCTGCCGGTGGAACGCATGCCTGAGGAACTGACAAAATACATTAAACACCCCTATATCGAAAGCCCCCGGGCGGCAATCACCACGGAACAAAAATATCAGGGTTATGTAACAAAAATCCTCCTTCAGATTCGCGCCCTTACGGGGCATGATTTCTCCCATTACAAACAGAATACGATCCGGAGAAGGATAGAAAGGCGTATGGCCGTTCATCAGATCGATAAAATTGCACACTATCTCGATTATCTTCGGGTAAACACCGCTGAAATAGACATCCTGTACAAAGACATGCTCATAGGGGTAACCAATTTCTTCAGAGACCAGGAGGCCTTTGATCTCCTGAAAAAAACGGCAATCTTCGAAATCTTAAAGGGAAAGCGGCCAAATAGTTCTATCCGCGTTTGGGCGCCAGGCTGCTCCACGGGAGAAGAGGCATATTCCATCGCCATACTCCTCGCGGAAATTATGGATAAGAGGCAAATGCATTATAACGTACAGATATTCGGGACAGACCTGGATGCGGACGCCATCGAATTTGCACGCGCAGGCGTTTATCCGGAAAGTATTGCCGCGGACGTTTCAAAAGAACGGCTGAAACAGTATTTTACGAAAGAGGAAAACACTTACCGGCTGAAAAAACGAATACGGGAAATGCTGGTCTTTGCCACGCAAAACCTGATAAAAGATCCGCCTTTTTCCCGGTTAGACCTTATATCATGCAGAAACGTGCTGATTTATATGGATGCCTTTCTGCAGAAAAAGATACTCCCTGTTTTCCACTATACCTTGAACAAAGATGGCTATCTTTTCCTCGGTTCTTCTGAATCCATTGGAGAATTTACCGATCTTTTTTCAGTAGAAAACCCAAAATGGAAGATTTACAAACGCAAGGGAATGGTTATTGAAAAGGGCGCAGAAATTCCGACCATGCCTATACAGGGCGCCATAAAAACAGACCGGAAAGAGGAGAAAAAAGATTACCGGGAAATCAACTTTATTCAATACGCGGAAAAAGAAATCCTCAGCAAATACGCTCCGCCATTTGTTCTGGTGAATGAAAAGCATGAAATCCTTTATGTAAACGGCATGATTCACAAGTATTTATTAACGCCGCCCGGCTTGCCTTCTTTTAATATATTAAAAATAGCTCATGAGGACCTGCGTTATAAACTGAGTACCATGCTTCATAAAATTTCCAAAAAAAGAGAGATACATATAGAGAGAGGACTAAAGATAAAGGATAATGAACATTTCCTGACGTTTGACCTGACCGTCAAGCCGCTTAAGCCCGGAGCAGAAACCGAAGGGCTGACGATAATTATCTTTGAGGAAAAATTACCGGCAGAAAAAGCGAAAAAAAAAGAGAAATTTTCTGAAAAAATCATTAAAGAAAGCCCGAAGATAAAAGCGCTTGAAATAGAATTAAAATCCACAAAGGAATATTTACAGGCAACCATTGAGGAACTGGAGACCTCAAATGAGGAACTGAAATCAACCAATGAAGAACTGCAATCCACAAACGAAGAACTGCAGAGCACTAACGAGGAATTAGAGACGTCCAAGGAAGAACAACAATCCACCAATGAGGAGTTAGAAACGGTAAACTCCGAACTCCAGAATAAGGTTATCGAATTGTCGCGTTCCAATAATGATCTTAACAACCTCCTTGCAAGCACAGAGATAGCGACTGTCTTTCTTGACACCAGACTGAACATTATCCGTTTCACCCCGGCGATTACGAAACTCTTTAACATGCTTCCTTCGGATATTAAGCGTCCAATAGGTGATATTACTGCAAAATTCAATGTGAGTACCCTCCATAACGACGCCGCAGAGGTATTGAGAACACTAAACAAGAAAGTATGCCGGATAAAAACGAATGATAATTCCTGGTATAACATGCGTATATTGCCCTATCGCACGACAGACAATCTGATAGACGGCATCGTTATCACGTTTGTGGATATTACCGAACTTACGGAGTCGGATGAAAAGATAACCAGCATGGGTACTTTCCTAAAGGGAAACCCAACCCCTATGCTGAGAATTACACAGGACGGTACGATAGTCTTTTCCAATGAAGCGGGTTTGTATTTGTTGGAACATTGGAAGTGCAAGGTAAACTACAAGCTTCCAACCCCATGGAATACGATCATCCGGGATGTGCTTGCCTCAAATAAGCAGGAACAGAGAGTGGAAAAATTTGGAGAAAAAACATTCCTGTTAGTATTTGTCCCGATAAAAGAAGGAGCGTACGTAAATATATACGGCGTTGACATCAGCGAATATCAATTATCGCTTGAAAAGAACGAAAAATGAAAAAAACAGATATCTAAAAAGAATTCTCACACAAAGACACGAAGGCATGAAGAGATGACGGAAAACGAAATTGGAAAAATTGTGGTAGATTGTGCAGTACGCCTTAAGCAGGTGTTGACGTATCTGAAATTGACAGACAAGAAGCTGGGATACCTGTTGAACTTTGGTGCGGAATTAATGAAGGATGGCATATTCCGTATTCTCAATGGATATATTTGAATAAACCTTTGTGGCTTTGTTTGTGCCGTGAAGTTAAGAAATGCCGAAGTTTCTTAACCTGCTGTAATA
>SOET01000045.1 GCA_021646465.1 Candidatus Kuenenia hertensis | reverse complement strand
TACACTTCTCTTTCTTCAAGGGTTAAATATAGCATTTGATTTTCCCTTTTGCAATCTCTTTTGGTATACTCTATAGCTCTTGAAATTTTTCTGAATATCGAATAAATTTTTATATAAAACAAAAACCTGAGAAAACATATGACATGGTCTATAATAGGAACAATCGCTGCAATGTGTACGACAGTGGGTTTTATACCACAAATTATTCGGGGGATAAAGACAAAGGAATTAAATGATGTATCCCCTATAATGTTATCCCTTTTATTACTCGGCTGCAGTATGTGGTTAATTTACGGGTTACATCTGAGAGATATCATAATTGTGCTTGCAAATGGATTTACACTTTCCTTTGTAATTACCATTTTCTCTTTGCGTGTTTTATATAAGCGCCACACAAAACAATAATTGCTTATGCAAGAAAAATAAATCTCCTATCAGGATAAAAACTACGCGCATTGCAAATTATTTTTTATTGTAAACTGCGTTATTTCCGGTCTGGCAAAAAACCTTACCGGCAAATTAGATACCCCTATCCCTCTGTTTACATACATTATTGTATTTTTTTCACAGAAGAGGCCGGCGGTATAACGAGTTCCAAACTTTGAGTATACAATCGGCGGACCGTAAAAAGGGAAACTTACTTGCCCTCCGTGAGTATGGCCCGATATTACAAAATCAACATCTTCATGCTGAATTATTTCAATCGCGTCCGGGTTATGCGATAACAAAATCTTTGGATTCTCATCCATTCCTTTCAATGCCCTTTTTATATCGGTGTCGCCCTTCCATATATCATCTATGCCTGCGATAAATATATACTCCTTAGCCCTGTATAAAACAATATGTTCATTTATCAGTAAGCGGATGCCATTTTTATGCAATTCGTCATATGTGCGATCTTTATCGTCATGGTTTCCCACAACGGCAAAAACACCATCCTTTGCCCTTAATTCCGATAATTCTTTTGCCACTGGCGGAAGATACCCCTGGTCACTGAAAACATAATCTCCCGTCAAAACTATTACATCAGGAAATAACGCATTCGCTTTGCGAACACATTTTCGAATGAAGTCCTTTGATACATATTTACAATGGTGGATATCGGAAAGCTGGACGATCTTCAGCCCTTCAAATCGTTTTGGCAAATCGTTAATTTTTATAGTAACATTGCTTATTTCTACCCAGCGGGGTTCTAAAAAACGACTATAACTTCCAACGGATACCATTCCAACCGCACACCCACTTGCCCCTTTTATAAATGTCCTTCTGGAAATCATACAGGCACTATATCCGTATTTGAAAAAAAATATGTATGGCAATTTTATCGTTTAAGGTTGCATGGGGTAATACAATCGTCACATATTCCTTCTTCCCATTCCTCATTCACAAAAGAAATCCAATCTTCCGGATTATTTCTGCAAGACAAACATATCCCCAGATCGCAAAGTCCATCTGCCGGATCGTTTGCATCCTCAATTGCAGAACCACAACAAGCGCATTGCCAGGTAATCATATCACTACTTATATGCCCACCGACGTCACACATTATTTACTCCTTTTTTTTCGATCATATTATAAATCTATTTTTTTCTGCATTCGTCAACAAAATACTGCAACACATCCGTTTCCGTAATCAAACCAACAAGAATATTTTTATCTTCAACTACCGGCAAACACCCTATTTTTTTATCAATCATGATCTGCGCTGCATCTTCAACAGAAGTATCAGAAGAAATGGAAATAACATCTTTCGTCATCGTCTCTGCAACCTTAACAGAATCAAGAAAAACCTTATTTTCATTCCAGTTCGTAACTATAGACGTCAATGAAGCTTTGTAAAGATCTCTTTGCGTCAAAATACCAACAATTTCTTTTCCATTCACAACAGGTAGATGCCTGATTCTTCCCAAATACATTATATCGCTGGCAAAACCAAGTTTTGAATCAGCACTAAGAGTTACCAGTTGTGTGCTCATTATTTCCTTTACTAACATCGTTTCCCTCCGTTCTAATGGCTTCCTCCAGCCTTTTTTCCCATTCCGCTCCGTAATGATGCTGAAGATTCCCCTGAATCTTCTTCTCCCATTTCCTGTATGCATCTTCTATTGTAACAATCGGTTGATGTTTCCCGGATAAATATAAAACATTTTCTGACCGTTTTGGTATCGGAATCAGGATAAATTCCTGTTCTTCTGATATTACGGATATCTCCGCAAGGCGAACATCCTTTGCATTTACCAGCATTTCCCTTGCAGCGGAAACCTCATTCTCTGAAGAAAATATCTTACTCAGAACTGACAAATCATCTTTAATCGCATAAAAGGCATTCCATTCACGTTTATAGACTAATTGTTGATAAGCGCGCGAAGCAACGTATTCGTTATAGATACACGGACCTGCTATTTTCTGATCAAGACTGGCGCCGGCACAATCAGGATAATCCATGCATTGTACCGGTCTGTGCTTATAAATTCTGCATCGTAAATCCATTTTCAGCAACAAGGTATCAGGGTCTGCTGAAATTATAACGTCAAGAAACTTGCACGATTCATACAACTCGTTCTTACGACCCTCACTCATAACCAGCAGTTTTACATGCTGAAACCCCGATCCTCTTTTGATAAAATATTTTATAAACCCAACATGCCTGCTGTCCTCTGGAATCACGCACGTAAAACAACACATTCCATCGGAACACATACTTTCTTTAAAGACAACACTATGACGTCTTTCATTCATGGTACGGCTTTTACCCATTCTCAATTATTTGACACAGTTATCACTCTTCGGAAATAACTATGTGGTTTCAAGATATTTTTTCTGTTCCCACTCCGTTACCTGAATCCTGTATTCATCCCATTCGGAAAGTTTTGAATGTAAATATATTTGATATGTGTGCGAACCCAGTGTTCTCATCATCAATTCGCTCTGCTTTAATTCATGCAACGCCTCTCCCAAAGAACCAGGCAAGGTTGCAATATTACGATAAGACAATTCTTCCTTATCAAATTCATACACATTTTCTTCTATTGCTTTTGGCAATGCAAGCTTTCTTTTTATTCCATCCAAACCTGCCTCCAACATTACCGCCAAAGCAAGATAAGGGTTGTTGCTTGGATCGGGACACCGCAACTCAACCCTTGTCGCCTGTTCCCTGCCAGGGGAATACCGCGGCACCCTGATAAGGGCAGATCGGTTTTTCTGCCCCCAGCAAATATACACCGGCGCCTCATAGCCCGGAACCAGTCTTTTATATGAGTTCACCGTAGGAGAAAGAATAGCGCTCATCGCCTTAACATGCTCTAATTGTCCCGCTATAAAATATTTTGCTTCTTCGCTTAATTTATACGGGTCATTTTCATCAAAGAAAATATTTTTGTTTGTCCTTATATCAAAAAGACTCTGATGGCAATGCATTCCGCTGCCACACACCCCAAAAATCGGTTTCGGCATAAAGGTAGCATATAAATCATGTTTATGCGCGATGGATTTTACCACTTGTTTAAATGTCAAAGCGTTCTCCGCCGTCTTCAACGCTTCGGCATATTTAAAATCGATCTCATGCTGGCCCGGAGCTACTTCGTGATGGCTCATTTCCACATTAATGCCCATTTTTTCCAGAGTAAAAATAATATCAACCCTCACATTCCCCGCAAGATCTCTCGGGGAAAAATCAAAATAACTCCCGACATCGTGTGGGGTAGGCGCTACGAAACCGTCATTTTTCGGCTTAAACAGGAAAAATTCCAGTTCAGGTCCCACGTTATATTCAAAATTCATAGCACGAGCATTTTTAATTGCCCTTTTTAATATGTAGCGAGGATCGCCTTCAAATGGTGAGCCATCAGGCATATGGACATCGCAGAACAACCTTGCAGTTACGGCAACTGTTTCCCATGGAAGCAACGCATATGTGCTTGCATCTGGTTTTAAAAACATGTCACTCTCGCAAATCCTTGTAAAACCTTCAATTGACGATCCGTCAAACCACAACCCTTTTTCCAGGGATTCCGGGAATTTTTCTATGGGGATGGTAACCGACTTCACGCTGCCGTTAATATCGGTAAATTGCAACTGAACAAGCTTTACCTTGTCATCTTTTGCCCGGTTAATTACCGCCAAATCAACATGTTCGCTCGACATGAAAACTTACCTTTCTTTAATTAGGCCTTTGGCTACTATTTTTATTTACCTGTAGAGGCAATTCAAAAATTGCCTCTACACGACTGAAATTCCAATACTATTTAGTTAAAAACAACTTTTTCAGCAATTTGTTTTACGCTGTAATTCTCTCTATGATGAAAATATAACCTGACAATTACAATCCCTTGAACAAACCGGATTAAAATGGCAATTTTAATTGTAATGGTAGAAAAAAACAAGAAATTTATACCCTGTGACGAAAGGGTTCTCCTTGACACCAAAAACACCTCCTGTTAAACTTCAATCAGATTTTACCACTTTTACCGCGTTACTATAATACTAAATAAAAAGCATATCTTAACCTTTACATAACTAATAAAATTATTCGAATACACGATTTCCTATGGGTAAAATAGTTGCTGTCTGCATAAGTGAAAAAAAGGGCATCCAAAAACGCAATATCGGCAAATGCAAAGCAATTAAGCATTATGGCCTCGAAGGAGATGCCCATGCAGGTAAATGGCATCGTCAGTTGAGCCTGCTTGCATCGGAAAGCGCCGAGGTAATGCGTAATAAAGGTCTGGATATAAAAGACGGCGATTTTGGAGAAAATATTGTTACCAGCGGCATAGAACTAAAATCGCTTCCTGTTGGAACTACTTTAAAAATCGGTGACAAAATTATTATCAAGGTAACCCAAATAGGCAAAATGTGCCATGATCGCTGCGCCATCTATTATAAAGCGGGTGATTGTATTATGCCGAGAGAAGGAATTTTCGCAGAAATCCTTAACGATGGGATTATTGCAACCGGAGATGAAATATCAATAGTTGAAAAACCCACTATGGTATAAATTATGATACGAACAGCAATATTAACATTAAGCGATAAAGGATCAAGAGGGGAGCGCGAAGACAAAAGCGGAGAAGTTATCCGCGCAATGCTTCAGCAAATCAATAGTTCCATTTCCGCATATGAAATAATTCCTGATGAAAAAGACCTCATCATTAAAAAACTACGCGAATTCTCCCAAATATCCGATCTTATCATCACCACCGGTGGCACCGGCGTTGGACCTCGCGATATCACCCCTGAGGCAACACGAGCAGTAATAGAAAAAGAATTGCCCGGCTTCGGAGAAGCAATGCGAATGGAAGGGCTTAAACATACTCCCAGAGCAATGGGCTCCAGGGCGGTGGCGGGCATATATCAACAAACCCTTATCATAAACCTTCCCGGTAGTCCGAAAGGAGTCGAAGAAAATCTTTCAGTCGTCCTACCAGTTATCTCTCATACCATAAGCCTCATTAAAGGAACAGTAACAGATTGCGCCAAAGACAGGGAACCACATGCCCACAAATAACCGTCTGGAAAATTGCGCTTATGGACAATACCTCAATCCGTGACAATCATAAGAACGGTACTGTAGGTCAGTTCCTTATAGATAATGTAAAACAAGGCACAAATGTATCAATAGTTTCGGCATATTTCACTATCTACGCATACAAAAATCTTTGAAAACTATCTTGATGAACAGAAGCTCGGCGGCCTACTGGATGAACGTATCGGGTTTTTTGAAAGTGAAATCTGGAATATGCTGTACGACTTCCAGAAAGACGGCGTAAAAGGCGCTATCAATAAAATCCTGAAACATAATGGCTGCATCATAGCAGACAGCGTCGGACTGGGTAAAACTTTTGAGGCATTGGCGGTCATCCGCTATTTTGAATTACTGAACTACCGGGTGCTGGTACTTTGCCCTAAAAAACTCTCCGCCAACTGGATAATCTACCAGGCAAACCAGAACAACGTGCTTAATTTGTTTATCGGAGACCGGTTTAACTATACCGTCCTTTACCATACCGACCTTGGCAGAATAACCGGCAAATCCGATGCAAACGGCATAGACCTTGAAAACTTCAATTGGGGCGCCTATGATTTGGTAGTTATCGATGAGTCCCGTAATTTTCGCGGTAATCCAATGGAAAAGGCCAAGGAGGATGGTACTATAAATAGGGAAATTCCCGGAGCGGTTAAAACCCCATTCCCTCTACCCGAATATTGATATAAAAGACCGTTTCTTTACCTACGATACGCTGAACAAAAAAAATCCTGCAATACAAGCTTTCGGTATTTAACCCTTCTGCCTATGTGAAGGAAGAAAAGAAAGAAAAATACGAGGTATTAGCCGATACCGAAGTCCTTGCCTTTAAGCAGAGCGACCGTGAACACTTCCTCATCGGGATGATGAAAGTAAACTTCCTGAAACGTCTGGAAAGTTCCATTGAATCATTTGAGATTTCTATGAACAGAACGATTCAGAAGATTGAAAAACTTGAAAGCAGAATCAATGAATTCCTTAAATCAAACGCTAAATCGCAGGAAGAGGTTTTGGAAACATTGGAACCGGATGAAGACGAATTAGAAGAAAATACCGATGATCTTGAACAATGGCAGGTAGGGAAAAAATTGAAATTTGATTTAGCTGATTTACGTCTGGAAGATTGGTTAAACGATTTAAAAAAAGACAAAGAAGCCCTCAATGACTTGTATAATACGGCAGTTGCGGTAACCCCGGAACGTGACGCAAAATTGAAAGACCTTCAAAAACTAATCGAACAAAAAATTAATCAACCACTGAACAGCAACAACAGGAAGGTAATTGTCTTTACCGCATTTGCCGATACGGCTCAATACCTTTACGATTGCCTGAAAGATTGGGTTAAAAAAGATTTATGGCTGCATATTGCATTGGTGACGGGCAGCAGCACACAAACCACATTAGGAAAAAATGATTTCTCAAACATCCTCTCTAACTTTTCTCCCATTTCTAAATGCAGGGAATTAATGAAATCCATGCCGCAGGAAGGTGAGATTGATATACTGATCGCTACCGACTGCATCAGCGAAGGGCAGAATCTGCAGGATTGTGATTTTTTGGTTAACTACGATATTCACTGGAATCCTGTCCGCATCATCCAGCGTTTTTGGCCGTATTGACCGACTGGGAAGCAGGAATAATAAAATCCAACTGGTAAACTTCTGGCCTACCAAAGACCCCGATAATTACATCAACCTGAAAGAACGCGTGGAGGCTCGCATGGCATTGGTGGATGTTACCGCTACAGGAGACGATAATATCCTGAACACCGAGCAGATTGAAGAACTCATCACCGATGATTTAAGATACCGCAACCGGCAACTGAAAAAACTGCAAAACGAAGTACTCGATCTTGAAGAAATGCACGAAAGTATTTCATTAACCGACTTTACATTAGATGATTTCCGGATAGAATTGCTCGGTTTTATAGCAAACAACCGCAGGAAACTGGAGGAAGCCCCCCTCGGGTTATACGCCGTTGTCCCTTCACCCTCAGGCATTCATGCACAACCGTCGGATACAAGCCGCTTTGCCGGAGCAGAAAAAGAAATTATCAGACCTGGTGTAATATTTTGTTTGAAACAAAAAGGAGATACGGACGGCAACGAAGAAGTAAGTCCCTTGCAACCATACTTTTTAGTTTATATTCGGGAAGATGGAACGGTTCGTTTCAACTACACCAATGCCAAACAGATACTGGAAATATATCGGCTGATGTGCCAGGGACGCAAAGAGCCTTATGAGAAGCTTTGTGAATTGTTCAATACAGAAACCAGGAATGGCGAGGAAATGAGTAAATATACGGAACTGCTCAAAAAAGCCGTGGATAAGATATGCCATATATTCAAAAAACGGATGAACCAAAAACTTACCTCTGACCGGAGAGCATTATTGATTCCACAGTCAAAACAGGTGAATAATATGGACAATTTTGAATTAGTAACCTGGTTAGTCATAAAGTAGGCCTACGGTATCTTTTAACACGTGCGATTGAAATTTCCATACGTTAACTTAAAGCTATGTAGAAACAACCGACTATCATTAACACTGGAGGTAAAAAATGAAACCTATCCATCCTGGTGAAATTCTCCTTGAGGAGTTTTTGGAGCCGATGGGAATAAGCCAAAACCTGCTGGCGCGGGAAACCGGAATGTCACCCCGGCGCATTAATGAGATTGTCTTAGGCAAAAGGTCTATAACCGGCGACACCACCATCCGCCTTGGCAGGTTGTTCGGCATTGAGCCTGGATTTTGGATGAATTTGCAATCCCGTTACGATTTAGAAGTGGCCGAAGACCGATTCCAATCAAAAGTTACCATAGCTGTTGGAAAATATAAGGATTTAGTTAAGAAATAAAGTACACATCAGATTTTTTTTATAGACCTTAGGAATGAATTAAAGCAATATTAATGAGTAAAGACCTCAGACAAAAAATAAAGGAAGCCATTCAGCAGTTTAACAATGGCAACCTTTCCGAAAATGCGTTAAATCTGTTTTAGACCCTTGGCTATATTACTGAACGCCGGGCGCCTGTGGAAAAACCATCCTATACCACATTCAAAGATGCTTTCGTAAATAATCACTCCCGGTTTGACGAAGACAGGGCATTGGTAAGAGAGTGGAAATACGTTGACCTGCTATTTCAGTTATCAAAGGAAGAGATTTCGGGTCAGTTATCACTGTTTGATACCAGACAGGTCAACAGCACCGTCATTGAAACATATTTATTTTTTGCCATAGAACTGGCAAAAGAACATTACAGCAGAACAGAACTTTCACACATCACCCGCGAAGTCAATCGCCTGTTTCCCATGCCCGTAATGATTTTATTCAAACACGGTTTTTCGCTTACCCTTTCTGTCATCAACCGCAGGCTGCACAAACGGGACGAAAGCAAAGACGTGCTGGAGAAAGTAACCCTCATCAAAGACATCTGCATATCCCACGCTGGCGGGGGTGTCCGCAGGACGGGGGTGGAAGATGGGGTTGTCACCCACTGCGCCCACATAGAAATCCTCTTCGACCTTTCATTTGACGAGCTAAAAATCAAACACAAATTCACCAATTTTGTTGAATTGCACAATGCCTGGCAGAATACGCTGGATACCAAAGAACTCAATAAACGATTTTTTAAGGAAATTGCCAACTGGTATTTCCGGGCTATACAGGAAGTGGAATTCCCCGATGATGCAGAAAAGGAAAAAGACGTCCGGAATGCAACCGGCGTTATCCGCCTGATTACCCGTTTAATATTTGTCTGGTTTTTGAAGGAAAAAAGGTTGATACCGGATGAATTATTTGATGAAAAGGAACTGAAGAAACTGCTCAAATATACTGACAGCAGGCAAAGCACTTACTACAAAGCAATCCTGCAGAATCTGTTCTTTGCCACGTTAAACACTGAAATGGGCAAGCGCAGGTTCGGGACGAAAAATGACAGCGGCAGGGACGGGCATTATTTCATTCACAACGTATTCCGCTATGAGAGTGAATTTGTAAGGCCAACTGAAACACTGGAACAATACTTTGCCCCGATCCCTTTCCTCAACGGCGGTTTGTTTGAATGTCTCGATAAGGAACTGGACGAAAAGAACAAACGAAGGCGCATCCGCATTGATAGTTTCAGCGACCGGGAAGATAATGTGCTTAAAGTGCCGGACGAACTCTTTTTTAATGAGAAGGGTGTGGAAGTCGATCTGAGTAAGATTTACGGTTCGCCCAAAAAAAGCAAAGAAAAGGTGCGCGGACTTATTGACATCCTGAACAGCTACAAATTCACTATTACAGAAAACACGCCCATTGAAGAAGAAATAGCCCTCGACCCCGAATTACTGGGCAAGGTATTTGAAAATCTTTTAGCAAACTACAATCCCGAAACGAGGACCACTGCCCGCAAGCAGACCGGTTCGTTTTATACACCCCGTGAGATCGTGAACTACATGGTGGATGAATCATTGATTGCCTGCCTTAAACAGTCTGTCCTGCAATGTCATTCTGAGTAAAGCTAAGGATCACCAAGCAAAGGCGCTAACGGTACTGATAAAGATGAAGAAAGATTGCGTGACCTGCTAAGTTACTCTGAAAACCCAAACCCCTTCAATACTGCAGAAACCGAAGCGCTGATTAATGCAATAGATACCTGTAAATTGTGGACCCTGCCTGCGGCTCCGGCACCTTCCCCATGGGCATATTGCACAAGATGGTTCATATGCTGCACAAACTTGACCCCAACAACGTCCACTGGAAACACCAGCAGCTAAGCACGGTAGATAAACTCATTGAAGAAGCCGAAGGCATTTCAGACACCCGCATCAGGGAGAAGGTGATTGAAGACAGGCAGAACACACGCAGGGATATTGAAGAGGCATTTAATAACAACGAGCTGGACTATGGCCACAAGCTGTACCTCATTGAGAACTGTATTTATGGGATTGATATACAACCCATCGCCGTACAGATAGCAAAACTGCGGTTCTTTATCTCCCTGATTGTTGACCAGAGGGTAAACTATAGCAAGGAAAACCTTGGCATACGTCCCCTGCCAAACCTTGAAACCAAATTTGTGGCAGCCAACACACTGATAGGATTGGAAAAAGAACGCCCCATCTTTTTACCAACCCGAATATAGAAAAGAAAAAGACAGAACTGAAAAAAGTACGCCACGATTACTTTGCAGCCAGGACGCCCCGGCGTAAGGAAAACTGCCGCATAAAAGACAAGCAACTGCGTGATGAACTGGCGGAATTGCTCATAAAGAATCACGACTTCCAACCTGCCACTGCCAAAAAAATTGCCGCATGGGATCCTTACGACCAAAATACCTCCGCACCCTTCTTTGACTCTGAGTGGATGTTTGGCGTTAAAGATGGGTTTGATGTGGTGATTGGGAATCCGCCTTATGGAGCGGAAATTGATGATATTGAATACCTTACGGGAAATTATAAACTTTTTGACAGACAAAAAAATTCAGCGTCCTTCTTTATAGAAGTTGGCAACAAATTAACCAACTCTAAAGGCGTAATAGCCTGCATTATCCCAAAATCTTTATCTTTTTATGAAGGCTGGAAAAAACGAGATCGTTAGTTACCCATAAGAACAGGTTGTTATCGGTTATTGACGTCTGTAAAGCATTTGAAGCAGTGTTATTAGAGCAGACAATTATTTGCATCTCAAAAGAAACAGCTGGTAGCTCTTACCAATTTTCTGCCGGAGAAGGGTGGGATGGAGAAATAAAAGTCAACGGTAAAGGTGATTATAAACTTATAGACCGGCTCGATATTTTGCCGATGTATGTTGACAACAGAATACAAGGCATTCTGGATAAATTACGGCAGAATACGGTACTGCTTTCCGAAATATCAAAAACATTTAGAGGTTTGCCATTTCAACGCAGGATATCAAAATCGGGACAACCGATTTTAAGAGGCAAAAACATTGGCAAATATAAAATCTATGGAGACATTGATAACATAACCTTGCCTAAGGAAATTTTGTCCGGTACAAAAGTCAAAGAGCTTTTAAAACCTAAAATTTTATCCCAAAATATTGTTGCTCATATTATGAATCCATACGACAGGATAATCATCATGGCAACAATTTATACTGAGGGGTTTTTAACCCTTGATACAGTAATGAATACTCATTTAACTGTAGATAAGTTTGCGCTTCAGTATGTGCTTGCAATACTTAATTCACAACTTGCTTCATGGTTCTATTACTGGTTTGTTTTTAATAGAGCAGTAAGAACAATGCATTTCGATAAGTATTACATAGATAAGCTGCCTGTAAAGGATATTCATTTAAAAGCCCAGCAGCCCTTCATCACCCTCGTTGACCAAATCCTTTCTCTAAAGCAAAAAGACCCCCAATGCTGACACGTTGGCACTTGAAAAAGGGATTGACAAGATGGTTTATAAATTATACGGTTTAACCGATGACGAGATTGCAATTGTGGCGGGAAAGGGTTGATGTTTTTATTGTAGAGACAGGTTTGAAACCTGTCTCTACAAGGCATGTCTCTACAAAACCCAATCATGGATTATCTGAATTTGTTCGTGCATTTAAGACATTTTCATCAAGGCGCATTAATGCAATCCGACAAACGACTGGCTGCCAGGTTTGGCAATTAAGGTTCTACGACCGCATTATCCGCACTGAATCCGAGTTGAATAAAATACGTGAATACATTATCAACAATCCTTTGAACTGGGAGAAGGATGAAAATTACATGGCATGACCAAATCCTCGCCACAAAACAAAAAGACCCAGATGCCGACACGTCAACGATGGAAAGACAGATTGACCAGCTTGTTTATAAACTCTATGGATTAACAGAAAAAGAGATAAAAATAGTAGAAGGAGAGATAAATAGAATGGGAAATCCTGATATTCAAAAATTAATAGATTCAACGACAATTGTTAAAGTGCATGATAATGTTTCTCGTTGCACAATCTTTGGAGATGAAAATGCTTTTGATAAATTCCAAAAAAATCAAGGACAACAGAATGTTATAGGCACTTTTCAAGATAATTGGAACAACAAATGGAAATCGTTTGGTAAAAATTGGAATAAGGAAAGGCAAAATTATCGTTTTTTGTACGATTCATTTAAGTTCTTTTATTTCAGTTTTGAGCAATTAAGATTCAATAAAGTAGCATGTATCAACGAAACTTTTGGAGACAGATTGAAAATGCTGCATCTTAATGAACTAATTGGGGTTAGCCTATACGGGATGTATCATCATGGTAATAAATGTATCAAATTGCTAGAAACTTTACAACTAATAAACACCCAACATCCAGAACAGAATTTCGTGAAGAGATTTTCTGAAACGAGAAATAAACTTATTGAACATAATTACAATCCAAAGGACTCGAAAACGAAAAAGTATTTAAAATTGCAGATAGATCCTTCAATATGGAGTTTAGCCGGTACAAATTCATTTTTAGAAATTCATATTCATACACCTGACACTGAAAGAGCTTTTGACGCTTATATCGATTATTATGAAGATTACTATCGATTAGAAAAAATCATTACTGACATTATAGATAAATTTTAAATATGCTCTACAAAACTTTTAAACCATTAAAAAAATTGTGGAGAAAGGGGAGCAAATCTTTGCAGACTTTCCGAGAATTGTTATTCATAAACTTGTTTGCTCCATTTATACTCCCAAGAAACTGTTACAAAAATAATTAAAAGATGAGGAAAAATAGGGTTTTAATGGTAAACAAAGAAGCAGTAAAAGTGGCTTAGAAATTATGCACAAAAACACAAGTAAGCATGGTAGAAACACTCTGTGTCCTTGCGGTAGTGGAAAGAAATACAAAAAATGTTGTTGTACTAAAAATACATCGAATAATTGGTCTGTTGAATATATACCAACCGAGGTCTACGATGAAATACTAAAAAAAACTCAGGATAACATTGCAAAGGAAATTCTCAACAACTAGCTCCAATTTCTTTTAAGAGAGGATGAAAGGGAGCGAATACACTTTGGTCAGCTTGTCTACAAACTCTTTGGACTAACCTACGAAGAAATAAAAATCATCGAACCCGAGTTTGCCATGAGTGAAGTGGAGTATGAGTCATTTGAAGTAAAAATAAAAAACTACTACTGTTTAGATCGGGAATGCTCCCTGTTAGATGCTTGTTGACAGGTTAACCTGTTTTTTATACATTTACAACTAATTGCTGAATATTGGCAACAATGCAGTTCTTTGAAAGTTTTCTATATAAACAATACTTATTTAAGAAGGAGAAAAGTAGTTATGGCAACATCTACTATTGAAGATATTGAAAAAAAGATTAAGCAATTATCCCGAGATGAGCAATTATGTTTGTTCGAACGGCTTGCGCGTCAACTTAGAGGTGATGCATTAAATAAGCAAAAAACTATTGAAACCCAACTTACTGCAATGGCATTTGACCCGGAGATTCAGCTTGAGATAAGAAAGATTAATTCTGAATTCACTGGCACTGAATTGGATGGGTTGGTAAAAATATAATGGCTGTCAAGAGAGGGGAAATATACTTTGTGGACTTAAAAATCCAGTAAAAGGGAAAGAACAGACGGGAACACGCCCGGATTTGGTCTTATCTATAGATGCTATTAACAAACTACCCCTCGTAGTAACTGTAGTTGTCGGAACAAAAGGCGAAAACATTTCCCATGATTATCCTACCAATATTTGCGTATCACCGTCAGAGAGTGGCTTGCCAATAGAAACAGTATTCCTTTGTTTTCAAATACGCTCGATAGATCAAGCCAGGTTTCCAAAACAACCCGCTGGTAAGGTTTCAGATGAAACAATGAGAAAGATTGAAAATGCCGTAAGATACAGCCTTGGATTATAGATTTACAGCCGTTCAGGCAAAAATGTATTTGTCATCATGCAGATATCAAAACCACCCTATCAATGCCTTACAACCAAAGATACAAACTGGCTCGCAATAGACTTTGAGTCCGTAAAAACCTTTGAACCACCAATCTCTTTAGAACAAATCAAAGCAGAATCGTACTTGCAAAATATTGGACTCATCAAACAACCGAGATTATCGGTAATCAGATTATCAAAGAGTGAAAATGTACTCCGGGATGACTGTGAATGCTCTGCTGAGTCCTTCGCTCCGTTCACTTCACACAGGACAGGCTTTGTCATTCTGAGCGGAGTCCCTGTCTGCCGACAGGCAGGGAAGAATCTCTTTACCGCTCAGGAGAAACCCCCTCGAAGCATAATATAATAATTTAGGTTACAAAAAATCGGGAATGCTCCTCACCAACAAAAGATACCTGCCTTTGTCAGATTATATCTTAAATGATAAACAAAAAGTAGTATTGCAGATATACGGAAATGTAATTGATGAAAAGCTACTCTACATTATTGTTTGAAAGAGCAGATTTACCATTGATAAATGTAATATTGTTGGATAAAGTCCAAAAAAGTGTGAACTTACCGATGATGCGGTTTCTTTATCTTTATTACGTAGAGTAGGCAGGAAGCCAAATATTTTTATATCTGCAAATGTAGCTAAATTGAGAGGCAAACAAGTCTTCTATACAAAACGGAAACCTTTTGAAAAACAAAAGCTTAAAGATTGGGTGTTAAAATTTCTCGACGAGCATCAACAGGCAAACTACAAGCAAATTGACGAATTACTGTGGAATTTACTACCAGAAGATTGGGCAGCTACAAGAAAGAACTTAGATTTCCATCAAAGATTACACGGGATGCACCATCTGAAAATCGCAGAAAATCTAAAGTTTTTCCACCCTTTAAATATTGTTTGACTAATCAAATAAATTTGATTAGAGTATCTTACGCTTTTTAGGCTGTTATTATGTAATCACTTATACACAATGTTCTATAATCGTGTGAAAAATTAAAACATCTTGAATAGTTTAGCTGTAAAAACAGAAGGTCTTACGAAAGTTTACAATGACTTTTGGAAACGTAAAAGTGTTTCCGCCCTGACGAATCTGAATCTTGAGATTAAGCACGGAGAAATATTCGGACTGTTAGGACCAAACGGGTCAGGAAAGACTACTACCGTTAAGTTACTTCTCGGATTCCTGCATCCTACGAGTGGCAAATCCTGGTTATTAGGCAAACCTTCCGGTCATATAAAAACCAAATACAAAATCGGGTTTTTACCGGAAGAATCTTATTTATATAAATTTTTAAATGCGGAAGAGATCCTGGATTTTTATGGAAAACTTTTTAATCTTTCAAGAAAAGAAAGAAAGGAAAGAATCGACAAATTAATTCAAATTGTCGGCTTAAACCCTTACCGAAAACGTCTTTTGAGTAAATACTCAAAAGGAATGCTCAGAAGAATAGGCCTGGCACAGGCTATAATAAATGACCCTGAATTAATTATATTGGACGAACCTACCAGCGGACTTGACCCATTAGGCCGCCGGGAAATAAAAGAACTGATACGTGAATTTAACAAACAAGGCAAAACCATATTGTTATGTTCTCATTTATTATCTGACGTGCAAAGTATTTGCAATAGAATAGCGATTCTTAATAAAGGTATTTTACAAGTGGCAGGCAAAGTGAATGAGCTGCTTTCCCGAAGCGATATTACGGAGTTCCTGGTTAAAAATCTTTCCGACAAAGACCAGGAATCGGTAAAAGTATTTATTCAGGGCAAAAATGGCGAAGTAATTTCCATGCATCCGCATCTCTCAACGTTGGAGGAATTGTTTGTTAACATCATACAACAGCACAAATAGATTCTTTTTTCATTCGAGCTGATGATACTAACCCTTGCCACTCAATCATTAAGAGAGGCGATTAGAAAAAAAATACCTCACATATTAATTGCCCTTGGCACCATTATTCTGGCAATATCTCCATTGATTTCAACTACAAATGAACAGGACGCATTGCCAAAGATAATGCTGATATTGTTTTTTCAGGTAGTGGTGCTTTTGTGCATGATAGGAATCATTCTTTTTTCCGCTATTTCACTACCTCACGATATTGAAAACAAGACCGTCTTTAGCGTTCTTTCAAAACCTGTCTCTAAATTCAAACTTGTTGCCGGCAAAACTCTTGGGTTTGCATTGTTAGCGGCTTTTATCTTGATTGTCTTGAGTCTCGTGAATATCATATTTGTTTTTTTTGCTTCCGCTCATTTGCCTCCAGAACACAGAGGCATTTTCAAAGCACGTAAAGAATTTAATGCTCAGCATTTTCATATTCAGGGGAAAATACACCATCAAAAGGAAGGCATTCACTGGATCATGGGCGGGGGCGAAGGAGCAGCAATATGGAATTTTTCCCGTTTGCACGAAAAAGCGAAAAATATCCCTCCTTTCGAAGCTGAGCTTCGTCTCAAATTTGACAGCAGCAGGGATACCACAGAAACGATTCTTCTTTCAATTGCAATCGAAGGAATTCAATCAAAAGAAAATAAAACAGAAGTTTTTTCTGCAAAAGCGGACGAAACATTAACAATCAGTATAAATCCCGAAATTATTAAAAAAAACAACGATATTAAAATAACAGTTTTCCCGACCCTTGACACCGACTATATTGGCACAGCACAAAATAATATCAAGGTCTTTTCCATACAAAAAGGCTTCATATTCAATTATGCAAAGGCATTAGCCATTACCTTCTTAAAATTTCTGCTGATAATTGCCATTGCGGTAATGGGTTCTGCGTATCTCTCCGCACTCGTCAGCATTTTATCGGCATTCGCTGTGTTCTTATGCGGACATTTACTGGATTTTATAAAGGACTTCTCATTGCTCTTACATCATTCCGGCACGCATGAACATGCATTACCCGGAATGATCAAAAAACCTAATATTTTCATGATTTATATGGATTATTTGTGTAAAAAGCCTTTAGAATGGATTTCGTTCATTTTGCCCGATTTTAAAAAATTTGACGGCCTGACATATCTTTTAAAGGGCATAAATATCCCGATAGAAACCATTGGATTCTCTGCGGGATATACGTTAATATATGTAACATTATGTACTCTTATTTCCTGTATAATACTAAAAAAAAGAGAGTTTTTGTAAGTACTGAATGCTGCGAAAAAGGCGCTTATTTTTATATGCACTGCTATGCCTCATTTTTGTTGTTAATATATGTGTAAATTCTTTTCGAAACACACCAACTAAGGCACACGAGTATTATACTCCAACGGAAACGATTCCTTTGCTTTTGTCTGGTGGGCTTCGGGGTATTGTAGTTGACTTTCTATGGGTGAGGGCACTTGCCAGACATGAAGAAAAAAAATATTATGAATTGTTGACTATTAACAATCTAATATCTAAACTACAACCTAATTTTCCGGCTGTTTGGATTTTTCAGGCGTGGAATATGGCATATAATATTGCCCATGAGTGGGATTCCCCTCAAAACAAATGGAAATGGATTAAGGCGGGATTGCATTTTGCAAAGAAAGGGGCATTAAAAAATCCTAACAGCGGTGATCTTTTTTTTGAATTAGGATATATGTACTCGCATTTATTTGATGACCGGTACTTCAAATATACTGCATATAACAGAGAACAATTAAAAAAAGAAGACGGCGAAGATAATTATGATGCAGCACTTTTTTGGATGAGGAAGTCCGTTTTAAATGCACCAAAGCTAAGAAATATCGCTGCGATTGAAAGAACTATTTGCCACACCCTGTGGAGAGCGGCATTATGTGCCGAAAAAGAAGGAAAATTTGGCAATGCCCTTGAGCACGTTGAGACAGCCATAAAGGAATGGAAGGAGTATCGTGAAAAATATCCGGATGACACTCTGGTAGAAGTGAATAAGTTTATCAAAAAGCTGGAAGAGAAAAAAATGGCCCTGTCTGGCCTGATAAATAATGCAGATGATGCCGTTTTAGAAAAATGGTAGAAAAACAATCTTTTCAGGAAGGTAAAAACCTGATTAATTTAACAAATCGTACTGTATACTTTGCTTCGTAAAATTAATAAATTAAAGGAATGCTTGGCAGAAAGGAGAAAGATGTAAGTCAATGAATAATTTTTTACGCATTTTTAACTTTATTTTCAGAGTCAACCGGATTCGTATCACTATGATACTTTTGATGTTGACCATCCTTATTTTCGGGCTGGTAAAATCGGATATTTTTTCTTATAGTGTTCAGGCTCAAACCGCCACAAAGGGGAGCACTGAGAAACCTACGTTTGACATCGGAGAAACAACCCGCACTGAACACCCTCTGTTTGCTTTGGGAGGTTCGAGGGAAAACGTAACGGAAGACATTCCCCACTCAATACCAATTTTTTGGTGGATTGCACCAATTGGTGCATTATGCGCCCTTTTTTACGCAGCGAAATTTTACAAAGGAGTCATGAAGTATCCGGAAGGAAACGAAAAAATGATTTCCATTGCAAAACATGTGCGGGAAGGTGCTTATGCTTACCTTAAACAACAATATAAAGTGATCGCTATTTTTATGGTAGTCGCTTTTTTTGTACTTCTTTTTATCTCATATGGATTGAAAGTTCAATCCAAAGTAGTGCCTTTTGCGTTTTTGTCCAGTGCCTTTTTATCAGGATTTGCCGGATTTTTGGGAATGAAAATGGCAACAAACGCCAGCGCCAGGACAGCAGAAGGAGCAAGGAAATCATTAAACCAGGGACTACAAATTGCATTTAGAAGCGGCGCCGTGATGGGTCTCGTAGTTGTGGGAATGGGGCTCCTGGATATATCCTTGTGGTTTTTCGTATTTCGCAAGTTTACCAATTTTACGCTGCTCGATATGGCCATGATGTTGCCATGCTTTGGTATAGGTGCAAGCTCTCAGGCATTATTTGCAAGGGTTGGAGGAGGAATTTATACAAAAGCAGCGGATGTGGGAGCAGATCTGGTAGGGAAGGTAGAAGCAGGTATTCCTGAAGATGATCCGAGAAACCCTGCAACGATTGCAGATAATGTCGGTGACAATGTTGGCGATGTGGCTGGTATGGGAGCCGACTTGTATGAATCCTATTACAATTCAATGCTGGCATGCGCCGCCTTAGCCATCACCGCTGGTTTAGGAGTTGCAGGCATGGTTGTACCAATGATACTAGCGGGAGTTGGTATTATTCTTTCTATCATAGGCATACATACAGTAAAGACAAAAGAAGAGGCGACACAAAAAGAACTCCTGAAAGCCTTGGGTAAAGGAATTAATGTCAGTTCTATTCTGATACTGATAACATCAGCAATCGTTATTAAATTCATGTTGCCGCATAATTTTGGTGTTTGGGGTTCTATTATTACCGGTTTAATCGCCGGTGTTATTATTGGCAAAGGTACGGAATACTATACCTCATCAAATTATCCTCCAACAAAGGGCATAGCGGGACATGCCACTACAGGTCCTGCAACGGTTATTATCGATGGTATTGCAACAGGCATGAAGTCGACTATTATACCCGTTGTAACAATTTCGGCTGCAATAATACTAAGCTATGGCTTTGCCGGTGGTTTCTCGAATATCTCACTCGGGCTTTATGGTATCGCTATTGCAGCAGTAAGCATGCTCTCCACTCTTGGTCTTACGCTTGCAACTGATGCTTATGGTCCAATTGCGGACAATGCCGGTGGCAACGCTGAAATGAGTGGGCTTGAACCGTACGTGAGAGAAAGAACCGACGCACTGGATGCATTAGGAAACACAACGGCAGCCACAGGGAAAGGATTTGCAATAGGATCGGCTGCTTTAACAGCAATGGCATTAATTGCATCCTTTGTAGAACAAGTAAAATTAGGAATGGAACGTGCAGGGACACATGTAATACAGGTTGCAGGCACAAACATTGACATAGCAAAAGCAACTTTATCCGACCTTATGTCCTCTCTGAATATTACTTTAATTAATCCAAAAGTTCTGATTGGTTTATTTATTGGAGGGTTAATTGCTTTTGTCTTTTGCGCGATGACGATGAAGGCCGTTGGGCGTGCTGCTGGCAGCATGGTAGAAGAAGTACGCAGGCAATTCCGGGAAATTCCTGGAATTATGGATGGGAAAAATCAGCCGGATTACGCTGCATGCGTCTCTATAAGTACAAAGGGAGCACAAAAGGAAATGATGCTCCCCTCTATTTTGGCACTTTTAGTGCCTATTGCAACAGGTTTAATACTTGGAGTCTCTGGTGTAGTAGGGCTTTTGGCCGGAAGCTTGACAACCGGATTTCTGCTGGCGGTTTTCATGGCAAATGCAGGTGGTGCATGGGATAATGCAAAAAAATACATTGAAGGGGGATCGTTCGGAGGAAAAGGTTCTGACGCACACAAGGCTGCTGTGGTAGGTGATACAGTAGGAGACCCGTTCAAAGATACCTCTGGCCCATCATTAAATATTTTGTTGAAGTTAATGTCTGTAGTATCTGTTGTTTTCGCAGGAATTACTCTTAAATATTCAGAGCAACTCAGTACTCTTTTACATCTTAACTAATGTACCTCAAGCAGGGTGCTGAATGCGACAACTCAGCACCCTGCATTTAATTTGCTTGTATAAGGCTTTTTCTGCTTGTTTGTGTTTTTGTACTCTGTATCCCGGCCGACTGCAAATTTAAATGAAACCATAATGCAGTATAATAGCGGCAAAATAACTAGGTAATCTTTTCTTGCAACCATGGTCTTTGTAAAATTACTAACTTTATTATAGGAGGCAATTATGGCAGGCAATAGTTACCCGGAGGCAGATAGCAAAATATGCCCTAATTCTAATTGCCAATATGATCATCATGCAAAAGGTGCAAATTTTTGTATTTTATGCGGAACCCTTTTGTATTACAGGTGCGATGATTGCGTATCCGTAAATCCAAAATACGCAAAGTTTTGTTTTTATTGCGGGAGTAATATTGCAGACATCGAATCTTCCGCACACTATAACTCGGATTTCGAAGATACGGCTTAAATTCAATAAAAAAATTGGGGAGGGGAAAAAACGTTAGATTCAAGAAAAATGGCAACCATGTTTGCCAAAATTGCTGAAGATAAAAAAGCAGAGGAAATAGTAATATTAGATGTTAGAGACTTAACATTTATTGCAGATTTCTTTGTTATTTGCAGCGGGTTTAATAGCCGTCAATTGCAAAGTATTGCCGATGAGGTTGAATTAAAAATGGCTGGTTACGGAGTTCACCGGAATGGTATAGAAGGATATTCAGAGGCAAAATGGATACTTATAGATTATGGAGATGTGGTGCTTCACCTTTTTTGCAAGGAAATGCGGCATTTTTATGACCTTGAACTTTTATGGGGTGATGCACCAAAAATACCATGGAAAACAAATTTGTAAATTTAATGTCTGTCAATTATTCCTGCCTGATCGGCTAAAACTTGTGCGAGCGGTAGTAGTTTGTCCAGAAATGCCTAACTTCTGGGCCCTTTTAATGTTTTTTATCCGTCGGCTTTCCTCGCGACGCTTTTTCTCTGAAGGTTTTTCAAAATATGCAATACGTTTCGACTGATTAATAATACCTTCTTTATCGCACATTTTCTTAAACCTTCGCAGAGCGTCTCTAATGTTTTCATCAGATGTAATTAATATTTTTGCCATAAATCTCCTTAATACCTTTCTATAAAATTTTGCCTATGCTATAAAAAATAAAGGGTAATTTTAAAACTTATGTAATTCTACGTCAAGCAAAAAATGAAATAATGCCCAAAATCTAAAACTGCCAAATAAAGAAGGGAAAATCTTTTCACCTTTAACCTTTTATTACTATGTTTAACAAGGAAATAATTTATAAACTTATAAACAGGAAAAACTTAAGCCTGGAAGAATGCTTTAACGCCATGACACAAATCATGGAAGGACATGCGTCAGAGGCTCAAATTGCTTCGTTTTTAACTGCCTTATGCATGAAAGGAGAAACCGTTGAGGAAATAACAGGTTGCACTCTGGCAATAAGACAAAAAGCCCTTAAGATAAACGCTGGTAAGGGAATAATCATTGATACCTGCGGTACAGGAGGTGACGAAAGAAATACCTTTAATATTTCTACTGCCGCAGCTTTTGTAATAGCCGGAGCAGGCTTAAAAGTCGCAAAACATGGAAACAAAGCATCTTCCAGCAAATGTGGCAGTGCTGATGTTTTGCGACAGTTAGGCGTAAATATAGAAGCAGAAGTAAAAACGGTCGAGAAGTGTATCGAGGTTGCAAATGTTGGATTTCTCTTTGCACCTCTTCTGCATCAGGCTATGAAATATGCCAGTAAACCAAGAAAAGAAATCGGAATACGCACAATATTTAACCTTATTGGTCCTCTGGCGAATCCAGCCGGTGCTACCCATCGTATTCTCGGTGTATATAATGAACACTTAACCGTTATCATTGCAGAAACACTCAAACGGCTGGGCGACAATCATGCTTTCGTCGTACATGGACTCGATGGCCTGGACGAAATTACCGTTACAGAAAAAACTAAAATCTGCGAACTGGTTGGCGGCTCAGTAAAAAATTACTATATAGATCCACAAGATTTTGGAATTGAAAAATCTAATCTCTCCGATCTATTGGTTAATTCTCCGGAAGAAAGCGCAGATGCGATCAAAGAAATATTTGACGGCGTTCGCAGCCCGAAAAGAAACGTCGTTCTTTTGAATGCTGCCGCCGCAATCATCGCCGGAGGAAAGGCAAAAAACTTTCCCCAGGGAATAGAAATCGCCAGCCAGTCTATCGACGAAGGTATGGCAAAAGAATCACTTCAGAAATTAATCGATATCAGCTGGCAGCAATAGAGGTTAAGCCACAAAAAAATCATGATTTTTTTTGTGAAAATTCTATTGCTTTTCATACTGAAATTTGTTTCACTACTCACACCCATTAATTTTTTAAAACTTTACCCACATTCAACCATTTTCTAAGGAAACATTATCATGATGATACCAAGGATGGTCTTCTTTACAAAAGGAGCCGGGAAACACAAAGACAAATTGCAATCATTTGAACTTGCACTAAGAAAGGCAGGTATAGAAAAGTGTAATTTGGTAAGAGTGTCCAGTATATGTCCTCCGAATTGCAAAGTGATCTCCAAGCCACAGGGAGTTCCTATGCTAAAAGCGGGGCAGGTCGTGTTTTGTGTAATGAGTGATAACTCTACCAACGAACCAAACCGGATGATAAGTGCTTCTGTCGGCATGGCTATACCTTCTACGGTTGGTTACGGCTATTTAAGCGAACATCATGCCTTCGGAGAGACGGAAGAAAAATCCGGCGATTATGCTGAAGATCTTGCGGCAAGCATGCTTGCAAGCACCCTTGGTATCGAATTTGATCCGGAAAAAAACTACGATGAACGCAAAGAAATTTATCGAATGAGCGGTAAAATTGTAAAGACACGAAACATCACACAGGCTGCCAGAGGAGATAAAAACGGTTTGTGGACTACTGTTGTCGCCGCTGCCGTATTCATTTTATGATACATTTCTCCACTCCATACAATAAGTATATTTTTCATTTTCTGGCAATAAACCGCTTGATCATTTCATGAAAGAAAACACCCCGGAATCCCTGGAAGAAATCCCGTCGGGAAGTGTTGTTACTCCAAAAGAGTTTCAGGCATCAGGAATATACTGTGGATTAAAAACAACAAAAAACCGCCCTGACATTGGAGTCATTTTCTCAAAAATTCCTGCTGCGGGAGCAGCTCTTTTTACAACAAACAAAATCTGTGCTGCTCCGGTAGTATTGGGGAAAAAAATTATCAAACAGGGAAAACTTCGCGCCATTATCGTAAACAGCGGCAATGCAAATGCGTGTACCGGAGAACGAGGATACAAAAATGCCGAGGAAATGGCATTAACAGCGTCGAAACTCCTTGAAATTTCTGAGGAAGAAATCTTAGTATCTTCTACCGGCGTAATAGGCAAACACTTGCCCATGGATAAGATTTCTGCCGGCATTGAGCAAGCATCCCGCTCTTTAGGTAATACTGCCGCACATGGTAATGCAATCGCACAAGCAATCATGACCACAGATACACTACCAAAAAGCATTGCGATCAAAGTAAAAACGAGCGGAAATGAAATACTTATCGGAGGAATCAGCAAAGGATCTGGAATGATCTCGCCTAACCTTGCAACAATGCTCTGTTTCTTAACAACTGACGTCAGGATTTCAGCAGAACTTTTGCAGACGTGTCTGAAAAGTTCTGCAGATCAATCATTCAACCGTATCACAATCGACGGCCACATGAGCACAAATGATACAATTGCAATTCTAGCGAATGGCGCTTCAGGAGTTGAAATAACGTCTGCCGGTACCAAATTAACATTATTTCAGGAAGGGCTAGATTACGTCACCAGATACCTTGCAAAAGCAATTGTCATGGATGGGGAAGGTGCGACAAAATTTATCCAGATTTTTGTAAAGGGTGCAAAATCTTTCGCCGATGCCACAAAAATCGCCAGAACAATCGCTGATTCACCTCTCGTAAAGACTGCAATGAACGGAAGCGATCCAAACTGGGGGCGCATCGTTTCCGCTGCCGGATACGCAGGGGTAGAATTGGATGAAGCACACACAACGCTCTATATTAACAATATACTCGTCTACGAAAAGGGAATGCCCGCCTCATTTGATTATGGTGTATTAAAGACCTCAATGCAAAAACAGGATATTTTTATCTGCCTGCAAATAGGAACCGGAAATTACAGTGATACGATCTGGACGTGTGATTTATCAAAAGAATACATCTCTATTAATGCCGATTACCACACCTAAACCTCCATAAACAAATAACTATGATTTTAAACACCCCAAAGACGTGCGCTTTTATTACCCTTGGCTGCAAGGTTAATCAGTATGAAACTCAAGCGATCAGAGAATCCCTTATTGAAAAGGGATTTATGGAAATCTCCCCTGAAATGGCTGCGGATATTTATGTAATCAATACATGCACGGTAACCTCCGCAAGCGATGAAAAATCCCGTAGTTATATAAAACATCTGAAGAAGAGAAGCCCGCATTCCACCATTGTTGTTACCGGCTGTTACGCGGAATCAGATGCAGACGCAATTAAAAAAATTGACGGCGTAAGCCATGTCATAACAAAAGCAGAAGAATCCTCCCTTGCGGAAATCGTTGCCGATAACGAACCCTCCCGTTCTTTTCAAACCAGCCTTTTACACTCCCACCGATTACAAAGTGATTTACCTCATGCAAAAATACAAAAAGATTCTATTTATCACCTTAAGATCAGCCATTTTCAAGGACATACCAAGGCTTTTCTGAAGATAGAAGACGGCTGTGACATGTACTGCTCATATTGCATCATTCCTTATGTTCGCGGCAACATCAAGAGCAGAAAGTGGCAGGATATTCAGGACGAGGCAAAGCGCCTTATTCAGAACGGCTACAAAGAAATCGTACTTACGGGAATTCACCTTGGCGCATATGGCAAAGAAACACCGGATAGTATTTCACTTGTAGACATTCTCGAAAAACTGAGTAACCTTTCCGGCATGGGAAGGATTCGGTTAAGTTCCATTGAGGTGAACGAAGTTACACTCGAACTGATACGTCTCGTTGCAGAGAAAAAAAACATCTGCCCCCATTTTCATATTCCGTTACAAAGCGGCGACAATTTTATTCTTAAAAGAATGAACAGGAAATACACCTCCGACCTCTATTTGGAAATTCTGGACACTATTCGTGAAAAAATCGAATTGCCTTCATTTACCACAGACGTTATGGTAGGCTTTCCCGGAGAAACAGATACGCATTTTGAAAATACCGTAAACCTGTGTATGAAAGCAGGGTACAGCCGCATGCATATTTTCCCGTTCAGCGTTAGAAAGGGAACACCTGCAGCGAATATGCAAAATCATTGTCCTCCGAAAATTATCGCACAAAGAAAAACCCTTTTGAAGGCACAAGCCGATACGCTGGCATTCTCTTATAAAAAACATTTTCTCAATAGTATTGCAGAAGTACTCGTCGAAACGGAACGAGATTCAAAAACGAATAAATTATGCGGATATTCCGAGAGATACATAAAAGTCCTCTTCGACGGCCCTGATGCACTGAAAAATTCAATTGTACCGGTGCAAATAGAAAAAATTACACCATCGGTTGTTTTTGGCAAGCTTTATGAAAATGAAACATCACGGAAATATTTCCAAGTTGCCGCAAAAGAATAGCCCAAGATTGTTGGGTTTCGTTCCTCAACCCAACCTTATAGAAACTCTATTAAATCGGAATAATGAGTGTATGAAATATTTGTTTATTATTACAATTTTCATCTGTTCTTTTCGCGCATCGTTTTTATTCGCACTACCGGCAGATGATGTAATTCCGCTGGTTGATCAGGATTATTATTCGCAAGTGCACCGGGCCATGAAAGAAGCAAAAAAATCTATTTTCTGTGTTATGTATTCAGCGAATATCAATCCAAAATACACAAAACGGAAAGAATACCAACTGATTGACGACCTTGTCGACGCCCATAAAAGAGGGGTAAACGTGACCGTGATCTTTGAAAAAAACATTGCCTTCTGGGCAAAAGGAACTAAAGGCCGGACAATTGATAAAAAGAGCCAGAAGGCATATGAGCTTCTCAAAGAAAAAGGAGTCCCTGTTTTTTACGACAGCATCAAAACTATCACTCACAGCAAAATACTGGTAATTGACAACTATATTACTATCCTTGGAAGCACAAACTGGACTTACAGCGCTTTGAATGAAAATCATGAGGCATCCGTCATGATCAAATCCAAAAACGTTGCCGAGTCTTTTCTTGCGGCACTAAATACTATCTCAAAAGAATAATTGAAACCACTTATGATTATACATGGTTGAATGCTTTATTTTTTCTCTCTCATAAGCCTCATCAGGCACATAAAATTGCGGCTAAAAGGCCAGAAGATTATCATTTCCGGAAGTTGCCATCAATGCGGGAATTGTTGCAAAAGATTAAATCTTGAACTGAAAGGAAAATGGATATCCTCCCGCAGGCAATTTGAAGAGCTTACGAATGAATATCCTGAGTTAACCCGGTTTGAAATACTCGGAAAAGACAGTGCTGGCCTGCTCGAATTTAACTGTACATGGCTGCGTAAAGACAATACCTGCAGAGATTACCACAACCGTTTGTACATCTGCAAACAATATCCCTGCAAGCGTCTGTTTCTCGCTGGCGGCAAATTGACTGTAAACTGCGGATAACATGGAGGCTGGTGTTCCCTTTTCAACAATATTAAAAAATGAATTGAAAAAGGAAAAACGTCTCAACAACAGATAAAAAAACTATTGGGCTATCCACTTGTTTAAGGTTCTCAAATCGTAAGTATTCTGACATTAACGCGATAAAGTTGTTTTTGCCATTATTCAATTATTTCAGTTAAGTAACGCATAATTAACGTCTTGTGAAAATATTACCTTAGTAAAGGGGATAGCCCAAAAAAACTATTCTCTGCATTCACTTAATAAAAATTTCGATACTTTAAAGTGGAAACAATCAATGAAAATCACCTGGTAAGGGCATGCGACATTTCTCCTCGAACACAATAAGAAAAAACCATCATTGACCCATTTCTCTTTCGATGTGTTTTTTACTTATAAAAATTGGTGGCCTCCGTTTCTTCCACCGGTCTATCCAGACGATCATCCTTCATAGAGACTTTGAACCGGACATCGCCTTCGCGCAGGGCATTTATAACAACTTTCCATGTCGCCTGTGCTTTTGGCGCCAAACTTGGCAACGGATCAAAACGTACTATCTTGCCCTCTCCGGCAAGTAATCCTCCGGTTGCACCTGATGAGGACACGTACTCCATGGTATCTTCCAGCATACATGATATTGTAACATTTTCACTATGGTCCGAACCCTGGTTGGTTACCGTAATAACGTAAGTTGTATTGTTGCCAACCTCAACCGGATCTTCCACATCAATTACCTCGAGCAATATTGCAGCAATACCCAATACTTCGGTTACGGCAGTTGCGGACACAGCATCTGCGCAAACAGACTTAGCAGTCGCCCTGTTCAAAACCGAACCAAGACCATCGGGACGCAAAGTGATACGCAACTCTTTCGTGTCTTTTGGATACAATGTGCCCAAATTCCAAACAACTGAACCGGCAGACAACACTCCTCCGTAACTGGCGCTTAAAAATGAAGTATTTGCGGGAATTGTATCTTCCACTACCGTTGACCCTGCAGGGCCGTTTCCTACATTGCTCACTGACATATCATACGTTATGTCACGGCCAAGGTAGATCTTTCCCGGACCCTTTTTTACGATCTTTAATTCCGGTTTTTGCACAACGGTGGTTGTCTTATTCGATTCGGCACTCAACCCTCCGTCAGCAGCCACTGTTGCAATATTATTATACTCTCCCGTTTTATCTGCTGTTACATTTAACGACAGCGTCCTGGTTTCACCGGGAGCAAGGGTACCTACTTTCAGAATGACACTGGAGTGGCCGTCCTGTGTGGCAAGCCCCTCGGGCAATGATTCTTTTATCTGAACATTTTTTGCATACCCGGTTCCTGAATTCTGCACAACAAACGTCATGGGTATCACATCACAAATCAAGACCGTTGATGGCGCATTCTTAGTAAGTAATAACTTTGGCTGTACCACATTCGTAATCGCACAAAACGGCGGCAAACGGTAGTTTACATCCGTACAGAAAGACATCGTACCCTCTTTCGCAGGAATACCGAAAACCCTGATTGATTTGTTTTCATCCGGGGATAAATCTCCTATGTTCCACTGTACAACATTCCTCCCGACCGCATCGCTTATTTTCGGAATGGAATTTTTCATTTCAAAATTGTTGGACAGCGTTTCGATTATTTTTACATCCATGAGTTTCTGATCAGAAACATTGGTAACCATAATTACATAATCAAATATCTGGCCAACTTGCGGTTCCGAAGGAAGATTTTTATCAATTAACACCAGGCCGTGCTGTTTATCTGCCATACGAAGTCTTTTATATTCTCCGGAAGAATCAGATTCTATTTTTTCCTTTTCAGAATATATTTTTTCAGATTCTTTTTGTGACTCATTATATCTGCCTGATGAGGTAACGTCTTCATCATACGAAAAATAACTTCTTGTATAACTGCAACCATAGAAAAATGACAATGAGAGAAAAAGGATGCTCAGCATAAAAAATCTTCTTTTATGTTCATTCATACGATATACTCCTTATCAACAAATGTTATTTTATGTACGCACACAACATAATCTATATATTTAATGCAACCAACAGATATTACTTTTTTTGTGAAATATCCACAACAACTATTTCTATAGAAAAAGCAAAAAGCCAGCTTTAAGAGCTGGCTTTTTGCTTCCCTTTCCGGGTTTACCATATTACTACGCTACCCTATGCAACCACACCATCGTAAACATAAATAAACTTGACCACACAAAGCAAATTATTCATAGAAGTGAGTCGCCTCGGTTTCTTCTACAGGTCTCTCTAAACGATCATCCGTCATATCGACTTTAAACCTTACATCACCGGCCTCAGCTGCATTAACGACAACCTTCCACGATGCCTGTGCTTTAGGCGCCAAACTTGGTAACGGACTAAATGTCACTACCTTTCCTTCGCCGCCAAGTGTTCCTGCGGTAGGTCCGCTTGAGGATACATATCCCATGGTAGGTTCCAGTGTACATGTTATCCTCACATTTTTGCTATGCTCAGACCCTTGATTAGTTACAGTAATTATGTATGTAACATTTTTACCCACTTCTACCGGGTCTTCTACGTCAATTACCTCAAGCAATATCGCAGCAATACCGAGAACATCAGTCTTTGCCGTTGCAGATACGGCATCTGCACAAACCGCTTCAGCAGCAGCCTTATCTTCAACAGTGCCCATACCATTTGGTTTCAAAGTAACACTCATCTTTTTTGAATCATTCGGCTGTAACGTTCCTACGTTCCATTGTATGGCATTTCCAGACATCACACCGCCATCACTGGCACTTATAAATGTGGCATTTGCGAGAATTGTATCCGTAACCACTGTCGATGCGGCAGGACCATTTCCAACATTGCTTACCGATATGTCATAGGTAATGTTGCGGCCAAGGTAAATCTTTTCCGGACCTGTTTTTGTAATCTTCAATTCTGGCTGTTGTACCACAGTGGTTGTTTTATTGGATTCTACGCTCAATCCTCCATCTGCAACTGCTGTTGCAACATTGTGATATTCACCAATTTCTTCAGCGGTCACGTTCAGCGTTGCCGTCCTTGACTCTCCGGGTGCAAGAGTACCCACCTTCAGAATAACACTGCTATGGCCGTCCTGCGTTGTCAATCCCTCGGGTAGCGATTCTTTTATCTGGACATTTTTCGCAAATCCGGTTCCGCTGTTCTTCACTTCAAATGTTAAAGGTATCGTATCACAAAGCAATACCTTTTCAGGAGCCTTCTTGGAAAGCATTAATTTTGGTTGTAATATATCCGGCTCTAAACAAATATCCGGCAATCGGTATTCAAGATCGGTACAAAAGGGCATTTTTCCCTCTGCGGAAGGGGTGCCTGCCACCTTGATAATTTTTGTTTCATGCGCCTCCAATGTCCCTAATTCCCATACCGCAACACCTTCTTTCATGCTGTCACTGATACTTGATACCGTGGCTGGATCCACACTAGTTACCGTAAAGTTGCCCGGCAAACTATGAAGAACCTCAACGTCTTCCACTTTGCTATCTATAAGATTTGTAACCTTTATTGTATATTCATACGGAACGCCAACGGCGCCTGTTCTCGGTGCGATCTTTTCCATATAAATGACACTGCAACAGTCCTTATTCCCTGTTGGATACGCCATAGAGGTAATGAGCATATCAGGTTTTGGTTCTGCCTTTGGCTCTTCTTTTGGCTTTTCATGTGCCGTACCGTAATGTCTCGGCCCCGGATCCTCATTTACATGTCCGTGATAATGCTTTCCTTTATCATCATCACTATGTTTGAAACCCCATCCCCACGAATTATTGCTAAAAGCGACCCACAATACAAAAAACGGCACAACGAAAAAAAATCTTTTCAAATACTCTGCTTTCAAAATGCGACTCCTTTTCCTTTCCTAAATAATCATTGATAAATGCAAGTAGCAAATTGAATCACACATTTCTTAGAAAATCAATCCTAAATTCTGCAAATGATTTTACAAAGTAAAAATCCGCCTTTTGTAATACCCTTACCTTCATGAATTCCACTACTCCATTACCCGTATAAGCACTTCCACTTCCCTGTCTGCCGACAGTCAGGGAAGTAGTTTTTAATCCACAACAAGGAGGGGACAGAAGTGTTATCATCCCTTAGATGGCGTTTATCGCTGAAACAAAGGATGTGTTGCATTGTTGACACCCCTGCCCAGTCGGCAATAGGCGCCCCCTCTTGATTCCCATACACACCATCCACCGTGAATCAACATCTATCCATACTTCACAAAGAGCGCTTCTGAGCCTTCATACCGAACTCACCGCCAGCTCCACCACATCCCCCCAGCTTGCAAGCGTCATTATACGCCCTAAAGCAAAAAGCCAGCTTTAAGAACTGGCTTTCTACTTCCCTTTCCGGGTATACATACTACTACGCTACCCTATGCAACCACACCATCGTAAACATAAATAAACTTGACCACACAAAGCAAATTATTCATAGAAGTGAGTTG
>SOET01000044.1 GCA_021646465.1 Candidatus Kuenenia hertensis | reverse complement strand
CAACGAAATTACAAGGTTTTATTGCATAGTTACTAACTTTTTCTCTAATTTAGGTCACAAATCAAGGTTTGACGTCTGATACCTGACGTCTGATACCTCGTTACATAATATTAAAAGACAAGTTTTATTGTGATACCACTTGTATATATTTTTCAGTTTTCTTCTAATTCCTCAAACGTTTCTTCATGTTCTTTTACTGATTTTTGAAGTAACTTTAACAAGACCTTTACAAAATATGGGTTACATACAATTCTTGTATGGAAATTTTCCTTTCCGCCTTCATCGTATGATTGCCCAAAATCGAGTACAAATTCAAATTCGTTTTGACCGATTTGAAAACAATTTGCATATTGGCCCTCGAGAGGTTTGTTTTTCTTACGTTCAACATTTGAATTATCTTTCATAAAGTATTTAATGCATGTGCTTAAATACATCAGAAACCACAGATTGCACAAGATTTCACTAATAATGATTTTTAAATTTTTATTATCAATCACCTTATGTGCAAAGAAAATACCAATGAGAGGCATGAATATAGTGCTGCCTTGTAACCTGCTATTTTACTGGGTTTGATAAATTATGGATTTTTTGTGGATTTTTGTTTTACCAAAAAGTGTAACAGGGGTGTAACAGGTGTAACATTTTTCTATAAAAGAGGAAGTGAGTTATGAGTTATGAGTTATGAGTTATGAGTTGGGAGTTGGGAGTTGGGAGTTGGGAGTTGGGAGTTGGGAGTTGGGAGTTGGGAGTTGGGAGTTGGGGAGAAATAGTCGATCTGCGATCTACTATCCGTGATGCATGATGCGAGATACACGATTTACGATTACAGAGGCAGAGGAAGCAAAAAACAAACTAACAGAGCTTAAATCCGCAAGCGCAGAATCATGGGAAGATATTAAAGTCGGCATGGACGCGGCTCTGGATGATCTAAAAAATGCATATAACAAAGCAAAATTGCATTTTCAGGAATAAATTACAATTTATTGCTTATTAATAAGACCGTTATATATCTTTTAAAAGCTTGTTTTCCGGTGATTTTTCGATTCTATCGTTAAATGCCTTCAATGTTTCGGACAATATTTTTAATTCTTTCGTTTGTGCAATACGTATAGAGTCGATACCCTTTTGCTCTAACGCATCAATAATATACTTGACGGTAAGTACATTAATCGTACAGGCAGGCTGATACTCAGATTCTTTGATCTTTTCTGCCTTAATTTCAGAAATAATTCCGCACTCAATTAATTCATGAATTGTTTGCCTAGCGAGGTTAATTGGTATTGATAAGATATTTGAAATCTCTCTGGCAGTTAAGTGTTTATGTCCACAAGAAAAATTTTTGATAACTAAATGAGCCGTTTGCAGTGTAATGAGTTTTTTGAAGGCGGGACTTATATGCAGGCAATCATGTTCAGATTCATACTCTTCCATATTTTGAAAAAGAAAAGATATTTCTGCTCCAAAAAGAACGATTATCCAACTAATCTGCAGCCATATTAAAAACAAAGGCAAGGCGGCAAAGCTTCCATAAATGGCATTATATTGTCCCACCCCGATCTGGAAATTTATGTATAATCCGTTTACTACCTGATAGATTGTTCCGGCAATTATACCGGCAACAAAACCAGAAAGGAAATTAACTTTCGTATTAGGCATAAAAATATAAATGAACGCAAAAACCACCCAAATCGCAAAATAAGGTATCAATTTAAACATTAAAAATATGACCGGACTAAATACTCCTAAAAAAGCGAATTTTTCGGTTATAAGGGTAATCTGCGTTACCATGAATACGGTGAAACTGCTAGATATAATTACAAAAATAGGACAAATAAGCATAATGGAAATATAATCACTTAACTTTCTTCCTGGGCTTCGCGATTTTTCTATTCTCCAGATATGGTTAAATGAACGTTCGATATTACTCAATAGTTTTATTGCCAACCAAAAAAGTGTCAGCATACCCGTGCCAAATATCATTCCTCCTTTGGTTTCTTCAAGAAGTGAACGAGCAAACCCTATAACCTGTGTAACTACTTCTTCATGACCGGGAAATTTTTCTAAAAATTGTGTTTCAAGATGTTTTTCAAAACCAAAACCCTTTGCCACTCCGAATACCAATG
Source organism: Candidatus Kuenenia hertensis (assembly GCA_021646465.1). Lineage (GTDB taxonomy): Bacteria > Planctomycetota > Brocadiia > Brocadiales > Brocadiaceae > Kuenenia > Kuenenia hertensis. The sequence goes on along the minus strand of SOET01000044.1, from coordinate 30,369 downwards.
CAACCACAGGCACCACCGATAGTAAAGAATAAAAGGTAAGAGCTGACGCCCTCAAACTACATTTGTCTTCATTAAATCTGCGTAAAGTCAAAACAACCGCCTTTAATAGTTTAATGAAAAACGATCTTTTGCGGGGAAGGTTTTCCGGTGGTGCTTCCCAAATATCGGTTTTTATAAAGTTGATAATTTTTGAAACCATAATTTTGATGCTATTATAACATTATTCAAAGAAAGTTTAACAAGTATCAGGGAAAAATGACGATCTTTCCCTCGCACACTATAGAGATTAAATGATATTCTGTCAATTATTATGGTTGGTTTAAAGGAGGAGCAAGGAAATGCGTCTACCATTACGATTTTATCAGGAACCATTTTACATGTTGACTCACGCATAAGGGAATCGGTCTTTTATGAGATTTCTGTTTACTCAAAACTAAACACTGTTCCACGTTCCACAGTGTTAGTATCATGTCACCTTCGGAAACCATTTCACAATGATACCATTGCCATCAACTAATAGTTTATGGTAAGATACTTGCTTAGCAGTACAGTAGCGATGCTATAGGAAACTTTCACCAAAAGATAAAAGGATAAAGCGTTAGAATGAATAATACACTGTATATTGTGTGGAATCAGAATAATGAATTAGGAATATCTATAATCGATGAACAACATCGTGGTATCGTCGCTACCATCAACGCATTTTACTACTTTATTAACAGAGGAAATGGACTGAATGCCTTGCGACCAACACTGAATATGTTAAGCCAATACACAAGCATCCATTTTCGGACTGAAGAAACCTTAATGAAGGAGACCGGCTACAAAGGAATAGAAGAACATATCTTACTGCATGAAAAGTTAAAGCAAAATACCATAGAAATTGCGCGAGAAGCAACTACCTATAAAGAACCTGAAATAGCATTAAAATTCTTAAAGAGTTGGTGGCTTGGGCATATTAACGGAAAAGATAAACTATATGCCCCTCATTTAAAAAAAACTTTAGGAATTCAATAGTGTTTTATTTCAATTTTTTCCATACCGTAGCATCCGGTTTGTCATCCAGCGCTATTCCTATTTCCGTGAGTTTATTCCTGATAAAATCCGCCAACTGAAACTGTTTTGCTTTTCTCAGTTCATTTCGGGTATCAATAAGAACTCCCATTACGTCCTTTAATGTATTTATATCACCTTCACCGGAATCACCTTCAAGCATTGACCATTTTGTCACGCGTTCAGGTTGAACTTCTTTCCGTTCTGGAACAATGCCAAGTATATCACCACCCAGTTCCTGATAAAGCGCATTTATACCTTCCAGGCATTTTTTGCTTATTTCTTTGCCGCAATCCAATAAAGTATTTACCTCTTTTGACAAGTCAAAAAGAGACGCTATTGCTCCGGAGGTATTAACATCTTCATCCATCGCTTCAAGGAACGCCTTTTTATGCTGCTCCAGTTTTTCATAGACATCTGCAGGTGCGTCTCCGTTCTTTGTCTCATTTATTTGCTGCCTTAGTCTCTTTATCGTATTGAATAAACGTTCCAAACCTTTATCCGCAGCGTCTAAAGCGTCATTGCTAAAATCAAGCGGACTGCGGTAATGGGTTGAAAGGATGAAGAACCGTATCGTTAAGGGGTGATATTTTTTAAATGCATCCTTGAGGGTTACAAAATTGCCCAGGGACTTTCCCATTTTTTGCCCGTTCACGGTAACCATATTATTATGAATCCAATAGCGGACAAAGGTCATGTCGTTTGCCGCCTCACTCTGCGCGATTTCACACTCATGATGGGGAAACATGTTTTCAAGCCCTCCCCCATGAATGTCTATAGCTTCGCCAAGATATTTCGTTGACATTGCGGAACATTCAAGATGCCAGCCTGGAAACCCTTCTCCCCACGGACTTTTCCACCTCATAATATGTGCAGGCTCCGCTTTTTTCCATAACGCAAAATCATTGGGATTTCTTTTCTCGGGGTTAATTTCTATCCTTGCTCCCGCCTCGAGGTCTTCCTGTTTACGTCCGGATAATTTTCCATATTCCGTGAATTTACTTACCTCAAAATAAACAGAACCGTTTGATACATACGCATACCCTTTCTCAATTAACTTTTCAACAAGTTCTATTTGCTCGGGAATATGCGCTGTCGCCCGCGGAGAAATATCCGGCCTCAGGTTATTCAGAGCATCCATATCCTCGAAATAACTGCGTGTGTATATTTCAACAAGTTCTGCTGGCTCTATTCGCTCCCTTTTCGCACGTGCCAGGATTTTGTCGTCTCCTGCGTCTGCATTGTCGGTAAGGTGCCCCACATCGGTAATATTCTGCACGTAACGCACTTTATATCCAAGATATCTGAGATATCTGACTATAACGTCAAAGCTTACGTAACTCTTTGCATGTCCGATATGAGGATGATCATACACCGTAGGGCCGCAAACATACATGCTGACATGGCCTTCAACTAAGGGTTTAAATATTTCCTTCTTCTTCGTAATTGAATTGTAAAATTTTAGCGTCATGATTTATTTTTCTACATTCCCACAAAATACTCTTTTCACAATACACACATTTTTCGTAACTATTCAGCGTAAATTACCAAACTACTGGGGGTGCAGAGCGTAACTCGTTCCCAAACCGGAGTTTGGGAACGAGCCGTGTAATATTTACGCTGAATAATTACCATTTTTCTGAATTTTTCGGTTACAAAGAAAGATTCCCGCCATTTATACAAAATTAATTACTGGTTGATTGACCGTTCCAAAGGTACATAGGTTTTGCAACACCCTGATCAGGAATCTGAGAAATATCTAATGTAATGGTATTTTTTTGCGACAATTTCAGGCAAAGCATACCAAATAACTCTGCAAACCCATAGAGTCTCTTGTATCTTACTACCGTAGCTTCATCAATTCCCGCTGACTTTTTTGCCATGATAATCGCATCTTCCAAATACCCAAGCTTGTCAACCAATCCCGCTTCAACGGCCTGTTTCCCCGTATAAATTCTGCCGTCGGCAATCTTTTTTACTTCCTCAATATCCAGGTTTCTTCCGGAAGAAACAACTTCAACAAACTGCATATACATTTCATTTATGATATTTTGTAATACCTCTGCTTCTTCCGACGTCATCTGCTTAAGAGGGGACCCGATTTCTTTCATATCACCGGAGGCAATTGAATTATCGACAACACCATGCCGGTTAATAAATTCCGATACATTTATTAATGGCATAATCACGCCAATGCTCCCGGTAATAGTCGTAGGATGAGCAAGGATAAAATCCGCCGCGGACGCGATATAATATCCGCCGGAAGCTGCAATATCTTCCATATATACCACTACCTTTTTCTGCGTATTCTTTTTAAACTTTATAATTTCATGATAAATAATATCACTAGCCGTGATACCGCCACCGGGGCTATCTATTTCAAGCAATACCGCTTTAACATGATCATCTTTTGCCGCGTGTTCCAGTTGTTCCTTTACGATTTCAACAATACCCGGTTTTTGGAAAAACAGATGTTCAGAAGCCTCATTCGTCAATATTCCCTTCACAGCAATGACCGCAATCTTGTTCTCACCGTTTCCTTCGATTATCTCCTCTGAGACATATTCATCATCCACAGCACCGCCAGTAATAATCGACTTGCTCAGCAGAAGCGATCCGATCAGCAACATAAACAAAAAAAGGGAACATAAAAAGAAAAACGATGCAATGCCTGTGGCAACCCAAAAACCTGCGCCTCTTTTCTTTTTAATATAGACAAATGGCCCGGTCATGCCTTTCGGAAAAACGGTATTATTTGATTCGGACATTTTACCCTACCTGATTTCTTCACAAATACACGGAATTTTCTTACATACAGGACAACCGGCAGTATATTTAGCAATTGCCTCTTCCATTTTAATACCGGATATACTTGCCAAGGAAAAAAGCCATGCAAGCACATCGGCAAACTCTTTTTTCAGTTCTTCTTTATTATTGTCCCTTAAAGCACGCGAAAGTTCACCAACCTCTTCGGTAAACCACATAAATGTCTTTGCCAGACCCCGCCTGGAATCTTTCTCCAAATAGGTATCTTCAATAAGTTTCTGAAATTCACTAAGATTCATGATAGTTTACGTATCAATATCTATTCGCTCTTATCATTCCCACTTTGCCAGATTGGTATGAGAGAATGTTTTATCCCCAACATATCCAATATTTTGGCTACGACAAAGTCCACCTGATCGTTTAATGTCCCTGGATTGTGGTAGAATCCGGGCATTGCTGGTAAAATACATGTTCCAACTGAAGACAGTTTCAGCATCGCTTCTAAATGAATTGAAGATAAAGGCGTTTCCCGAGGTACCAGTACCAGCTTCCTTCGTTCTTTTATCGTTACACTTGCAACGCGTTGAATAAGATTGCTCGCAATCCCATGCGCAATAGAACAGAGGGTATTCATACTACAAGGAACGATAATCATCGCTTTTATCGGATATTGGCTGCTTGCAATCGTTGTACTGATATTTGAATTATTATAATATGTTATTTTATCTGCAGGAATACCTAATAATTCCTCAAAATTTGGTTTTTCATAATTTAAATCAATACCCAATTCATGATGTATCACCCTTAACGCAGCTTCTGAAATTGACACATGGGCAAAGATATCTTTTTTAGTTAATAACGCTTGCAAAAACCGCTGTGCATATACTACACCACTTGCACCTGTAATTCCAACGACAATGTTTTCCACTCAAAATCCCTTATCCCTGAAACAATTTTAACAAAGCAAATACATCATAAATCGCATGAGTATAAACGGCAATACCTAGTCCTCTAAACATAAAAATACATCCTAAAATTATACCAGATAGCATTCTGAACGTAAAACCTGTATAGGTAAACCCGCCACTTAAGCTTCCTATATAGTGCATAATTGCAAATATCAGTGCGCTAAAAATAATACTCATTGTTGCGCCAAGCGGTTTACTTGTTTTTAATAATCTGGTGATGATGATATATAAGGCAGAAACAAGTAAACACCTGAAAACTATTTCTTCGTAAACACCTGCACCAACTGAAAGGAGTATTCCCCCTCCTACTTCACTACTAAAAGGAACAGCCAGCAAATAGGGAAACAGCATCTTATATACGACAAAACCAATAGCATAACCAATGAAAAAGGCATAAACTACACTTTCAAGGAGCATAGGGAAAAATATAAGCACACTAAAGGTATGTTCTTTCTCTATATAAAATACTGATACCAATAAACACACTATTACCAGCAAATTGAATATCAATGAACCGTTTTTGCCAAAGAGTGTTAACGGTGTTTTTATTATGACATCCGCAGTGTTTTTTACATTTGATCCGTAAAATACGATCCCTGCTTCATAGAGGATAAGTAATGGCAGGATAAATACAAAACTATTCGCAAGTCTCTTCGATCGGGAGTAATACAAACTCTTCATTTATACATAGATTTCAGCAAAAAAGATAGTGCCGCAGCAAACCCAAATCCCCAGCAATAATATGCGAACACATACAGTCTGCCCCTTTGTACAATTTTTATAAGGAATTGCAAGGCAAGATATCCTACAACAAAGGCAACGCCGGTACCAGCAAACAGAGGGATAAGATTTTGATCGCTTACAACATCCATCTTTTTTATCTGAAGAATCACAGCGCCAACAATCGCAGGTACGCTGAGAAGAAATGAGTACCGTACCGCTGTTTCACGATTAACGCCCATGTACGAAGCCGCTGAAATCGTCAAACCGGAACGGGACATACCGGGAGTAATTGCAATTCCCTGTACAGAACCGATAATCAAGGCACGGAACACATTTATTGATTTTTCACCAGGATTTTTTGCTCCGAAGTATTTTGTCAGCCACAGAATGATGCCCGTGATAAGAATTGCAATCGCAGCAAGAAATGGTTCATTAAATAGTGATTCAAATTTCTTTTCAAACAGAAGTGCGATGATCCCCGTAGGTACTGTTCCAATAAGAATCAATAAAAAAAATCGGGTATAGTGATCTTCTACCCAAATTTCCTTTGGATGACATCCGGAACATAATTTTAGGGTAGAAATAATTACCCAGCGAAAAATTTCAAGAATATCCCTCCAGAAAACAGCAAAGATAGAGAGTAATGTGCCCAAATGCAACATCACCTCCAGAAGGACGCCTTGAGTTTCTTTTACCTGCAAATAGTTTTTTAGAATTACCAGATGACCAGAGCTGCTTATCGGCAAGAATTCCGTTAAACCCTGGATTATGCCAAGGATAATGTGTTCAATCATAAAATTTCCGGCTTTTTAAGTCAAAAATCATAGTAATTTCACAGTATATCAGCCAACCTGAAAGCTGTCAACAACGTTTCGTTTAACATAAATATTATGTAAGGTATTGTTATATATGAGTTTCTGAGAAAATACGTTAAGAAAAATCAATAACCAAAGGTAATTTTTGTATGCTTCTCAGTCAATTTCGTTGTCCTGCCCCCTCCTTTACCCAGTTTGAAACCTCTGGTAATTAAAAATTATTTGACAAAAGGGGTCGATGTGCTACAATTTTCAAAGAGATCATTGCAGTTTGCTGTATTGCAATGATTACCATGATAAATAGAAGTTCTGTTTGAGGAAGTGGCATATGATTCCCGTAACTCTTTCAAAAATTATAATTACTGAAACGAGTGACCATCAGGTCATCGTATTAAAAGAAGTAGATGGAGAGAGAAGTTTCCCCATCGTAATCGGTCTTAATGAGGCTTGGGCAATTGACCGAGCGGTGAAAGGAATTAATACCCCACGTCCTCTGACACATGATTTAATTAGCAAAGTTATCGAAAGTCTCAATGCAGGTGTCATCAAGGTTATTATCAACGATCTGAGAAATAACACCTTTTATGCAAAAATTGTATTGAAGCAAAATGGATCTATCGTTGAGATAGATTCAAGGCCGAGCGACGCAGTCGCGTTAGCTATGCAGAAAAATACTCCTATCTTTGTAGAAAGCAAGGTATTGGAAGAAGTTTGTAAACCTGAGGATAGTTTTTAAAAGGAGGGATGGCCGAGTGGACTATGGCGGCAGTCTTGAAAACTGCTGGAGGCGTGAGTCTCCCGTGGGTTCGAATCCTACTCCCTCCGCCATGTTTTTTTAAGAATTTTGACTTTAGTTAATTTTTTATATAAACCACGGAATGCATTAGCAAAACACCAAGGAATCCGTGGTTATTATTTTCTGAATCATTTCAGTACATAAATTATAAATGGAGAGGTGGCTGAGCGGCTTAAAGCGACGGTTTGCTAAACCGTTGTAGGGTCTAAAGCCCTACCCCGGGTTCGAATCCCGGCCTCTCCGCCATGCATTGCAATATGCATATTTTCCTACCAATACCATAAACGAAAAAGACCGGTTATTAATATCTTCTGAAATTAACTTTTGCCCTTCTGTTTTATATGAAAATTGGAATTATTGCAGACACGCATGATAATATTATTACAATCAAAAAAACCGTTCGCTTTTTTAACAATCAGGATTTAGAATACGTAATTCATGCTGGCGACTATGTTGCCCCGTTTTCTCTGAAAGAATTGATGAATTTAAAAGCCCGTTTCATTGGGGTGTTTGGCAATAATGATGGTGAACGAAAAGGACTGATGGGTGTTTGCAAAGATATTCATATTCCGCCATATACTATCGTCATAGACGGAAAAACAATCCTTGTGACACATACACTGGAAAATCTATTCACCAACGTGGACAAGGAAGATGTTGATATCATTATAAGCGCCCATACACATATTCCTGAAATTAAGCAGGGAAAACCATTTTACATAAACCCAGGGGAATGCTGTGGCTGGCTCAGCGGTAAAAGCACGGTAGCACTAATGGATCTCAAAACATTGCATGCGGAAATAATAGACCTTTCAACGGAATCTTAATTATTACTTACATTGATATTGATTATGAAATCCCCTAAAATAATTTTTCATCCATTTGCACTCTGTATAACCGCCAGTTTCATTTTATGTGGTTGTGTACTTCGCACCATCACAATTGATTCGGAGCCGCCCGGTACAATGGTTTATCTGGATGATGAACCGATCGGGCAGACGCCGGTAACCACAAAGTTCACTTACTACGGGACAAGAAAAATTACCTTGGAAAAAACTGACATAGAAGGAAGGTTACTGACGAAACGAATGACTATCTATGAAAAAATCAAACCACCCTATTATCAATACATACCTCTGGATTTTTTCTCAGAACTCATTCTCCCTATGAAGCTAGAAGATGAACATTACTTCCTTTATCAATTAGAACCAGCAGAAGAAATACCTGTGGAAGAACGCCAGGAGGAAGTGCTGAAAAATGCAACCGAATTAAAAGAACGACTGCTTCAGCATACAACCCATTAAATATATTTTATCAATTCTTTCAAAGGCTTGCGAAAGGTCGGTTCCGGAATAGTATCAGGATAACCTAGCGGCGTTAATGCCACAGGTTCAATCCCGGAAGGAAGATTAAGAACCGATTTTACAACAGATACCTTAAAAGCGGCAACCCAGCAAGTAGCCAATCCTTCTTCAGTAGCTGCAAGAATGAGATGGTCCATCGCTATTGCAGCATCAATATCGGCATAATTTTTCCCATCTCCACGTTTCCAGGATACTTCCGGAATACTGCATACACCGATGATAACGGGAGCCGTGTAAAACCATTCTTCGTTATACGCTTCTTTCAGTTGTTTTTTTACCTTTTCATCCTTAATTACGTAGAAACATACAGGTTGTCTGTTGGCCGCACTTGGAGCATTTCGCGCTGCTTCCAATATACGCTCCAACTTCTCTTTGGGAACGGGTTCTTTCTTATAAGAACGCACACTCCGCCTTTCTTTTACAATATCACATACATTCATTTTGCAATCCTCCATTTCAATTTCCCGCTAAAACAAAGAGAGGCTCTTAACGAAGTAACATAAGCCCCCCTAAAATCAGTAACATACCGGCAACCTTGGAAAAAGTTACTTCTTCTCCAAGAAAAATACAACCAAAAATAAAAGTAAATAATGGCGCGCTGCTGGTAATAGGAACAACTTTTGAAATTTCTCCTGCTTTAATTGCTTTAAAAAATACCACTTGTGCGATAAAACCTGCCAGAAGACCCGCAAGCACAAGAAAGCAAATGGACTTGATTCCCATCTTTCCAACGGCTGATAGATTTGGGGTAAAAAACACGATAATAATGACGCCTATAAATATCCCCGAACTTCGGACTATGTAAGCAGTCATAGGCTCTGCAGAAGAAAGCCCGACTTTTTCCAAAAACGCAACAGTACCCCAGAGAATAGCGGTAATAAGTGCAAGATAATATGGTTCCATATGCCTTACCTCGAATAGTTGTTCCGGTAAAAATACTTTCAAAAAAGAGGCTTGCAGATTAAAATTTCATATGATTATAATGAAATAAACGGTGAAATTCTCCAATATTTTTCGATAAAAGAAGCTTTTCAGACATTCAACACCCATAATGATACTGTTGTTTTTACATAAATTAGTCCTTCGGCGGCTTTCAACAGAGTGGGCAATGCCCACCCCTTACAAAGATTGAAATTCCTAAACGTTAAATTAGCGTAATTCTGAAAAATAGAAAATGTTATCGATCAAGATTGGGCAATACCATCCTTCGCTTGAGAATTCGTTTGTAGACACTTTACTCACCACAAAAAAAGAAGATCCCTTCGCCCCTATTGCTGTTGTTGCTCCAACAAACTATATGCTTGAACATCTTCAGGCACGTTTGGTAAAGAAACATGATGCATCGTTGCTCAATGTATTTTTTTTAAATTTCTACCTCCTGGCAGAAGAAATATGCAGAAATGCAAAAAAGGATGCCGGACACATTTTGCGGGAATCTTTTATTTATGAAAGGCTTATCACCAAACTTGTCGAACAGGAGATGCAACGAACACCTTCCTTTAAAAATGTAACATCACCGTCATCCATTGCCCGGTCAATATTCCATGCTATGCAAGACCTCGCGGATGCTAATGTTAATGCAGATGACTTAAAGGCATCCGTTAAAGAACACATTGTCGACGGTGCGGATATCCAAAAACTATCAGATGTGTCCCGGTTATTTTCTCTTTTCCAGACAACGCTGAAATCCCTCAACATATCTCATTATTCAAATCTCTATTATGCGGCAACAAAGTGCGTACCTGATTCTGAATATCTTGGGAAATTCAAGCATATTCTGGCATATGGCTTCTATGATTTAACCGGCGTAGAGCAAGATTTTTTTTCTGAAATATTCAGATATTATCCAACAATACTGTTTCTGCCCTATAAAAATAACCATTCCGCCTTTACCTATGTTAAATATTTCTACGAATCTTTTTTGTTGGGAATTGCGCGGGATATTGAGGAGTTGCCACCCCACGAACACCAAGGTTTTTCTTATTTAATGGACACAGAAAAGGAAACAAGAAATTCTTCAGATGAAAAACTTATACTCAACACACCTTCATTAGATAACCTTAGCATAATTAATGTATCCGGTAAGCATGATGAAATATGGGTAATCGCAAAGGAAATACACAAACTCGCCGACAAAGGTTACGTATTTGGAGATATCGGCATTGTGGCAAGAGAACTTGATCCATACATAAATATTATTCAAGAGATTTTTCAGGAAAACTATATCCCTTTTACCACTCACAGGAAGGAACCGATAGACAAATACCCCCTGTTTGCCATTATAAAACAATTACTCCTGCTGAACCGTGAAAATTTTTATCGCCCTATGGTTATCGATATTCTGGAATCACCCTATTTCAATACTCCTCTTCCTGTTGGAGTAAAGGACGTTATGAAAAGACCGGATATCTGGGATAGTATCAGCAGAATAATCGGGGTACACAGCGATATACATTGCTGGTTATCAAAACTTGAACAATTAAAGAACGCAATGGCAAAACCAACAGACGAAGATATTTTCCCTCACACTATCAATATCAGCTGTAATCAAATTGAGTTCCTGAAAACCATATTGCAACAGTTGTCAAACGACTTACTTTCCCTCCAAGAAAAAGCAACATGGACTCAAATGTGCCATAAAATCAACCTTTTTCTTAATAAATATATACATATTCCTTCCGACGGCATAGACGAGGAAATTATACAAAGAGATATTTTTATTAAGGAGAGAATAACTTACTTGTTAGACACATTCTCCATTCTTGATCGTGTTGATAAAGAAATTACCTACGATCAGTTTGCGGATACTTTTATTAATGCATGTAAGCAGGAAGGGATACGTGTTGGAATTACAAGCAACAAAGGCGTCAAGGTTACAGATGCTATGTCTGCCCGCGGCATACCATTTCGCGTATTGTTTCTCATAGGGTTGAACGAAAAGGAGTTTCCCCGTTTTATCTTTGAAGAACCATTTTTACGAGATCATACCCGACGAAGATTATCCGAAGTGCTGGGAAATCACATCCCTGAAAAGTTAAAGGGTTTTGATGAGGAGCGTTTGTTATTTTATTTCCTCCTCAATGCTGCACAGGAAAGGCTTTATCTCCTCTATGAACGTTCAGATGAGGCGGGAAAACCAAAAACGCCTTCCCACTACATAATGGACATCCGTCAAAACATAAAAAGATTATATTCCGGAAATGAAAACGCGGAGGATAATGTTCATTTTAAAATATGCGTTCCGCGCGGTATAAAAAACAAATTATGCAGAGAAGATGTATCATTGCTTACGCCCAATGAAGCCGTCATTCGCATGACCCTTGATCACATCGACCCTTCAGATTGTATCAAAGCAATTGGAATGAACAATGCCGCCTATACACGCTCCAAACGAGCGTTGCATGCTATGGAAAGTTTTACCCCATATCTTTCAGCATATGACGGCGTCATTTCCGATGTGGAACGCTGGTATAAAAAGAGAGCGCAAAAAGGCTTTACTCCCACGATGCTTGAAGCATTTGGAGCATGTCCGTTCAAGTTTTTTATGGGAGAAATTCTGCAACTGGAACCTCTGGAAGATCCGGAAAACGATATACGTATTACCTCACCGAAACTTGGTAATCTCTATCACGGCATACTGGATAAATTATATTGCTATCTGAGAGAAAGAGAATATTTTAAAGAAAAAGCAGATAATATAAATCCCCTTGAATACTTACGTGGAATTGCAAATGAATCTTTTGCGAAAATGGAAAAACAAATACCGATACCCTATCCGCTTCTGTGGGAAATTACAAAAGATGAAATAATTACCTGTTTACTCCATTTCCTGCCATGGGATCTCAAACAAATTAAGGATACCGGCTATATCCCGACATTTATTGAAACACGATTACAGGTAGCATTGCCAAAAAGTGCAGTCGATGAAAACACAACCATATTTTTTACAGGAAAAATTGATAGAATAGACCTTAAGAAAGACGGACAGGAAATATACTTCCGTCTGGTTGATTACAAATCAGGAAGGGCACGTGATGAAAATTTATTAAGATCTGCCGTTCGCGGGCAAAAGCTGCAACTGCCATTTTATATCACAATGGCAGAACAGTTCCTGATGAATAAATATGTAAATGAAGTTTCTCCCCATTCTGAAATAAAATTTGATGAAGCATCGTTTGTTTATATTGCCCTAGACATGATCGATAAAAAAGGAGAAAGATACACACAAAAAAATACCATAAATAATAACGATTGGACACCGCATAAAGAGCTCTTCTGGACAACCGTATATGAATTTCTTACTATTATTCGCAAAGGATTGTTTCCACCTATGGAAAACAAAACATACTGTCAGTGGTGTGAATTTACTACCGCATGCAGAAAGGGACATCAACCATCCCGCTTCAGACAGGAACATGATGAAAGGCTGGCAACTTACAGAAATATCATAGCGGATAAAACTACAAAAACCCACTAATCTGAATGAAATCAACTTATTTCATCCCGGAGGTTGTAAAAAATGAAACTTCAATGGAATGATGATCTGGCAATAGATATTGAAGACATCGATGAACAACATAAGGAAATATTCAAAAGAGTGAATAATTTGCTTGATGCAATGAAAGGAAATTCTGAAAAAGAAGAAGTCTCCAAAATATTAAATTATCTGGCACGATATGTGGTTGACCACTTCCACGCGGAAGAATGCATCATGATAAAACACAACTACTCATCTTATAAAAACCACAAAGATGAACATATCCTGTTCACAAAAGATTTCTCCGAACTGGAAAGAGATTATGAAAAATATGGAGTCACCCCGGAATTATTACAGCAAATACAATGGAGATTATGTAATTGGCTATTAGATCATATTTCAAAGGAAGATAAAAAAATAGGGCTCTTTTTGAAAAAGAAGCACTGATTTCTTTAGGAACGATAACCATATAACCTGCCATATGTTTATATTGCTTCCCAATAACTCTTCTGCTAAAATCCAAAAATATAAATGGTAAAAATGGGATGAAAGCAAAAACTCGAAAAATCAAGAAAGACATGGCCTTTCATTTGAATTAGCACAACATGCATTTTTAGACCCTCATTGTATAATCGCAGAAGACATAACCCACAGCCATAATGAAAAAAGATATTATTGTTTTGGAAAAATGGGGAAAGATATCATCACAGTACGGTTCACGTATCGTGGTAGTAAAATACGTATTATTGGAGCCGGGTATTGGCGTAAAGGGAGAAAAATTTATGACAACAAAAACAAAAAATAAAACCAAATATACAGATGAACCATTGGGAGAGATTCGTATTATCGACGATTTTTTACCACTACCAGAGGAACTCGTTCTAAAAGAAGAGAATGTCAAAGTTACCATTACACTGAGTAAGACCAGCATTGATTTTTTTAAAAAAGAAGCAAAAAAACATAAAACTCATTATCAAAAAATGATTCGTCATTTACTTGATGTATATGCTGAACATCATATGTAAACAAATTCTTTTGTAATATAATGACTATTTTATGTTTTTCCAACAAATAGAAATAGCAATTGCTTCATTCAATATTGAGAAAAAATATTTATCTTTCAAAAAAAGGCCTGGCAGAGGGTTACGTTTATATTCTTAGAGTATTTTTCTTCGATAAAGATTTCATAAGTAAGCTTGTTTCTTTAGACCATTGTTTGTAAATTTTAAAGCTTTAAAACAGCCCCTAATTTTTCGGATGCAGGAATGATGAAAAGACATGAATATTGGCGAAAAAATGCAAAAGAAAATAAAGGATGGTATAAGATATCCCTCAGTCTGGATAGCGTTTTGCAACATGATCCCATGAGTTTTTTGAATGAACGTTCAGGTGTAACCGATGGTGTAAAATTGACCATATAAAACACAGGGTTCAGGTCATAGACCTGAACCAGCAAGTGTTATAAAGATGTGCCTATTCCTTGAGAACCGCCCTTACAAATCCGTTGTTTGCGTCAAGGCGTTTTTTCGCTTCTGAAAAATCAACCCCCATTTTCTGCATAACTATGGCAGCCTTTGCATTGCCATACGCCGCCTGCAACAGTTTTTTCGCTTCATCACGCCCAATTCCTGTTGATGTCATGATAATACGCTCGGCGCGGTCGGTAAGCTTTGCGTTCATAGCCTTTAAATCGACCATAAGGTTCTCATAAACCTTGCCAATTTTAATCATTGAAGTGGTTGTCAGCATATTTAGCACGAGCTTTGTCGCGGTACCCGCCTTCATACGGGTAGAACCGGTTATTACCTCTTGGCCCACAATCGGCCTGATAATAACATCGATATCAAAATTTGGCGTCGTCTCAGGATTACAGCAGATAAACACCGTTTTCGCATTCCGCTTTTTTGCTTCAAATAATGCTCCCGTAACGTAAGGAGTCGTACCGCCGGTAGAAATACCAACAACAATATCACGATGGTTTATCTCTCTTTGCTGAATATCCTTTGCCCCGTCTTCTGGGAAATCTTCCGCCCCTTCCACAGATTGAAATACGGCCTTTTCTCCCCCAGCAATAATCCCTACAATCATACTGGGATCTGTGCTAAATGTTGGCGGACACTCGGAAGCGTCCAGTATACCAAGCCTGCCACTGGTTCCAGAGCCTATATAAAACAAACGCCCATTTCCCTTCATAAAGACATCAACTATCATATCTACAGCCTTTGCAATATTTTCACGCTCTTTATATACAGCGGCAAATACCTTTGCATCCTCTGCGTTAATAATATCCAGAATTTCTAACGTTGATTTTTTGTCTATATCTGTTGAATTGGGATTTCTCTGTTCTGTCAGTAGTAGTGATCGATCTTTTGTATTCATGGTATGTTCTCGTGGTATCCGCTATAAATGTTATAAATATAAAGCACAAGATTATTTATCATAACTGCCCCTGTGGATGTTAGTTCGGGCATATTGTGACATGAACTCTAAAATATAGCATCGATGCCGTTAATTGTCAAAGACATTTACAAAACGTGTTGCAGCTGTTATAAATTATGATATGAATTTATCACTAAAATTAAAAAATCTACCAGTATCTCCCGGCGTTTACCTTATGAAAGACGCAAAACATAAGGTAATTTACGTGGGCAAGGCAAAGAATCTCAAAAATCGCGTTAAAAGTTATTTCCAGAAAGGAACTGATGGCAGGCTTTACACGGAATACCTGATAAAGCGCGTGGTTGATATCGACTTCGTGCTTACGGATACTGAAAAAGAAGCCCTTATCCTTGAGAATAATTTCATAAAACAATTTAAACCCAGGTTTAATATTAATTTACGTGACGACAAAAATTTCCTCTGTATCAAGCTGGAAACCAAAAAGAGATTTCCGTATCCAAAGGTCGTTCGTCAAATAGAAGATGACGGCGCAATGTACTTCGGCCCCTATGCGTCAGCCAGTGCAGTCAGAGAAACATTGCGATACATTAACGACACGATACCTATCAGAAAATGCAAGGATAGCGCATTTAAAAACAGGACAAAGCCTTGTCTGTATTATCAAATTCATAAGTGCCTCGGGCCTTGTTGTGACCTTATAGACGTTGCATCATACAAATCATTGATAGAACAGGTAATCCTTATCTTAAAAGGCAAACAGGAAGACCTTATCGATATTCTCCGGAAACAAATGTATGAAGAATCGAAACAGATGAAATACGAAAAGGCTGCAAAATTGCGGGACCGTATTCGGTCCATCGAAGAAACAGTTGAGAAACAGAGGATCAATTCTCTTACGTTTATCGACCGTGACGTATTTGGCTATTACATTATGAATGATGAAATGTATATTGAAGTAATGTTTATTCGCTCTGGCAATATGGAAGACCTTGCCTCCTACCGGCTGGCAATGAACCATAATACAACCGAAGAGGTATTTCGGTCATTTTTAAATCAATTTTACAGCCAAACACGATTCATACCTTCAGAAGTCATTATTCCGGTGGATTCTCCTGATGCTGCTTTGCTTGAAGAGTGGCTTACGGAAAGAAAGAGGAAAAAGGTTTCCGTATTATGCCCCAGGCGCGGCGATAAATTACGGCTTATCGAAATGGCCCAAAAAAATGCAATGAACGCCTACAAGGTATCACAAACACACGAAGACAATTATTCACATACTTTACAGGCATTGAAAAATACTATCGGCCTGAAAAATCTGCCTGAACGCATAGAATGTTTTGATATCTCCAACATTTTTGGCAAACAGGCGGTAGGATCAATGGTGACATTTGAATGCGGTAAACCAAACAAATCAAAATATAAACGTTTCAGGATAAAAACAGTGGAACAAATCGATGATTATGCCATGATGCATGAAGTATTATTACGAAGATACAAAAAAGCCGTTGAGGAGGGAGATTTACCAGACCTCATTATGGTAGACGGTGGAAAGGGACAATTGGGAGTGGCACTCAAAGTATTTGAAGAACTCGCAATAAGCAATGCAGATCTTCTTGCATTGTCAAAAGACAGAGGGAAAAAAGGCATTTCGAAAGAAAAACAGGGAGAACAAGTCCATACACCCAATATACCGAATCCGATACTCCTTCCTCCTTCATCCCCCGTCCACCTGTTCCTTGCTAAAATCCGTGATGAAGCACACCGGTTTGCCATTACGTATCACAGAAAACTTCGTGATAAAGAATACTACCAATCGCCCCTCGATGAAATCCCGGGTGTCGGTATTATTAGAAAAAAGGCAATGATGAAATGCTTTGGAAGTATTGAAGGTATCCGAAATGCAACAATAGAACAATTAACAGAAATTGGCAAGTTACCGACAAAACTGGCAAACGACATTTATCATCATTTTCATAGAGAGCACATGGAGAAATGAGATTTAAAGAAATAATGAAAAACCAAAAAATAATAATAAGCGCAATAATGTTTGTTCTGTTTTTGTATACCTCTATTGCTTTTTCAGAAAAAACGGAAACGGAAACATTTCCCTTCAAAAATCCATCGTACTGGTATGATAGAAAAATACCTCTAAAATATGAAGAATTCCTTCTATTAGCACAACAATTGGAAGATATAATGTTGGAAACAAAAAGAATACTTTATGAAATGGTAATCAATGGAAATACTATTTCCGGAGATGAGGCAAAATTTGCAGAAGAGTGCCTCGAAGGCGGGAGAAAGGAAATAGACGTTGTTTTAAAATCTCTTTATTATACAAAAGAAAATCCGAATTCTATGTCGGCGTCTCTGGGATTGTTTTCCAATATGATTTACCTGGATGAACGTTTACAGGTATTACGGATCTATGATGATAAAAAATGCGGTATTGATAATTTATATTTTGATTTCATGTCCTGGAGTACGGCATTTCTGAATTCTCATTTATTTTTTCTGGCATTCGCGAAAGATGAAAATAGGAAATTATATACCATACCAAAACCGGCAGGTGTTAAATAAAATGTGAAGTTAATTCAATAACCATTTATTTATATAAAGGCGTTACATGACTACCGCGGAAATCATTACCATAGGCACGGAAATTGTTCTCGGACAAATAGTAGATACGAATACTGCGTATATTGCAGAAACATTAACAAAAAACGGCATTCATGTCCTTTTTACCACCTCCGTCCGGGACGATGCCGAATTACTAAAGTCTGCGCTCAATATCGCAAAGGAACGTGTGCAACTGATTATTACAACCGGTGGCCTCGGCCCCACAGAAAATGATATCACACGCGAAACCGTATCGCATCTCTTTAACATGCCATTAATACCCAGCAGTGAACCTTATGCAAACATACCTCAATGCGCCGATACACTGCACGAAAGCGCAATGAAACTAAAATCCATTCCCGCAGGTGCGCTTGTTATCCCCAATGAACATGGTACCGCAATCGGTTTTGCCCTTAAACATGAGCAAACCGATCTCGTATGCCTCCCCGGCGTTCCAAGAGAAATGCACCAAATACTCAGCTCGTATTTAAAAATATACAAGGCACAGCATTTGGCAGAAGAATATCGCATTGTAACAAGACAATTCCATACATTTGGAATGCCTGAATTTGAAATAAACAAATTAATTAAAGAATGTGATATTCATAGGAATTCAATAAAGACAATGACATTAGTTCATGATGGCATTGTTACGGTAAATGTATCAACCTCTTCCCTTATAAAAGAAGATGCCTTGCAGTCGCTGGATACCGCAGAAAAAACCCTACGTAAAATACTTGGACAGGCGATTTTTGGAACAGATGACACAAGCCTCGAACATGCAGTTTTCGAACTCTTAAAAGAAAAGAATGCTACAATCGCAGTTGCAGAATCATGTACCGGAGGACTCGTCTCAGACAAGTTCACCAATATTCCCGGTATAT
This sequence comes from Candidatus Kuenenia hertensis, assembly GCA_021646465.1. Classification (GTDB taxonomy): domain Bacteria; phylum Planctomycetota; class Brocadiia; order Brocadiales; family Brocadiaceae; genus Kuenenia; species Kuenenia hertensis. Next base: position 11,507 of record SOET01000044.1, on the reverse strand, counting down.
CCGATTATTTTCTGGAAGGAATCGTCGCATATAGCAACAAAGCAAAGATAAATATTTTGCACGTACCAGAAGACTATATCAAAATACATGGAGCAGTGAGTGAACAAGTGGCGAAATCAATGGCAAAGGGAATCAGAAAGATATCAGGGGCAACCATCGGCATTGGAATTACCGGCATTGCAGGTCCGGGAGGAGGCTCCGATCAAAAACCTGTAGGGCTTGTCTACATTGCAATTGCGGGAGATAATTTTACCGAAGTAAAAAAATGCCGGTTTCATGGAGCAAGAATTTCCAACAAACATTTTGCCGCAAACACAGCACTCAACATGACACGATTAAAACTCTCGCAACTATTCAACCCACATCAGGGTAAATCATAAAACAGAATGAATAGTTGCTGCTCATTTTTATAGTCAAATAAATCTGGTTTTCGAAACATTAAATAGGTTTAATATAACCCTCCGACTCCGCTCAACAGAGGCGTCTTGCTGAGCGGAGCCGAAGCATAAAAATGCTAATGCCAATATAAATATTCGAAAACCAGATTTGTTTGACTATACAGCCACCCCCGTGGCACCTGTTATATAACAGAAGAAAATATTTTTTCTTGCAGTGGCAAGGCGTGCCCCATTCGCATCAACCTAACTTTAGGCAAAAAACGAGTCGTTGAAGCAAAGCAAAAGTAAAGACATTAATTTTTCAAAATGGAGATTCAAAACTTCCCCATATGCTAAGAACTTATTGGTAGTTGTTGTAATACTGAACGGAATTCTTTGCACAGGGTTATACCATTATTAGTTTTACATTTTCGTAAAGTTTGGAATAGTCTCCCAATTTCCCCCTTCCTTCGTTTCACCTATGGAAATCCAATTTGCCGCCTTATAGCAAGTACCCTTGAAACGTGTTTTTTCTACAAACGTCTCTAACATTACAGGCCGATATTGGTAACGTTGTTCCCAATCGTTTGGAAGTTTTTTCCCAACCAAGCCCAATACCCTTGATGCAAGATTCCTTGATTTTATCCACGGCAAAATCAAAAATCAGCAATTATTCACTATCAGATGGAGATTTTGTTCCCGAATTTGACGACTCCAACCGATAAAGTCCTCTTTTGCTTGCACATTCCACGCTGATGCGCCAAAACCTAATGCCCCAAGTATGCCGTAACAACTATTTATCAGATAGCAGAGTTGGGAACCTACCAATCTTTTATATCCTAAATAATGCCAACGATGAATCATTTCATTCCATATACGGGATTCTTTCGGGGTTTTTACTATATCCAAACTTATATCTTGAATCTCTCCGGCTGAGAGATTGAGCAGTGGTTGCTTATCATTCAACAGATTACCGTGTTTGTACGGTTTGCCATTGCCATTGCCGCTTGGCCTCAAAGAGGGAGGTAACTTAAACCAGCCGTCTCTTTCCATCCGGAGCAACGCCACACGGCAACTCATATCTTTTAGATTGCCATCTGCTTTTCACCATTGAAATTGTTCACATGTCTTCTCTGAAATAGCCGTTCGGCCCAGTTCCTTTGTCTTGACTATCCCACAAATAACTTTCATTTCTTCCATGGTAAAGTCACGCCCACAATAGCGAACGGACCTGATCCCTTTCGGCTCCCTGAAAATATCTTTCTTTTTGTTTTGACCCGTATCTCCTGCCATCATGAAAAACTTTCTAAAAATCCAATGCCGTTACGTATTAATCCAGCAGTTGTTTTACGCAGGCGCTTTTGTTTTAAAAGCCCTTTGGACAGACTATTCAGCAATTCTTCCATAAGGAGTGAAAGCCTATTGTTTGTAATAGATTGGCAGAGACGACCTTTTCTTTGTAACCATTGAATCAGCTTTACCGCACTCACCTCACTGTCCATCGTATAAGAACAATACCATGCACTCAATGCATATATCCGGGGCACAATATGTATCATTATCAATCGACCATACAACAGACAACGAATCCTTTCTCCACGGCTTCCCCTTATTACATCAATCCGGAATAATTGCTTCCATTGTTTAAATATCAACTCTATCTGCCACCTCATTCGGTATAGGGTGCCTATTATCTCCGCTGACCAGGTTTCTATCCCTGCATTGGCAATGTAAAAGCTATAGGCTAACCATTCTAAATATTCACGGGACAAGGTCTTCCCTTGTTTTTGTGCTGCTCTTTTGGCTCTAAGTCTACGCTCGTTTACTACCTCTTCCGGTGTGCAATATGCGACCAAACGGCTGCATATCCTCTCCTCGCCAAGATAAACTCTCATATCTATAAATCCCTTTTGGTCAATTCGTTTTTTTACATGTTGATAGAGACCATCACCTTTCCCATGAAGACCTGCCTCTCCAAGCAGTTGATATATTTTCTTGTAGTAATCCTATATACACGAACGCCAATGCAGATACCTGGCTTTTTGTAACCAACAGAGTCATATATTATGTTTACGCTTTAACCTTTAAATCGATGAAAACATAAAAAAGCCCCCCTTTCAATGATTTAATTCCAGGAAAGGGGGGCTTTTTAAAATTAAGTTATACTTGACAATATATTTTACTTTTTACTCATTTTACTTGATTTCAATTTTTGCCTGCTGTTTTAATCGGTTCAATAAAGCGTCGGCATTTTGTTTTAACATATCCAGTTTAATTTCAGGTTTTAAGTCATCAAAATTAACTTCCTCGCCTTGTTTAATATCTGTCACCTTGATGATATGATATCCGAACTGGGTTTGTACAACATCGCTCACTTCTCCCACTTTTAGAGCAAACGCCACTGCCGCAAACGGTTCTACCATCTGACCTTTCCTTTGAAAATATCCCAGATCGCCGCCTTTTTTAGCCGATGGACAATCAGAATATTCTTCAGCAAGTTTAGCAAAATCTTTTTTCCCTTCGGCTACCTCCGATTTTATTTTGTCAATCTTTGCCTTCGCCTTTTTCAAGTCTTCTTCACTCTGCGCATTACGCGTATCTACCAAAATATGGCTGGCTTTGACTTCAGTGCCATCATATATTTGTTTATTCTTTTCAAAATATTCTCTCACTTTTTCATCGGCGACGTCCGCAGCGAAAAATTTTTCCAAAGACATTGAAATAATGATATCTCTTTTTAGATCCTCAACGGTGCTGCCATGTGACTCTAATACTTCTTCCAGCGACTTCCCTGCCAGTCCTGGATTCATTTGTATATCCTCACGAACTTTATCCAGTTCAGCATTCAATACATCGTCACCTACCGTTATCTTTTTTTCCTTAATAAATTGCAGAAACAACTTCTGCGCCACTAAACCTTCAAGCACCTGTTTTTCGACTGATGCGATCCTGTCGGGAGGTATTTGATTCTTAAATCTGTTGAGCACACGTTCAACCTCTGCCTGCGTAATATCTTCACCATTAATAGTTGCAACCACTTTCTTTGAATCGTCTTTTTGTTTTGTTTCCCCTGTTTCCTGTTGCTGCTCCGGAGCAGCCTCTGCTTTCTGTTTTGACGCCATAACAGAAGAGCTGAAACAGATGCTTGCTACTCCACATAGAACAACTCCCAAAATCTTACTGCGGTACGTTAACATTTATTTCTCCTATTCAAAATTTATGGTTTTATTCACTCAAAACCATCACATGACCTCTTTTGCGTCTATCCATTTCATCATTTTTCGCAATTCTTTGCCAACCTTTTCAACCAAGTGTTCCCTATCCTTCTTTTCCAGTGCGTTAAAACTCGGGCGTCCTGCCTGATTTTCCAATATCCATTCCCTGGCGAATTGTCCTGACTGTATTTCACCCAGTATGCGTTTCATTTCTTTTTTGGTTTCTTCCGTAATGATACGCGGACCACGGGTTAAGTCTCCGTATTCAGCAGTATTGCTAACAGAATACCGCATATAACTAAGGCCACCCTGATAAAAGAGATCTACTATCAGCTTAAGTTCATGCATGCATTCAAAATAAGCCAATTCCGGTTTATATCCTGCCTCAACAAGGGTCTCGAATCCGGCTTTTACCAATGCAGATACCCCTCCGCATAATACCGCCTGCTCGCCGAACAAATCGGTCTCAGTCTCCTCGGCAAAAGTAGTTTCTATTACACCACCTCTTGTACCTCCAACCCCATGCGCATATGCCAACGCCTTTTCCTTTGCTTTTCCGGTAACATCCTGATGGATAGCCATAAGACAGGGTACACCGCCACCCTTTTCGAATTCAGAACGAACCAAATGTCCCGGCCCCTTGGGCGCCACCATAATAACATCTATGTCGCCCGGGGGAACTACCTGACCAAAGTGGATATTGAACCCATGGGAAAAACATAATGTTTTTCCACTCTTGATATGAGGTTTGATTTGCGTTTCGTAAATAGTTCTTTGAGATTCATCGGGAATAAGTATCTGAATAAAATCCCCCTTTTTTGCCGCCTCATCCACGCTCACCGGCTTAAACCCATGCTTAACGGCCAACTGATAGTTCGCAGTACCTTCTCTGGTAGAAACAATAACCTCCATACCTGATTCCCTGAGATTTTGCGCCTGCGCGTGCCCCTGGCTTCCGTATCCTATTACGGCAATTTTTTTCCCTTTTAAAATGCTGATATCAGCATCGTTTTCATAGTAAATTTTTATCATAATCCTTTCTCTTGCCTTTCAATCAAATACTATCAATCGTACTCATTCTTTATCTTACGCCCCTTGTAATTGCAATACTCCCCGTTCTCACCAGTTCCTTAATTCCGTAAGGACGCAATAACGCCAACATCGCTTCGATCTTTTCCTCTACCCCGGCAATTTCAATAACAATATCTCTCTGACCTACGTCTACAATCTTTCCTCTGAAAATATCCACAATCTCTATAATCTCACTGCGTTTCCCAACCGGGCAATTTACCTTTAACAACATTAAATCCCGTTCGACAAATTCTTCATTGGTAAAATCAGTGATCTTAATGACGTCAATAAGTTTATTGATCTGTTTTCTTACCTGTTCCAGAATAGAGTCATCTCCTCTGACAACTATCGTAATTCTGGAAAGATCAGGATCTTCTGTCTCACCTACAGCAAGGCTGTCGATATTAAATCCCCTGCCGCTTATTAAACTGGTAATTCTGGCAAGAACCCCTACTTTGTTCTCTACTAATACAGAAATAACATGCCGCATAATTTACTTTACCATCCCCGAAAATCCGAAAAAAGCTAATGCCATCAGGCCTGTGCATATAAATGCAATGGGGAGTCCCTGTAAGGGTTTTGGTATGTTGAGCAATGCCAGGCGTTCCCGGATACCCGACATTAATAAAATGGCAATAGTAAAACCGATCCCCGCTCCAAAACCCTGAACAATTGCTTCAATAAACCCTAAATGTTGCGGAGAATCAGTAGTATTTAAAAGCGCTACACCCAATACGGCGCAGTTTGTAGTAATGAGAGGCAAAAAAACACCCAAGCTGTCATACAACGCAGGAACCATCTTCCTAAGCATCATTTCCACTAACTGGACAAGCGTTGCAATCACAAGAATATAACTAATCGTTTTCAATACTTCGATGAGCCCTGACTCTCCAACGGAAGGGAAAACCATCCCAACAATATTCATATCACCCGGCAACAGAATATAGTTGTACAATATCCACGTAATGGCAGAAGCAAGCGTCATAACAAACGTCACAGCCGCTCCCATACCGACCGCCGAAGATGTTCTTTGTGAAACGCCAAGGAACGGACAGAGTCCCAGGAATTTTGCAAGGACGAAATTATTTACAAACACAACGCTAACAATTATTACGGCCAACTCTTTAATCATTTTTCATATAAACCTTCATCGATTTTTCACTCTTTCGCTGCTTTCTCCAGTTGAATAACCCCATGAGAAGGCCAGTAACAATAAATGCACCCGGAGCCATAATCATTATTGAAGCAGGTTCATAATGACCGGATAATTTTAATCCAAAAAGCGTGCCTGCCCCAAACATTTCTCGTATGCCGGAAACAAGACAAAGGGATAAAGTCCACCCTAAACCAATACCCGCCCCATCTAATATGGAAACAAAGGGTTTATTCTTATATGCAAAAGATTCTGCACGATACAAAATGATACAATTCACTACAATAAGGGGAATAAATATCCCCAATGAAGCATTTACCTCCGTGGGTAAATAGGCCTTCATCATTAACTCTACTATCGTTACAAATGAAGCGATAACAACGATAAAGCACGGTATTCTTATCTCACGGGGAACATATGGACGTATTATTGAAACGATGAAATTTGAAGAAACGAGAACAAAGGTCGCAGCCCCGCCCATTGATACACCATTCTTTAACGACGTTGTTACCGCCAGGCTTGGACAAATACCTAACACCAGTACAAACAACGCGTTATACTTAAAAAGACCCTTTGAAAATTCTTTCCAATTACTTTGTTCCGACATTTCTCTCCTCTTCAAAAATTTTTTAAAAACTAAACGTTTTAGGAATAAAAGTCAAGGATAAATTAAGGGCTCAGGAGAAACGCTCAGGAGTAAAAACAGTTGATTCCATTCTTCTGCCATTTTCAATAGTATAATTTTTACGGTAATTTAACATACACATCAATAGTTACTCGTCAATAACCATTTTATTTTATCACTTCAAGGGGTTCTGTTTTCAAACTTTTTATCATTTCAATAAATGCCTCAATACGGGTCATCATTGCCCCGTCCAATGGACCGGGACGGTCACAATCCAGGGTAAGAATAGGCAGCCGGATAATTTTCCTTATGATCTTGTCCTGGATATGCCGATGACAAAAGCTTTGCACATAATGAATTATGCCATGAATCCTTCGCTGATGTATTGCCTCCTGAATATCTTCTAAACGCGAAAAAATATCGTATGGATAAGTATATCGGCTGTACTGTTCCACAAGGGTATCCGACTGGTATGGCATACTGAACTGACGCTGAATTTCGTTAAATACTACGTGGACGCCCAGAGAAGAAAGAAAAGGATATAAATCTTCACAAATGGGCGGTATTCCGATAACACCAAGCCTTATAACATGTTTGATTGGCTCCCGCCCCGATACCGATTGAAGAAATTTTCCTGCAAGCTCACCAAAAGCCTCAAAATCTCCCATTACGTCACTGGTCGATACCGTCCAGAGGTGATTCTCCTCGCCAGTGACAACATTCTCCGCCCACGTAAGCCGGTCAATTTCATGTATACTACTTCTCACCCAATCCAGATGTTTCTTTGTTTCTTCCGCTTTCAAATAAGAAACTCCAAGGCTTGCAGCAAGTTTCTCCATTTGATCACGCAGAAAGGATGTATCCGTTTTGCTGTGGGGATAAGCAAAGGGAATGGTTTCTATGCCTTCCGACACAAAAACCTCCATAAGCGCCTGATTATTACTACAATCTCCCTGAATCACGCTGATAATCTTTCGGATACCGTGTTTTTTCACTGCAGAATACATGCCCTTGATCCAGGCACATGTATTTCGTGGCAAACCGACTAACTCCGCATCCTCAACCATTCTATTTGGCGAAGTATCGCAAATAAATATATTGTTAAGATCAATAGGCACATATCCAGCCGCAAAGACAATTTCAATGGGAATAGTAGACGTAATTCCTACGATTTTATCTTTGGGAAACTTCTCAAGATCGGGAAGAAACGGGAGTAGATTATTGACTTGTTGCTTGGTCATTTAAGCAAAAACATCCATTCTTATAGTTTGACGATATAACATATATTTGTAGAACACGTTCACAAATAAATACACTTTACTGCCTTGTTTGGTTTCAAACTGTCTTTTTGCTAAAAAGTTTATGAATCAACACAAAATGAAATATTACTGGGGAAACAGAATAATAACAAATTAAACGTAATTATAACTTCATTCTTCAACAACAAAAATAACAAAATTCTCCTTATCCAAAGCATACAGATATATCTTATACCCTCACGCAGATTAAGCATATTAGAAATGTCTTACAATTTTCTTTGCTTTTGCTAAACCGACCACCTAATGAAACATCCATGACTTGAGGGCTACAAAGAAGCATGAAAATCAATAATTATTACAATAATTTATATGGGATGCATCAAATATCCGTTGCCTGACAAAGTTGCGAAATCCAAGATAACTTGTATGAAAGAACCGCCAGATATCTTTAGTACAGAGATTGGTTTTGATTTCAAAGGATCTGATACCCAATATAGCACACACGCAATTCATAACATACGTCGCTGCGATGGTGCCTCCTTTAGCAGAAGCACTCGTTACTTTATACGTACCACGAGATGAAGTTGTATTGGATCCTTTTTGTGGAGGCGGTGCTGTTTTAGTAGAATGTTCACGTCATCATCGTAAAGCCTTTGGATCAGATATTAATCCATTAGCTGCGCTTATATCAAAAGTTAAATCTACATACATAGATGTTGATGAGTTATTGGAAGCAACACGCGTTGTTACTGCAACATCCATTCGTAATCTCAACGGATCAATTTCCTTTCCTGAAGAATACAATATGGAGTATTGGTTCCTTCCCGAAACAATTGCTGAATTGAGTTCAATTATCAGAGTTATTAAGAAATGCGAAGTAGAAAATACGTTCTCAAGCGATGTGCTTGATGCTCTGAAGGTAGCTTTTTCGTCAACGGTGCGAGATGTTATGCTAACATATCGGAACGAAGTAAGGCTTCGTCGCCTTGAACCAAAGGATTTGGAAAAATTCCATCCAAATGCAATTGAACGATTCAAACATCGTAGCAAATTGATTGTTGAACGTATTTCGAGTTTACCAAAGGGTGCACATTCACGTGTTGAGATTGCGCCCGTGCAACATCTTCCTTACGAAGCCAAGAAGTTTCATTCCATAATTATGTTCACCGCCATACGGAGATGAACGCAATGGTGTTTCCTATCTACAATTTTCCAAGTTTATGTTATACTGGCTTGGATTTACACGTAAAGCAGTCATAGAAAGTAGGAATAGAACGTTAGGGTCTTCTTTATGTTAATATTGAATTGCCATCGAGAACTCTTAAGAAAGTCTCTCGAATTATTCAAAAAAGTAATAATGATCATCGATGGATGAACTTCTATAAAGAATATTTTCTCGGACTTGGTGAAATGGCCAGAGTAACGAGAGAAAAAATAATTATTGTCATCGGCAATCGAATTCTCAAACAAATTGTTATTGAAAATGGAAAAATTACAGTAGAATTGATGGAGCATTATGGTTTCACTTTAGAAAAACATTTCCAACGAACTCTTCCTTCCAAACGCTTGCCTAAATTGCGAAGGGAACAAAAGCATGGCTTTGGCGGTGCAATAGATAAAGAAGACATACTTATATTTTCAGAGAGATGATCTTGGGCGAAAATGAATTTGGTAAAATAAAACAGCTTCTTCTACTGCTTTTAGAAGCCACAGAAATGGAGAGTATAAAACAATGGGCATTACATGTAACATTTCAGTATAGCCTCGAACGATTTCCTACCATGAATAGTACTGATCTTTTGGACGAAAATCAAAGAAATCTACACAGAAAATCTTCGTCAGTTTTTTCCAAATCAAGACGAGCCAAGGCAATCTTATCGACGAGTTAGTGGCGATGCATTTGAGATTTATCTTATAGAATATCTCAACAACATTCCGGCTTTGGAAAAAGCAGGAATTCGTGCATTGAAATTAAAGGGGAATGCATTTAGTAACTTTATAACATCTCTTGGCCTTTCAACAAATGAAATCCGCGAAAAAGATGTTGATATTTTTCTACAAGGTATAAGTTCTGATGGAATAGTTAAGATTTTTGGCACCCTTTTCCCGAAAGCCAGCTATGCAGAAAGAATTAGGGCTGATGAAGGAGCAAGCCGTAAATTGATGTCAAAGGAACTTCTCAGTCTAACCGTAACACTTGACGCAAGAAATGAACTTGGTACTGAGCAAAATCCATCAGTTAAACGAACGACAATCAACAATGGTGCGTTTGATGCTTGTTATTCATTTAACAAAGATACTATTGAAGGGGGACGTATATTTGTTGTTGATCCCCGCAAAAAAACACCATCTTCAAATGGCTTGGCAAAAAAAATCTTAAGCGCTTGGGATAAAAAAACACGAATAGATTAATACACCTGCTATGCAGGTGGCTTACTATGGAATATTTCTCCCTTGCTATTTTTCGCAATCCCCATTAAACAATCTTACGCCGTTTCTTCGGTACCCATACAACATAGTATCTGAATTCCCATACCGTATGTAATAGACTCTTTTTCATTATCATCTCCTTCCGCTATTGTGCGATTCTTAAAGCATTCCTGTTCGCACTATACCGAAGGAAATTTTTTGTAAATATACAGCTTAGCTTTACTATTCACCTCTACTTAGCGTGTGGTTTAACCATGGAATTATCTTCCTGTCGTTGATTTTTCCGCCGATAGTATCATTGCAACGCTTCCTCATATTTTTTTTCTGCAATATTTGCCAGAAATACCAGTTTTGCGGCATTGGCAGATTTTTTTAACTGCCATGACCTCATGGCGTGATCCCGCACTCCTACCGTGTTTCCCATTTTCAATTTTTGCATGCCCACTGAAATTTCCTTTTCAGCAGCCTGCGAAATTGTTTTTAACATGCCAAGTTCACAGCCACACCTCACACATTCAGGAGCATCTTTCTAAATGGTCTTCATCGTCCTTCGTTATTATTTTAAACCCCGTATCATCGGATTCATAATCATGTTCATCATCATCATAATCTTCATCAGTAAACATGGAGGCAACATTCCTTTGCGCTTCAATAATATTAAAATCGGATGTAACATCTTTGGTATCCATGGTAACAACCTTTGAGAGTCCGGTATTTTTTTCAACCGCAGTAACTTTCAGAATTCCGTTAATATCCAGTTCAAGATTCAGGATAATTTTGTTTCCGGCAGGCGCTTTGCTAAGTCCGAGAACCAGAAAATTGCCGATAAAAATGTTTTCTTCGGCAAACGGTTCTTCTCCCTGATAAATATTGACTTCTACCGACTCCTGATTATCTATCATAGTGCCAAATACATCCCTCTTACTAACGGGCAGCGGTGTGTTTCTTTTGATAATAGGAATAAATACATCGTGATGAAACATCCCTTCCTGTTCTCCCACAGCGCTTGTGCCAAAGGTGTAAGGAGTGATATCCACAAGGATGGATTGTGTTTTGTGTCCGGCAATAATTCCACCCTGTATTGCAGCCCCCATAGATACGATCAGGTCGGGACTAATTTCATAATGCCGCTCAACTCCTATCTCATTGGTGATAATTTCATAAACCAAAGGTATCCGTTTTGAATCAACTTGTCTGCTAATGAACGATAGCACACTAAGAGTTCAGTGCAATATTTTTCTCTGTCCAGGCGATAAAGTTCTTCGAAACTCTCTTTTGCCTCCCAATATCTTTTTTTCTCCCAATCATCCCTGGCTTTATACACTAACTGATAAGTGCCAGGACATCGTGGACACGAAAATGTGCCAAGACATCGTG
>SOET01000085.1 GCA_021646465.1 Candidatus Kuenenia hertensis | reverse complement strand
TATTACAGCAGGTTAAGAAACTTCGGCATTTCTTAACTTCACGGCACAAACGAAGCCACAAAGAATAAGATTAAAAGAGAAATGTGGTATAATACATTCTTTTGAAAAATCTTCGTGCCTTGGTGTCTCTGTGCGAGGAAATAAAAAAATTAATAAATTGTTAGGAACTTATAAACCTTTTTTAAACGGAGAACGGTAATAACCGTTATTGTGTGTAATGTATGATAAGGGAAAGAAACCATCAGATTGATAATGCGAAAGCAGGATTGATATTTCTTGTTATTTTCGGGCACCTTATTGAACCATATATTGCCAAAGATACTATTTTCAATGGAATTTACTCGGCAATATATACCTTCCACATGCCTATGTTCGTGTTCATTTCCGGCATGTTGTCAAAGAGAAATTTCGGGGATGATTATATCGTAAGGAATATTGTTTCGCTCGTCATTCCTTTTATTTTGTTTCAGATATTTTACGAGGCGCTTGAATATTATTTCTACGGTTCCATTGCATCGTATACACTCAACATCCGCCCCTATTGGATTCTATGGTATTTGTGGTGTTTGATCTTTTGGCGGCATATGCTTGTTGTTTTCAGGTTTTTTCGTTTTCCGATAGTGATAAGCATTGTTTTGGCAATACTGGCGGGATACGTGTATTATATTGGTTATTATCTAAGTTTTTCAAGGATTCTGGTTTTCTTTCCTATTTTTCTGGCGGGGCATTATCTTGGGACTGATTTTTTCTCTAAATTACGATTTAAAGGGTATTTTCTTATATATCCCCTGATTCTGATTGCTATTCTATGCGTATTTCTTTACGTACTCAACATAAATCCCCGGTGGATGTATGGCAGTATGTCGTACGAAAGCGTGGGGTGCAAAGAATGGTATGCCGGCGGATATCGATTCGGCCTGCTCTTGCTCTCTCTTATTGTGGGGTTTTCTTTCATCGGACTTATGCCGCAAAGGAAAAATTATCTTACCGGTTACGGGAAGAACGTCCTTTTCGTGTATCTGTGGCATGGCTTTTTTGTGAAAGGGCTTGTATGGTCAGGAATAACTATGTCTATCCTTAAATATGGAAGAATGGCATACATGGGGTTCAGCGTCCTCGTATCGGTCGCGTTGTTTTGTCTGCTTTCAAATTCCTTTGTATCGCATGGCACGGATAAATATATCATACGTCCGTTCGCATTTCTTTTGTTGGCAAAGAGAAAGAAGCAAATTGCATGAAAAAAATATCCATCTTCAGTTTGTTGTCATGGTATTAGCGATGTAATGTGTTATAATGTTGAGCATTACCCATTCTTTGTAACATATCATTTATCATGCTTCGATAGAATTTATACTGGGTGAGCGAATTACTCTGTATGTTATTTCAGTAAGTTGAGGATATATATTATACACAGCGTCAATAATCAGACATGTTCCCGAATGTCTTGATCGGGGACAAGCAAGTCATTCCCGCCCCTGCTTTCGCAGGAATAAATTCCTGCGGGAATACGGAAAAATACCGGATTCCGGGTTAGGTACGGAATGACAGACAGTTGTAAAATTATAACCACCCCTCTTTCCCCTCCTTCGCAAGGCAATGTCATTGAATTAAGCAAGCGATCTCTTGTTGGGGCAGAATTTGGGCAACTTGTACCGCGTAACCCTTCTTTCGTAATGCCTTCCTGGCCTGATAGGCAAAATGTTTTTTTATTATTTTTTCTTTGAGGTTGGTTAAAACCTCAGACAAAGATGTCCAGGTAAATAAAGCAATCAATCTTTCCTTTACAAAAAACAATGCCGAAGTTCTATTCTCCTGATACTCGTATTTTCTCCCCTCCGATTTTTTATGTATGCTTTCCTTATCCCGGTTTTTGATGCTGAATTCGCCGTGTGATAAAAACACTCCACCAATACGTCGTTCAGTGATACAAATACCTCCGGACATAATTTCTTACGTGCATGCGTAAATGCACTCGCCGTTATTTCCGTGCCCCTTTCTACGAATGCAAAAAACTTTTCTAATGCCCTTTGCAAGGAGTTTTTTCCCCGCCGTAAAATAAATAAGATAAGGTTCGTAAAATTCAGCTTTCCGTTCCGAATAAAGTCGTTTTTGCCTTTCTTGTGTCGTTTAAATGAATTCAAGAGAAAATGATTTATTTTTTATGGTTTCTATTACTGCTTTGGCATGGTTTTGGCAAAACGGCCTCGATGCCAAACTCTTTCATGTTTGATATTTTGCTTACTATTTTCTTCACCTTTTTTTCCTCCTATGTCTTTGTTAAGTTCTATGGTATAATTTACTTGTTTTTACCATATTTTATTGGCCTTTCACCGATATTTGCTACCTCTTTAATTCCTGTGTATAATATATTTCAAGAAAGGCAATGCTGTTTCTGGTAGTAAATCATGGCGACATGACATTAAAAGAAATCAGTCAAAAGTATGGAGCACGGAGTTATTTTTCTGTGAATAAAGCAGTTAGCCGTTTCCGTCAACGACTAGCTATAAACCATACATTACATAAACAATTCAAGAAAATATTGTCTAATGTCCAGAGGGTGACCCTTATGCTTACAAATTTTTGCAAAATTCCAAAAGAGACCCTGGCTCGTTCCAAAGCTCCGGCTTTGGAATGCCCGCCTGTCCGGCAGGCAGGTAATTACTTTAGAAGCCCTGTCTGCTGACAGGCAGGTTCGCTTCTCATAACAGGAAGCATGTGCTTCATTCACAATTGTGTTCCCAAGCAGGAACTTGGGAACAAGAGTGATGGATTTGCAAAAATTTGGGAATGCTCCCAACTAAATAGAAACAACCGTTTATTTTCCACCAAAAATAGTAACTCCTATCTTTGCTATTTAGGTTAATATTATACAGCTCAGAGAAGATTGATTCATTAGAAGCTAGTGCCGGTGGCTGGAAAGGATTGATTGACGCAGAAGCTTTAAAGAAAAATATCTATGAGGATCGATTAATTTCAACTAGACCAGAGGTGAAATTATGAAGCTTTCTTATCTCGTGGATACCAAATAGGAATATCCTATGAGAGCTGCAGTATATGAAAAATTTGGCCAACCGTTAACCATTCAAAATGTACCCGATCCTGCGCCAAAAAATAACGGCGTTGTGATTCGCGTGGAGGCTACCGGGATGTGTCGAAGTGACTGGCATGGATGGATGGGGCATGATCCCGATATACGATTGCCCCATGTTCCCGGACATGAACTTGCGGGTACTGTTGAAGAAACGGGAAGCGAGGTTTCTCTCTGGAAGAGGGGTGACAGGGTGACTCTTCCGTTTGTGTGCGGATGCGGCACGTGTCCTCAATGCGCTACGGGGAATCATCAGGTATGTGACAGACAGTTTCAGCCGGGGTTTACCCATTGGGGTTCTTTCGCGCAATACGTGGCGATTGATTACGCGGATGTAAATCTGGTACGGTTGCCGGAAGAGATTGATTACGTTTCCGCGGCGAGCCTTGGATGCCGCTTCAGCACATCGTTTCGTGCGGTTGTAGCGCAGGGGAAGGTATCCGCCGGGCAATGGGTTGCCGTGCATGGATGCGGAGGCGTCGGGTTATCGGCAATTATGATTGCCAACGCCCTTGGAGCACACGTTGTTGCGGTGGATATACAAAGAGAGAAACTGGAATTTGCCCGATCGGTAGGCGCCGTTGCGGTGGTGAACGCACATGAAGTAGAAGATGTGCCAACCGCCATTGTGGAATTAACAAAAGGAGGGGTGCACGTTTCCATCGACGCCCTTGGGAACCCGAAAGCATGTTTCAATTCGATTTCCAACCTGAGAAAACGGGGGAAACATTTACAGGTTGGCCTGATGCTGGCGGATCACCGGCATCCTCCTATACCTATGGACAGGGTAATTGCCAACGAACTTGAAATTCTGGGATGTCATGGAATGCAGGCGCATGAATACGATGCCATGCTGGATATGGTTGCTGAAGGAAAATTACAGCCGGAAAAGTTGATCGGTAAAACAATCAGCCTTGAGGAGGCAGTACATGAACTGCCTCGCATGAACCAATTTGGCGCTATTGGGGTAACGGTGATAGATAAATTTTAGCTCAGTATATGATAAAAATATCCAATAAAGTAACTATTCCAATTGATGAAATAGAAATGCATGCGATTCGCTCGCAGGGTTCAGGAGGGCAGAATGTTAACAAGGTTGCTACTGCTGTTCAGTTGCGTTTTGATATTCATGCATCGTCGTTGCCGGATTTTTACAAGGAAAGACTCTTGTCGAAGAGAGACCGCCGGATTTCTGCTGAAGGGGTAATAATTATCAAGGCTCAGAAGTATCGTACTCAGGAGAAGAACAGGGAAGATGCGCTTAACCGATTGCGGGATTTTATCAAAAGTGCATCCGTGGTACAAAAAGAACGGATAAGTACGAAACCTACAAAAACCGCAAAGGAAAAACGCCTTGAAAGTAAAACGAAACGGGGACGTTTGAAAGTATTGAGAAAACCTGTGGATTATTAATGTGTCTTTTTTCGAAAAATAGATTTTGCTTGTATCGGATCTTCACCCCTTCTAAAACACACAAGTGGTTTATATATAGGAAGATAGTGCTGTTTT
>SOET01000043.1 GCA_021646465.1 Candidatus Kuenenia hertensis | reverse complement strand
TACACTTCTCTTTCTTCAAGGGTTAAATATAGCATTTGATTTTCCCTTTTGCAATATTTTGTAAGAAATTCATCAACGTGTTGTTTTCATCTGATGGCATAAATCAACATAACATTTTATATAATTATTATAGTTATTTATTTTTAAAAAAATCGTATTCATAATTATAGTAATTGTTCAAATCTCTTGTACATTCTTTATTAATCATTACAAAATAATAACTTAGTGTTGTTTTTTTATTGTAAAGAACGTGTCTATTATTGAAAAAGATGTTGTTTAATAATGTGATTATTAAACAACATATTAAAAACGTGAGATATATTCATTTTTATAAACACTTTTATCCTTATTTAATGAACAATAAATTTACCTCTTGAAAAAAGCCTCTAATTCATGAAAAATTATATCCTTGCTTCCTTTTATGCATTTTGCTTCCGGGAGTGATTGCAAAAAGAAGTTTCCATACCTTTTTGTTGCAATGCGTTTGTCAAATATAAAAACAACGCCTCTATCTTCTTTGCTTCTTATAAGTCTTCCAAAACCTTGTTTCAATTTTAATACCGCCGTTGGCAGGGAATAATCATAAAATGAATTACCCCCAGCCATTTCGATAGCTTCTGTCCGTGCCTCAATTATTGGTTCATTTGGCACTTTAAAAGGTAAGCGGGTGATAATAACGCATTCGAGCGCATCGCCTTTCACATCAATACCCTCCCAGAAACTATCGGTGGCAAATAATATAGAAGTTTTGTCGTTTTTAAATGTTTCCAGCAGGCTGTGTCTGTTATCTGTGCCTTGTTTTAAACAGGTGTAGTGTTGATTAGTAAAATATGGTTCCAGAATATTATATATGTCGTTAAGAAGACGATATGAAGTAAACAATACGAGTGAACGTCCGTCAGTAATAGTGATTAATTTGCGTAAATTTTCTACCAGATCTGTTTTGTAATGAATGCCGTCAGGGTCAGAAATATCTGTCGGGATGCATATGACAGACTGTTTTTTATAATCAAAAGGAGATTTGAGAATTAATTCCGTCAGCCTTTTTTTCGGAAGCAGGTCAAGGCCGGTATTTTTTTTATAAAAGGTAAATGTATTACCTGTTGTAAGTGTTGCAGAGGTTAATATAATTGTTTGATAATTACCATAAAGACACTCCTTTAAATCCTTTGAAATACTTATTGGGGCAGTGCAGAATTTTATGGAGAAATTACCGTTATATTTCTTTAATTCTATCCATCTGCAGAGATTTACTTCTGAAAGAATAAATGTGTACATATCGTTTGCTGCAACTTTCAAACGCTTTTTGCATGAAATGATGTCTATCAAAAGAGACGATAAAGCATCCTGCGATTCCTTATTAAATCTTTCCAAAGTATCAATCAATTTATTTAATAATATTACAAAGTTGTGTATGTCCGTACATAATGTCTTAAGTTTTTTTTCTATAATGTCATTCCATAATGGTGCAGAAAGAAGATTATCAGTCACACGTAGTTTAAGTTCATCTCCTGTTTCAATATTCTTATTACTGACATAGTTATATACAGACTCTGAAATATCAAAAAAAGTGTTATTAACCTTTTCGAAGATTTCTAAACGTGCATCAAACAGGGGAGGATAAATTTTCTCATGAATCTCCGCTATAATATCCTTATTATATAAAGAGCTGATGTCTTTAAGTTTATTTTTAAGAAAATTCAAAAGCCCCTTTTTATTATCCTTCTGATTAACAAGTTTTCCCAGAGGTTTTAATATTCTCATCCTTGAAAATGATAAGCCAAGGTTTGTTGTTGCAACGGACTCCAAATTATGTGCTTCATCTATTATGATTCTCTTAAATGGCGGCAATATCGCAGTTGAATCAAATCCCTTTACTTCCCTTCTTAGAATTAAATCTGCCATTAAAAGATAATGATTTATAACTAAAATATCTGCACTTGCGGCATTTCTCCTTGCAGTATAAAAAAAACATTGATCGTAAAAATTACATTTCAACCTCATACATTGGTCAACTTCGGACTGAATCATTTCCCAAATATCATCGTCAGGAATGAAACCAAGGTCTGATTTGCTTCCATCCTTTGTTTGTTCTACCCAGGATAGTATATTTGCCAATTGATTTTTTTCTTTTTCCCCGACAAATGAGTTCCCTTCTATTTTTAAATTTTGCGCCTTTCTCAGACATACATAATTATTTCTCCCTTTAACCAGGACGCTTTTAAAACCAGGAACGTTTTCTATTCTTAACATGGGAATATCTTTGTATATCAATTGTTCCTGCAGGTTAATAGTATTTGTAGATACAACGATTCTTTCCTTATTTTTTATACTCCAGAATATTGCCGGAAGAAGATATGCCAGAGATTTACCCGTACCTGTACCTGCTTCAATGGTTGCAATTTTATCATTATTAAACGCATTTGAAACGGATGTTAACATTTCAACCTGCGATTCTCTATACTCATACCCCGGAATGCTGTCAGACAATATTCCCCCCGTCTGAAAGAATTGTGAAAGCACAGAACAATCCAGTTTCTCATAGGTGTGTTCTTTCGCAATTTTTACTACAGGATACACATATTCTGCTTCATTATTAATTATGTAAAATCCTACACCTATGGAACCCATTACCGAAGCAAGCTCAACATCCGCATCAGAAGGTTCAAGATTTCCGTTCGGGTGATTATGGATAACTACCTCTCCAAACTTTACCTCCTCCAAAACAGCAGGTACCGCGCGTTTATTTCCCATTGCATATACTTCAACATCTGCAATCATATGATTTTTATCAGGTCTGCCGATAAAAAAAACTTCATTTCCACCAGCATTATGAATGGCGTCTTTTATTGAAGATATTATATCCTGGGTAATAAAATTTCTGGCAAACCACTTTGTAATATTCATAAGTTGAAATATAAATGAAGTAACTGAAAGATACAATGAAAAACGGACATAGAATACTGCACTCTTTTCTTTCTTGATTCTTTTTATTATTTTCATATAATACTTCGTTTTACGTATTACTTTTATATATTTGGTACATTTCTAAGAAGAGTATTTATTACATACACTAAGGGTAAGAAGTTCATCATGTATCGCAAAATTCCTTCCAAACTAACTTCTGTTCTCTATTGACCTGAAAATTCATGTACAAATGCTCTGAGAAAGGGACTTTTATTATGAAGAAAAATTATCTCTTTACACCTGGACCCACAATGGTGCCGCCTGAGGTTTCACTCTCTGAAGCTCAGCCAATGATTCACCACAGGACGCCACAGTTTTCTCAGATATTTTACGAGTTAAGTGAGGACTTAAAATATCTGTTTCAAACGAAAACGGGTGAGGTTTATACATTAATGTCTTCGGGTACCGGCTCAATGGAGGCGTGTGTTGCCAACGTATTATCCAAAGGGGACAAGGCATTGGTAATTGCTACCGGTAAATTCGGAGAACGTTGGGCGGATTTGTGCAAGTGTTTCGGTATAGAAACAACGGTAATTTGTGTAGAGTACGGAAAGGCTGTGGAACCTTCCAAAGTGGAAGAAGCTCTTAAAGAAAACAGCGGAATAAAAGCAGTTTTTGCAACACAGAGCGAAACGTCAACAGGTGTGCTGCATGATATAAAAACCATATCAGATATTGTGAAAAAATATGGTGCGCTATTGGTAGTAGACGCTATTACGGGTATTGGTGTTCATCAGTTTTTAATGGACGAATGGAATATTGATGTTGCGGTAACCGGTTCGCAGAAGGGTTGTATGTTGCCTCCGGGACTGGCATTTGTTTGTGTAAACAGCGGAGCATGGGAAGCTGTGGAGAAGGGAGATTTGCCCCGCTATTACTGGGATTTCAGAAAGATGCGTAAAAATCTTAAAAACAAAACAACTCCATTCACCCCGGCAGTGTCGCTTATTATGGCAATGAAAACGGCAATGGATATGATTAAAAAAGAGGGTATTGAAAATGTGTGGGCAAGACATGCCCGTCTTGCAAACGCTACCAGGGAAGGGGTAAAGGCAATAGGTTTGGAATTGTTTGCGGGAGATAATTCAAGCAATGTTCTGACGGCCATAAAAGCGCCGGAAGGAATTGAAGTTGATAAAGTTATTAAAAAATTGAGGGACGAAACAGGTGTTACTTTTACCGGCGGACAGGATTCTTTAAAAGGAAAGATGATCCGCATCGGGCACATGGGATATGTCAACGATTTTGATATTATTCTGGCAATCTCTGCGCTTGAAAAAGGTCTTTATGAAGCAGGGTATCCTGTTGAACTTGGGAAAGGGATATCCAAAGTGCAGTCGTTATTAGTAGCAGGAAAATGAACCGCAAATGCGTGTGTAATGTATCAGGAATTATGTGATATTCTATATTATTCATACCTGAGCGCTTCAATGGGATTAAGCCTGGATGCTTTTCGTGCGGGGTAATATCCAAAAAAGATGCCCACCATATTCGAAAAGAGAAAGGCTACGGCTACGGGTAATGGTGTAAGCATTGAAGGCCATCCTCCATAGAGCGAAATGACTTTTGAGAACACAATTCCGAATATTACCCCAATAATGCCTCCTATGGAACTTAGTACCGTTGCCTCTATCAGAAACTGAAGGAGGATATCTCTCTCTTTCGCACCCACTGCCATCCTGATGCCTATCTCCCTCGTCCTTTCCGTGGTGGAAACCAGCATGATATTCATTATTCCGATGCCTCCCACGATTAAGGAGACGGAAGCAATACTGCCAAGAAGGATGGTCATTGTGCGGCTGGTTTCCATCATCGTAGATGCGTATTCGACCTGACTGATGATCCGGAAATCATCTTCCTCGCCTTCCCGCAAACGGTGGCGTTCGCGCAGCAGAGTGGTAATCTGTTCGATGGCGTCATGACGTCCTTCTGCTGTATATGATGAAGCAAGGACTGCGCTGATATAGGTTACCCCCATAATCTTTCTCTGCACGGTAGTATAAGGCATGAGCACGGTATCGTCCTGGTCTGTTCCCATCGGAGACTGCCCTTTTGCCATTAATACACCAATTACTTTGAAGGGAATATTGTTGACGCGTATCCACTTCCCTATGGGATCGAGCGCGCCAAATAAATTGTCAACGACTGTCTGACCTAACACACAGACCTTTGCCATTGTTTTAACATCCTGTGGTCTTATAAACCTGCCTGACTTCAATTGCCAGTTTCTTATAATCTCATAATCAGGATGAATGCCGGTAATGCTTGTTGACCAGTTTTGATTTCCATATACCACCTGTGAAGACGTTCGTAAGTTTGAAGATACATAACTCACCGCCCTGCATTCTTTTTCTATCGCGGCAGCATCTTCCGCAGTAAGGGTAATGGTTCCTTCCGTTCCCCGTGCGGCAGTGTGGGTAGTGCTGACAGGGATAATAATGAGTACGTTCGTTCCCAGGCTTTCTATTTGCTTCTCAATCAAATCCTTTGCCCCCTGCCCGATCCCCACCATGGCAATTACCGCCCCCACTCCGATAACAATACCAAGTATCGTAAGTGAAGAGCGCAATTTATTTCTTAAAATGGCGCGTAATGCTATTTTTAATAGAGGCGGCATGCTGCAAAAAAGCCTTTTTTCAATGAATCGATCTAAAAATTAAACGTATTACAATATTTCTCCCCTTTTATCCCCACTCCTGATGGGAACAACGGAAAGTATGATTACTTATTATGGTTAATGTAAAGCCGAATCGCTTAACACCTTGCCGTCTTTAAGTATTATCGTTCTGCGCGCGTATCTTGCGATATCTTCTTCATGAGTTACGAGGACAATGGTAATATTCATCTCATGGTTCAGTTTATTAAGAACGCTCATTACTTCTTTGCTGGTAGTACTGTCGAGGTTTCCCGTTGGTTCATCCGCCAGGAGCAGGGAAGGGTTATTAATAATTGCCCGTGCTATTGCAACGCGCTGCTGCTGTCCTCCGGAAAGCTGGTTGGGATAATTTTTATGGAGCCCTTCAAGGCCCAGAATCTGCATTGTTTGAAATATTTTTTGTATGGAACTTTTTGTCATTTTTTTCGCATAAATGAGCGGGAGTTCAATGTTTTCTAAAACAGTCGTTCTTCCTAAAAGGTTGAAATTCTGAAATACAAACCCGAGTTTTTTGTTTCTGATCTCCGCAAGTTCATTTTTTGAAAAACGTGAAACGTCTACACCATCGAAAGAGTATTTCCCTTTCGATGGGCTGTCCAGACATCCAAGGATATTCATTAATGTGGATTTTCCTGAACCTGAAGCACCCATAATAGCGACAAACTCGCCTTTTTTAATAGAAAGAGCAACATCGTTTAACGCGGTGAAAGTAACCTCCCCCATTTCGTAAATTTTATAAATGGATTCTAATTGAATTATTTCCTGCATGGGCCTTTAACGCCTGCCTCCTACTCTCGTCCAGGGAATCTTCCGGGAATCTTTCGTTGATGATTTCGAGGTCGTTTCCGCAACGATTACTTCCAGTCCTTCTTTTACCTCTCCTTCAATGATCTCTGTGTAGTCGTAGTCACTTATTCCTGTTTTTATCATTACCTTTGCCGGTTTTCCGTTTTTCATTATCCATACAGGAAAAAAGTTTTTTTCCTTACGATTGTTTTCTGTCTCTTCATCCATTTTCACCTTTACGGTTTTTGATGGGGTATAGCGCAAAGCGGCATTGGGTAACCTCAATACATCTTTTGCTTCCGCCGTTAAAATGGAGGTATTTGCTGTCATACCAGGTTTCAGCTTCAGAGATGAGTTATCGACACTGATAATAGTGTCGTAGGTTACTACATTTTGAAAAATAACAGGAGACATATGGATTTCGGTTACGTTACCTTCAAATACACTCTCGGGAAATGCATCAACGTTAAACTTCGCCTTTTGACCAACTTCAACCATTCCGATATCTGCCTCATCGACACTTGTATTTACCTGCATACTGACAAGGTCCATGGCGATAGTAAATAACGTAGGGGTCTGAAAACTGGCAGCCACCGTCTGGCCAACGTCCACTTCCCTTGAAATAACGATACCGTCAAAAGGAGAGACAATTACCGTATGTTCCAAATCGGTTTTTGCAATCTCAAGGGATGCTTGTGCCTGTAATATTTCGGCTTTTGCAAGGTCAACATCTGCAAGGGATATTTCATAAGTTGCGCGGGATTCATCAAATTCATCAATGGAAATGACCTCTTTCGTATACAATTTTTTTGCACGAAGAAATTTCCTCCTGTTATTTCTCAGGGTAGCATTCGATTTTTTTAAAGTGGCAAGTGCTGTTGCAAGAGTAGCTTCAGCCCTTTTGACCTGATGCTCGAAAGGAACAGGATCAATTTGTGCCACAATCTGTCCTTTTTGTACCTCAGAATTAAAATCCGCAAAGAGTTGTGAAATAAGCCCTGAGACCTGGCTGCCAATTATTACCGTCCTGACAGGGGTTACTGTACCCGTTGCTACTACATATTTTTGGATATCGCCTTTATCAATTTTTGCCGTTTCAAACCGGATAGTTTCTCCTCTGTTGAAGAGGTAAATTATGGTTACTATTGTGACAATTACGCATGGGATGCCAATAAAAATGTATTTTTTCATATCAGTCTAAAGATAATAAAATTTGCAAAGGATGGCAATTATAATATCTTAAGGGCGGGTAGTGTTAAGCCCGACGAAGGTGCCACCGTTTTTCTGGCAAAGAATACGCATAAGATTAGCAAATCGTACGCCGGTGTTATCATCACTTAGGCGTTGCCTGAGCATAACAGGAAATCCCACGCAATGAATACGGACTCTGCGTGTACCCTCTTTATTTGCTTTGTTGATGCGGTCTACTGCATTGATCGCACTTTGCATACCTCTGCTGCTGAATTCATCCCCAAAAACATACAGGCTTATGTTCTTATCAGGGTCGTAATAGGTGCTGATAGCCGCAGTAATTCCTTCAACAGGGCTACTGTTGCTGAAAGGTTTCCAGGTACTTAATGTATCGATAATTACCTTCCTGCGGCCGGGAGTATCGGGTATCCATTTACCACTGTATTGAGGGAACATATAATCTCCCATATCGTTCATTACCTGGATGCCCTTTACACTGGGATATACCTCCAGTGTTTCCTGAATTTTTTTCTGTACCAAACTCCATGCATTTCGCTGCATGCTGCCGGAAGTATCGATAATAAAGATAATGTATTCACTGTCCACCGGAATACCCCCAACAGAACCATCAGGCGCCCGAGGTCTGTCTCTCAAAAGACGTTCCATCTCTTCGGTAAGTTTCTGTTTTGCAATTGCCAGTTTTCCCTTAAGAAGATTCTGTACCGTGGCATTTTGTTTTGATGCTAAAAACTCACCCTCAATTTTTGACAGATCTCCCTGCAACCTTGCAATTCCTTCTCTTTCACTTGAAAGTTGTTCTTTTTTCCCCGTAAGTTCCCTATTGAGCACATGTGTTTCTCCGCGAATTTCAAATAGTTCCTTTTCAAGCTTTTCAATCATCCCTTTAAGTTCTTCGCTTATCCCTTCAATGATGAGGGGTTCGGCAAATTTTGACAGGACAAATAAGAGAATAATGGCGCCAAAGGCACAGCAAATGGCGTCAAGAAAGGACAAACTGAATACTTGTATATCTTTGCGGTTTCTCTTCATAACATGAAAACTCCGTAAACTTCACTGGTTTGTAATTAAGGCCAGTCGCGGGAAGGAGAAAAGAGCGACCCATTGGTTATCATTGCCAGCTGCCAGTAAGAACTGGCTGCGGCAGGATCTCCCTCCATATGATATAAAATGATATTCACCGGAACGTTTGGAGGAAGAACACTCACGGCCTCGGAAAACAGGCTTAGCCGTTTTTTTCCGGAAACCTTGTTTTTCCAGGATTTTTCCCTCCCCATGGTTGGTAAACTGTCAGTAAGCAAAAAAATATTATCAGGCTGAGGGGATATCCCGCGTGCGGCAAGAAAAGCATTCACCAAACTTGTCCCTTTTTGCGGCACTACCCGGCGAAGGCGGTAAATCATATTATTGAGTTGCGGGGCGTCATTAACTTCCAGCCATTTCCCCTCCGTTCCTTCCATCAGCGGCATAGCAGTTTCATTGAAAGTATAAATCTGAAATTTACTCGTCAGGGGAAGCTGTGTGACCAGCCAATCAACGGATGAGACCAGGTGCTGCCACTTGGCGGAGCGTATCTTCTGTTCATCGTCAAGATTTCTCCTTCGGATGATTCCGATAATGGTATCATCCAGCATGCTGGCCGAGGTATCCACCAGGATGAATATTCTTTCGCCCCCCATTTTAAGGTCGGTCAGATACTGCCGGTCTCCTTCTCCCGGAAACCGCCTTATTCTTGATCCGTAATCATCAAGAGACGTACTTCCTCCTTCGAGTCGCTTAAGTCCTTCTTCCAGTGATTTTATATCTGCTTTCAATCTGTTGATATGTTCTTTGAAAGCAAGGGTTTCGTTTTCGTAACTGGCAAGTTCGACCTTTTTTTCTTCAATGGTTTTTATCAGTTGACGGGAAAGGCCCTGGGCTTTTGCCAACTCATCGACTACTTGTTCGTAAGTGTTCCTGGCTTCAATTAAATTCTTTCTGCCCTGAAGCACCTCTCTTTCCCTCCGGTTAACTTCTCCGCGAAGTTCACTCGTGACTTCGTTTTTATATGCAGTGCCTCTTGCATTAATAATCACGTATAACAGGATGACCGCCCCTAAGCCGCAGGTAAGGGCGTCTAAAAAAGAAAGGCTGAATACATTGGTTGTTCTACGCTTCATCGGATTCCACGCAGGTAATAAGTTGTAGTTTTTCTCCTGAAGTTCCTATACGAATTGTCTGACCGCGTTTTACTATAATCTTACCCTGAACCTTTTTGTTATCAACAAACGCACCACCGTCGATTCCGTAGTCAGTAAGTAAAACGCCGTCATCTTCAAGCTGAACAGTGCAATACCCCGGAAGATTCTCTTTTTCTTTATCATCCGTACTGATATGAATATCACCTGTACTCCCCTGTATGATGAAGAGAGGTTTGGCAGTAATAAGATACGCAAGGGCGCCGTAAAGAATATGGGTGGGCAAAAGAGAAATAACGGACGAAGAAGTCCCGGTGCTTAAACCAGGAGACTGGTGAGATATATTCCAGGGGCGGCTGGTGATAAATGCCACTCCATGGTCAGAAGTTTGGCCGGTAAATCTTTCTTTCAACTGAAGAATACCCAAAGCGCCCGACCCCGGTATAAGTTCCACACATTGTATATTGGACATCATACCTGCTTCGTCTTTATAACCGGGCAACAGGCCAACACGATGTGTAGCTTCAACAACTAAAAGTTTTTCCGTTGCATGATATTTTCCGGCCATTGTCTCAATGGTCCGGAACACCTCACGAAAAACCGATTGACCGATTTTTGCAAAAAGATCATAGGTCAAGGTTACGTGATAGGTTTGCGATCCTGCTTTCATCGAAAACAATACGGATGAATTCCGCTGAATGTCTTTCAATATTTGGGGCATACGAGTGTATAACTCCTGTTCATAAATAGCCTTGTCAAACGGATCAAAACGTGTTGTCCGAACAAATTCATCCGCAACGGCTTTTACCCATTCAGCATAAAGATAGTTGAGACCTTTTCCAGGAAGTGTTTCCGTATTTTTATGAAGCAGATAATTATTCTGTTCAAGAAAGGTAATCTCTATGCGGTGCAGATGAATATCAAGATGGAACAGAAGTTTATCAGGATAAGGATTTGATGATGCGGCGACTGCTATTGCAGCAAAGCCTTTCAGGGGTATGGACAATTCCCTGGCAATGCCCAGAATAAGGCCAAGTTGCCGCTGCGTAAAATATCCCGGAACCGCAATAACGAGTTCATTTCCTTGCTTTTTAATGACATTCCAGATTTTTGACAGATGATGGTAAGCAAGTTCCGCATTATTTTTATCTTCCAGTCCCAATTGCTTTAACGGTTCCGCACTTAACTCATCCCAAAAATGATTGGTATATAAACGCGGATAAAGGCGCGCTTTGCTCCGGGCGTCATTGCCAACAATCAGTTGGCCATTTTGGGGGATTGCAAAACCAGGGCTCTCTTTTTCACTCCCCTCGATTTCCAGAAGCCGGGCAGGTTCTCCCCCCGCCGCCATAATTCCGGCGTCACTCAGTTCCAGACCCAGCAACGGCATAATCTATCCTTTAGCGTGTATGTAAACGGCATGTGAGTTTCTCCTCACAGTATGCTTCGCAATCAAGCACATAGCGCTCCTGCATCAGTTGCAACTGATGCAATACAAACATGAGAACGATGCTGATTAAAAGTGCAATAAGTGTTGAGTTAAAAGCAGTCCCCAGGCTTCTGGTAACATCAAATATATCCCCCTGAACTGCCTTGTGAGCCTGGCCAAGGGCCAAACCTATTCCCCGTACCGTCCCAATAAATCCAATTGAAGGAATAGCCCATGCGATATATCTGACCATGGACAGCTCTGAGTCCAGCCTTTCTCCTTCTGAAGAGCAGTAGGAGTGCGTAACATCGGAAACATCCTGTATATTGTGAGTTGAGCTAAAGCGTCTCAGGGCAGCCAGCAGTGCGCGGGGAAGTAGCGATTTCCTTTGGTCGGGAGGCAATGCCTGAATCTGCCGGGAAAGGTCTTTCGTGTCTTCAGGGAGAATACGCATACCTTCCGCCAACGGCACCAGGTCCAATTCCAGTAATTTCCGGTGTCTCATTGTTAAGACTGCTTTATAGCCTATTATGGACATTGCCCATAACATTAGCAGAAAACACGCTTCCTGCTCATAATCACTGATTACTACAAAAGCAGATCTCCGCGCTACATGCGTTGGATCATCTCTCATTAATGCGGCTTCCTCCGCTAAAAATGCATCTGCTTTAGGACGGATTATTGCCACATAAATTCCATGTAACAAAATTATGCTGATAAATAGTGAAAACAGTTGATAGACAAATTCTGACGACAGAGGGAATGGTTTTTTCATGGCGACCTCTTTATAATTGGAATATTTCCTGAAACGTATTCTTTTATTCGATATCATAAGTCTTTTCAAATATCCGCCGGGAAATCAACCGCTTTTTCCGCATCAATTTTTTCCGATGGTTCAAACTCCTTCAAATCCGGTTCTTCCTTACCCTGCTCCGGCGAATCGTTTTCCTTCTGTGTTTTTTTTTGTTCGTCTTCCTTCATGTCGGCCGGCTGCTTTGGTTCAGAAGAGTCCGTACTATCATTTTGAGTGAGCAAGGTGGTACCCGCCTGAATACTTATATTTTTCGGTCCCTGCACATTTATTATATCATTTGCCTCTTTCCGGACAGACATTGCATAAGAAATATTTGCCAGGAAAAGAATCATTACTATTATTACCTTATTTTTCATGATTATTTCTTTTCGCTGAAATTATCTGCATACCGGCAGATGCGAAATCCTACATCAATCCGTTTGTCATCACTGTAATCCCTGTATGCTGATCTTAATACGCTAATACTCGCCTGGCTCCAGCTTGACCCTTTTACAATATGATGTTTGCCCTCCTTTGGTCCTGTGGGATCCTGATACCGTTCTTCCGGAGAGTACGAATAGATAGTATAGTAGTCGTGGCACCATTCGGCAACATTTCCGCCAAGATCGTAGATACCCAGTGCATTCGCCTTAAACGATGCGGACGGAGCTGCAACAGGAAAGTCATCATTGTAATCATCCAGTATGGGAAATACCACACCTTTAGCAGAGCGGTCAGCAATGTTAACGGTTTTCGGAGGAGGTGGAAAGATATCTCCCCACGGATAGGGCAGCCAAGCCTTATTATCAGAAAAACGAGCGCAATATTCCCATTCTGACTCTGTAGGCAGTCGATAACCCGTCGGAAGCGGATTTCGGGGAACCAGTTTTTCTCCCTGTTTCTCGTAAACTGCCGGCAGTTTTTCTTTTTCACTTAACCAATTGCAATACAATGCTGCCTGTTCCCAGCTCACCTGTACCACAGGTTGCTCTTTCTGGTTCAAGCTGTGTCCCTTGAACGAACCGGAATTATGTTCATTCAGATACTGTCTGAATTCTTCATTGGTAACTTCACTCACCCCCATGTAAAATGGCCGTTTCAGAACAATATTCCGTAACGTTTCGTTTGATCTGCGCCCCTGTTCCCGGCGTGATGATCCCATGGTAAAGGAAGTGGGATGAATTAAAGTAAGTGAAGAGCCATTAAAAGTTTTAATTACGCCCGGAGAAGTCCCTTCGGTGTGAACCTTTTTTTCCAGGGATACTATTATTTCTTGTGGAAATCCGGGAAGAGGAGTAATCTCTGTCTGATACGATTCATAGCCATCTTTCTTTATTTCGATATTTTGTACAACTGCAACAAGGGTTACACTTTCCGGGACGATTCCATATGATATGCCATTAATAAACAGTTCGGAATCCGAAGGGGTGACCCTGAAGTTGACAATTCCAGTATTTGCTGTTAATTCCAGAGCAAGATTTTTTGTTTCATCTGAAACAACAGCTACGTTTTGTTCCATATTTTCATAGCCTGCTTTTGATATTTGAAGGAGATGCGTGGTCTCTGGCGAAAGGTAAATATCTAATGGCGTCCGCCCGGCAAAAGTACCGTCAACCATAACATTCGCTCCTGCCGGTTCAGTTCGCAGAGAAAGGATTCCGTCCGCAGGTTGCAGTTGTATTGAATCAAAGACCTGCGGTTGGCCTGCCTGAATATCTAATTGAGTCTCCCATGTCTTGAAATGCTCAGCGCTGATTTCGAGTTGATAGGAACCTTCTGCAAGTTTAAGGGTTAAGGGACTTTCTCCCATATTAACACCGTCAATAAAAACTTTTGCCGCAGGGGGAAGTGTTTGTATCTTTACCTCAGCCCATCCTGGTACTAATGCAAAAGTAAACGACTGCCTGTTGCCTAATCCCTCGATCTCCAGTTGCGTTCGTAATTCTTTATAGTTTTTTGCATTAATAACCAGCTCCCGAATACCCGGTTTCACCTCAATGTTGGAAAGTGGCGTCGTACCAATTTCTTCTCCGCCGAGGTATACGGCAGCTCCATCAATAATCAGGGATGGCTGCCCCTCCTCGTGCGTTGTAAGGGTTAAAAGGCCGGGAAGTTTTTCCATTACCAGGCGAACCGTTTGACTTTTTTCCTCAGAGACCGTTAAAGGTTCTTCAATCTTATGATACCCCTTTTTTGAGATATTCAGGACATAATTTCCCGGGCGAATCAGGTAGTATTTACCGAACCGGGGAGTTATAAAACCGCCTTTGATAGAAATCGTATCCGGCCTTGGTTCTACCAGTATTTCAACCTGTTTTGCAGTAAAGACAAACCAGGTGGAGAGTGAAAGGAAAATAAGCACTATGCCCGGTAAAATCCACATGGGGTGTTTAAAGAGGGTGAATAACTTTGATTTCTTCAGGTTGCTGCCATGATGAAATGGCACAGGTTCAATTATTTTTTCCTTCGGACTGTCTTTCATGCCTTCACCTGTCATAATCCTGGATATTCCTTTTTATATCTTTTTCGTGCATTTCACCGTGATACGTATAGGTTCCTGCGCCGGCTTTACAGAAAAATTCAGTCTCACATCCTCATACCCGTTTCTGGCGCCCACGATGGTATAATTCCTTGGCCTCAGTTTCAGCTCCCGGGTTTCAAAGAATCCTAACTTTCCCACTTTATATACAGTTACCTCCGTCAAACCATCAGATTCTATAATTACCGATACCGGAGTCTGAACCAACGTTACCAATTCATTTAATTCCTGTAACAACTGCTTAAAACGGAGACTTTTCGGTTCTATCTGTTCTGCCTCAACAATCAGTTTTTCTGCCTTTTCAACGTTTTGGTCTGATTCTAAAAGATTTGGGGCCTTCAGATACTGATGCATAAGCTTTTCCAGGTTGTTACGCTGCAGAGTGCGTTCTTTTCCCTGAATAGCAAACTGCACGGAACCATCTATATTCAATATTTCCTGGTATGACGAGAGCGCCTCCTCCCAATTTTCAGACTTTTCCGCGGCGAATGTTTTTTGCTTCAGTTCTTCAATACGAGCCAGTCGGATAGCTATCTCCGCCTGTGCCAGCGCATCTTTCACCTCATGAGAATCCGGTTTCAGGGACCCGGCTTTCAGAAACAAGGTTCGGGCTTGTTCATAATCATTGTTATTCAACGCAAAAAATCCTTCTGACATGAGTTGCTGAAACGTTTCAGTTGCGATCAGGTTTTTAACTCTCTTAAATGCTGTTTGCGCCTTTTCAGATTCCGGATCCAGGTTTACCGCCTCCTGATAAGCATCGTAAGCAGCAGAAAGATTATTATTTTTTTCATGGTTTGCGCCCGAAGCGATTAAAGCCATAACCTTTTCAATATTTTTAGCTCTTTCGAAGTTCTGCTGAGTAACACTGCTTTCAGGATCAATCATCAACGCAGCACGAAACCGCTTTTGAGCAAGAGTGCCATCCCCTTCCATGAGAGCCAACTCTCCTTCGTCAAGAATACGGTTTAAAGTATCGTCGATACCATCGTTTATTTCCATTAACAGAGCGGTAGCCGCAGCATAATTTTTTGATGCATCATCAAAATCCTTTCTGATAAAAGAGTCATCTGCTGCCTTACTGAACTTGATTGCCTCCTCATATAATTCTTCTCCCCATTCTGACGCCCCTTTTTTATCTAATTCCTTTTTTAGTAACAAATAACCGGAGAGATTTTTTACTGCCTCATTTTCCTGCTCTGCGTTTCGTGTATTCTCTTCTTCCGTATCCAACTTCGAAGAAGGAACGGTTGCTATTCGTTCTTTTGATGACCTTTCCGGCATTGTCTTCACCTGCGAAACCGTAGCAGATTTTTCTGACAAATACCTGAATAACCAGAAAACGCCGGCAATGAGAACTATACCACCGAAGGCGAGTATCACACGTTTCAAAAAAACGTTTCGTTTAAAGGGAGCGTCAGCAATTTTTTCTTCATGTACCGTTACTTTGAGGGGGGTTATGAATTTATCCTGGCTGTCTGAAGAGGGACCGCCTGATGATAGCCAGGAAGATTCTCCGGGTTGTTTTGGTTGATTTCTGTTGTCGTACACCATGCACTCCTGTGTGTTGCAACATTTTTAGTTGAATGTTTATGCGAAAACTTTTTCCTACAATTTACAAATCTAACACTACAGCTACATTTTATTTTTACGCTTTGTTAACCCTGACAGGGTTTGGAACCCTGTCAGGGTTGTCTTCTTCATTTTCAGGTGAAACCCACACGAACCTTCGGCTCACAAAAGGGGAAGAAAATCAATAATTATTGCAATTATTTATATCGCAACGTAGGGGCTGAAGATTTTCAGCCCTTACACGACAATAATCTATTTTCGAAAGAAGTATACAAAAAAATTGCTGCAAAATCTGAAATAAAAATGTCGTTGTAGTACTAATTATTCCTGAGAGTCATTTTGTTCAGAGGATTCGGGAGGCGAAAAGCCGGTTTCAACGTAATAAATTTCATGGAGTAGCTCTTTCCACCGCTTATATTGCTCTTCAACAGACCCTGTTAATTCGTATTTTTTGCCCTCAAATTCAACCACAACGGGTTTCATTTCGCTCCCAAAAGATTCGCCAAGCTCGTCAAGTGTTTCGTAATGCATTTGAGCCTGCTTTGAAATGTTCATACCGCTTAAAAATACCTGACCACCAATGATTACCAAACCGCCGGTTAGGATGGCTGAATCATGCACATCCTGTACTTCGAGCAAAATTCCAAGCGCAACCAGCAAGGCGCCCCCTGCCTGCCGTAAAAAAGCGGACCGTTTTTGCTCATTTAATGCGATACGTTCCGCTAAGTTTAGTTTCCGCCATTCTTCATACGGCGTCCACATTTCATTATAAAATCCTTCATAGTATTCATTAATAGTATCCTCAAACATGTACACCCGCTCCCTGCTCTCCAGGACACGAGCCATCATGGTATCATTATCTGCGGGAAGACGATTCAGAGTATATTTGCCTTTTCTGTTTTCTTCTAAATAGTCCTCAAAGGCATGGGGAGCAAAATATTTTGCAAATTTTAGTTCTGTAATGGTGCGTATTTCTTTAATTTTTTCGGGACGCATCTTTCTCCTGTAATTTGCCATATCATTGGCAATGGCATTATAGAGTCCCTGAAAAATGTCTTTTTCTCCGAGAACATTATCTTTATAAGAACCATCAGCAACGGTCGCCTTATATTTTTTTTTCAGCCAGACTTTGCCTCCCGAGTCGCTTACGGTAACCTTAACAGCAAGATTCTCTCCATTTGATTCGAGTATCTCGCCTTTTATCAGAACATCCGCAGTTTCGGATTCCAGCGGGGTAACACGAACCATACCCCAGTGACCGCTTTGTTCCAGCGTATTTTTTAAATGGTAGGAAACAAAATGGTTCTCTGCCTTTCTTACATCCGGATTGGTACCTTCTTTTTTCGATTGCTTTTCTGTAATCTCTTCACTTTCAAAGACCATAATGCCGATATCTAATAATTCATCTTCGGGGATCTGTTGTTGTGCCGGAAGAATCTCTGTTTTAGCCGTTTTGCGGGAGCTTAAACCGGCGCATGAGGAGAGAAAAAGTAGGGCAAAAAGAATTATAGAAATATGACGAATTGAAATACCCATAATGTCGTATCTGATGGAGATCCCCTTTTATAGAATATATTCTCAGTTTTTTTAAATGAGCGTAAATAGTATATGTTGAGAATGTGGTAAGTAGTAATCATTCATTCCCGCTGGTGCCTTTTTTATATTCTTCATATTCCTTCCACAGTTTTTCTTTCAGCACAGGATCGGTTTCTTTTTCAGCCGCCTCACGGATTTGGCGTGCGACAACATCATCATCCTGGGTACTGCCATATGGTGGTCTGCCGCCCCGTGTACCGGAAACCGAAGTGCTTTCTGTTCCCGTCCATTCACCCGGGCTACCGCCTCCTGATACCGTTCCGTATCCCTCGCCATAGGAAACTTCGCCACCTTCGGAAGGTTCTGCCGTTTTTCCCTTTTGGGCATCCCCTCCGGTACTTGCCTTTCCGGGAGAGCCTCCCGCAACGGCTCCAGTTCCTTTTCCTCCTGTATCTTGTGATGCTGCCGTTCCGTCTTCCGCCATACCGCTTATCTTACCCTGCTTTTTTTCCCGGAGTTCATTCATTTCTTTGAGTAACAAAGCGTCAAATTCTGTCAGAGATTGGTCTAATTCTTTTATTAAATTGCCCAATTCATCCTGTGCCGCACCTGCGGGGACGCCTTCTGCGGAAGAACCGATGCCTTTGCCTTCCTGTTTTGTGCTTACTGCGCTTGTTCCGGTAACAGTGCCTTTTGTCTGCAAGTATTTTGAACCGGCTGATTTTATTTCATTCAGTTCTTTCTGGATTTCATGCACCTCGGCGCGGGCCTGATTAAGATCCGCTTCATATTTCTCCAATGTTTCTGAGGATACATTTCCGGTATTTCTGAGACGCTCAAGTTCTGCGGCAATTTGTTTCTCCCGTTTCTGACTTTCCAGCAATTTTTCACGCGCCTCTTCAAGTTTTTTTGACAATGCTTCATCAAACCCCGTCAGAGATTCGCTCAGTTCTTTTTCTACGTCCTCTAAGGCGTTTTTTTCATTTGTTGGAACCGTTTCTCCGGAAGATTCAACTTTTTCCCATGTGGCATTTTCTGTTTGTACTGTCTTCGTACTTGTTGGTTCTGTTTCTTTGACTTCATGCGCCTCTTTTGAATCAACCTTCTTTTGCAACGCGCAATTTGCCGATAAAACCATTACAAAAATAAGGAGCCCGGCAGGAACAATTATTTTGGTTTTTAAAAGTCTGGTAAGAGAAAAAAAATTACTATTAAGAAATTTGTTCATACAGTATTCCTGTAAAATTAATCCTGTCTGCTAGAATAGATATTTATAATGTTTTATGTTGTTTATACTTATTGATAATTTTAAACACTTAATCTATATGGATTGTTCCTTCATGTATTTTACATTTTATGAGTGAACAACGAAGTTATCAAACAAAGATTTGTTCAGATGTAAATTGTTCCATTACCTGATAGTAAAAAGTTCCAACCTGTCTTTAAATACATCCATAACCCGTTGTTTTATTTTTTGATACTCTTCGGAAGAAAGATACGGATCTTTGTTCACTATTTCAAACGCATCTTTTCTGGCTTTTTGAAGAATAGGAAAATCGTGAAAGAGATTGCTTATCTTTAATTCAGGCAAACCATGCTGGCGTGTGCCAAAAAATTCACCGGGGCCTCTCAACTTAAAATCCATTTCCGCTATTTTAAATCCATCGCACGTTTTTACCATCGTTCTGAGCCGTTCACGCGATACTGCTGATTTTGGAACGC
This sequence comes from Candidatus Kuenenia hertensis, assembly GCA_021646465.1. Lineage (GTDB taxonomy): Bacteria > Planctomycetota > Brocadiia > Brocadiales > Brocadiaceae > Kuenenia > Kuenenia hertensis. Next base: position 14,657 of record SOET01000043.1, on the reverse strand, counting down.
CAAAGAGCAGGCAATACGACTGTTCGCTTCCCCTTCCGATTCTTCCGCGCAGTTGATGCAACTGCGCCAATCCGAACCGTTCTGCGTGTTCAATAACCATTATCGTGGCGTTAGGGACGTCAATTCCCACTTCAATAATTATTGTAGAGACCAGAATATCATACCGCTTTTCTTTGAAATCAGCCATTACCTGCTCTTTTTCCGCCGGTTTCATTTTGCCGTGAAGCAATCCGACTCTGCATTCAGGGAATATTTCGTTTCGCAATCTTTCTGTTTCCGTAACGGCGGATTTCAACTCCAGTTTTTCTGATTGTTCCACAAGCGGATAGATAACAAATACCTGCCTTCCCTTTTTTATTTCTCCGCGGATAAATTCATACGCAGTAGTTTCTTTATTTTTTGATATCCAATAGGTCATTGCGGGAATACGCCCCGGAGGCAGTTCATCAAGAAAGGAAATATCCATATCTCCAAATAAAGTAATCGCCAATGTCCGGGGAATCGGCGTTGCAGTCATGATGAGTACATCAGGACTCATCCCCTTTTTTCTGAGTTTGAGGCGCTGTAATACGCCGAATTTATGTTGCTCGTCTATTACCACTAAACCAAGGTTTTTAAACATGATGGGTTCTTCTATGAGGGCGTGTGTTCCCACAATTAAATCAATTTTTCCATTGCTTAATTGAGCTAGAATTTCTTTTTTGTATTTTGCATCACTGCTGCCGGTTAGCAGGCCGAGTCTTACCTGTGATTTCTGCAGGAATTTTTGTACCGTGTGAAAATGCTGCTGCGCCAATAGTTCCGTAGGGGCCATGAATGCCGCCTGATAACCGTTTGCAACAGCAATTAAGGCGGCATATAAGGCGATAACCGTTTTCCCCGAACCAACATCTCCCTGAAGCAACCTGTTCATTGGTTTAGTATTTTTCATATCATCTTTAATTTCACGAATCACCCGTTCCTGCGCACCGGTAAGGGTAAAAGGAATAATATTGCGAATATGGGCGTCTACATTCACTCCCGCCTTAAAAGAAATTCCCTGTTCTCCTTTAATACTCAGCCTCCTGAGTGCCATTGCTATTTCAAGGACAAACAATTCTTCATAGATGAGCCGGTTTTTGGCGCGGTTCAATTGCTCCATGGAAGGAGGAAAATGAATATGTTGTATTGCAATCGCTGCAGGAGAAAAAAGATATTTTTTAGTAAGAGTATGGGGAAAAACATCTTCTACAAACTCGGCGTACTGTTGAAGTACGGTAAGGATAATTTTTCGCAACTGGGTTTGGCTTATGTGCTCGGTAAGAGGATAAACAGGGATAATGCCCCATCCATTAACATCTGATGCACCATCGCGAAGAATTTCATATTCCGGACTGAGTAATTGAAGATACTTGTATGAATTTACCTTTCCGTGCAAAAAAAGACGGTCGCCAACGTGAAACTTATTGACAAGAAACGGTTGATTAAACCATGTTGCAGCGATTGTGCCTGTCTCATCGCTCACGAAAACTTCAAGGATGGATTTTCCCCTTCTGGCGACTCTGTTTTGAATACCATCAATAGTGGCTTGAATAGTAATATTCGCCCCGATTTTTGATTCGGAAATTTTCTGTACTTTTGAAAAATCATTGTAATCACGGGGGAAATAATAGAGTAAATCATAGATGGTTTTAATGCCTAACCGTTCAAGAAGTTTACTTCGTTTTGGCCCCACTCCTTTCAGATATTGAATTGATTGGTTTAATAGTTGATTCAAGATATTTTTATTTAATAGTATCTATCTTTGCAGCGAGAATAAAATCGCTTTCAGTAAGGCCATCGATCTTATGGGTAAAGATTTTAATCTCTACTTTTCCCCACGTCAGACATATCCGGGGATGGTGTCCCTCTGCTTCCGCAATTTCTCCCACTTTATTCGTAAAGTCGAGCGCTGTTGTAAAGTTGGGAAATTTAAACGATTTGTATAAATGATGTTCTTCTATAATATCCCATCCGCTTACATGTTTCTGTAATTCCATAAGTTCATTTCCCTTTAAAGGGGGTATCCCTCCCTGACATGGCACGCACTTTTTTGACGCAAGTTCAGACACTTTGAACCTCCTCTCGATGAATATGAATATTGAAATATACTATTCCGGTATTTTTACCCCTTTTTCCTTTGCAACCCTGACGGATTCGTCGTATCCCGCGTCAACATGCCGGGCAATTCCAATACCGGGATCTGCCGTTAATACTCTTTCAAGTCTTTTATCTTTCTCTGAAGTTCCGTCAGCAACGATCACCATCCCCGCATGGAGAGAGTTTCCTATCCCTACGCCGCCTCCGTGGTGAAAACTTACCCAGCTTGCGCCATTCACCGCGTTCAGGGCAAAATTCAATAACGGCCAGTCGGCAATCGCATCACTGCCGTCTTTCATATTTTCCGTTTCTCTGTATGGAGATGCAACAGACCCGCAATCAAGGTGGTCTCTTCCAATAACGACTGGCGCCTTGACAATGCCTTTCCTTACCATATCATTAATAATGAGTCCCATTTTTGCGCGTTCACCATATCCCAGCCAGCAAATTCTTGCAGGAAGCCCTGTTTGAGGCACTTTTTGTTTTGCCAGATTTATCCATCGTACGAGAGCAGCATCCTCGGAGAAATTTTCAATAATTGCCTGGTCAATCTTTTCGATATCCTCTGCATCTCCTGATAGAGCTGCCCAGCGAAACGGCCCTTTCCCCTGACAGAACAGAGGGCGAATAAATGCGGGCACAAACCCGGGATACCAGTAATTTCCGTTCGCGTTCCGCATGGAAACTCCTGCAAACTCCGCCTGTGAACGTAAATTGTTGCCGTAGTCAAAGCATACCGCCCCGTTTCTCTGCATCTGCAAAATTGCCTTTACGTGATCAATAATCGCGTCAAATACCTTTTCCTTATAAACGCGTTTATTTTTCACTTTCAGCATATCCAATTCCTTTACATCACCTACCGGCACGTAGGACATTAAATCATGCGCCGGTGTTTGATCCGTTACAATATCCGGGGTTATTTCGCGTTTTACCAGTTCAGGGTGAACAACGGCAGCATTTCCCACCAAACCTATAGAAAGAGGAACTTGTCGGGATTTAGCGTCAGAGATCCATTGTAACGCTTCGTCCAGATTTTCTGTTATTTTATCACAATATCCCTCTTTTACTTTTTTTTCTATTCTTTCCCTTCGCACTTCCACACAAAGGACAATCCCCTCGTTCATTGTTACCGCAAGCGGCTGGGCGCCGCTCATGCCACCCATACCCGCCGTAAGCACGAATTTTCCTTTTAAAGAATCGGAATTAAATGTTTTTTTCGCCAATGTCGCGAAGGTTTCATAGGTGCCTTGCAGGATTCCCTGCGTGCCAATATAAATCCAACTCCCCGCCGTCATCTGTCCATACATGGTGAGCCCCAGATTATCATAATTATCGAATACTTCCTGGTTAGCCCATCCGGGAACAAGGTTAGCGTTTGCGATAATCACCCTCGGGGCCCATTCATGTGTTTTTGCCACATATACCGGTTTCCCCGACTGGACACAGAGGGTTTCATCTTTTTTTAATGTCTTTAATGCCGTGATGATTCTCTGGTATTCTTTCCAGTTTCTCGCGGCGCGTCCGTTTCCGCCATACACAATAAGTTCTTCCGGCTGAACGGCAACATCAGGGTCAAGGTTATTCATTAACATACGTAGTGCAGCCTCACCATCCCAATTGTCACAGTTAAGGGCTGTTCCGGTAGGCGCCTTAATCGGACCTTCCGGTCTGAATTCATAAAACATCGGTCGTGCCATAAGTATCAATTCCTTTTCTAATGATTATAAAAAATATATTTCCTTACACATTGCTACATTCTAACATATGATGATAAAAACATAAAAGGGGTATTATACTATCATACAAAATATAATAATGTTGCTTTTTCCTTAATAACTCCATTCTGCGTGGCTTACCGGAAATTTGTTTAATTCTTTCTTCATCTGTTTCCAATTTGGAAGATTGGTTTTCATGTGGTGAAAGAATTTATCGTTATGATGTCTTTCCAACACATGTATCATTTCATGCACAATAATATATTCCAGACAATTAACGGGTTTCTTTGCCAATTCCAGGTTTAGCCAAATTATTTTCTTCCTGATATTACATGAACCCCATTTCGTTTTCATCTGTTTTACCTGCCAATTATTCAGCTTTACATTTAATTTTTTTTCCCACTTTTCAATCAGTTCAGGAATTTGTCTCTTTAGTTGAACACGATACCACTCGTTCATGATTTTATGTCGTTTGGCTGTGGGGGTCTCAGGTCTTACGTAAAGGTCTATATACGTTTTGTTTTTTAGAACTACTTTGGGCGGGGCATCTGCTTCGATAATATTCAGCAAATATCTTTTGCCCTGGAAGTAAAGGCTTTCTCGGTACTTGTATTCCCTTGGCGGTATTATTTCCTGTTCTTTAAAGTTGAGTTGGCGTCGTTTTATCCAACCTAATTTCGAAATGGCGAAGAGCCGTATCGCATCATCATTTACCTGTAACGGAGCGGCAATGCGAACCCTGCCCGTTGGCGGATATACAGCAAGATGTATGTTTTTTATATCTTTGCGGACAATATCAATTTTTATGTTGCCAATAGTGAGATGATCCAACTTAGTAATCTCTTTGATTTTTCACAATGTCAAATATTCTCTGAATGTCACTTTCCTCTGTTATGCCATAGTGCTCTAAATTCTCTTTAACTACCAGCTCCACTTCCTTGAGTTTTATTTTTGTGTCTCTCCAACGGTCTCTTTTGTTGGCCAGTATTTTTTGGTCTAAGTCATTTGCCAATGCCTCGTTCTTATCGAGGTTGTCATACAGGGCTCTTTTTGCGCTGGTATTTATTGAATCCGGGTATTCCGTTGAGGTGCTTGGCTTCCGGACCTGTTTCGTTAGAGCTATAATCTCCCGCAAATACTCTTCATACTCTTTGGTGGCTTCTTTTCTCATCTTAATCAACTCATCTAATAGCACACTCATTTTTTCATAGTACATCGGATTCGTTGGGCTTTCTTCAATAATTACTCTTCTCAAATTGTTTTCAATGGTTTCTGCTATTGCCTCCTTGTCGCCCCTAATATTATTCGGAAGAGCTTTTATTGCATCTTTTCCTTTTTCAACCAACAAATCAACCAAACTCATATCGTCAAACGAGGAAAGAACCCTGCTCTCTTCTGCTCCAATGTAACTGTCAATCAAATGCCGCATGGCGGGTTCATATTGTTTCAAGTCAATGTAATCGCCGCTGGCCAACTGAATTTCTTTACGCAGGTTTTCAAAATGCTTTACGTCATTTTTGATTTGCAAGGTTTCGTTTTCCGAATACCCTGCTTCCTTCATTTCATCGGCTACGTTTGTATACGCCCGAATAAGCGCAATAGTCAGCTTATATAATGAGACACGCCTCGGTTCGGTATCTTTCAGTTCGTCAGGATTCCCGGTATTCTTGCCGCAGAAGTAACGGATATGGGCTAAAGTATCTTTCGGCGGCTCTACCGGTTCGCATAACGCCTTTATCGCCTCCAGCGCCTCGCCTAACCGTTCTTTCCCTTTTTCCAGGCGGTCTTTCAGTAAGCCCTCTACATCCGATTTTTCATAGGCGTCAAACGCCCCGGAGGTATAATCCTTAAAGGTGTTCTTTAAACTGTCAAACAAATCCTTGTAGTCAATGATAAATCCGTAATCTTTATCGTCACCATCCAACCGATTCACACGACAGATTGCCTGAAACAAACCGTGATCTTTCATTTCTTTATCTATGTACAGGTAAGTTGCAGGCGGCGCATCGAAGCCGGTAAGCAGTTTGCCAACAACTATCAGCAATTTCATTTGCGCGGGTTCGTTAATAAATTTTGCCTTTACTTCTCCTTCAAATTGCTCCACTTTCTTTAATGCCCTTTCAGCATCTTCATTAAAATAACCGGCAAGCATTTTTTTATAAATCTCATATCGCTGCAACTTCTCGGTATATCCTTCGCCGGTTTCTTCTCCTTTTATGTCTGCAGTTGTGGGAACGAAAGACGTAATAATGGCGCAATTTTTAAGTCCGGCATTTTGGAACAGTTCATAATATCTGCACGCATTATAAATGCTGTCAGAAACCAAAAGGGCATTGCCTCTGCCATTTTGCAGCCGTTCCTTTTTCTCCATATCCATCATTATGTCGATGACGATTTTTTCCAGACGGGATTTAGAACTGAACACCTTCTTTAATGTTCCCCATTTCTGTTTCAATTCTATTTTGGCAAAATCAGTAAGACCACGGGTTTTTAATTCAAACCATTCGTCAATCTTCTCAAGCGAGGTGATTTTCTGCTCGATATCCCTTGCTTCGTAACGCAAATCCAGCACCACGTTATCGCTTACCGCTTCGTCAAATTTGTAGGTGTGAATATATTTACCAAACACTTCCAGGCTGGTTTTCTTGTCCTTTTTCAGCAAGGGAGTCCCTGTAAAACCAATAAACATGGCATTGGGCAACAGGGTTTTCATGGCATCATGCAGTTTGCCCGACTGTGTCCGGTGGCATTCGTCCACAAAGACGAAAATATCGCCCTTGGCCTTAAAATCAGCGGGCAGGCCGCCTTTTAGTTCCTCCAGATATTCATCAACATCGCCTTCTTCTTTTCCGCCAAACTTATGAACCAGGGAACAGAGAAGCCAGGGGGCATTATTATTTAGTTTGTTGACCAAATCCTTTCCGCTTTTGGTGCGATATATCTCTTCGGAAACACCGTTGTAAACCTTTTCGATTTGCTCGTCCAATTCTTCACGGTCGGTAATGATAAGTACCCTGCCGTTGGGATTGTATTGTCTGATCCATTTGGTAAGCCACACCATTATTAAGCTCTTTCCGCTTCCCTGTGTGTTCCAGATAATACCGCCTTCCCGTTTTCTTACGTACTTCTGCGCGGCTTTTACGGCAAAATATTGGTTATGCCTGCATAGTTTTTTGATGCCTCTGTCATACACAATGAAATCATGAAGCAGTTCAATAAACCGTTCTTTATTCAGCAATTCAATGATGTTCTTATCAAGCATATAACCCGCTGTTGCGGATTTTTCTCTGACGGGCCTTGTAATCTTCAATAAATAAGCATCGTTCTTATTCAGTTCTTCGCTTACCTCTTTCCACTTCATAAAGTATTTCTCTTTGGTTTCAATAGCTCCGTATGCAATGCCTTCACTATCGTTTCCGGCCATTATGTACTGCACTGTTGAGAAAAACGGTTTTATGAACATGTGTTTCTGGTTGTCTAAATTCTGGCGGATACCTTCGGAGAGGGAAACAGTGCTTCGTTTAAGCTCTAAAACACCCAGGGCAATGCCGTTGACATAAAGCACAATATCGGGTCTTTTGTTATGGATACCCTTTACCGTTACCTCTTCGGCAATAGCAAAGTCATTTTTTTTCGGGTTTTTCCAGTCAATCAGCCATACCGTCTCTTTCAATATCCGGCTGGACATTAACGCCATAGCGGAGCATGGTGTAAACGGCCTTATTTACCTCATAGAGTGATTTGCTTTGATCGTTGGCAGCTTTGCCAAGTTTATACAATGCCTTGCCGATAAGTGTTTGGCTGTATCCTTTTTTGGTAAGCCATGCAATAAGCATTTCTTCTTCAATATTGCTGTTACCCTCCCGTTCTTCCCAATTTCCGAGATAGCGATAGCCCAGTTCCTTTTGGAACAATGCAACCACGCGGTTTTGGGTTTCTCTTTCTTTTTTGCCGATACCGCTCATATTATTTGCGGCCTCCCGATGTTAATGCTTCTTTTAATTTTTTCCCTTTTGCCGTCAATCTATACTTTTGGTAAGGATGGTTAGGATTTTCAGGGTGCGTCATTTCTATTAGGCCGTGACTTATAGCAGGGGTCAAATAATTCTCAAGAAAATGTTCTCTGTGTTTTAAACCAAGTATTTCCTGAATTTCTGCTCTTTTCATTTCTCCTTCTGTAGCCAGCACAAGCCTGTTAACCGGTTCAGAAACTTGTCCGGTAACTTGTCCGGTAACTTGTTCGGTAACTTGTTCGGTAACTTGTCCGGTAATTTGTGTTTTTCTCCAGATAATTGTTTTAAAAATTTCTTCCTGAATAAATTCCGGTTCTTTTAAACCTGCTTCCCTGCACAGTCTGATAATGTCGCCTGTTCCTGTGCCCATGCGTTCTATATAACCGGCCAGATACATCGGTTCCGCCAACAATGGATTCGCAGGAATAGAGCTATGCGGTTCCCGAAGTTTGGCGGTAGTCAATCCGTAGGGCAGGCTTCCGGGGTTCCATATTTCGAGACGGTCTTTAAACAACATCACCTGCACGCTTCCATTGCTGGTGTAATCTCTATGGGCAATAGCATTAACAATGGCCTCGATAACTGCCGCACGGGGAAGTTCATACTCTACCGGAGCCTGAGCGCTTACTTCCCGTGTGCCCACCGATGCGTCTATTTTGGATAATACAAAATCAGCCGCCTGATTAACCAGTTGAAATACATCCCCTTTATACACCTGATGTGATGGAATAGGCTTGGCAATTTCAATTCCGTGAAAATGGGCACATTTTACCTCGGAACTGATAAAGAAGCGCTGCGGTTGTCTGCCGAACAGCAGTATTGCAGCATTACAAAGCCGGTTGTTATTCCATAAGTTGAGATGAGTCAGGATGGTTTCCGGCGAAGATTCAACCGGTAGAGGAAAACCTCTTTTCGCCTTTGCGATCGTCACAAACTCCTTAATTTTATCAGGGTCCAGATCGTCAAATTTGGCGGAAACATTCAGTGTCGCGTCAAAGGGACCGGTTCTGATATACTCTTTTTCCTCCAGATAACGGATTAATGCGGCGTACACCGCCGATTTCAAAGCGGATACGGTTGCAAACCGTTTCCTGACAACGTCGTTTTCGGCCTTTTTGATAAGCGCCGCTTCTTTGGGATGGATTTCCGAAGCCTTGTGATTGCTCAGAAAAACCAATCGGGTTTTATGATGAAGACTTGCATAGTCAAACTCTCTTTCGGTTGGCGAAATACCCTTCTTCTCTTTATCGCCATACTCTTTTCCAAACAGTCCTATGTAGATGTCGCAGCGTCTTACCTCCTCCAGATAAACCCTGTCAGCCCGCTGGTCTGTTGCAGGGAGGTTTTCAAAGATAAACGGATCAAAAAATCTGCCAAGCAAGGCATCTGACAGCAAATACTCATACAAGGCGCGCCTTTCTTCTGCAAACTCACTTTGAACACTGCTGATAAAAACACCTATCTTCTTCATACCAGCCTGATTTTCTCCGTTAATAAATTTTGCATCATCCCCTGCTTGAGCCTCTTGTATTTCTCCAGCTTCTTTTCTAAGGCATCTATTTCGGCATCCACATCGGAAAGGATTGGGAGCATTCCCAAGTTTTTGCAAATCCATCAATTGTGATGGAAGCCCCTTGCGGGTTCAGATTTGTAATCTGAACCCAATAGTTTATGTGATTAATAGCGATATATACATTTCATGGCTAAATTACCACGTATGAAACGTGGGGTTCAGGTCACAGACCTGAACCCGCCGGGGTATTTCTCCAATTTCTTTTCCAGGGAATCTATTTCGGCGCCCATATCGGAAAGGATTTGGGCGATGCGGGTTTGTTTTTCAATACTGCTGTTGCCTTCCCGTTCTTCCCAATTGCCGGGATAGCGATAACCCGGTTCCTTTCGTAACAATGCAACCACTTGGTTCTGTGTTTCACGTTCCTTTTTACCGATTGCGCTCATGGTATTTCCTGTTTAAATAATGAATCTTTTTCCCATTTTTCGGGATTGGTTTTGATATAATGTGCAATCCGTTGGTATTCATCTTCGTTGCGGATTATGTGGTCATAAAAACGTGATTGCCATACGGGCATTTTGGGAGTATTGCGAAATTCGTTGACGCATTTGGTTGCGGTCGATTTGAACCCCGCCACAAACGACGAAATGGAACGGGACGGACGTCTGGCAATTCCCGTTTGTATGGGCGACGTTGATTTGTTTGGCATTTGTAGAGACGCACGGCCGTGCGTCTCTACGTTTGGACCGGAATTTTCGATTCGTACAATGGCGTGCAAATGGTTGGGCATCAATACAAACGCATCGTAAAACAATTCCGCCCGAATTTGAAACGATTGTTCCCATTCCCGCAAAACGATTTCACCAATGGGCGACGTTTGCATGTGTCCGTTGTGGATTTTGCCAAAAATACACTCCTTATGTGCGGCACAAATGGTAATGAAATAGCACCCTTGCCATGAATAATCCCACCACGTTGCCCGTGCCGATGGTATGCGGTATGTGTTATTGAATTTTTCCATTATACCAGCCTGATTTTCCCCGTTAATAAATTCTGCATCATGCCCTGTTTGAGCATTTTGTATTTCTCCAACTTCTTTTCCAGGGCATCTATTTCGGCGTCCATGTCAAAAAGGATTTGGGCGATGCGGGTCTGTTCTTTTTCTTCTTTGGGGAAATATCGCTCAATGAGTTCTATCGTTTTTGCATTCAAACTTGGAACTCCAGATGCCTCATTATATGAATACCAATCAATAAGGCAAAACATGTAAAAAATAAATTTGGCATTATTGCCGTCGAAGGCTTCTGTATAAAAAAGGGTATCTACAGACCAGAAAGGGGTATCCATATATTGAGGTTCATCAATAGTACCTTTTCTTCCTATTAAAACAGAAGGTTTATTATATAAGTATGCTTTTGCTTTTCCAATAGTTCCTCCAGAAGCCAGTATTGGATATTGACCATTCTCATCAACAACTTCTTTTTGGCTTTTACCATGTCTTACCCTCAAAACCTCTTCCAGCTTCTTCACCACCCACCCCTTTTTCGGCCTGAGCAACTCCTGCATCGCCCCTTGCTTGATGTTTCTTTTTTTGGCAATAAGTTTTTCTAATTCGGTAATCAGTTTATCGGCATCGTTTAAGGCCGTGGCAATGATGGTTTGCTCTGCTTTGGTGGGGGGAAGGGGAATTTTGTATTTTTTTAAATTTGCCATTGAAATGGCAGGCTGTGCACCAGTCGTTCGTAAAATTTCAAAATTACCCTTGATGTGATGTTGCCATAATATCTGAGAGATAAGCTCTTTTGAAAATTTATTTTCATCAATCGTAATTTTTAATGCATTCCCTGATAAAATAGCTTCTTGATGATTTTCAGGCAAAATTGCACTTGCTCCGCACCTTTCTCCAATTTTTGCCATCACTATATCACCACCCCTTACAGCACTCCTCTTTTCTTGTTTGAATTTTTCTAAGTCAACATACAAATAATCTTTTGCCAAAAATTTCCCATCTGTAACATATCCACTTGTAATTATTGGAATGCCAGATTTACGATAATGTACCGTCTTTAGATTAGAACCAAACGGGCCATCAACAATAGTATATTGTTTGTTTTCTGGCGTTAATTTTTCAATAGAAAAAAGAACCCAATCACTTGGAATGACCCCAACCTCTGTTTTCTGAAAACCTTTGGGAATGTCATTCATTGCCGCCTCCCGATAGTTCCGCCTCGATCTCCTCAATGCTTGGCAGGCTGGATTTCAGGTTATCAGGCAGGGAGCGGGTCAGTTCATACCCGGATATGCCAATGGGTTTATGCACATCCCGCAATGCATACTCGGCAAGGATAGCGTCTTTGGTCTGGCATAAAATAAGTCCAATGGTCGGCTGGTCTGTAGGATGTTTGAGAAGGTCATCAATTGCGGAACAGTAAAAGTTCATCTTTCCGGCGTATTCCGGCTTGAAGTCCCCTTTTTTCAGTTCTACCACAATAAAGCTGCGCAGCTTCAGATGATAAAACAGCAGGTCTATATAAAAATCCTTGTCGCTAATGGCCAGATGATATTGTCTTCCTACAAAAGCAAAGCCACCCCCCAGTTCAAGTAAAAATTTCTCAAGATGTTTTATTAGTTCCGTTTCCAGTTCCCGTTCATTAAAAGGTTCTGTCAACGTCAGAAAATCAAAAATGTAGGGGTCTTTTAAGGACTGGCGGGCAAGGTCAGACTCAGGATCGGGAATAGTCTGACTGAAATTCGTTACCGCTTTTCCCTGCCGGATATGCTCTCTGTTTTTTATCATCAGCCCCAGCATATCTCTGCCCCATCCTTTTTGGACGGCCTGCTCCATATACCAGAACCGTATTGAATGGTCTTTTATTTTTTCCATTAAAACCGCATGATGTCCCCAGGGAATGCTCAGGACTAAATCCACTGGAGGCAATTTTGCAACAGGCTGTTGCAAAATTGCAGACGTCCCGTTTTTTGCAGCAGTTTGCTGCAAAATTTGATAATGACCGTATTCGCGCGCGAAACGAATCATATAACCGATATTTCGCTCTGAAAATCCTTTAATTTCTGGTAGCTCGTTGCGGATGTCTTTTGATAATTTAGGGATAACACCTTTTCCCCACCCCGCCTTTTGCTGCATTTCAATAATTATTTTCCCGATATCATAGTACATTAGAATCATTTCTGCATTGGCAGACAGAACTGCTTTTATCTGTGCCTTACGAATTCGGGTTTTAATATCGTTTAATAAATGGCTATAAAATACCTTGCTACTCATTGCATTACATTTCATTTCCTTATAAATCCCATCTTCTTTAGGTGAGCATTGACTTTCTTCTCCCGTTCACTGACCCCAACAGTCAGTTCCGGCAATGTCGTTTCATATCGTTCCGCCAGCTCTTTAATGCGTTGTTTCATATCAGTCCAGTCGTTTTACAATCGTGTCGGTTAACGAATTCATCCGTGAAAAAGCAAACCACTTCTTGCCCAAATCTTTCAGGGAAGCCCCGATGTGGTAAAGTTCTTTCTCATCAATTATCAAAAAGCGGTCGTGGCTATCTTTCATAATTTTCACATCTATTGCAGGGTATTGGATGTTGTGCTTTTTCAGGTCTGTCTGTAACTGTTGGCTTATTTGTTTGGTGTATACAGTGGCTTTTATTCCTTTTGCCCTTTTAGCCAGCAGCATCAAAACCGATTCATCAACATAATTATCAATCAAAATAATGGATTTTTTTGCCTGCTTTATCAGACCTGATACGAAAACATAGGCATCAAACATCTGACCATTGAAGAATATGCCCTTCTCAGGCTGTTGGTTGCGACTTTCGAGCGCCTTGAATACCTGTTCAAGTTTCTGGTCGGTTTCTATTTGCTTGTGTTCAATTCTGTCTAACCGTTGAAAGAGAGCGACATGGTTCAAAATCATTTTTCGCATTTCTACAAAAGCCTGCATAATTTGGATACTCACCTTAATAGCGGTCTCACTGCGAAGCACTGTCGAGAGCATGGCAACGCCCTGTTCGGTAAAGGCATAGGGCAACACGGAAGAGTGTTTCAATTTATCAAACCGGTCACAAGTTGTGACCAGTTCATTTTTTTCATGTTCAGTAAGTTGAAAACGAAACTGGGCGGGAAATCGTTCGATATTCCTTTTGACTGCCTGATTTAGTACTTTTGTTCCAACGCTATAGATTTCCGCCAGATCCCTGTCAATCATCACCTGCACACCCTGAAAAGTAAATATCCTGTTTTCAATCTCTTTTTGCGACAACATTATTTCCATACAAACCCCATCTTTTTCAGGTGAGCATTTACCTTCTTTTCCAATTCGCTGACTTTAACAGTCAGTTCCGGCAATGTCGTTTCATATCGTTCCGCCAGCTCTTTAATACGTTGTGTCAGCCTGTGGCTTATGTTGTCCATTTCCGCCTTTATGCGCTGCCCGATGCCCTGCATCCATTTCTTTTCCACTACCACTGTTTTTATTTCATCAATGCTCAGGGTTGGATATTTTTTAATGACCGCCGCTTCCAGCGCCTTCAGGGTTTCTTTGATCTTCGTTTGCAGTTCGGCTTCTTCGTCCATCAGTTTCTTGTAATTTTGCAGCATATCGTATTCTTCGGCATTGTCTTCCTGTGGAGACGCACGGCCGTGCGTCTCTACAAATTTAATGGTTTTTTGCAAATTGCCTTTGCTTATTTTGCCTTTGTCGTCCATGGCATTTGCAAGCAGACCGTCTTCACCCCCGTGTTCTTCCCGCAGTTCATCCATTTTGGCAATCGCCGTTTCGTTCCGGGCGTTCAACTCGTCAATGGCCTTTTGCTCTTTGGCAAAATACACCTGTATGATTAAGGAAGGCGGTATCAATCTCCCTTCCAGCCCTTCAATGCCTGCAACCTGCTTTTCAATTTCCTTCTCTCCTTTTTTTGTTTTCTTAACGATTCTCCTTACTTCATTGCCTGCCTTCCAGCCATCGGCAGAGAGTTCATACATATCATCCTGCATGGTGTCAGCCCAATAGTCCATCAGGTGCTGATACGTGGCATATTTATCGGTCAATTTTTTACCGGTATAGCACTTCAGGAGGTTTTCGGATATTTCATGGATGACTTGTTTCGGATGTAATCCCTTGCTCAATGACCTTAAATGGGTAGTGGTTTCGGTTCTCCACTTGTTAAATACTTTATCCATTTGCCTGCTGAATGCAGTGAACTCCGGATGGTGGTAAATAGTATGTGATAAGTGCCAGGACATCGTGGACACGAAAATGTGCCAAGACATCGTGGACTG
>SOET01000006.1 GCA_021646465.1 Candidatus Kuenenia hertensis | reverse complement strand
GATGATAGTATTTGTGAGTATGATCCGCTCTTTTGTTAAATCAAATGCGCCGAAGCAATAGTGTATACAGGTGTTATACGGCACTATAATTTTTTTAATATCGCTGCAAATAAAAAATCATCTATTTCACTTCTTAGATAAAGTCCTTACGTTATGTTGAATGGCTTAACAGGAGAACAGCTCCGGTCTGACCTGGATTATGCGAAGAAGGTATTATTTCTCGAGTCAGAAGCAATAAAAAACCAGATTAATCGTATTAACGATAATTTCCAAAAAGCCATTGAACTCATATTTGAATGTTCTGGCCGGGTTGCTGTTACGGGGGTTGGAAAGGCGGGTATTATTGGTCAAAAGATTTCCGCCACTTTAGCAAGTACAGGCACTCCTTCTTATTGGATTCATTCTTCCGAAGCCAGACATGGGGATCTTGGGCAAATTGTTGCAAATGATATTGTACTTGCGTTGTCAAACAGCGGGGAAACAGAGGTTGTGTTGCTTCTGCCTTTTCTGAAGCAAATGGGTGCAAAGATAATTGCTATAACAGGTAATAACAAATCTTCTCTGGCGCAGCATAGTGATGTTGTCCTTGATATTGGGAATATTGAAGAGGCGTGTCCTTTGGGTCTTGCCCCTTCTGCGAGTACTACGGCGATGCTTGCCCTCGGAGATGCCCTTGCATTAACAGTATTTAAAAAGCGTAATCTTCGCAGAGAGGATTACGCCCGCTATCACCCTGGGGGAGAACTTGGGAGAAAGTTGCTTCCGGTTGAAGTTGTAATGCGTAAAGGCATAGAAAATCCTGTGGCAGACGAGGATATGCCTTTGCTGGATGTTCTTGGTATTATGACGGAAACAAAAGGAGGGCCGGGTGCGGTAAGTATTGTTGATAAAAATAATAAATTGACGGGGTTTTTTACAGATGGCGATTTGAGAAGGCTTTTAAGAGAAGGCACTTCATTTTTATGCAAGGCAATAAAAGAGGTAATGACTCCTTCCCCCAAGGTAATTAATAATCGTTGCTTAGTTGAAGAAGCATATAAAATACTCAGAGAAAATAAAATTGACCAAATTCCTGTAGTTGACGATTTTTATACGCCAGTTGGTATCGTTGATGTGCAGGATTTATTGGAGGTTAGATTTTAAATAGTGTGAAAGAGATAAAACTTGTTATTATTGATGTTGATGGAGTTTTAACAGATGGCGCCATCTATATTGATGACGATGGCAGGGAAACGAAGGCTTTCAGTGTGCTGGACGGCACAGGAATATCATATCTTCATCGTGTCAATATAAAAACGGCAATAATAAGTGGGAGGATATGCAAAGCGGTAGATCATCGTGCAAAAGAGTTAAATATTGCAGAGGTGCACCAGGGAGTCAAAAATAAACTGGATGTCTATAATGAGATTCTTGAAAAATATTCTCTAAAAGATGAGGAAGTGTGTTATATTGGCGATGACCTTATAGACCTCCCCATATTTTATCGCGTTGGTTTTCCTGTTGCAGTTGCTAATGCTATGCCCATCGTAAAGCAGTATTCTTCTTATGTCACAAAAGCCAAAGGCGGATGCGGTGCAGTGAGGGAAGTTGCCGAGAAGATAATAAAGTTTCAGGAGAAATGGTTTATTATCATGGAGCGATACGGGGACAAACAGATATAAATTATAAAAACCCTTTTTCATACCGGCTTTGTGCAACCGATGTTTTGCAACGAGTAAAGCACTTCATAAATAAAAAAATTTTTTCTCAAATAAATAATGACTAAGCGAAGATATATATTTTTAGGCATTCCCATCGTTTGCCTCATTGCAATAATCGTTTCAGTTGTTCTCTCAAAGCCTGAATCAAAAAACCCAGATGAAAAACCGGGAGAAAGCCTTGTTCCGCAAGAAGATTCATTGAAAAATAAGCGCATAATAGAAGACATCAGAAAATCCGAAAAGATAACTCAAACGGTTGATGACCTTTTCCTTCCCAATTATAATAAGGAAGGAAATGAAACGTTTGTTATGAGAGGAAGAAATACTTTTTTGCTGGAGAATGACAGATATAAAATCATTGAACCGGAAATTGAAGTAATGGATGATGAAAATCCGGAAAATGAAGCGCAAAAGGTAATAATTACATCGGATATCGGTGAGATGGATAAGACATCGAATGAAGGGTATCTTTCCGATAACGTTGTGGTTCATCTGGATCAGGAAACGCGGTTATGTACTGAAAACATGAGATATTTGCCTGAGAAAAGGGCGGTGCAGACGGATGAGTTTGTTACTATTACCAGAACCGGTCTTGTGATTACGGGTAAAGGGTGTGAGATAGATCTTGTTAATAGAAAGATGTGGATCAAAAAAGACGCTGAAATGGAAATGGACGGTGTGAAAAATGATCTTTTTTTTATTTCTGAAGAAGAGCCTGGACAAGATCGTGGATTTGAGGAACCGGACACGGGAAAAATTGTTGAGGAGGAAAAAACCGGAGAAAAGACAACCATTCGTTCCAGTGGACCTCTTGTGTTTGACAGGAAGCCGGATTCAAATATTATGACTTTCAATGATAATGTTGAAGTAAAGAAGGGCAGTTCTACCGTATTTTCAGATAAACTTGTTATTTTTCTTGACGCGGAGACAAAAAAGACGAAACAGGCAATTGCAAGTGGAAATGTGCTTGCCTCGGAGGGGGCAAAAATTGCAAAAGGAGATACACTTTCCTGGGATGTTAATACGCAAAGCGCCATTCTGGAAGACGCCAGGAAAGCAGAATTTATAAGGGATGATCTCAGTATTGATGCCTTAAAAATGATTTTTTATAAAACCGTTAATAAAATAAATGTCCCGACAGCAGGTAGTTTGAAGGTAACACCCAAAGAGAAAGATAATCAGGAGGGGAAACCTGCAAAAGCTAAAATGAAGGAAGACACTATTAATGTTAAATGGGACGGGAAAATGAATTATTTTGGAGATACCCGGGAAGCCAGTTTCGAAAAAAACATAGAAGTCAGAAGGGCTGATTCTATTCTTCGTTGTGATAATTTAAACGTCACGTTTAATAATGATGATTATGACCTGAAAACGCTCGATGCAAAAGAGAGGGTTCATATTATTGATAAAAAAGGTGATTTGTTTAGCGAGGCAGTTGGTGATCAGGTTGCCTGGAATGTAAGCGATAAAGTAACTGTTTTATATGGGAACCCTTTTGCTATTCTCAGGGAAGGAAACAAAAGACAAATTATTTCCCCCAAGGTTTCTTTCTTTGAAAATGAAGAAAAAATAGTATGCGAGGGAAAAGGAAGTTTGTATGAAATAGGAAAGGGAATGCACCGTGCTGAAGAAAAGGAAGGAACAGGCATTAAGGTTGTTTGGGTAAACAAAATGGAATATGATGAAGTAATAAAAAAGGCAAGTTTTTTTGAAGAAGTAGAGGTTTCTCAAAGAGGACAAAGGCTGAGCGGAGACCAGGTCGATGCTTATATGGGACCAAACGGAGAGATTTCAAAAATCATTACCGCGGGCAACGTTTATTTTTATAGCGAAGATTTAGGCGGCAGCGAGGGGTTTGGCTCGTTTTTTACGTGGGATTTAGCACAAAATATGGGGGTATTGACAGGTAATCCGAAGGCAGAATTACGAAAAGAAGGTTCCAGGACATTTTCGGAAAAGGTTTATTTTGATATGACTGCGG
This sequence comes from Candidatus Kuenenia hertensis, assembly GCA_021646465.1. GTDB lineage: Bacteria > Planctomycetota > Brocadiia > Brocadiales > Brocadiaceae > Kuenenia > Kuenenia hertensis. The sequence continues at coordinate 123,249 of SOET01000006.1, read as the reverse complement.
ACAGGATAACATGGGAAGGCAGGCCGCACTGGCAGCTCATTAGTAAAGAATCGGGCAATGCAGATAAATAAAAAAAACAGTTATACAAAAATAATATTTGTGCTTTTTGCTGTGATTTTTGGAAGGCAGCTTTACGCGGATAATAACAAAAGTGTAGAAATTTTTGTAAACCGGGGCATATTGGAAGAGGCGCCTGAAAATACATTTGCCGCCTTAAATAGGGCGGTAGAGTTGGGAGTTGACGGTATTTTGGTGGATGTGCGCAGGACAAAGGATGGCCGGTTAATATTGATGAATGACGAAACAATTGACAGGACAACAGATGGAATGGGGCGGGTGGACCAGTTATTATATTCGGAATTGCAACAGTACGATGCAGGGTTATGGAGGGGTATTGAATTTAAGGGTGAGCGGGTTCCTTTGCTATCTGATGTGTTGATGTTTTGTAAAATTAATAAACTGAAGCTGATTTTAAATGTAAAACAGATTTTTCTGGAAGAACAAGTTGCGGAATTGGTGAGAACATATGAGATGTTTCCACAAGTATATTGGTGGGGGGCAATGAGGAGCTTTAATTCAAAAAGTCCTGAATCCCCTGGAAAGGGACTGGTCTATGTTTCCCCAGGAGGTTTGAACGAAGAAAAATTGAAACGAATTCGCGAAGAAAAAAAATATTCATTTACTTCCATACTGGAGAATGATGACAGACGTATCATGAAGAAGGCAATACGGAAGGGGGTAGATGTTCTTCTCGTTGACTATCCATACGTAGCTATGGATGTTTTGAATATGAACACTTTGGTCAACTCGGCTAAAGAAATAAAGAAAATACAACCTGAAAGCAGGCCGATTGCGATAGCTGGCGACGACCCGTTTATTAACCAAAAACTTAAAACCCTGTTAAAAACGTTGCAGGGTGCGGATAAAGATGAATCGCGGACTGCGGCAATAACATTGGCGGTTCTTCCTCCAAAATACACGGTACCGCCGCTTCTGAAACTTCTTAAAAAGAAAAATGCAGAGATAAAACAGAATGCCGTCTGGTCATTGAGTTTTTGCGGGAATAGTACTATTGCGGCGCAGATAGAACCGCTTTTAGATGATAAAAATACCGGAGTTCGCAGGGAAGCGGCATTGGCATTAAAAAGGCTTGTTGCAATACAATCAGTACAGGCGCTTATTGACAGGTTGCAAATAGAACCCGACATAAATGTAAAATATGATATTGCAAGGGCGTTGAGTACTTTAGGAAATCAAAATTCAGCTTTTCCTCTGTTTGAGGTGCTTGGAAAAGAAAAGAACTGGCTTGTTAAAGAGGCGTGCATTGAAGCGGTAAGCAATACCGGAAATGATAAAGCAATTACGATATTGTACGATATCCTGGTTGCCGATTCAGAGAGCGATGCATCATTTGCCCGTACAAAAGCAGCGTGGGCATTGGCTTCTATGGGAGAAAAAGCAGTTCCTTTTTTGATAAAGGCTTTGCAGGACAACGAAGAATCTGCCAGGCGTAAAGCAAGTTGGGCGCTGATAAAGATAGGTGCTCCTGCAGTAATGTCTTTAATAAGCTCTTTGAATGATGTTAATGAACATACGAGAAGTCGTGCGGCACAGATACTTGGCTGGCTGGGTGATGCGAGATCCGTCACCCCTTTGGTCTGGGCGCTAAAAGATGAATCTCCTTTGGTGGTAGGTTCGGCTACCTGGGCGCTTGGCAGAGTCGGAACTCCAAAAACACTCCTTGCCCTTAAGGCATTCGTAAATAGTGAAGACGAAGATGTCAGAGAAAATGTAATTGAAGCAATAGGCCGGATTATGGAACGTTACAAAGATATAGAGCTGAATTCCGGTGACTTTGCGCAAAATTAAAGCAATCAGAAAATTTGTAACCGTGTAGCTTTTTGAAAAATTGTAACAATATAAGGTAAATCCTGTTTGACGGTTTAACCCTGTCAGGGTTGCAAAATAGTTAAAAAATCATGTTTTTTCAAAAAACTAAACTATTACGAAAATTTATGGGGGAGGTTTTGGGGGGCGAAGAATAAAACAATTTGACTAAACAACAAGATTTCAATATGATGTGACTAAAAATTTATTTTGATTATATTAGGGAAAGGTATTTTATTGATGAAACGCAGTATTGTGTATTTAGTGGGTGCGGGGCCTGGTGATCCAAAACTTATAACTGTAAAAGGGTTGGAGTGTATTAAAAAAGCAGACGTCATTGTTTATGATTATCTTGTAAACGTTGAATTGCTTAAAGCCGCAAGGCCGGGAGTGGAAACGATATATGTGGGAAAGCAGGGTGCTTCCCATACCCTTGAACAGGATGATATTAATAAGCTCCTTGTGGAAAAAGCGTTGGAAGATAAAGTAGTAACCCGGTTAAAGGGTGGAGATCCATATGTTTTCGGACGAGGCGGTGAAGAAGCCCTTGTTCTGAAAGAGTATAAAATTCCTTTTGAAGTAGTCCCAGGCATTACCGCAGCCATTGCAACTCCTAACTATGCAGGAATTCCTGTAACACATCGGGAGTTTACTTCTACCTTTGGATTGATTACCGGCCATGAAGATCCTACGAAAAATGAAAGCTCTATTGATTGGTCAAAGATAAGCACGGGAATCGGTACTCTCGCATTTTATATGGGGGTGAAAAATCTTCCGTATATTACGTCTCAGCTTATAAAACACGGGCGTTCCGAGGATACGCCGGTAGCGGTTATACGGTGGGGCACTACTTTCCGGCAGGAAACGGTTGTCGGTACGCTGAGTACCATCGTAGAAAAGGCAAAAAATGTTAAGCCTCCGGCAATTACCATCGTTGGTGAAGTTGTTAAATTGCGTGATCAGCTTAACTGGTTTGAAAATAAACCATTGTTTGGAAAAACGGTTGTCGTTACCCGCTCGAGAGAGCAGGCCAGTGATTTTGCGGATAGGTTATATGAATTTGGTGCCAATGTAATTGAGTTTCCTGCCATTGAAATTGCAAAACCCGATACAATACAACTCCTTGATGAAGCAATACAGAATATTCATTCTTATGATTGGCTTGTATTTACCAGCATTAATGGGGTTGATAGTTTTTTCAACCGATTGTTTGAATTGGGAAAGGATGTAAGGGTTCTGAAAGGCCTCAAAATATGTGCAATCGGTCCTGCCACTGCCGGTGGTATAGAAAAGTATCATATCAGGGTTGATTGCAAACCGCCAAAGTTTGTGGCGGAATCTGTGGTGGAAGAATTGAAAAACGTAACGGTGATAAAAGGAGAACGGTTTTTACTTCCCAGGGCAGACATTGCAAGAAGTTATCTTCCGGAAGAATTACAGAAATTAGGCGGCGAGGTAACTGATTTGGTTGTGTACAAGACCATTATGGGACAGCCAAAAGATATCAATCTTTTGGAGAAAATGAAAAATGGAGAGGTTCATGTTGTTACATTTACAAGTTCATCAACCGTAAGAAATTTTGTACAGCTTATAGGAAGGGAAAATATCACTTCTTTGAACGGACATGTCCAGTTTGCAAGTATTGGTCCCATTACTTCAAAAACAGCAGAAGAAATGGGAATAAATATTGCAATTAAAGCAGAGGAATATACGATCCCCGGACTGGTAAATGCCATACTGGAAAATACACCTCTCATTACTAAATAATTTCAATGGCTAAATATTTGCACAACTTGCAGCGGCCAAGGTTGCACATATTTGTGTCAGTAAAAGCCTCTTCGTTGTTCCACGAACGAAGGGTTGTCGTAAAGTCCAGGGAATGTTTCAAAAATAACGCTTTTGCCTGCTGACGCAGAATGACATTTTTCACATCTCACCTGCTATACATTTTGAACTCATTGCAAAAATTTTGTTTTCCAAATTAATACGCCTGTAAATCCTATGTAATTTGAAGCACAGCGTAAAGTTAGAGATAGCGCATATCACAATATCACATATAAGGAGACCGTTGACATGAATAAAGTGAACCAGAACATAATAATATCAGTTATGTTATTATTTTTTACGTTCCTGGGGTCGACACTTTTTGCAGAGCAATGTGGTAAGCAAAGAACCTTACATCAAGAAATGATTAAAAAAGCACAAATGCTTTCTGTTCCCTTTATTCCTAATAAAGGCCAAATAGATGCAAGGGTTAAATTTTACGCTAATACATTTGGCGCTATAATCTATGTGACAAATGAAGGCGAAATAGTTTATTCATTACCGTATGCTTTAGACGATTCAAGAACGAAAACGCGGAAAAATAACAACAAAACATATCCTTGCCCTGATGACGGCGCAGTTGCAGGCACGGTAAAAACTGATAATCAGAGTGTTCCTGCTATTAAGAGGGTTGTGCTTAAGGAGCAATTTATTGGCGGGAAAACCCTTAATATAATGGGGGAAAAACCTTCTGTCACGAAGGTAAACTATTTTAAGCGCAAAGAGCCATCGCAGTGCCAAAGAAACATCCCAACGTATGAATGTTTAAGTTTTGGAGAGGTTTTTAATGGAGTAGATGTTGTATTAAAAGCCTGTGGGAATAATGTGGAAAAACTTTTTTATGTTAAGCCAAATACCAATCCTGAAGTAATAAGGATGAGTATAAACGGTGCAGACGAACTAAGTGTTAATGAAAAAGGGCAGTTGGAGGCAGATACACCGCTGGGAAAGGTTACGTTCACCAGGCCGATAGCATATCAGGAAATAAATGGGGAAATGGTCAATGTTGCGGCTTCCTATGTTTTGGAAGATTCCGGTATGATCTACGGTTTTAATGTGGACGATTATGATAAAACGAAGGAACTTATAATCGATCCTCTTCTTGCCTCTACATATCTGGGTGGTTCAGACAATGATAAAGTGTGTTCTTTGGCAATTGATGAGGAAGGATATATTTATGTTGCGGGTAATACTTCTCCCTCCGATTTTCCGACTACCAGTGGTTCATTTGATACCGGTGGTGAAGGTAGTGATGCTTTCATTTCAAAGATAAATGCAAGTTTAACCAGTCTTCTTGCTTCGACTTTTTTGGGAGGGTCTTCAGATGATCGGGTGATATCTTTGTTTTTAGATTCGGAAGGAAATGTTTATGTGACGGGAGATACCAATTCGTCAGATTTCCCAACAACCGCAAATGCTTATGCCGGGTCGTTAAATGATAGTTATGGAGATGTCTTTGTTTCTAAATTTGATACGGAATTGGCCGATCTTCTGGCTTCTACGTATTTAGGGGGAACATTTGGCGATCATAGCCGCGATATTGCGACCGATTCGGAGGGAAATATTTATATAACAGGCGATACCAATTCTTCTGATTTTCCGACTTCTGCGAGTGCTTATAAAACCGCGCTGGCAGATAGCTCCGGTGACGTTTTTGTTTCAAAACTCAATAAAGAGTTAACGAGTCTTTTGGCTTCAACGTTTTTGGGAGGCACTTCGGTTGATTACAGTAGTGCCGTTAATGTTGATTCCGAAGGAAATGTTTTTGTCGCAGGCACTACCGGCTCATCAGACTTTCCTTCTTCAGATGCGTATGATACCTCCTTTAATGGGGGAGAATACGATGCTGACGGTTTTGTTTCAAAGTTTGATAAGAATCTGGAGGGCCTTGTTGCTTCCACGTATATTGGAGGATATTTTAATGATTACATAAACGATATGGCAAGAGATCCTGATGGAAATATTTATATAACAGGCGGCACTATTTCTTCAAATTTTCCGACAACAAGCGGGGCTTACGATACAACGTACAATTTTGGTTCTGATGTTTTTGTATTGAAACTGAGTAATGATTTAAAAACCCTTGTTGCCGCAACATTTTTAGGAGGCTCTGGTTATCCTTCAGAAGGGTTTAATTATGATTATGGATATGAACATGCTAATGCCATTGTCATTGATTCAGGTGGGAATGTTTATGTTGCCGGCGGTACGTACTCGTCAGATTTTCCTACTACGATAGGAGCGTATAGTACTTCATTTAATGGTGGAAATGCGGATGTGTTTATTTCCAGGTTTAACGAAGATCTGGAAGATTTGCTTGATTCTACTTATTTAGGAGGAGATTCCGGGTATGATTGTGGAAAAGCATTGGCAATTGGGACGGAAGGCGACATATATATTGCCGGCATTACAGATTCTTCAAATTTTCCGATCACAGATGGAAGTTTATATGAAACTTATAGCGGTCGCATAGATACCTTTATTTCGCAATTGGATAACGATCTGTCGGCATTATTGGGGAGGATATCGGGTAGCTTGCTTGATGAAGATAAAAATCCTTTAAAATCTGCCAAAGTGAAGCTGAAAGGGAATACAACAAAAATTAAAAGGAAAACGTATTCGGATGAAAACGGCCTTTTTGAATTTGGTAATTTAGATGCTGATACGTATGAGATTACCGTAAATAAGAATAGCTACAAAAAAACCAGGATAGAGGTTGATTTGGAAGAGGGAGAAAAAATAGACGTCAAAGTCGAGATGAAGAAAAAATCATAGTGGTGCAAACGAATCTATCGGAAATTGCAATCTGATGGGTTAAAATGGCAGTTTTTGTCCAAAACAGTTGAAACGACAACCAAAGGAAATGGAAAATTGTGATGGTAAGTGGTCGGGGCGAGAGGATTTGAACCTCCGACCTCCTGCTCCCAAGGCAGGCGCGCTAGCCAAACTGCGCTACGCCCCGTGTTTTTATGAATACACTCCTCCTTACGAAGAAATGCAAATCAGATTATACTTTACATTTGTTTAAATACAAGGAAAAACAGAATAAAAATGTTGGGTTTTTAAATATAAAAGGTTTATAACATATTATTTTGTTGAGAGATAGAGCAATCTTTTCAGCGTTTTATGTAACTGTCGCCGATTTTTAACTGCAAAAAACAAAAAATTCCTGAAGGTATTTTTCTTAATATTTTGTCCAAATTCGCAACGCCTGATTTAGCATAACTACTTATTAAACAATATATTAAGAAAATAATAAAATATTTTGTAAAGAATGGAACAATATTTTGTATTGCCTTGTTTTAAGATTGAGTTATAATTACACCTTATTTTTTATTGTTTTTGTGGGAGTAGGAGTAGTAAATGAACATTCACCAGAAAGAAAAATCGAGAAAAAAATATAACGAAAGAAGCCTTTCTTTAAAAAATGTATATATTGATAAGGCGGAAAGAAGTTGTTTGATGTGTGGGAAAAAATTTATCAGTCGTGGTCCGCATAACAGAAGGTGTGCGAGATGCAATCAAAAGATTGATCAGGCAGCCGAAAATACATTTTACATGCCGACTGTATATGGTAATGATGGTGCTGTTGCAGGTGAAACATATACTGCAATTGAGTAAAGCTGTTTTTGTGCAAAAGGGCTATGCTTTATAATGAAAGGCATAGCCCTTTGTTATTTACCCGTTTATTGTTCAACTCAAAGCGGCTGTATTGTTATAGTGCCTTCTTCGTTTAGACTTTCCGATATTTTAACATCAATAGGGAGGAACTGTTTTATAATTTGAATGTTAGTTAACAGATGTTGAGTAATTATTGGCGTGGTAAACTCTGTCTTTTTATTTGCCAGAGCCAGAGGAATTATAATCTGATCTGCCAGGTATTCATCGAATGTGCCTTTGGTTTTCAGAAAAGTTTTTAACTTGTTGCATGCCTCTTCAGCAACGGTCTCTGCACGTTTGCCAATTTCGCCTAGGCTAAAATAGCAGCATTGGCTATGTTCAAATTCTCCAATGAGGAACAGCATCGTACCCTTACCGATAGCGGGCATTTCTAGTAAAGATATTTCATGTGGTACCTTCAGTTCTGAAAACAGTTTCAGTGTCTGTATTTGTTGTCTTTTGGCGATGTTTATATCCAGGTTACTTACCATAGATATCCCTCTTATCCGGAGAAGCCTTCCTCTTTCCTCTATTTGTATCGTTTGCTGCGCACGTGAGGGATTTATTTTCATCGCAACTTCACCTCCGCCTCGGGGATAAAATCCGGCTCTGATAGTTTTTATTTCAGCATCATACCCGATTTTCCTCAAAAAAAATAACCACTGCCGTTCCAGATAATCCGTACAGGGACTATGGGTGACATGTGTTCCGCCTGCAATGGTGAGTGTGGAGGGGCTTTTTGTGAAACTAAGAGGGTAGAATATCGTTTGTAACACCAGGGAGATTGAACCCGCTGTCCCGATGTTAAAAGTGTATGTTCCGTGTTGAATTCTATCCGGATAAAATTTGAGAGTTACAGAACGAAGCGTATTTCCCGCTACTTCCGCGTTACATATCAGAGCAGTGGCATTTACCGCTTGTAAGTGTTGATGGCTGAGCCCTGGTGTTTTCCTGCTGGCTCTGATGTTGTATATTTCAAAAGGTTTTTTTGTAATGGCTGAGAGAGAAAGTGAAGTTCGCAGTATTTGTCCTCCTCCTTCTCCAAGAGAACCGTCAATTTTGATAAGATCATCCGCCATAGTTAAAAGAAAAAAGGGCAGAACATGAATATGTTCTGCCCTTTTTGTTCAGACTTTTATTATCAAAAAGGGTCTATCCGCCAAATCCACGTACAATCTGTACAAGTGCATCAAGGTGTGAAAGATCAACCCCGAGGTCTCCGAGCGGTACGTAGTTTGGGTTTTTTGTTCCTTTTGTCATAGATTCTTTCATTTGCTCATCAGTTCTTGATCTCTGGTAATCAGGGTCCGCAAAATTGGGTACCCCAAATTGTTTTCCTGCTTCGGTGCCTTTTCCATCAGGGCCATGGCATAATTCGCAGGTATCTTTATATATCTGATTAACGTCATTTGCTGTCGCAGTAAAGCTCGGTTGTATAAAATAAAGACCAAAAATTGCCGTTGCAGAAATAGTACAGTAGCTGATAAGTTTTTTCAAAGGTAAATCCTCCTATAAAAAAATATGTGCACATTGTGTATAATTAGACTTTTTACGAGGTAATTTCGTTTTTGATTCAACCAGAAATCTTTTCTTCTACAACCACCCCCCCCAATCAAAAATTATGTTTCAATTTAGCCGTTTGAAAAATCTAAACTCCCCGTGCTGTCAGGAGTTTCCTCCTGACAGCAACCCTGACACTGTATCAGGTGGCAGGAGTTTCCTCCTGCCACCACTGCAAGAGCGTGGTGAATTTTTCAAAAATCTAAATTGCTACAAAATTATGGATAATCAGTATTCCCGCCTGAAAAAACCGGGACAAAAATATTTTTTTCTTAAAACGCAATTATAACTTTTAGTTTTCATAAAAAAATTATTCTAAATGTTTCTAGTGACACTATTTTTGTAGTTTTGCCCTTTTTTTGTTAGCAGTATCAAAAATCGTAACATTCACTCCATAAGGTGTCAAGTACTTTTCACTATAAACGAACATTTACAAAATACCTGTTTTCATATAAATACATTTATTATATAATCACTTTTTTTGTATGTAAATTAGTTAAACTTGTAATATTTAGGAACAAATTACCGGGCAATGTTTGTTAAAATACATTGCATTGCAGAAAAAAAAGGATTTTTACCGATGTAATTTATATTTATAACCGAAGGATAAATTTGTTATGGAGGAGTGAATGGATTCTGGCGTTAGAAATATTACAGAAAGGGTAAAAGAGGAAAGCGATCTGATAAATTCCCTTCTGTACGAAGTTGGAAAGGTAATTGTGGGACAAAAATACCTGATTGAGAGGTTGCTGATCGGGATTCTTTCCAACGGACATGTTTTATTAGAGGGCGTTCCCGGATTGGCAAAAACAATGTCGATAATGACCCTTGCGAAAGCAATGCATGCCTCTTTTCAAAGGATACAATTTACTCCGGATTTGCTGCCGGCTGATTTGCTTGGCACTCTTATTTATAATCCAAAAAGTGGCGAATTTACTGTTCGTAAGGGACCTGTTTTTACCAATATAGTACTGGCAGATGAAATAAATCGCGCCCCTGCAAAGGTACAAAGTTCGCTTTTAGAGGCCATGCAGGATCGGGAAGTTACCATCGGTGAGCAGACTTTTACACTGGAGGAACCATTCCTGGTATTGGCAACACAGAACCCAATTGAACATGAAGGCACGTATCCGCTGCCGGAGGCGCAGTTGGACCGGTTTATGCTGAAGTTAAATATTACGTATCCCGATAAAAAGGAAGAACGTGAAATATTAGAACGTATGGCTACTACCAGGAGAGATATTAAGATAAATTCAATAATTTCCCCGAGCGATATTATTCGTCTGCGTACCGTGGTAGATGAGATTTATATCGATGATAAGATTAAAGATTATATTATTGATATTGTTTTTGCGTCCAGAGAGCCAAAAACGTATAACCTGGAGTTGGAGCAATTTATCGAATATGGCGCTTCTCCCCGTGCGACAATAAATTTAACGCTGGCAGCAAAGGCTCATGCGTTTCTCAGGGGCAGAGGTTTTGTTACTCCTCAGGATGTTAAATCTGTTGGAATGGACGTCCTTCGGCATAGAATAATTATAACATATGAAGCAGAAGCGGAAGAGATACGTCCGGAAGATATCATTAGTAAAATATTTGATAACGTAGAAGTTCCTTGATAACACGTATGATTTCGACAGATATTTTAAAGCAAATTCGCCAGATTCAGATTCACACAAGCCGCCTTGTCAATGAAGCGTTAGTAGGTGAGTACCACAGCATATTCAAAGGAGTCGGCATGGAATTCGAAGAGGTGCGAGAATATCAGCCGGGAGACGAAATCCGAACGATAGACTGGAATGTAACGGCACGCATGGGGCGTCCTTTTGTTAAACGTTTCGTTGAGGAGCGGGAATTAACCGTAATGCTTCTTGTTGACGTAAGTGCTTCCGGAAATTTCGGATCGGTAAAATATTTAAAAAATAAAATTGCAATAGAAATATGTTCTCTCCTCGCCTTTTCCGCCATTAAAAATAATGATAAAGTAGGCATGATTATATTTACGGATAAAATTGAGAAATTCATACCTCCTAAAAAAGGTGCAAAACATGTCTTTAAAGTTATTCGTGAACTTCTGTGTGCAAAGCCGTCAGGGAAGGGTACGGATATTACCGCAGCATTGGATTACTTAAATAAGATTACCTCCCGTCACACCATTACATTTATCGTATCTGATTTTATAGCAGAAGAGAATGACTTTGCGCCATCTTTAAGGACTGCAAATAAAAAACATGATGTAATAGCAGTTAATATCATTGATCCGAGGGAGCAGGAACTGCCGAATGTTGGTTTTATCGAATTAAAAGATGCGGAATCAGGAGAGAGAATATTAATAGATACATCAGATTCAACATCAAGAAAAAAATATCGCATAATGGCACATCAGCAAAAAGAGGCACGGTCTCAATTGTTTCGTTCAATAGGCGTTGATGAAGTTGTTATTAATACTCAGAAAAATTATGTAGAACCTATAATTCGTTTTTTCAGAATAAGAGGAAAGAGGATTTGAAATTTATTCACGTTGTATTTCCATGGCAACCATAGAGCGTTTAGTATGCCGGTATAGAACATTGATTTTACTGCTGGCAATATGCACACTCCTTTTCGGGGCTTCATCCCTGGCAGCGAATGCATCGGAGAATGTTGATGATGCTGCAACAGTAGAAGTTACAGCGAGTGTTGATAAAAACGATGTGACGATAGGTGACAAAATCAAACTGGTGATTCAGGTAAAATGGCAGGGTAATGTAAATATTAAAATCCCTGATCTTGGAGATTCGATTGGGGAGTTTTCTGTAAAAAATGCAGGAGAGACGAAGGAGATCGCGAAGGAAAAAGACGGGAGCAGAATTGTTGAACGCAGCTATATTTTGAGTTCATACAGAACGGGGCTGCAAACAATTCCCTCAATGAAAATAGGGTATAAAGAGGATGGCTCAAGAGAGGGTGTTGCCGTTACCGATGAAATTGAAATAAACATTAAAGGTATATTAACGGAAGGCGAAGAGGCTGCGGATATTCGGGATATTGCCCCCCCTGTCGATGTGGATAAAAATTATAAACGTTTATTTCAATGGATTTCCACAGGAGTTGCGGCAATTCTTTTGTGCTTTTCTGTTTACTGGCTATTGAAAAAACGGAAAAAAGCCGGGCGCGTACAAACAGAAGTTGTTAAAAAACTTCCTCATGAGAAAGCGTATGAGCTGCTGGAAATATTATCAAAAGAAAATCTTATAGAGCAGGGATTGGTAAAAGAATATTATTATCGCATAACAAATATTTTGCGGCATTATATAGAAGACCGGTTTGGTTTGTCCGCTCCTGAACGCACTACGGAAGAATTCCTGGTTGAAATGGCATATACAAATAAGTTAAATAATGAGCATAAAAAACTTATTCAGGTATTTCTCGGGAAATGTGATATGGTAAAATATGCAAAATACGGCCCTTCTTTATTAGAAAGCAAGGAAACATACCATCTTGCAAAGCGGTTGATCGATGAAACAAAGGCGGAACTGGAGGAAAAAAAAGAAGAGGTGATGATAGTTGAGGCGAAATGATATAATCGTTGATATTATTTTGTATCACGTTAACCTTTTTTAAAGAGGATGTGAAAAATGGTAAAAGCGCCGGAAAAGTTTATGGAAAAATATTTAAGCCATGAAAAAGCTTTGAGTAGTAAAAAGGGGAGTAAGCCTTCTCACGCGCATGCCCCGATATCCGCAGGGAAAATGAAAAGAGTTAAAAAGAATATGCAAATAATATGGGGAATTTATGCCACTCCTGAAATTAAGGAAATCATATCAAAAAAAGAGAAGATTCGTTTTTTAGATGTAAGAAGTGCCCGGGCATGTTTAAGTCTCTACTACGTTGATAAAGGAGTATTGGCTGAGTATGAAGAAGATATAGGAACCCAAAAAGATCTTGCCGGAGCCCGTCTATATAAACAGTCTGAAACGCTTATGAGCAGATATTTTTACACTGAAAAGGGTGCGGAAGAACTCTTGAAATCAAAGAATACGGCGTACCAGGCTTTTGTCGATATTCTTTCGAAGAATGATATAGAGGAAAAGGATATATGGGATGCAATCGCGGGGGGTGAGAGAATTAAACTTTCGTCAATATTTTAAAAATTATGTAGTGCAAAGTTTTTTCCTCCGTTCAATCAGGCCAAATAAAGATACTACTTGTTCATGTCAGTTATGCGTCGTGTATTTATGCCAGTTTATTACTATGTTTTGTTAATACTTTTTTCCAGGGTGTATTGTTTTCAATGATTTTTCGGGATCCTTTATTATTATCATTATTAATTATAATTCCCTTTTTGATTTACGTTTATTTCCGGCGCAAGGGAACACATCCGCTGCTTTTTTCTTCTATAGAAAATTTAAAAAAACTGAAACCGTCACTGGCGCAAAGGTATCGTCATATTAGTATTGTTTTACGTACGGTAGCTATTGCGTTATGCATCATTGCATTGGCTCGGCCGCAGCACGGTAATGAACAAACGAGGGTAACAACAGAAGGCATTGACATTGTTCTTGCAGTGGACGTTTCGGGAAGTATGCTGGCTGAGGATTTTGAAATGGACGGTAAACGGCAAAACCGTTTATATGTGGTAAAGCAAGTGGTAAAGGATTTTATAAATAAACGCACAACAGATCCTATTGGCCTTGTGGTATTTGCAGCGCAAGGGTATACACAATGCCCATTAACACTTGATTATGGGATATTAATGCAGCTATTGGAAAAAACAGAGATCGGTATGCTTCAGGACGGTACCGCAATAGGTTCTGCGATTGCTTCGTCTGTTGACAGGCTGAGAAATACGAAAGCAAAAAGCAAGGTAATTGTGCTTTTGACGGACGGAAGAAACAATTCGGGGGAAATCGATCCTTATACCGCAGCGGAAATTGCAAAGGCATTTGGTATTAAAATTTACACGATCGGGGCAGGCTCAAAGGGATTGGTTCCCTATCCTGCGAGAGATTTATTTGGGAACAAGGTGATGAGACAGGTAAAGATAGAAATCGATGATGAAAGTCTTATGGAGATAGCAAAAATTACCGGTGGACGGTATTATCGGGCTACCGATACCGAGTCGCTTAAAGAAATTTATGAGCAAATAGACAAACTTGAAAAAACAGAAACAGAAATAACTCATTACAAAGAATATAAGGAATTGTTTCATTATTTTTTGCTTCCGGCATTTGGTTGTTTATTGATTGAATTATGTTTGAAAAAAACAAAATTCAGGAAAATCCCTTAGTGGCATTACTTTCATTTTGCATAAAATACGGAGAATACACTACTATTTCAGTAATATAATATAACATATGCAGTACGGCAATCTTAACTATTTATACTTACTTTCCGTTATCCCCCTTCTGTTAATAGGATATATTCTTTTTTTCAGAAAAAGAACGAAAGATTTAAACCGGTTTGCCCGTCTTGAGTTGTTGAAAATGACAGGATTTTCCTTTAGCAGGAAAAAACAATGGTTTAGGGCAATTCTGATGATCATAGGAGTTCTCTTTCTTGTAGCTGCACTCATAGAACCTAAATGGGGATATCATTGGGAAGAAGTGGAAAAGAAGGGCATTGATATTGTGATTGCGGTTGATACTTCCCGTAGTATGCTTGCAGACGATGTAAAACCAAACCGTCTGGAAGTTGCAAAGCGGGAAATCGAAGATTTGCTGAATATATTAGAGGGTGACCGAATAGGGTTGGTCGCTTTTGCGGGGCGGGCGTTTACGTATTGTCCTCTCACTTCTGATTATGGCGCCTTTCGCCTCTTTTTAAATGATTTGAATGTGAATATTATTCCTGTTGGAGGAACTGCAATTGCCGAAGCGATTTATAAAGGGATCGAAGCCTTTAGCGAAAACTCGAACAACCATAAAGCAATTATATTGATTACTGATGGGGAAAATCATGAGGCCGACCCATTAAAGGCGGCAAAAAAAGCAAAGGAAAAGGGAATTGTTATTTATACAGTCGGCGTTGGTAAAAAGGAAGGATCGTACATCAGGGTTGTTGACGAGAATGGTAAAGAAACATTGTTAAAAGATGCTCAGGGTCAGGTCGTGAAATCAAGACTGGATGAGATTACTTTGAATAAAATAGCTCTTGAAACGGACGGGCTTTACACCCCTGCCTATGGTACACAATGGGGTCTTGAGAAGATTTATAACGAAAGCATTGCACAGATAGAGGATGCTGTTTATAAAACACAACGTGTGAAAAAATATGTAAATCGGTTTCAGATACCCCTTTTTATTGCCCTTATTTTTATATGTCTGGAATGTTTTGTAAAAGAGACGAAATAATAATATTTGCAAGGTAAAAAAAAGATTATATGGTAATGGTTCTGCGTTTTATTGTGAGTGGTTGGTTGTTTCTTGGGTGGATAGACCCTTTTGCCGATCAGGTTCGGCAGGGAAATGAACTCTATAACAACGGGAATTATGACGAAGCCCTGGACAAATACCTTAACGCACTGGTAGATTCCCCTGATGATCCGCAATTGAGTTTTAATGTGGCGGATACCCAGTATAAACGGGGCAAGTATGATGAGGCGCTTCAGGCGTTTGAAAAGACGATGAAGTCGGCGAATTTGGAAATGCAGGCGAAATCCAGCTTTAATATAGGAAATACCCTCTATAAGCAGGGGAAAATGACTGAGGCGTTGGACTGGTATAAAAGAACGGTGGATATTGTTGATGAACTGGCGCCTGAAAAAGATAGCGAACTTGATCAGTTAAAAAACGATGCGAAGTATAATCATGAGTTTGTCGAAAGGAAATTAGAAGAAAAAGAGCAGCAGCAACAGCAGCAGGGAGAAGAAAAGGAGCAGGAGAAGGAACAAGAGCAGCAACAAAATGAACAGGAACAGCAAAATAATCAGGACAAAGAAGATGATCAATCCGGAGAAAATAAAGAAGAAAAGAATAAAGAGCAGGAACCGGAAGAAGAGGATCAGCAATCTGAGAACAAACAGAAGGAAGATTTAAACAAGGAAAAGGAACAGCCTTCTCGTGCAAACGGAGGTCAGCAGCAGGGTAAGCCCACTTCGCAACAGCAAGATATGCAGCCTCAACATGAGATGCCCCGTCAAATGTCGAAAGAAGAAGCAGAACGTATTCTTGATGCGATGAATCAGTCGGAAAAAGAGGCAAGAAATATAAGCAGAGAAAAAAACCGTCAACCGCACAGGTCGACAGGAAAGAATTGGTAGTTCAAAGAGGAAAGATTTTAAAATGAAAAAACATATAGGCATCTTTGGATTTTTGGCATTGCTGATAATTATTTTGGGCAGTAGAGAAAAAGCGTATTCGCAGGAGATTAGTTTGATCTCTACCGTAGATAAAAAAATAGTAACATTAGATGATAAGCTGACACTCACGTTGACCGTCCATGGTACACAGGATGTTTCCCAGCCGACTTTCCCGGAAATTGAGGGATTTAATGTGTTGTATGGCCCCCAAATTTCCGCTCAAACGCGAATAATAAACGGGCAGGTATCGGTAAGCAAAGGGTATATATATGTGTTGCGGCCTGTTACAAAAGGCAAGCACACAATTGGGCCATCGACTATGGAATACAAAGGAAAACGATATACGTCAAGCCCGATAATTGTCGAAGTTGTAGAGTCAACGCCTTCATCGGGCACAAAATCGTTTGATCTTGATAAATTGGTTTTTGTGGAATTGAAAACCGACAATGAAGAGCCGTATTTATATGAACAGGTAATCCTTTACTTCAAATTGTATTTTCAGAAAGGATTGCCTATTGCGGATATTGATTATACTGCTCCGGCTACAAAAAATTTTATGGAAGAAAAATTAGGAGACCAAATCCAATATGAGGAAGTAAGAGACGGGATAATTTATAATGTCCTGGAATTGCGCACTGCGGTGTTTCCGATAGTATCAGGTGAATTGACAATATCGCCGGCAAAATTGAAGTGTAATTTGATTGTTCAGGAAGAGAGAAACCGCAGGGTATCACCTCGAGATGATTTTTTCGGTGATTCCTTTTTTGATGATTTTTTTGGCAGGGGACAAAGAAAATATCCTGTAGAAAGGATAACAAATCCTGTTCTTTTGAAAATAAAACCCCTTCCGGAGTACGGAAGGCCAGAGGAATTCAAAGGTGCTGTGGGAAATTTTAATATGGAGGCGTCCATTAAAACGTCCCGGGTAAAGGTAGGCGACCCCATAACATTATCTGTTTCTGTATATGGTGAGGGAAACATCCAGACAATAAATGAGCCTGAACTGGTATTTAATAATAAAGACGATTTTAAAGTATATCCCGCCGAATCCACTACGCAAATTACGAATAGAGAAGAAGTGATTCGCGGCAGGAAAGTATTCAGCAAAGTCATAGAACCGCAAAAAACAGAGCTAAAAAGCATTCCTGCCATAGTATTCAGTTATTTTGATCCCCGTGAGAATCGATATAAAACAATTACAAAAGACCCTATTCCTATTACGGTTGAATCATGGGAGCAGGAGATACCCATTCAATTAACGCTCTCTCAGGAAAAATTACCAGCTTCGCAGCAACAGGTACGTTTATTAACACAAGATATCCTCCCGATTATGACCGGTATTTCTTCTCTGAAAAATCACGGATATCCCGTTTATAAAAACCCTTTCTTAATAGGAGGACTTTTTCTTCCTGCAATTATCTTAATAACCTCTTTTTTTGTTGTGAGGCATAAAGACCGCCTTCAGACGGATATTGGTTATGCGAGAAACAGACGGGCGCATTCCGTTGCAAACAGAAGGCTTGGTATGGCACAATCAGCACTTTCCGGGGATTCTTCTTCTGAGTTTTATGCGTGTCTTTCGAGGGGCATTACCGAATATCTTGCGGATAAATTCAATATCCCTGCCGCAAGCGCATCTGGCGACAGAGTATCAGTATTGCTACGGAATAAAGGGGTCCCGGTGGATGTTATTGAAGACGTTACCCGATGCCTGTCTGATTTCGATTACCGTAGGTTTTCGAGCGATACCGGCACGAAAGACGAGATGGAACATTCTCTGAATATAGCTGAGCAGCTTATTACGAAATTGGAGAAACAACTATGATGCGAACACGATTCTGTGTATTCATTTTTGCGGTACTGTTCCTTTGTGCGGGGAAATTATTTGGATATTCACTCTCAAAAGATGAGGTGGTAAAAACGTTTGCCACGGCAAATGAAAACCATTTAGAGGCAGTAAAGTTTATAGCGGAAAAAAACCTTCAGGAAGCAAACAAAAAACTTGAGGAAGCAGCGTTGCAGTACGAAATGATCATTTCCAAAGGATTTCGGAATGGACGGGTATACTATAATCTTGGAAACACTTACTATCGTTTGGGTGAGGTGGGAAAAGCAATCCTGAATTATCGAAAAGCCCAGCGGTTGATGCCACGGAATGCGGAGCTTGACGCAAATCTGAGATTGGCAAAAAACTCCATCGAGGATAAAGAGGTCTATCATGAAACCCCCGCGGTTATACAGCGTGTGTTGTTCTGGTTTTTTCTCATGAATCAAAATGAGATTATTACATTATCAGTGTCCCTTTATATAATAGTCATGGTGCTGTTTATTGCGTTGATTATTTTAAAGTATCAATGGCTGAAGCGGGTTATCATAGGTTTCTCTGTTGGATTGCTGATAGCAGTCGTATCGCTGGGGATAAAAATTTACGTGGAACAGGGCACTGACCGCGGAGTAATAATTACAAAAAAATGCCCGGTGCGATACGGGCCGGGGGAAGAATATGAAACAAAATATGAGATCCACGAAGGGGTAGAATGCATTGTTGAACAAGTAAAGGGCAAATGGTATAAGGTATATGTGCATGTGGGTATAAAACAGGAAGATGCCTTGCAGTCAGATACTGATAAAAAAGAAGATAAGGAAATAAGAAGGGGCTGGCTGCACAAAGATAACTTGGGAGTAATTTAGTGTAAGAATTGGAGAGTAGAATGGGCGGAATATATGGCAAGTTAATGATTACCGCATACGTCTTATTTGTAGCAATTTTAGCAGGTTTTGTCATTATGTGTGTTGTTTTAGGCAGAAGAGGTGAAAAAGCTGCAAATTCAAAAGAATGACAAATACTGAGAGCCGAAGGGTACAAATTTTTATGTGATAACGAAGTCTCGTTTTCGTTTATTGATGCGCTGTATTCTGCAAAGCCTGAAACTTCTCTATCATTCTGCGTATTTCTTCCGCTTCATTATCATCTGGACATCGCTTAAGAAATTCACGGAAATACTCCATTGCACTTTGAACATCTTTTTTGTAATTGAGATACACCGTGCCAAGATTCTTATATGCGGTGATATAGTCTGGCTGCAAACGTAAGGTTTCTTTATATTCCCTGATAGAGTCATCAGCCATGCCTGTATTTGCGTAGACCGTTCCCAGGCAACTATGCGCTTCAGGATGATCAGGTTCATAATGTATGGCATTTTTAAACGCTTCCATCGATTCTCTTAAAGCTCCTTTCTTAAAATAGGCAAGCCCCAAATTATAATGTGCGTCATAGTAATTTGGTTTTAAGCGGATAGCATCTTTGAATTTCATAATTCCTTCATCAATCCTTCCCAGGTCGATCAATATATTGCCCATATTATTGTGAGTAATAGCAGAGTCGGGATTCATCTTTAAAACAAGTAAATATTCCTCTACCGCTTCTTTTTTCATGCCTTTTTGCTGGTATGCCATTCCCAGATTGTGATGATACTCGGGGTCTGATTCCAGAGAAACCGAGGTCTGAAATTCTCGTATTGCACGATCAGTATTTCCCTTTTCAAAGTAAATCATGCCAAGATTGTTGTGCGCTCTGGCGCTGTCGGGAGAGTCTTTTACGGTGGTTAACCAAAAGGTAAATTGATCCTTCCAGCACCTGTTTCTTTGAATGGTGGTAATTGAATAGGGAATGGCAGGAATTACTATGAATAAAACAATCATAGAAATTTTTAAAGGATTTTTTTGTTTCGTCACTATATCCTTGTTGGAAAAAGGGAATGAATATGCTTCTGTTGTATTTCCTTCAGTAGTGCTTTTTTTGAGCAAAATTACCGTGTAAGCTTTTTCCCATATTGCCAGTACTATGATCGCCAAAATTACGCAAAACCCTACTGAAGGCAGATAAAGATATCTTTCCGCCATTATGTTGGCAATAGGAAGTATGTTCATTGCAGGAACAAGGGTAATGAAAAACCATAGCGTAAAATAAAAGAATGGTTTTGAATAAAAATAAAACCTATAGGCAATTATTCCTGCAGTACACAACAAAGGTATGCTGAAAAGAAAGGAGGATGCAAGGGGCGTTAACGTCGGGTCAATCATATATTCAGCATTAAAATGTGTGGGGAGGAACAAGAGTTTTATGTATGAGGCAACAACTTTTGGCATCGTAAGCACATTTACAAAGAAGCTGTCTTCCGGATACGTTAATTGTCCCTCGGACGGATTATGCAACAACACAAATCGTAAAAAGAGATAAAAAATGCTTACCGCTATGAAGCCAATATAATATTTCAGGGCGTTCTTCTTAATTTTTACATTTCCCCCGAAAATCCAGTCAAAAAGGAAAATCATCAAAGGTAAAGTAATTGCCATCTCTTTAGAGCATAATGCAAAAAGATAGAGAAGGAGCGATAGGGGATACAGAAGTATATATCTTTTGAAATTATTGCCGGAATAAATAAACAACCATAGAGCACCAAGAAAAAACACCGTAGTCAGGAGGTCTTCTCTATAGCTGATGGCGTTTACCGTCTCAGTCAGGATTGGATGCACGCCAAAGAATACTGCCGCAAGAAAAGCAACCACCTTGTTTCTCATAACGGCAGACGTTATAAAATAAACAAGGATAACGGCAGCGGCATGAAATAAATTATTTGCCAGGTGGTATCCAAAAGGGTTAAGTCGCCAAATTGAGTAATCAATAAAATAAGAAAGGGTTACAAGAGGTCGATACGTTGCTTCTCCCGAATGTTTGAAATATTCATGGGTGAATAAATGCCGAAAATTCCCCCAATCCCTGATGAAGTAATTATCGATAATGGTAAATACGTCGTCGTAGACAAAGGCATTGTCAAGTGCATTGAGGAATACGAGAAAAGGCAGTACAAAGAGTATGGTTATGGGTAGTATTCGGAACATTATCGGGAAAAGAATGAAGAAATATTTCTTATACTGAAATTGTTATAAACAGGAATTTGTAAGTTCAAAATAGCGTTTCTATACTGGAGTAAAAAAGATATTTATGAAAACAAGCATTTTGCTATTTTATTATATTTCGCATTTTCTTAATTTATCCCTCAACTCCTTTTCGCGTTCGCTTAACACTATTCTGTTAAACTCGTTTATTTCGTCCAGCCATTTTAATTTTTCCTCTGTTGATAATTTCATGTATTCAATTATTTTTTCATCTTCAAGCGTGTACACAAATCCTTTATCCATTCTCTTCCTCCAGGTATTTCCTTACTTTCTTAAGCATTGCAATATCACTTAAATCCTGGCTTCTCTCTTATACAATCCTACCAGCTGATTTGCATCATAACCAAATATCTCCCGCAAGGCGGCATATGGCATTACTTCGATGAAATATCATACAGTCTGTTCTGTTTGTTCCAATTCTTCTCCTTTCCCCTCTCCACAAGCTCAATTTCCTCCGAAGTAAGGTCGTTGAGGTTATAAACCATCTGGTCATGCCTTATAATTTTCATCCGTCTTCCAGTTCAGAGGATTGTTTATGATGTATTTACGTATTTTATTCAATTCAGGTTCGTTGCGGATGATGCGCTCATGAAACCTTGATTGCCATTGAAAAGAAAAGTTATTTATCGTTGTCCATTTTTTAACACCGGTTTTGTATCCTCGCACAATGGAAGCCAAATTTTTTGATTGAGGACCAAATAGGGTTTTCGGTGATTCAACGCCATATTGTAGAGACGCAAGATTTTGCGTCTCTACAGCAAATGGTTTATCAATCACAATGATGCCATGAATATGATTAGGCATAACAATAAATGCATCAATGCGGGTAAAAGGGAAATGTGCCGGAATTTCCTGCCAGCATTGATGTGTAATCCTGCCGATTTCTGATAAGACCATTTTGCCGTTTTCAATGCAACCCAAAACGCATTCATGGTTTTTGACACAAATCGTAACAAAATAATAACCGTTCGCTCCGTAATTCCAACATTTTAATCTGGTTGTTTCAATACGGTATTTGTTTTTATATTTAGATGTGTTCATTACAGTTTCTATCATGGTAAGGAAGTTTTGCCTTTATGGCAATTATCAAAATCCATTATTTGATTGCTGCGCAAAATAAAATTTTGCCTGAATATGCGTGTACTTGGTATTACTAACAATCATGCAGGATTTAAAATGGTCGGGGCGACTGGATTTGAACCAGCGACCTCGACGTCCCGAACGTCGCGCTCTAGCCAAGCTGAGCCACGCCCCGTACCATTATATATTTACCAGAGGTGCTCCTGAAAAGAGGAGTAGGTTTGCTTTTTTATTTTACCGTAAATATCACTTTTTTTACACCAATATTTCCTTCAGAATCAAAGACATTGATAACAACGGTATAATCTCCCTGATGCAGAGGTTCTGTTGTAATTTGAAAGGTTTCCTGTAAGGAATCGAAAATGCCATCTGCGGGATAGGCGGATAACCATTCCTGTCCATCGATGGTATATTGAACCTTCACGATCTCACTGCACTTGTCCTGTGCAGAACCAGTTATAATACACCTTCCATCGGATTTAATTTCAGCCGTTATTGGTTCTGCAATTGTGGGCCTTGAATTGTCGATTGTCAGGGGTTGTTGCGATATCGTTTCCGTGTTGAGTGCGGTTTCAGGAGGATTATCGGGATAATCACTGGCTTCCAGCTTGATTTGATATTTTCCATCAGGCAGGCGGAGGGTATCCCATGTGCATGAGCCTTTATTTTGATTACTTTTATTCAGTATTTTCCAGGTGTTTTCGTCTATGCCTTTATAGGAAACCGTAACTTGCAATGTGTCATTGTTTGGATCTTCTATCTCCCAAAGAATTTTTTTCTGGGCAATTTCGTGATGTGGTTTTTGGAGGAAAGACAACTGTGATTTTGTTTCTACGGCAACGTCATTTTTTGTTGGTGAAGATTGTTGAGGTGCAGAAACATTTTTTTCTGTTTCAAATTTAATGATATTTGGCGCCTGGTTTTTCGGTAAATAGGACAAAGAAACCATTTTCAAAGAAGGTGAAATTTCAACATTTTCGGTTTGCAATGTTGCCTTATACTGAATAAAACGGGCAGAGGAATTTGTAATTTTTGCACATGGAGAACTATCGGATATTGACCAATCGCTCCATGTTACATCAGGTTTTTCAGAATTTCCCGTTCTTGTGGCCAAAGTAATTTTGGTCGATTCGGGTTCTACACATGACCAGGAAATATTTCCCCATGACGATAAGGAAGAGGTGTCCAGTATATTAGATATAAAGGTGCCGGTTTTTGCATAAACAGGCAGTAACTTATATGCTTTCCCCTCATTTCCCGATCCAAAGTATAATTCGTCATTATCCGTAATCAAACAGCAAAGCAACTGGCACACATCGATATCTGCCAAACGGATAAACGAAGTATCACTGAAAATTTTATAAATATAAGATTCATTTCCGGTCACAACAAAAAGGTTATCTTCTGCATCAAATACCATATCGAAAATAAATGCTTGATCTATCTCAAAAATTTTTTCTGCAAATCCTTCTTCGGTAATTTTATAAATATAATTTGGTTTTATCGGGCCTCCCGTTGTTTGTTGTTGCGCTCTTAATCTCTGGGATGCGTTTTTTTCGTGTTGAGTATATACCGTTTTTGTAATGGTCAGTTCTTCGGGAATATTGAGATCCCAGGCTTTTCCCTCTTTGAATGGAGAGGGAATTACCGCTGTTTCACTGGCGAGTTTTTCTGCGGAAACCTTAGGCATTACCGCATGTGTTCCGGACGCCGTACCAGCGTATATAGTGGCGGAAGAATCGATTGCAAGGCAATGTATTTCATCTTCTTCCGCATCATAAAGAACATGTGCATTTCCGTTGCTTTCTATTTTATATATCAAACCATTCGGTTCTGTTGCTATGTATATGTTATTGTTTTGATCAAGTATGATGTCTAAAAGATTTGTTTCAGGAGAATCGAAAACAATATCCGGGCATCCGTCGGGCGATATCTTAAACAAGATACCATCATTTCCAGTTGCCACAAGGAGATTGGAATTGTTGTCTATTTCCATATCCCATATATACGGGACCGGTAAGCTGCAAAAAACTGAACTTTCCCCCTCGTTGTTAATTTTGTATATTATGCCCCTTGGTGCTGTGCCTGCGTATATATTGCCATTCTTATCGGCAATAATACTTTGTACATACAGTTCAGAAGATTGGAAGATTTCTACTGCTTCGGAATTGTCTTTTACGTGATACACCGTTGCCGGATCCCCCGTACCAATGAATATACGTTTTTTTTCATCCATAGTAATTGACCATACATATGTATCGTCAATCCCTTTGATAGTCTCGATTTGAGAAGAAAGAGACAGTTCGCCTTTGCGGTGAACAGAAATGTTCCGGAAGGTGCCTTTCTCGAAATCATACTCTGTAGACTGTGACCATATGTGTGGTGTGGTGGCATTTGCGAATGGTAGCACTGATACAATGGTAAAAATGAGTACGAATATCTTAAATGCTGGTTGAATGCTGTTCTTCATGTTATTTAACCAATATTTGTATGCTTTGCTTTCCGTTGAGAATATAATTTGTCGGTACTTTTGTAATTATTTCCCCTAAGAGCGGGCCTATTCCGCTTTGACCGGCATGGCTCATAATAGAAAGAATGGAAGGTGGTAATGATGGCAGCCCTTCCCCTTTGTATGTTAGCCCGTTTTTGGAAAGAAGAACGCGTACAATGAGATTGTTATTTTTTTCCATATCACCGACATAGTCTAAAAGCTGATCAAAATTGACCGGTAAATGTTTCCCCGCAGCTCTTCCTCTGTCTAACGATTGACTGAATTTTGCATCACAGGCCGTAACTTCCAGAAGATTGCCGGGGATTACATCTTCAGGGATTTTTACCTGAATGGTTTTACAAATTTCATTTCCGGCATAGGGCTTTAGCAGCACGTCCACAGGCAACACCTCTCCCGGTTGTACGTGTTTTTTTCTTACCCGTATGGCGTCGATTGACGCCGTCTTGCGTGAATCCAGAATATTAATTTTCAGGCCAATTTCATTAACAGTAATTTCCTGAAATTGATTATTAAGTATCATTGCAAAGCGTTGTGCAATATTGTCAATAGAAAACCATGTCTGGTTATATTCATAATAGATGTTATTTAATACCAGCGGTTTATCATATCCGTTAATCATGGCTGAAAGTTCAATGTCTACACACCGTTCCCCCAGTTTTTTTTCTGTGGCGGCAACCGCACCCTGAGCTGCCATTACAACAAGAACCGGCGTTAACAGTTTACTGTCTGCAACCTCAAAGTTATATTTAGCGTTTTGTGCTCCATTTACTTCTATACGACAAGGAATCATGCGGGAAAATTTACCGATAGTGCCGGCGATTCCCGATCTTCTGTCCTGATTAATCTGACCAAGTATTTCTACTGGTGAAGCCATTTTTACGGAATTGGATTGGCTGCTGAGAATTGCATATACATAAGCTGTGGCCATCGGAATGTCTGTGGCTCCCGCATGCAAAAAAGGGTGCCCGAAGGCAAGGATATTATTGCCTTCAACATAAGTAACCGTACCGACAACGGCGGCATTCAGGTCTCCCCTGATCAAAACAGCGGCTACCGATGCGCCGGGGACTAATTTTGTTGAATATTGTGTTGATGGCAATGCATAGCCCCCTCCTTGCAGGGGGTACAAACCATATGAGCTAAAAAAAGATTTCATCTCTTCCAAAGCTTTACCCGAGAATCCTGATACCACCAAAGGAGAAAGAATAGGAGTGATTTTTATCTCGTTTGCCTGATGATTTAATGTTTCATCATGCGGTTGAAACAATGGTGTTTGCGGTATTAATTCGCCATTGTTTTCATGCAGTAAGGGAAGCTCCCAGTCAATGGAAGGGGGAAAATTGCTACTATTCTCTTCCGGGATATTGAGCAATGTCTTTTTCATTTCATTTATTGGAGATACACCGGCAATCGCTTCTTTTGAAAAACTCCATCCATAGGCAACTGCACCAATCAAACGATTGTTTATGTATACGGGGCTACCGCTCATACCCGCAATGATACCTGTTTCTTCGAGAGGACTGCCTGTCATTTTAACCAGAATAAGGTCTCCCTTTGTTTCCCAGTTTTTTAAAACACCTAAAACCTCGACACTGAAAATTTCAATGTCATCTCCGGAGAATACGGTTTTGCCATATCCTTTCATCCCGGGTTTGATTTCGTCAATATCCATAAAAATTTCGTGTGCACAGAGGGCTTGCGAATTGGATAACGGAACAAAAGAGGAGGGGAATATTATTAAGAAAATGATTAAAAAGTATATATTCTGTAATAAGGATTTCATGTGGCAACTCTACCAAATTTAATAATTTATTGTCAAGATATAAAAGAAGTTGAAATA
The DNA here is from genome assembly GCA_021646465.1 of Candidatus Kuenenia hertensis. GTDB lineage: Bacteria > Planctomycetota > Brocadiia > Brocadiales > Brocadiaceae > Kuenenia > Kuenenia hertensis. The sequence goes on along the minus strand of SOET01000006.1, from coordinate 96,648 downwards.
TCAATATTAAGCATTTAAACTATGTAGTATGTATTGTGATACCGCCAAAATAACGCAAGTACTGACTGTTCGGAACCATGGCATTTATTGGTCTTGTATTGAAGCCGCAGCTCAGTCTTTAAGAAACGGTGAAATAGTAGCTTTTCCCACAGAGACTGTATATGGATTGGGTGTTCATAAGGATAATGCTGATGCTATCGAACGGCTTTATGAGGCAAAGAAGAGACCGGAGGAAAAGAAGCTTACCTTGATGATAGCTGATATCCGTGAAGTAAGGAAATACGTGGATGTTATATCTGACACGGCAGGAAAATTAATGGATATCTTCTGGCCAGGACCTTTGGCGATTATTTTCACGTTAAAGGATGGTTCAGATATTTGTGTGAGATTGCCTGATAATGCCATTGCCAGGGATTTAATCCGCACGGCAAATATTCCGATAGTAACTACCAGTGCTAACATTTCAGGACGTCCGTCGGCAACGGATGCAGCGCAGGTATTAGCGTATTTTGAGGGGAAAATTGATATTATACTGGATGGAGGACCTACACGGTCGCACCTGCCTTCAACGATCATCAAAATAAAAGACGAGGTATTTGAGGTTGTTCGTCCGGGCATTATTCCTGAAGCAACTATTCAAAATCGTCTTATAAAATTTTAGAGAAGGTGTAAATTTTTGTAAACTTTTTAATGGAAGATTGTGAAACTACAATGAAGATTGCGATAGCATCGGATCATAGAGGGTATGATTTTAAAGAACGTGTCAAGGAAACGTTGAAGGAATTAGGGCATTCAGTAGAGGATTATGGTACTTCTTCAAACTCAGAGTCAGTGGACTATCCCGATTATGGATTAAAAGCGGCACTTTCGGTGGGAAAGGGAGAATGCGACAGAGGTATTTTAATCTGTGGTACCGGAATCGGCATGTCACTTGTTGCAAATAAGGTAAAAGGTGTAAGGGCAACATTGTGCCATAACCTTTACACGGTAGAGATGAGCCGAAGGCATAACGATTCTAATGTACTTTGTATTGGTGCTGATGTTATCGACGAAGAACTCCTGGAGCAGAAGATAAAACTATGGTTAGAAACGCCTTTTGAAGGGGGAAGGCATGCCCGCCGTTTGGAAAAAATAACAGAACTGGAAAATGGAGGCGGTATTTAATTTTTCAGATAAACAATCTCCACACCGTTGGGTATCGCAGGGGTAAATATTTTTGGATCAAGTTGATTATTTACTACGATGTCAGAAAGAGTAATGCCTAAAGAAGTGTTGTATAATGGCCATCTGACATCGATTCTTTGAGGCAATCGGCAAGTTTCGAAGGTGAAATAATTCGTAAATACTGCCTGCAGCCGGACAGTGCCGTCGGGGTAAAACGTCTCACACCGAAATGTATCTGCATTAATCCTGTCAATCAATAGTTTTCCTTTTAGATTTGTTTTTCCTTCATTCGTATCTATTGCATGAACAACCCAGTAGTAAGGCCAGATTTCCACCAACGTTCTTTCGCTGCCTAAAATGTCTTTAAAATTAAATAATAGCGCCATGTCTTCCGGAGAAATACCTATTCCTGCTGAATTCTCTTTATGCAGGGCATTGCATGATCCCGTGTAAACTTTTTTTTCTGAGGGGATATGTACCCAAAAATTATTGCCATCGGTTGACATATCAAATATGGTAGTTGCCAGCTTGGAACCTATTGCGCGAAGATGATTTGGCGTTTCATATAGTATCAGGCCGGTACAGGTAACAGGGCCTTTTGATTCAGGTGAAATGAAGGTTATTTTTGCCTTTGTCCGAAGCGTAACAAGCTTTGAGTTGTTGGTAATTAAAACATCTTTTATTTCTTGTATTGAAAGATTTTGTGCTTTGCCTTCTTTGCTATTCAAAATGGTAGAGGTATCTTCCCATATCGATCTTTGTACAATTGTTTTGGTGCTTGCGCAGCCGGATAATACGATAGCGAAAAGAAACAATCTTTGAATTCTGTATAACTTCATTGTAATTTTTTGATAAAAAAATTGTCCCGTTGCTATAAGAGCCACTCTCCCGTAAAAACTTCAGTGGCAGTACCTGTCATATAAACGTTTTCATCATCTGCCCATTCCAGTTCTAAATTCCCTCCCGGTAAGTGTGCTAAAAGGTTGCGTTCTGTTCGTTTGTTAAGAACGCCTGCAACGCAAACGGCGGAAGCACCTGTACCACATGCCAGGGTGATACCCGACCCACGCTCCCATGTAATCATAGTTACTTCTTTTGGAGTGTGAACCCTGACAAAATGAACATTTGTTCTTTCCGGGAAAACGTTATGATGTTCAATTGCTTTCCCTTTTTTTTCTATATCGATTTGTTTTAAATCATCAACGAAGATTACGCAATGAGGATTTCCCATTGAAACACAGGTAATCGGAAATGAAATGCCGTCACCAAGTATTAGTGACTCGTTAATTACTTGTGTGTCAGTGCCAACCATTGGTATTTCCGAACGCATAAGACCCGGACAACCCATATTGACCCTTGCTTTATATACACAATCATTTTGAGTAAAAAGCTCAATGGTTTTAATGCCTGCCAGCGTTTCTACTTTAAGCGGGTTTTTTCTGACCAGTTTGTGATCATACACGTATTTTGCAACACAGCGGATACCATTTCCGCACATTTGTGCTTCACTGCCATCCGCATTGAAAATCCGCATCCTGCAATCTGCAGTCTCTGACGGCAATATAAGTATTAACCCGTCGGAACCTACCCCAAAGTGTCTGTCGCTTATTTTCTTCGCTAAACCGGCAGGGTCTTTAACTGCTTCGTGAAAACAATTTACATAAACATAATCATTGCCTATTCCGTGCATTTTTGTGAATTTCATAATATCATAATAATCCTTAAACAATTAATTTGAAACAGAGAATATCTGCATGAAAGTTAAACAGGTATGACTTTGCAGAAGCAATGGCTATTTTAAAAAAGAAGGTGAGGCGGAAAAACGTTTGAGACTGCTAATGTATCGCTATACCCGTATATCCACAATTTTTACTGAATCCGGTATATGCTTTTTAACCTCAACAAGGTCAAGCTCTTTTGTTAAAAGGAGGTAATCGGGAGAGTAAATACTTATTTCTTCGATTCCGATTACATGATAACCAAAAATTCTGATCTTCATCTCATCATCAATTACCGCAACTAAATCCAACTCTTTATCCTGGATTACTAAATATGCAATCTCCATAAGGTCCGTGACGCCATAGAGGGCAACACGGGCTTGACCGTTAAAGGGTATATTTTGGATCTTGGTTTCAACATCCTTTCTTACTGCCTTATAAAAATGGAAATTTCTATTTAAAAAATTATAGGCAATCTGAGTTTTTTCTGTAATTCCCTTTGAGGTTAAAATATAACGAATCCTTCTTGGATTTGTCCCTAAGACCTTTATTAACCCCCGCTTTGTAAGTTTTTTTAAAGCGAAGTTTACCGAAGCAACGTTAATGCCAAGCTGTGAAGACAATTGGCGCTGAGAAATCCTGTCGCTGTTCGCCAATGTTTCAAGGATATTGTATTGTGTAATTTCTTCGTCGTTTGCCATAGATCTTTAACTACTTAACAGATTAATATTAAATTACAGAAAGCTATCCGTAGTAATTAGTTGATACGTAGAATTCTCATTGGCTAATTATTTCTAGTCAATTGATTCTACATCTGCTATGCTGATTTCTGCGGATGTAGATTTTTGCAAAAGGTTAATTGAAATGACAACGCGGTAGTTCGTCTTTCTTTTGACTAACATCCCTTCCAATCCCATAAGGGGGCCGGAAACAACTCTCACTCTCGTACCTTTTTGCAGGTATTTGTATGGATCGATCGAAACATTACTATTTATCAATGTTTTTAAATTGTGTATCTCTACATCAGGAATAGGAGAAGGCTCAAGGTTTTCTTCGTTACCAACAATTCTTACAACTCCCCGTGTGCTTTTCACCTCATATATATTATCCAATGATATATTGACAAACAAATACCCAGGGAAAAGCGGAACATCGATAAACTTTCTTCTATCCCGTCTGCGACTTATTACTTTTACCAACGGAAGGAAGGAGCTAATATTCTTTTCCTTTAAGAAGGAATCCACCTGTTTTTCATGACGAGATTTCGTGTGAACCGCAAACCAGTAAGCAATGTTTCTTTCCATAACTTTAAAAAACCTCCCGCAGATTTTGGAAAATCTGCGGGAGGAGCGGGGCCTCACAATTGGGAGATGTGAGAGATTTTGCTACGGCGATTGTTTAAAATTGTAAACGTTAGTCAATTTAAACGATTTTTTGTTAAATGTCAATATAAAAAATCATAGAATGTTATTCATTCAACTCGTCCAGAAGTTCTTGTGCTATTTCACGAACAGAGCCATCTTCATCGTTAAGCGCCTTTTTAATAATTTCTATAGCCTCTTCACTCTCGATTTCACCGAGTGCTTCAACTGCACTTTCCCGGACCCAGGGGTCTTTATCGGTGAGGGCTGCTTTAGAAAGTGGTTTTACTATAGAGTCATCGTCTATTTCAAGCAATGCATCAATAGCGCTTAATCTTACATCTTCATTTGCATCTGTTTCTAATGCCTTGGCAATGATTTCTATTGCCTTTTTATCTTCAGTTTCTCCTAATTCGATAATGGCGTCCTCCCTTTTTTCCGCATCTTCATTTTCCAATGCGTCTTTGGCAAGTGCGTCAAATTTTGTATCCTTTTTTTCTTTTTTCTTCTTTTTTTTACCGCCTCGTTTCGTTAACTTTTCAAGGGGTTTTTTGCTTGTGGGGGTATAAATTTCCTTGGATTTGTTGGCGCTCACTATTGATATTTTTCCTTCTTTTAATTCGTTGGGATCATAACTGAAAGCGTAATTTTTGTCTTTTAAAATCCTGTGTATTCCTTCTCTGATGGGAATATCGTGGTATTCTATAGTGACTTGTGTATCAATCGAATCGGTCAGCCATATTCTTGCGCCGCTTTGCGCCATAATTTCCTTCAACACTTTTTCTAATGGAGAATTTTCCAGTTTTACGGATAATTTCCCCTGAGCAAATTTTATGTCAAATACTTCGGCGCCGGTATTTGAGGCGAAACTAATAGGGTGATGAAAGAGCAGGAGGGAAAAGACTGCAATTGTTGTGTATGTTGCAATCCGTAGGGAATGTAAAATAATATGAAAAGCAGATGCGGACATTATTTCCCCCTGATAATGCTGGTGAGTATTTTTTTGCCCTTTTCCATAATTTCCGGCGTTTTTCCTTCTATGTTCAATCTCAGGAGAGGCTCAGTGTTGGATTTTCGTATATTGAACCACCAATCATTGTATTCGACAGTTATTCCGTCAAGATAGTCTATTTTTGCATTGGAAAATCTTTTGGCAATTTCTTCTAATTTTGCGTCTTTTTCTTTTACCTCAAAATTTGTTTCTCCTGTAGAATAATACCTTTTAAGGGGAGCAATGATATTGGAAAAAGGAACCCGCTTTGAACTCAAAAGTTCCAGTATCATTAAAAACGCTATAACCCCTGAGTCGGAATAATAATTATCCCTGAAATAATAATGCCCTGAAAGTTCTCCTCCAAATGGTGCGTTCTTTTCGCGTAACGCCGCCTTCATATAGGTGTGGCCTACCCGTTCACGATAAGGTACTCCGCCCGCAGCCTTTATTTCTTCAGGAACTGCCTTGCTTGACCGAAGGTCGTATACAATGGTAGCCCCGTGTTCCCGCTCAAGAAATTTTTGAGCCATCAGTGCGGTAACAATATCACATCCTATAACTCTGCCCATTTCATCCACGAACACGCACCGGTCTGCATCTCCGTCAAAGGCAACACCAATATGAGCTTTTGTTTCTCTTACCTTGTTTCTTAAATCTTCTACATTTTCCGGTTTGAGAGGGTTTGCCTCGTGATTGGGGAAATTACCATCAAGTTCGAAGTATAACGGGATAATTTCTATCGGAAGCCCTTCGCAAACGAAGGGAATAATTTTTCCTGCCATACCATTCCCGGCGTCTACAACAACACGAAGATGTCTGAGGTTGTTTGCAAATTTCAATACATGTTTTTTGTAATCTTTAAAAACATTATTTAAGATTACTTTGCCAAGCTGTTCAATACGGGGTGGGTGGTATTGTTGTGTTAATTTTGCGATTCTTTCTATACCAGATTCAAAACTAACTGGTATTACCTGTTCTCTGCATATTTTAAATCCGTTATATTCTGCCGGATTATGGGATGCCGTTACCATTACCCCGCCATCATACTCATAATAGCCTACGGCAAAATAGGTCATTTCCGTTGAGACAACACCAATATTAATCACGTTCATTCCCGTAGAGCAGATACCTTCAATGAGAGCATTTGCCAATGATTTGGAAGAAAATCTCATATCTCTGCCGACAACTATGTTTTTTGTACGGTGATTTTTTTCTTTTAAAAACAAGGCAATGGATGTTCCGATCTTGCGGGCAGTCAGATCATCAAGTTCTGCCGGATATTTTCCCCGAATATCATAACTTTTGAAAATACCCATTGATAACTTTGTTTCCGGTTTTGGTTGATCCGTCCCGGATTGTTCTTCAACCTTTTCCAGACATACATTGCATTTCGGATAGTTTACCCTTTGCCTGCCTTTGCATACAGAATCGCTGATCTCGTAAGGTTCTCCCGGACAACGGTGTTTCTCTTTTTGATTTTCCATAAAACTATTCAGTTAAAAAGTAATGCATTAAACGAATAAAGTCTTGCCGGTATCAAATGCTTGCTTAAGGAGTGCCTGCTTTTTATATACAGCTCCTTTTTCTTCTAATTCGGAACACAGCATATCACCGGCATATTCCACGTCAATTACATGAAAAAAGGATTTTACTGTTTTTATTGCTCCGGCAAAAAGCCCCTCACTCTCTGTTCGTGCGGCAGTTGCCACAAAAAAACCTTTGGCAATTTTGCCCTTTTCCCTTACCGGTAAATGCAGTATATATTTACGGGCCCAAAATACCTGAAAACGATCAATAAATGCTTTTAGTTGCGCACTTACTCCCATAAAATAAATGGGAGATGCCACGACTACGCCATTGGCTTCAGCAAAACGGGGATACAGCTTCTGCATATCATCATTCACCGCACAAAGTCCTGTCTTCATACACTTACCACATGAAATACATGGATTGAAGGCCAAATTACGCAGAATAATCTTTTCAACAGTTATTCCATTTGCTTCAATACCATCAATAATAGTATTAAGTAGTATATCAGAATTTCCACCACTACGAGGGCTGCCAAAGACTGCAATAACTTTCACAAAAACACCTCATGGGCTAATGTTGTTTGTTTTCATCCAATGCATCCCGGAAATATTTCAGTGTTTTTTGTAGTCCTGTTTCCCGTGAAACCTTTGGCTCCCAATGTAATATGCTCTTTGCCTTGGATATGTCTGGTTGCCGTACCTTCGGATCATCTACGGGAAGTTCCTTAAATACAATCCTGCTTTTGCTGTTAGTGATGGAGAGTATAATTTCTGCCAACTGTAGAATGGTTATTTCTTCCGGATTTCCAATATTTACAGGATCATGCTCTTCTGAAAGAAGTAATTTGTAAATACCCTCTGCAAGGTCAGAAATAAAGCAAAAACTCCTTGTCTGGGAACCGTTTCCAAATACCGTGATATCTTCACCTCTAATTGCCTGGCACATGAAATTAGGAAGTGCACGCCCATCTTTAATACGCATTCTTGGACCGTAGGTATTAAATATTCTGACTATTTTTGTATCCATCTGATGATATCTATGGTATGCCATTGTCATTGCTTCCGCAAATCGTTTCGCCTCATCGTATACACCCCGTGGTCCGACCGGATTTACATGTCCCCAATAATCCTCCCTTTGCGGATGAACCTGCGGATCGCCGTATGTTTCAGAGGTAGAGGCAAGAAGAAATTGCGCCCCTTTCGCCTTTGCCAGCCCCAGACTATTTAATGTGCCGAGAGAGCCAACTTTTAATGTTTGTATTGGATAATTTAAATAATCAAACGGGCTGGCGGGAGAAGCAAAATGCAAAACGTTATCGATGCGTCCATCTACATATATGTAATCACTTACATTATGTTTTATAAACCGGAAACGGTCGTTGCCTGTTAAATGGGAAATATTATCAGGGCTGCCCGTCAAAAGATTGTCAATACAGATAACTTCATGTCCTTTTTCTATAAAATAATCACAAAGATGCGAACCAATAAATCCTGCGCCCCCTGTTATTAATGTTCTCAATTACGATTCTCCTCAATTCGGCTAAATATCAGTATTAAAAAATGCTTACGGTGGATTTTACCGCTTTTTTATATATATTCAAGAGCCAATTATATGGTATCATTTCATAACTGACGGAGATTATGTCTGTTATGGCTGAAATATATTCTATTGTAAAACGTTACAGATTGCAAGTTTTCCTGTGGGGATGTAAAGCATAACTCGTTTCGAAAACCAGATTTGTTTGACTATAACGCCCTTTTTAAAATCTTTCCTGTGGGGCCGTGTGGGAGTTCTTTTAAGAAAGTAAAGTATTTGGGGACTTTGTAATGAGGCAGTCGCTGCATACAGTATTCTTTTATTTCTTCTCCGCTGCACGTGGTATTCTCGAGGAGTACAATGTATGCCTTCGGTACTTCGCCACGGATTTTATCTGGTACACCAATCACAGCTGCTTCAAATACCTTTTCATGACAGTTGATTACCTGTTCGATTTCATAAGGCGATACGTTTTCACCGCTGATAATGATTAATTCTTTTTTCCTGCCGGTAATCCATAAAAACCCATCTTCGTCTAGTTTGCCATAGTCCCCGGTTTTCAGCCAGTTGTCAGACGTTAAAGCTTCAGCGGATTCTTTCGGCAATTTGTAGTAACCTTTCATTACATTTGGCCCTTTTACCCATATTTCACCTTCTTTGTTAACGGGCTGTGGTGTACCATTGTCATCCACTATTTTTATTTCGATATTACTTAAGGGGGGGCCGATGCTTCCGGGTTTACGTTTATTTGGCAGATTGACTGAAACGATGGCGGTTGATTCGGTGAGTCCGTAACCTTCTATTAATGGAACAGGAAAGATTTTGTTGAATGATTCCAGGACGTCTCCTGGCAGGAGTTCTCCTCCGGATGTGCAAAGTTTTAAGGAACTCAAATTGTGCCTGGCGGTTATTGCCGTTCGTAATAAAACTCTGTACATAGAGGGTATTGCGAATAAAGCAGTAATTTTATATTTTTCGATTGCATCCAGTACCTTTGGTCCTGAAAATCGTTCAAGATATACAATTGTTGCTCCGGTACTGATGGGCAGGATTAAAGTAGTGGTGAGTGCATAGGTATGAAAAAGAGGGAGAATTCCCAGCAAGACGTCATTTTCTGTAAAATGAAAAGCGTCGATGCAGCCTTCAAGATTACTCAGGAAATTTTTGTGTGTTAACATTACTCCCTTCGGATTAGCGTTGGTGCCGGAAGTGTATAATAAAGCCGCAAGTTCATCTTCGGCGCCTTTTTTTATATTTTGTTCTTCTATGGGAAAAGTGTCAGAGTATTCATCGACAGAAAGGATATGTTCTAATTGATCAGTTAAGAAAGATTTGAATACGTTGTTTGTAAAGACGGTATTTATGTCTGCATCGTGAATGACATAAAGTAGCTGTGCGGGTGAAAGGAGATAGTTCAAAGGAACAGGGATTTTTCCCACAAGAAGTGTTCCATAAAAGGCAATTACAAATTCCTTGGAATTGGGAAGTAAAATTCCAATGTGATTGCTGGTTTTTTGTGGGGATAAATTTGACGCAAGGGCTAAAGAGCGTTTTCGTAAGTTCTCATAAGTAATGGTTCCGTTTTCATCAACGAGTGCTGTTTTTTGTGCATGTTTCAGGCACGATTTCAGAAACGATTCTACAAGTGTCATAATCGTAACGCTGTAGAGACGCAAGATATTGCGTCTCTACTATATATCTAAATTCCGCACTTCCAGGGCATGTGTTTCTATAAATTCCCGTCTTCTTTGAACGTCTTTGCCGGCTAAAGTACTGAAGATTGAATCGGCTTTTGCCGCATCCTCCACCTTTACTTTTAATAATGTTCTCGTATTGATGTTCATCGTCGTTTCCGCCAGTTCATCTGCGTTCATTTCTCCCAAACCTTTATAACGTTGTATTTCCATGCCTTTTCTTGCGATTTCCCTTATTTTTTCAAGTATTTCATTGAGTGAAAATGCGTTGATCTCCGAATCGCCGGCAATTAATGTATATTTTGGTTCCTCTCCGTTTTGCCCGTGAAAATATTCATCTATTGAAAACCCGAAACTCTCTATCATGTTTACCGTCTTTTCAATTTCCTTGCTTTCGTGATATTCGATTACTCCGATTGCCCCGCCCTCTTTTCTTCGTTTTATTTCCGGCAAATCCTCGTCTTCAAGGATTTCTAGTTCTTTCCCTTCTCTTTGTTGTTTCTCTTTTATGTATGTTTCCAAATCCTCTTCCGAACAAAGATACGATGTTTCATCTTTGTATGTCACCTTATATAAAGGAAGTTTTCCCGTTTCATTATTTCTCAGCGTCAGGAATTTTTTCAGTGAAATGCCCTTTTTGCTTAACAGCTTAATGTATTCTTCCATTTGTGCGAGAAGAGGCAGTAGTTTTTCCAGCATTTGGCTGTCCAGGGTTTCTTTTTTGTCACCCCTGATTTCCATTACCGTTCCTTCAATGCCGAACGTGATTAATTTTTTTTGCAATTCCCTGTCGTCATAAATGTACTCCTGTTTTTTGCTTTTTACTATTTTATATAATGGGGGCTGTGCAATATATACATGACCCTTTTCTATCAGATGAATCATTTGGCGGAAAAAAAAGGTAAGCAGAAGGGTTCTGATGTGCGCTCCGTCGATATCGGCGTCCGTCATGATAATAACCTTTGCATACCGCAGATTTTCCAGGTTGAAATCATCGATCCCAATACCAGTGCCTAAAGCAGATATGAGGGTTCTGATTTCTTCATTGCTGAGCATTTTATCGATACGGGCTTTTTCAACATTTAAAATTACGCCCTTTAGCGGAAGTATTGCCTGAAACGTCCTGTCCCTTCCCTGTTTTGCAGTGCCTCCCGCCGAGATGCCTTCTACTAAAAAGAGTTCAGATGTTTCAAAATCACGGGAAGAGCAATCTGCCAGTTTCCCCGGAAGGTTGGAACTGCTTAAAGCGCCCTTTCTCCGGGTAAGGTCTCGTGCTTTTCGTGCGGCTTCTCTCGCCCTTGCGGCTTCAATACCTTTGTTAATAATGGCCTTTGCTGTTGACGGTGTTTCCTCAAAATATATACCAAGCTGCTCGCTGATAATTGTTTCAACAATGCCCTGCACTTCTCTGTTGCCCAGCTTTGTTTTTGTCTGTCCTTCAAATTGAGGGTCAGGCAATTTAACACTGATAACTGCCGTAAGCCCTTCTTTGTAATCATCTCCCGTAGGGGCTTTTTCCTCGCTTTGTATTTTCTTGGTTTTAATGTAATTGTTTAACGTACGGGTAAGCGCTGCCCTGAATCCGCTTAAATGAGTGCCTCCCTCTATCGTATTTATGTTGTTTGCAAATGTATAGACATTTTCGTTGTAACCGTCATTGTATTGAAAGGCTACTTCCGCTACGATGTCATTAATCTCCCTCTCCAGATAGATGATGTCTTTGTGTACAACTTCCTTGCCGCTATTGAGTTCTTTCACAAATGCCGTTATGCCGCCGTCATATATAAACGTTTCGCTTTTATCCGTTTTTTCGTCGGAAAAGGTTATTTTTAGTCCTTTATTCAGAAATGCGTATTCTCTTAACCGCTTTGCGATCGTTTCATAGCAAAACGCGGTGTTCTCAAATATTTCAGGATCGGGTTTAAAAACGATCTTTGTTCCCCGTTTTTTTGTCACCCCCCTTGTTTCCACAGGGGTAATAACTTCTCCCTTTTCATACCGCTGAAAGTATACATGGCCGTTTCTTTTTACCTCCACTTCCAGCCATTCGCTTAAGGCATTTACTACTGACACCCCAACCCCATGCAGCCCCCCGGACGTTTTGTAACTTTTATGTTCAAATTTCCCCCCGGCATGGAGCATGGTCATAACAACTTCCAATGCTGGTCTGTTTGTTTCCTTATGTATGTCAACGGGGATACCGCGGCCATCATCAACAATTGTTATACTGTCATCGATATTTATTTTTACGGTAATGTTTTCGCAAAATCCGGCAAGGGATTCGTCAACGCTGTTGCAAACGATCTCTTCAACAAGGTGATGCAATCCCTTGGTGGTGGTATCACCGATATACATTGCCGGACGTTTTCTGACGGCTTCAATTCCTCCCAATGTTTTTATTGATGTTGCATCATAAGCATCTGCGTCCAAAACGGCGTCCAAAGTATCGTTTTTTAACATTATTTTATATTTCCCACCTTAAAGCGAATGTCATCGATAAAGTTTTTGCCTAGTAAATCATTAATTCTTATAATTATAGCATGCCGTTCAAAGTTAGTCAAATGATGTATCATGGCAGAAGACTCCACATTTATATACAGAATCCTGTTTTTTAGACCGTCTATCCTGGTGATTTGGAATATTTCTTCCCCAACTATATTTCTCCAGGCATTCCTTACATTATTATATAAGGTATTAGTACGCGAAAGAGTTTTTGGGGGAAAGAGTTCTTTAAGCAAATCGCCGATTTGCTTCGGCTTGTTTTTATTGTTGAAATACCTTTCCGGCAATTCTTCTTTCATAATATCTTTGTGTAGGTCGGGTTTCTTACCCGACCTGCCTGTCTGCGTGCAGTCACGCACAGACAGGCTTTAATCCGTGTAATCTGTGTAATCTGTGGTTTTCTTCTACTTTTGTCGGGCAAGAAACCCGACCTACTTCCAGTCAACAGGCATCATGACGTTTATTTCTTCATGGCCGGTTCTGAATAATGCGGCGTCGTTAACTTCACCGAGTTCAATGGTTATTGTTTCGCTATCCGATGCCTTGAGAAAATCTAAAATATAATCCGGGTTAAAAGTATTTGTATAATCCGGCCCGTCATATTGTGCATCGATTTCCAATGATGCTTCCCCAACATTTGCTGCCGTCGAAAAAATGGTTAATTTTCCTTGTGTTAATGAAAATTCGATTACACGATATTCTTCGTTGGTAACAAATGACGCCATTCTTACTATGGATAATAATTCATTGCGGTTCACTTCAATCTTTTTGTCGTTATTTTTGGGTATTACGTCCTCATAATTTGGATATTTTCCTTCTATAAGCTGTGATATTACTTCGCCTTTTTCTCCAATAAAATGTATCTGCGATTCTCCTATCCCCACTTTCAATATACCTTTACATTCCGATACAAACCGCTGCAAAAAGGTCAAACATTTTACGGCCGCTATTCCCGACATGGTAACATTTCCCGGATTATGTATTTTTCGTTTTACTACTGCCAGCCTGTTCATATCAGAACCTACCATTATCATAGTATCTCCCGATATTTTAATTGCGATCCCGCTGTAAATACTGAGCGCTTTTATGGAGGATACGGCATACGCAACTTTCTCTACCATATTGCCGAGTATTTCGCCGTCAATTTCTACAAAATCGGTAACGTCTGTTTTGGATATTTTTGGAAACTGAAGGTGGTCGTCCCCTAATATTTTGAACTGTCCCCCTTTTGATTGTAAAGTACAATGGCCTTCTTCAACCAATACGGAAATTTCTTCATTGCCTGACCATTCCCGAAAGATATTATTGGTTCTCGAAGCGGGCAAAACGATACCGCCCTCCCCTTCGCATGCCTTTGTTGGCAGCCGGTATTTCACGAGTACTTCCAGGTCTGTTGCGGTTAATTCGGCAAGGTTATTTGTTACTTCCAGCTTTACCCCTTGCAAAATCTGTTTCATGGCGGAGGAGGGTACAATGCTTGCCGCTAAACTAAAACCTTTATGTAAGGCGGTTCCCGAAGATAAAATTTTCATTGTTATATTCCTGATTTTTATGTAAAAGGAGACAATAAATGTTCATAAAAAACCATAGAGACGCATTGCAATGCGTCTCTACAAACCGGTTAAACGGCTTGAACAAAAATCTTTAACTATCATTTGAGTAATTCATTTTCCAGTTTTTGTATAATGAACGAAAGATTTTTGTCCTTTTTTGCTTTTTTGAGTATCGTTTCATCACCATGGATTACGGTTGAATGATCTCTTCCCCCAATATATCCCCCTATTTCAACCAGGGACATGTTGGTTAGCTTTCTTGATAAATGCATGGCTATTTGCCGTGGTAACGCAAGGGTACGTGTACGGCGTTTCGATAAGAGCTGGGAGATGCTCACATTAAACTTTTTGGAAATAGCTTCAAGAACTTCTTCTACTCGGACAGATTTTCTGCTGCCCAGTATTTCCTGGACGATCTTTCGGACGAAATCGAAGGAAATGGTATTTTTTGTTGTTTTGGCTTCATTGCTTAGCCGCGCAATAGCCCCTTCCAACTCCCGAACGTTACCCGATATGTTTTCCGCAATGTATACGGCAGATTCGTGAGAGAGCGTTATATTCCATGATGCGGCTTTTTTTTCGATAATTGCAGTACGTGTTTCCCGTGAAGGAGCATCAATGCTGCATACAAGTCCCCATTTAAACCGGGAGACTAGACGTTCTTCCAGAGAGGCAATAGATTCAGGCGGGGAATCACTGGTAATAACTATTTGTTTTCTGGCATTATAAAGGGCATTGAAGGTATGAAAAAACTCTTCCCTGCTTCCGCATGAATTCTCAAAAAACTGAATATCGTCTAACAAAAACACATCTCCGTTTCGATAAAAATTCCGGAACGCTTCCCATTCGTTGGATTGTATTGTGGATATATAATGGTTTACAAAATGTTCACATGATAAATAGATCGTTTTTAAATGGCTTTTTTGAAGTATGAGATTGTTGATGGCGTGAAGAAGATGCGTTTTCCCCAGTCCGCTGCTGCCATGGATAAAAAGAGGGTTATATGCATATCCCGGAGCATCGGCAACGGAAACCGCCGCTGCATGGGCAAGGCGGTTGCATGATCCCACCACAAAGTTTTCAAAGGTATATTTTCCATGTATTGTTGCGGAATAACGTGTATCCATATGTTTTAAAATGGCAAAATTAAAGGATACTTAACGAAATCCCCATTCAAAAGGGACGAGGGGATTGTTTCGACCATAAAACTGTAGGGCGGGTTTCTTACCCGCCGATGAAATAATGGTTGTCTCAACTATTTAATATATATAGAGATGTAGGGCAGGGCGTTGCCTGCCAAAAACCCGGTTTTCTTTCCTTTCGCTTTCATGCCTCTTCTTTCGGAAAAGGATACTATCAGGAAAAAAAAGCCAAGTCAAATGAAAAATATTCTCGCGGGCACCTTCAAAAACGTTTTTGTAACTATATAAAATGAAAAGCCTTAAATTACGTAGTATCTATATTACTTTATCCCCCCCCCAACTCCCCAACTCTATTCTCGTTAACCCTTTAAAATGCCTTACCTTACTCTTTGAGAAAACTTAAAAAAAATTGATTTTTTTGTTGACTGCAATCTCTTTGCGTGCTATATTCTGCGAGACCGGACTTTAGCTTTATGGTGTTTCCTGCGGAGAAAGGCTTATAAATTCACCGCAGAGAACGCTGAGGTCGAAGAGATTATTAGAGAATAAGAGAGAAATAATTCGGTTGTCTTATGTTTTGATTTTTTCTCCGCGTCCTCCGCACCCTCTGCGGTGAGATGATTGTAGTTTGTTGAAATGAATAAAATTGTCCGGTTCATGTAGGTCGGGTTTCTTACCCGACAAAACATAGATTCGAGGTCGGGTTTCCTACCCGATAATACTTTTGGTAGGTTGGGTTGAGGTACGAAACCCAACAATCCTGTAAATGCTTATCAATAGTTAAGTATTCAATAAATGTAAATTTAAGAAAGGAGGGAAAGTGTAAGGAGTGTGGCAGTAAGGTTTTCTCGGAAGGTCGCAAATGCAAGATGCAGGCTGATGGAGAAAATCGAGCTTGTTGTTTTTCCCATCTCTTATCATTATTCGCATTCCTGTAAAAGGAGGTGGTGTGATTCTGGAAGGGGGTCGAAGTTGATTGGGAGTTTAAGGTTTTTTAAAGAATAGTACGTTGTTTTGTATGGGCTATGTTTTGTTTGTAAGTACATCATGTTGGTCTTAGTAAAAGGAGATGTGACGGATATGAAAAGACCTAAAGTAAATGTGAAATTAAGTTGGTTTGGCCTGGCAGGCTTTCTGTTTTTGATGTTAGCCCTTGTTATGGGCGTTGCATCAAGCGCAAAAGCCGCTACAGGCAGTTTTGATAGGAATCATTATTTGCCGCAATTGGGCGACAATGATTATGATCGCGTATGGATAATGGTAGAAGATTCTACGGCTACCGGAACTACCATCGATGTTACGATTCAGGCGACATCTTCAGGTGAATCGGCTACTTATACGCTTGTAGGAGGGTCGAGTACGGCGTTTACCACGCAGAGTGGGCAGGCGTCGTTGCTTCATGCCACTGCCGTTGGGTCTACGACGGGGTATGTGGAAGATTTTCTTGGAAGCTACAATTATCCGTCGTTAGGGACCAGCACCGGGGCGTTGAAGCTGGTAACCGGCGGTATTGATTCTTCTGCGCCTGGTGACGCAAGAAATGGTACGAATGGCGTCTTGAAGGTGAACAGCAGTGATACGCTGTCCCTGGTGTATAGCGGTGCAACCCTGGACACGGCAAGCGTAAGTATTGTCGGGGCGGATGACTCAACCATCGTAATTACTACGGGTTCTCCGTGGGGCACTACCCTTGATTCCGATGAGGCTATAACGGATGGAAGTCTGGCCGCAAATTTTAAAATAACAATCGTGGATCCCAATGTTAATTTAAACCCAAATCTGAAAGAGGTTATTGGTTTGCAGGATGGGTTCACGTCCGGGCTGACCGGGACGGGAAGTTCGCGTGTGGGTGTTGAGATCATTGACCAGGACAGCGCAACTGGCGATGCCTTGTCAGGGGCTGTCGCAAGTAATATTCTCCTCGTGGAAACAG
The DNA here is from genome assembly GCA_021646465.1 of Candidatus Kuenenia hertensis. Lineage (GTDB taxonomy): Bacteria > Planctomycetota > Brocadiia > Brocadiales > Brocadiaceae > Kuenenia > Kuenenia hertensis. The sequence continues at coordinate 79,521 of SOET01000006.1, read as the reverse complement.
GGAAGAATACCGGTTCGTTTGTCGCTACCGGTAAGATATATGGCTCGTCCTCAACCGCTGGAAGGGGAAATCTGTTATATGGCACAGGGACGGAATATGCTGGTGATGATATTACCTTGACGGATGGTAGTGCTTCGGTGACATTTAAGATTGTCGAGGCCACAAGCTCCGGAACATTGGCGCTCGTTGGTAATGGTTCTTCCGGTACGTGGACATTGCAGTATGGAAGCAGCACATGGTCGACGACTGGGTATGAGTTGTCGTCTTTAACCGAGTCCAGGATTGCTGCCGGAAGTGTATCTTCATCAGTTATATCGATTTACGGCAGTGGTGCATCCTCGCCAAGCTCGCTTGGATATGTGAAATTGATTGATGGAAACGATTATTGTCTGGTTGCGATATCTGGTTTTAACAATGCTGCTACAGCCGTAAGTGATAGTGCGATTGCTACTGGTGGCGCTGGTTCAACGTCTGTTCAGTTGGATACCTTTTACGTTGCTGGCGCCAGGAGTGGGGACTCGGTTAAGGTTTCCTACCTGGATGCGTTAACCTCGGACACTGGTGGGGCTGGCACTGTTACCAGTTCTACCGCGTTTGGCGCAACGGGAGAAACCGGATCGGTAGCGGTTGATAAGACTTCTGTTGATATCAACGATTTCTTCGCTATAACTGTTGTAGATGGTAATTTGAATTCAAGTACTACCTCAAGGGAATCGGTTGCTTATAGCACATGGGATGGGACGACAACGAGCTCCCGGGGAGACAGGCTGAATGTTGTTGGCTATAATACTAGTAGCTTTGTTATCGATTTGTCGCACCAGGATGGTTCGAAGGTGGGTACTCAATCGGTCAGGATTTCTAACGCTGATAGTACGCTGGTGTGGGAGATATCTAATTCATTTAGCGGCACCGGTACATATGGGTTCGGGGATCCGCTGGGTGCTGCCGGGTCTTCTTCCTTTAAGTTGGGAACGCAGGCGACCAGCGCCTTTCCTCTGATTGCCCTTACTAAAGGTGATTCTTCGACCGCAGAGAGCACACTAACGGGCGCAACAACCAACTCCTTCATTGCTACAGCTGATGCGGTTTCAGGTACGGCTGAGATATCGCCAGATGGCACACACTGGATTGCCGTTCCGGTTACAGAAACGGGCATAAATTCGAGTACTTTTATTGGTACCGTTGGATTTGACTTTGTTGCAGCGCGCGTTACCACTTCCAGCGCTACCACAAATGCTAATACTTTTGCGGATTTTACGGGAACATCTTCAATTACATTTGAAGGTCCGATGACGGCCGATTACCTGGCGCGTACCATTGGTACCGGGTCTGTTGTAAGGATATCTGATGGAATATATAAAGAGTTCAGGGAAGTTGCCGGCGTTTCCGGCTTGACCTTGTCGGTAACAAAGATGTCGAACACCGGCTTTTATACGCCATGGAAAACCTGGGTACAGGTTGTAGGTAATGATATGGATCCGAATCGTGCGGATACGGTATCCGGAACGCAGTTGTTCCGCATTGGGGGTTATATGGGTGCAACGTACCGTGTACGGTATAATGATGCGCTCAATTCCAGCGGTGATTATGCCTCTGGTGATAACCTTGCGACATCTGCATCTAATAATATTACATTTACAACACATACCGGGGAGCTTTCTGTGTCTCCATCTGGTACCGCAGGTCTCACTCAGACGGTTGTTGTTACGTTGGTTGATGAAGACCTTAACACAAGCACCTCTGGTGGGCAATCAACATATGTTTCCGGAGATACCACTCTTCCTGTCAGTTTAAACGAAGTGGGACTTGGTTTCCCATCAGGCACGTCTACGGGTAACACTTCTGCGGCTAGCTCAGATTTGGCTAAGAAGAACGGTGGAGCGGCAAAGGTTGTCTTTGCTAGCAACTCATCAAGTGTTACAAGTACGGATACCAGCGCGGCGACTACTTCGAATACCACCCATTTTAAACTGGTGGAAACATCGGTAAATTCGGGCACGTTTAAAGGGTCGTTTAAGCTTACTTCGACTGGGTCTACAGCCCAGGATTCTTCTCCGCCACAGTTGAAAGTGGCAGCAGGCGACACGGTATCTATTTACTACAATGATTCGCCAAGCGGTTCTAATGAGAATAACCTGTTGAATCTAACCCTGGTGAGTATTGTGACCTCTGCGGGTGAAGGTGTTCTTTCTCTGAGCAAAAATGAAGCATTCCTGAACGGTGATTCGGTTGTTGTTACTCTTGAAGATTCCGATTTGACCGGGAATGGAACGCAGGATGTATACGTGACTTCGTCGTCAGGTGCAGGAAGCATTACGGTTTCTCTTGCTGAAACGGCTATATCTTCCGGGCAGTTTACCGGAACCTTCCAGACGGGAGCGGAGACCAGCAGTTCCACGACCCCAAAGACTATAAGGTCTGTGGCAAATGGCACCTTGACGGTTACCTATCAGGAAACTTCTCCGGCGCGTGATGTTACTGCACAGGTAAGTACGAAGAATTTTGGTGCAGTTATTGATATTACTTCGGATGCTGTTGGTTTAGGCGGTAATGCGATTGTTTCGCTGCATGATCCGGAATCGAATACTTCGATTGGATCTGAGAATATTGTAAGTGCCAAAGTCACCTCTACGACAGATTCTACCGGAGTAACTCTTAATTTGACTGAGACTGGATCTGATACCGGATCGTTCTTGGGAACTATTCTGGTAAGCTCCAGTAGTTCTCTGCAGAACACCCGTATACAGGCTGCAACGGGCGATACGATAACGGCGGCGTTCACGGATAGTCCTGATGCAGATGGCAGCACCTCGGTTGTGACCGACACTGCTACGGTAGGTGAAGAGGTAATACCTACTCCGACTCCGGCGGTTACCCCTGGCGTAACGCCAACTGCAACAGTAACTCCTGTTGCTACCGGGTCTGTTGCCGGGTTCGTGACGGACGAAGAAACTGGGTTGGGAATTGAAGGTGCGGTAGTTGCAAACCTTTCCGGTTTGTTTACGGGTACAACAGATTCAACCGGATATTATCAGATCGATGGTATTCCTGAAGGAACGTATACCTTTACTGCGACCGCAACCGGTTATGCTCCTGAACAGGTTCCTGGCGTAACGGTAATCGCTGACGATACAACAACGCTTGACTTTGCATTGCTGGCGGCGGTAATACCAACACCGGGTGTATCACCTACTCCGATAGCTTCACCAACTCCGATTCCTGCAACATTGGTAATCGTGGTTAACGACACAGAAGGCAATCCGGTTGAAGGTGCTACGGTGACGGTTGATGGTGAGTCAGGTGTTACTGATTCAACAGGTGCGGCTACCTTCAGTCTTGCTGTTGGTGAGTACACGGTAGCAGTAAGTGCAACCGGATATACCGCTGAGACGGTTGATGTCACAGTAACACCACCGGTAACTATTCAAGCGGTAACCCTGGAGGAAAAATTTTGTCCGGAACCAGACGAGACCGAGGCGACAACTGCTTCTGTCACCCCGGATGAGTTAGACCTTGCAAAGGGCGACAGCGAGGATGTTATCGTGCTGGTAACTGATGATGAGGGTTGTCCTGCTTCAGGTGTGAAGGTAAAGAGAGGGCTTACTTCCAAGAACAAGAAGAAGATTAAAGTAACACCTTCCAGTGCTGAGACTGATACAAGTGGTCAGGCAACCTTCACCATAAAGGCGAAGAAGAAGAAAGGCAGCGCTAACGTGAAGTTCAAGATAAAGGGCGTTACTAATCCAAAGGTGAACGTCAATCTCACAGAGTAAATTAGCGCTTCTCTAAGTAAAGAAGTATTAAAAGGGGTGTTATGTCGAAAGATATAACACCCCTTTTTTTTATGCATACCATAAATTATTATAATTGTGCTTCGACGGAGTTAATCCTGAGCGGTAAAGAGATTTTTCCCTGCCGGTCGGCAGACAGGGACTCCGCCCAGATGACAAAGCCTGTCATGAGTGAAGCGAACGGAGCGAAGTGTAGGTCGGGTTTCTTACCCGACAATACCAATTAGGAATAAAATGTTGTCGGGTAAGAAACCCGACCTACAGTGTTGCAAAAAGGGATGTTCTGAACGGAAGTACCTATTCAACGTAAAAATATTACAGGTTCGTTCCTAAACCATGTGCTGAATAGTAAAAACAACCCCTTAACCCCCCTGCCTGCCGTCAGACAAGCGGGAATGTAGAGACGCATTGCAATGCGTCTCTACTCCTTAATAAAGGGGGATTTATGGGGTTGTCTGGCATGTTGCGATACAACTTTGAAACTCCTAAACGTTTGATCAGGCCTTCGACGGCCTTTAACCGTAGGGTGGGCTCAGCATCATAAGCGCTAACTTGTTTTTGCAATTTTTATACCTATTGGTATAGCTTTATTACTCTTATAATAATACCAATCTCGAATATCGAACAAGGAATAATGAATGTCGAAGGATAAAAGAATATTTGATCTTGAAGCATGTCCTCATGTAAATGGGGGAACGCTTAATAGATTTTGTCGTCAGAATAATTCGGAAAACGGAATCTTTAAGACAAAAAGCCTGTAGGTCGGGTTTCTTACCCGACAATATTTTATTCCAAATTGGTATTGTAGGGTAAGAAATCCGACCTGCAGACGGAATGGATTAATTGTCCTGGAAGCTTTTGTGTCCGCACTTATTGCAGACGCCGAAAAAAGATATCTGAAATCCGGAAATGGAAAAATCCTTTATTAATGAATCATCAAGTTTTATATTGGCGGTAAAATCTTCGTGAATGTCATGAATCTGCCTGCAATCAGAGCAAATAAAGTGGTGGTGGGTACTGATATCGGGGTCGTAATGCTTACGGTCTTTATCAATGGTGAGTTCTTTTATTTCACCAAGATCCCGTAACGTTTCCAGTGTTTTGTAGATTGTGGTAAATGATACGGAAGGATACACTTTTTTCACCTTTTTATAAATCTCCTCAGCAGAGGGATGGGTGGTGTTATTTTCCAGGACCTTGAAAATCATCAGCCTTTGCGGAGTAATTTTAAGACCGTTATTTTTTAATGTGTCAGTAAGTTTTTCAACTGTTTGCATTTTAAACACCGAATCCTAAGAAAAAAAAGGTGCTAAAAAAGAATAATTATTAATCAATTAACATATTATTTAAAAAATAATATGATATTTCAACAAAAATTTATAATTATTTTATAAGGTGGTGGTAAACTTTTCTTTGCGATTACTCTCATGCGATAAGGTATTTTTTAAAAGAGAGAGAATTGCTGGAAACCATTGTTGATTACGCAAGACTTTCGGCATCTGCCGGGAACATGCAACCATTGAAATATATCCTTTCGTATGACATCCTAAAGAATACCTTATCAGTAGTGTCTTCCTTTCTTTGCACAAAAAACACTTGCAAATGTGTTGTAAGTGTAAGAAAATTCTGTAAGGAGTAATCCAGCAAACGTTCATGCGGGAACAGAACCGGAAAGACAAAAAAGGGGCGAAGGGATTTTAAAAAAAATTTTACCATTTTCTAAAAAAAATTCAATGAAAGGACAAGGATTTACCTTAATCGAACTTATTATTGTTATGGTAATTATGGGAATTATTGCCGGTATTTCAATTCCCCGCTATACAGGGTCTCTCGATACACTTAAATTCAGGAAGGTTATGTCCGGAATTGTTTTTTTCCTGCGGGAGGCAAGGATTACTGCAATGTCAACCGGGGTAAAAACGGAAGTAGTGCTTGACTTATTGGATGGTTACCTATGGTGCGAAGACAAGGAAAAAGTTGAGATTCCCTCTGAAATACAAATGTTTTCCGATAATTTGGAGGACTCCGGCGAACAAGTTCGGATATTTACCTTTTATCCGAATGGTACAGCGCATGGTAAGAAATTGGGATTTGTTTTTGGTGAAATGACGGCTGTTTTACATATTGAACCTTTGGGAGGCCTTGCCACATTCCGGTTAGACGAAGAGATAGAACAGGCAGTAAGATTCGAAAGAACAGAGGGCGAACTCTCTGATGAGGAAATCGAAAAAGAGATTGATGCTTTGAAAGCTTCTGCTGTTTTGGGAAGCAGGGCAGGCAAAGCCTCCACTGCTCATTCGCGGTCTGATGAACGAAACGGTTTCTATGACGATGATGACGATGATTATGAGGTGGACTATGAGGAAGAATATGAATATGAAGACGAAGAAGATAGTGAAGATGAAGATGAATGAATGCTTTATCCTGTTGTGTTAAGATTAACTAATTTTGAAAATTTTTTTCTATGCTGTAAGGTTCACAAATAGGGATTCAAGAATTTACGTTTAGCCTCTGTTTGCATAAATAGTTAGATAGTTTTGAACAGCACATTTTGTGAACTCTTTGAGTATATATACACAATGTAATATAGCAAGGAATACACATTGTGTATTTTAATAGTTCAATCTTGTAAGAAAGATGTATACTTTAATTTGAAAGAAACAGCTTTTTTTGGTATAAAAAAAAGTGAAATAGTTTGAAAAATAGGGTAGGATAATAGGGAGTATTCCCAAATTTTTGCAAAATTCCAAAAGAGACCCTGGCTCGTTCCAAAGCTCCGGCTTTGGAACGTAATTGCTTTAGAAGCTTTGCTTCTCATGACAGGAAGCATGATCTTCCTTCACAATTGTAGAGACAGATTTCAAACCAGTCTCTACTTGGGAACAAGAATGATGGTTTTGCAAAAATTTGTGAATGCTCCCGTTAAAAGTAGCCAAAGACCTAATTAAATCCTTATTACCTGGAGTAAAGAGAAATGAAAGAATTGAAAATGAAATCGTATTTTTTGAGGAATATTGGTTTTACGTTGCTGGAATTGCTCATTGTTATGATTATCATCGGTCTGCTTGCCGCATTGATCGGTCCGAAAATGATTGGCCGTGTAGGTGAATCGCGGCAGACAGTTGCAAAGCAGCAGATCGAAGGGTTTTCTACTGCCCTGGAGATGTTTAAACTTGATACTACCAGATATCCTGCGCAGGAGCAGGGATTGGAGGCGTTGGTAGCGGTTCCGCATGGGGTGGAAAACTGGAAAGGTCCTTATCTGAAAAAGAAGTTTGTTCCGAAAGACCCGTGGGGAAATGAGTACGTCTATGTGTATCCCGGTGAGAACGGGGATTATGATATTATGTCGTATGGGGCGGATGGGACTGAAGGCGGTGAAGGAGAGGATGCTGACGTGGTCAGCTGGGAATAGTGGTTGAAGGGTTTAAGGGTTGAAGAGTTGACTCCCAAGCTCTTTAACTCTGGCAGTAAAGGATTTTTTTACGAGAGAGCAATAAGTATGACGCTTACAATTGAGCATAATGTTGGTGATGTTCTTCTTGAAATAGGCAAGGTAAACCGTCAGGATTTAGAGCGTGCCTTTGAGGTGCAGAAGCAGACGGGACAAAAGCTTGGTCGGATACTGATAGACCTTGGAACTGTTTCAGAAGAAGACCTTCGGCTCGCTTATAGTGAGTTACTGGGAATATCAATCTGGGAAAAGAAGAAAAACGATACTTACCCGGTGTTGGAAAATATGCCAAAAGTATTTTTGATGGCCAACCGTGTGCTTCCTGTTTGTCTGAATGGAGACACTCTTGATATTGCCCTTGCAGACCCGCAGGATACGTTGCTCATAGAAACTATTACATTAGCAACCAGCAAACAGATACGGGTTTTCGCAGGAACGGAAAGAGATATCCTTGGTTCTCTGGAGAAACTTTACGAAACCGAGGTAAGCGAAGAAGACGATGCCATGGCTTCCAGTGTTGAGGTGATGGAAGACATAGAGCAATTGCGTGATATGGCTTCTGAAGCGCCCGTTATCAGGCTTGTGAACAGTATTCTGACGAAGGCAATTGAGGTAGGCGCCAGTGATATACATCTTGAAGTTTTCGAGAGAAATACCAGGCTGCGTTATCGTGTGGATGGCGTGTTGAGCGAGCTTGCTCCCCCTCCGCGTGAACTGTATAACGCAATCGTATCACGTATTAAGATTATGGCGAAGTTAAATATTGCAGAAAAGCGATTGCCGCAGGATGGCAGGATTAAAATGAAAGTTGCGGGCAAGGAGATCGATTTGCGAGTTTCCGTTATCCCGATGAGTCATGGAGAAGGTATTGTTATGAGGATTCTGGACCGCACTGCCGTGATGCTTGATTTGGAAAGCCTGGGATTTCAGGCTGATTTTTTAAAGAAATTTCGCAGGCTGCTTAACCGCCCTGAAGGTATGTTTCTGGTAACAGGGCCGACAGGAAGCGGAAAGACAACAACATTGTATGCCGTTCTCAAGGAGATCGTTTCGTCCGAAGTGAAGATTATTACGGTAGAGGATCCGGTAGAATACAGTATGCAGGGGGTAAACCAGATACAGGTAAATCCTCAGATCGACCTGACGTTTGCCTCAGGGCTGCGTTCGATTTTACGACATGATCCGGATGTTGTCTTGATTGGTGAAATCAGGGACCGTGAGACGGCATCGATTGCTGTTCAGGCTTCTTTGACCGGACATCTTGTTTTCTCAACACTCCATACAAATGATTCCGCCTCTGCCTTTACCCGGTTGATGGATATGGGCATAGAGGATTATTTGATCTCATCGTGCCTTGTCGGTATACTCGCGCAAAGACTTGTTCGCAGGTTGTGTCCAAAATGCCGCGAGTTGTATATGCCGGAGCCGGAGGTTAGCCAGACGGTCGGGATAGAGGAAGGTGTTGCTTTGTATGGTCCAAAGGGGTGTGATGAGTGTAATAATTCAGGATTGAAGGGGAGAAGGACTATCGCTGAACTTCTGGTTGTTGATGAGGACATCCGAAGGCTTGTTTTAGCCCACAAGGATTCAAGTGAAATATTGAAAGAGGCCATAAAAAAAGGGACAAAAACATTATGGGAAGATGGTTTGGAGTTGGTTCGAAAGGGTGAGACTACTTTGGAGGAGCTGCTCAGGGTTTCTTCCGATACATGAAAACTATCAGTGAATAATGTTGGGAAGCGCTACGCTTTCTCTTGGAGTCGTTCCTCAACTCAACCTACGGGTTTCTCAACCCGCATTACTTTTTTTAACGTAGGTTGGGTTGAGGAACGAAACCCAACAATTTTACTTAGGGAACAAATATTCTTTTAAAAACATTCCCGTATACGAGTGTTTTACTTTGGTGATCTCTTCAGGTGTTCCTGTTGCGACGACCTTTCCTCCGTCCGCACCGCCTTCCGGTCCCAAATCGATAATATAGTCTGCTGTCCTGATAATTTCAAGATTGTGTTCTATTACAAGTACAGAATTTCCCAAATCAACAAGCCGGTGTAATATTTTAATTAATTGTTGTATGTCTGCCATATGCAACCCTGTCGTTGGTTCGTCAAGAATATACAATGTTTTTCCTGTTGCTATTTTGGAAAGTTCGGTGGCGAGCTTGATTCGCTGAGCTTCTCCGCCTGAAAGGGATGTGCTGGACTGCCCCAGTTTTATATATCCCAGTCCTACGTCTTTAAGTGTGCGCAATACCCGTTCAATCTGGGGAATAGTAGCGAAAAAAAGATGCGCCTCCTCTATTCTCATTTCAAGCACGTCTGATATGTTTTTCCCTTTGTACGTGGTTTCCAGGGTTGCCTTGTTATATCGTTTTCCATTGCATTCTTCACAGATAACATACGTATCCGGAAGAAAATGCATTTCCATTTTTTTTGTACCCTGACCTTTGCAGGCTTCACAACGTCCTCCGCTGATGTTGAAACTGTATCTCCCGGCGGTGTAACCGCGGATTTTCGCTTCCTGAGTTTGCGCAAACAGGGAACGAATAGGATCAAAAACCTTTGTGTAAGTTGCGGGGTTTGAACGAGGTGTACGCCCTATAGGAGACTGGTCGATTTCTATGATTTTATCGATATGTTGAATACCGGTAATTTTTTCATGTTTTCCCGGGGTAAGATGACTGCCGTAAAGCAAGTTGGCGAGGCTGCGATACAAGACGTCGTGGACAAGGGTGCTCTTTCCGGAACCGGATACTCCGGTAACACAACAAAAAACTTTTAAGGGTATCTTTACTGAGATTGATTTCAGGTTGTTTGCGCAGGCGTCTTTTATTTCAAGGGCATGTTTCAGATTATATTTCTTTCTGTTCTGCGTATATTGTGTTTCCGGTGAATGGCGCAGATATTGGCCGGTTAAAGAGTCTGGATTGTTGAGAATCTCTTCCAAAGTTCCCTGTGCCACGATCTGTCCACCCTGCTCTCCTGCTTTCGGGCCGAGGTCAATAATATAATCCGCATGCCGGATGGTATATTCGTCATGTTCGACAAGTATTACCGTGTTTCCATTTTCTTTTAATGTATACAGTGTGTTCTGAAGGCATTCACTATCTCTCGGATGGAGTCCTATTGTGGGTTCATCCAGTACGTAACATACGCCAACAAGTCCTGTACCTACCTGTTTCGCTAATTGTGTTCTTTGCGCTTCTCCCCCGGAAAGGGTGTCGCTGCTGCGTCCTAAGGTGAGATAGTGTAATCCTGAATCCATCATGAACCGGAGTCTGCTTTGAATTTCTTTTAACAGTTGTTTGGAAATAATAGCCTGTTGTCCGGTTAATGTTAGCGTTTTAAAAAATTTGAGAGCTTCTTCTGCCGTGAAGGCCATAATTTCATGGATAGGCTTATTCTTTATTTTAACCGCAAGGGCTTCCGGCCTTAATCGTGCGCCATTACACATAGAGCACGTTCTGTGCCTCATATAGCCGGAAAGACGTTTTAAAATACGTTCAGAAGTAGTTTTTTTGTAGAGCCGGTTTAAATTGGGGATGATTCCCTCAAAATCCCTGGAACCGTACAATAGCGAGTGAGAAATTTTTTCTGGTAATTTAGCAAAAGGGGTATTAAGCGAAATGGAATGTATTTTTGCAAATGTTTTAAGATGATTGTCATAAATTGTTTGAGTAAGAGAACCCCAGTTGTGCCAGGCATCAATTGCCCCGTCTTTAATGCGTAGTTGTTTATTTTTTATGATTAATTCAGGATCAAAATCAAGGGTGTTTCCGAGTCCGTCACATCCCTCGCATGCACCATAAGGGCTGTTAAATGAGAACAGGCGTGGAGCAGGTTCTTCGTATCCTTTCCCGCAATGAGGGCAGGCGTAGCGTTCACTGAATATAGTATCTTTCCATTGTTTCTTATGTTCTTTGCTTACTATCATTACTCCATTGCCAAGAGTGAGACACGTTTCAATGGAATTGTGAAGCCGCGGCAGGATACCGTCTTTTATAATGAGTTTGTCCACGATAGCATATATATCATGGGTTTTATACCGTGCTAATTTCGGGATGGTGTTAAGATCAATGATAGAATCATCAACCCGTGCGCGTACAAACCCTTTTTGTAAAAGTAATTGAAATATTTCCCGATGCTCTCCCTTTTTACCTCTGACGAGCGGTGCCAGAAGCATAATCCTGGATTGTGCAGGAATTTCCATGATTTTTTGTATTATTTGATCAATATTCTGGCGTGAGATGATGCAGTTGCAGAGAAAGCAATAGGGTGTGCCTATTTTTGCGTAGAGAAGGCGCAGATAATCGTAGATTTCCGTAATAGTTGCCACGGTTGAGCGCGGGCTTGAGGGGCAGGTACGCTGTTCAATGGCAATAGTTGGCGGTAAGCCTTCAATAAGTTCGACGTCTGGTTTTTGAATCTGATCAAGAAATTGGCGGGCATACGAGGAAAGGCTCTCGATATAGCGCCGTTGCCCTTCTGCGTAAATCGTATCAAAGGCGAGGGATGATTTTCCTGAGCCGCTTATGCCGGTAATAACGGTAATTTGGTCCCGGGGTATGTCAACGCTTATTCCTTTCAGATTATGTTCCCTTGCTCCCCGGATGATAAGGGAATTGTTGTTTTGTTCTATAGTCATATTCCTTTCGAAAATAGATTATTGTCGTGTAGGGGCTGAAGGTTTTCAGCCCCTACGTAGTACAACATGAATTATTGTAATAATTATTGATTTTCGTCCCCTTTTGTGAGTCGCAAACTCATGAATGTTTTTTTGGAAATGTTTTCCAATTCTTTAATAACTCCAGCATCAGCATAACGCCGACTCCAGTGGCACCTTTTTGTATGTACGCGCTGTTTTTTTCCGACCAGGAGGTTCCCGCGATATCAAGGTGCACCCAGGGATATTTTTCCGTAAATTTGCTGAGAAAGCAGGCGGCGGTTATCGTGCCTGCTCCGGCGCCTCCGGTATTTTTAATATCTGCTATATCGCTTTTAATCAATTCCTGGTATTCTTCCCATAGAGGAAGTTCCCATACCCGTTCCCAGGATTTTTCTCCCGCAGTTTTTATTCTATTTATTAGTTCTTCGTTATTTCCCATCATACCAGTTGCGATGTTGCCCAAGGCGACGATGCATGCTCCGGTAAGTGTTGCGAAATCTACTACGGCATCAGGATGAAATTTTTCAGCGTAAGAGAGGGCATCGGCCAGAATTAAACGTCCCTCAGCGTCGGTATTTGCCACTTCTGCGGTTTTCCCGGAATGGAATTTAACAATATCTCCCGGTTTTATTGCAGACCCGCTGGGCATGTTTTCCGTGCAGGGAACAAGCCCTACAACATGTTGCGGGATCTTAAGCCTGGCAAGTGCGCTAAAAATACCCAGTACGGTTGCTCCGCCCGACATATCGCTTTTCATCTGGTCCATGTTTTTTGGTGGTTTCAGGCAAATTCCTCCGGAATCAAAAGTGATTCCCTTCCCAACAATTACAATGGTGTCCTGGTTTTTGCTTCGAGGATTGTATTCCAGTATGATAAATTTGGGGGGTTGCGTACTGCCTTGAGCAACTCCTAATATACCTCCCATGTTGAGTTTTTTAAGGTCTGGCATTGATAATATTTTGCAATCGATGCCAGGTTCATTTGCTAAATTTTTTGCAATATTTGATAAGATGGTGGGAGTCTTGTCTTGCGATGGAGTATTCACCAAATCCCTGGCAAATGAAACTGCATTTGCAATAACTTGCCCTCTTTTTATGGCTTCTTTTACGAAAGACAGGACTTTTTTGTCTGAAAGGAGGAGGGTAAGTGTTTTCATCTCTTTTTCTTCATCCGGTTTTGTTTCTTTGTATTTTTTAAACTGATATAGACCCAATACGGCGCCTTCTATAAAACCCTGATACCATTCAAATGATTTTTGTGAGGGGATTTCAATTGAATCCATTACACTTGTTACTTTTTTGATACCCATATCCCGTGCTGTTTTTACAGAAGTAGCTGCCGCTTGTCTGATTTTGTCAATGGTTACCTCTTCTTTTTTTCCTAAACCAACAAGCATAATACGCTGAGAGGGAAATTTGCCATAGGTAGGCAAGGTGTAAGTATTGTTAAGTTTTGCGACAAATTCTTTATTTTTTAATAATTCGGAGATGATATGGTTAAATGAAGTATCAAACGGTTCCAGAGTTTCGTTTATCTTCTTGCTCTCTTCGTAGAGGTAAAAAACTAACATTTCCGCGGTTTCGTTCGCGGCAATACCTGTTTTCGCATTGATATTCATAAAAAAATACCTTTCTTTAAAAGCGGTTGGATTGCTGTCAGGAGGAAACTCCTGACAGCACAAAAAACGTATGAAAAATTGTAACAGTTCAGATCACCGCAAAGACACAAAGGACGCAGAGGAAAAATTTTAGCGGCAAAAGCGCGCCTTGCCACTACTCTCTGCGGCTATGCGGTGAATTATTGCGAAAATTTCAATCTTTGTAAGGGCTGAAAATCTTCAGCCCCCTACGTTGAAATGTTGTGTCCCAAAAAGTTGCCGAAAGGCCTAATTTTATGTTTAAGACTTTTAACCTTTTCTCCTCCCCCTTAATCCTCCTCATTGAGGGGACAACAACTATCCCCCGCTGGCGGGGGCGAAGGGGGTGGACCCATATCGTGAAAATATGCAATTATAGGTTGGCGAAAGGCATAAATTAAGGCAACGTATTTGTGGTTTATTGTAATGTGTCATATCGTATAAAATAAAACTATAAATCTAGCATTAACTCCTCTCAGGTGTCAAATGAATTATCATTGGTTCAGGATTATGTCAAAGTTATTCCGGAGTGTTTTGGTATTATCAAAAACAAGCCGTTTTTACGATTCGCCATAATTTTTTATATTGTAATTGGTTAAATAAGAATTTGACGTGACCCTGTCATTGGGTTTGTAACATCAGGCAATGCTTGACATTACAAAGAGAAAAGAATATATTTAAAACATGAAGAGACAGGTTTTAAACCTGTCTCTGCTTTTTCCTGTTTCTCATTAATTATAAAGAAAGGAATAAGATGTGTGGGATTATTCTGAAAAGGTAAAAGACCATTTTTTGAATCCGAGGAATGTTGGTGACATTGAAAATCCGGATGCAGTGGGGGAAGTAGGCAGTTTAGCCTGCGGCGACGCTCTGAAATTGATGCTGAAAATAGATGGAGCGGGTGTTATATCAGATGTAAAATTTAAGACCTTCGGTTGCGGAAGTGCTATTGCATCGGCGAGTGCTCTGACGGAGATGGTAAAAGGAAAAACAATAGAGGATGCAGAAAAGATTACCGATAATGATATTGCGGAGTACCTTGATGGTTTGCCGGAACAAAAAATGCATTGTTCTGTCATGGGGCGTGAGGCTCTGGAAGCTGCTATTGCGAATTATCGGGGAATAAAGCTGGAAAAACCTGTTGATGAAGGAACAATTGTCTGTAAATGTTTTGGAGTAACTGATAATAAGATTGCACATGAGGTAAGGGAACACAAGCTTACTACCATTGAGCAGGTTACGAACTATTGTAAGGCGGGTGGGGGTTGTCAGTCGTGTCACCCGCAGATTCAGGCAATTATAGATGAAGTATGGCATAAAGAGAAAGAGAAATCGCTTATTGAAAAAGCGAGGAAACCCGCCAAAAAACTGACGAATATTCAAAAAATGAAACTTGTGCAGGAGACAATAGAAAGGGATATTCGTCCTGCCCTGTTAGCAGATGGCGGAGATATTGAACTGATTGATATCGATGGCGACAGGGTAATGGTGTCTTTCCGTGGAAGCTGTTCCGCATGCCCGAGTTCAGGGGTAACGTTAAAATCGACCGTAGAGGCTAAATTGAGAGAATTTGTCACCGATACACTCATCGTAGAGGAGGTAACATCATGAAGGTTATTTATGCGGATAACAATGCAACAACAAGGGTTGCCCCTGAAGTTCTGGAAGAAATGCTGCCTTTCTTTTCTGAGTATTACGGTAATCCTTCCAGCATGCATGTCTTTGGCGGCCAGGTTGCAAAAAAGATAGACAACGCAAGACAGCAAGTTGCGGATATCATTGGCGCCGAGCCTGAAGAGATTGTATTTACCAGCTGCGGTACTGAGAGCGATAATACCGCAATAATGGGAGTTCTTCGGGCAAATCCAGGGAAAAAACATATTGTGACGTCACGGGTTGAACATCCAGCAGTGTACAATTTGTGTACGTATCTTGCGCAAAATGGGTATCATGTTACGGAACTGGGAGTGGATAGAGATGGGATGATCAATGTGGATGAGTTGTCCAATGCCGTGAGGGAAGATACGGCAATTGTGTCAATTATGTATGCAAACAATGAAACGGGTGTCATTTTCCCGATTAAGGAAATTGCCGGTATTGTAAAGCAAAAGGGATCTGTTTTTCATACCGATGCGGTACAAGCAGTAGGTAAGATACCGTTGAATCTTTCTGAGAGTTCAATAGATTTATTAACGATTTCAGGGCATAAATTACACGCGCCAAAAGGAGTCGGGGCATTGTACATAAGAAAAGGCACATCGATAGCCCCTTTTATTATTGGAGGGCATCAGGAGAAAAATCGCAGGGGCGGTACGGAAAATGTGCCTTCTATTATTGGTCTTGGCACGGCGTGTGAGTTGGCAAAAAGATTTATGGGAGAGGAGCAAACGAGGGTAAAGCAATTACGCGACAGATTAGAACGTAAAATTGTGGAGAAAGCGCCTGATGCAATAATAAACGGATATAAATCTCCACGGTTGCCCAATACGACAAATATAAGTTTTGAGTATGTGGAGGGAGAAGCTATTTTGTTATTACTTAATGAAAAGGGGATTTGTGCTTCTTCCGGTTCCGCCTGCACTTCGGGTTCTTTGGAACCTTCTCATGTATTAAGAGCAATGGGTATTCCCTTTACGGCGGTGCATGGTTCTGTTCGGTTAAGCTTAAGCAGGTACAACACTTCAGACGATGTGGATTATATTGTGGAACACCTTCCGCCGATAGTAAGGAGGCTCAGGGAGATATCACCCTATAACCGTGATTCGAAATTTCAGGGGCAAATTTCTGCTGCGGCAGGTCACTGCTAAGACCATTATGTGATTTGGTGATGTTGCTGTTTTTTGTATCTATTCAGCGTAATTTACCGAACTACTGGGGGTGTAAAGCATGACTCGTTCCCAAAACTCCGGGATGACTATTCCTCTCGTATAATTAATAGCCCTGTTACATTTTCTCTTTGCCCATTCCGGATTTAACAAATTATTATAAAATCTTGTAGGCAATAAAAAAAGGGCAATCTTTTTGATTGCCCTTTTTTATGTAAAAAGTTTTTACAAAAGAGAATTTTTATCACTCTTTATCTGATTTCACAATAAGATACTGAGCGTATTCCCCCCGTTTTATTAACAGCAGTATTCCTTTCCTCTTATCACCTTTCTTCACGGCGCTGTTAAACTCTTCCACATTGGTTATTTTTTGACGGTTAACTTCCTTGATGATGTCTCCCTCTCTCATACCTGTCATTGCTGCAGGGCCTTCCGGATGTACTTCTGTTACGATAACGCCTGTTTCATCTTCCAGGCCGAGATTTTTTGCGATTTCTTTTGTAAGGGTTTGCACCGTTATACCAAGTTCTTTTTCCGGTATTGGTCCTCCTGGAGCTGCCGCAAACATTTCTACTGGTTGTTCACCGATTTTTACCGTTAGTATTTTTTCTTCTCCGCTTCTCAGCACGGTAACCTTTACTTTTTTGCCTACTTCCGTTTGTGCTACGGTATTGCGAAGGTGGTTGACGTCCCGTATTGGCTTGCCATTATAATTGATTACAATATCACCACGCTCGAAACCAGCCTCTTTTGCCGGAGAATTATCCTGCACGTCGCTGATAATAACTCCTTCAGTGATGGCTACATCAAATGATTCTGCCAGATCGGGACTGATGTCCTGTATTGCGACACCGAGCCAGCCCCTCGTGACCTTGCCTTTCTCTATAAGGTCTTTCATAATAGCTTTTACCATATTGACGGGTATGGCAAATCCGATACCCTGATAACCACCGCTTCTGGTGAAAATTGCGGTGTTTATGCCGATTACTTCCCCGTTTAAATCGACCAGCGGCCCGCCGCTGTTCCCCGGATTTATGGCAGCGTCTGTTTGAATCATATCTTCATATTGTGCAACGCCGACATTGGCCCGTCCAATAGCACTAATAACACCCACTGAAACGGTTTGTGTCAAACCGAATGGGTTCCCGATTGCAATTGCCCACTGTCCTACCTTGAGGGATTCAGAATCTCCCAATTTTGCGGAAGGTAAATCTTTCCCTTCGATCTTTATGATTGCTAAATCTGTTTGAGGATCAGTGCCAACGATCGTTCCTTTAAATTCACGTTTGTCTTCAAGCGCAACGGTAAGCTCATCGGCATTTTCAACGACATGGTTATTGGTGACAATATATCCATTCTCGCTGTCAATGATTACACCGGACCCAAGGCCTTGCACCTTGAAATCTTCTTCTGGATATCGGGGGCTGAAAAACCTGTCAAGGAAATCGTCTCCAAAGAAATCCCAAAAATCCCGAAATTGATCCTGCTCTTGTCTTGGGCTTGGGCGGGAATGGAAACGGTCGTTTGGCATTTCACGCTGCCGGCCTCTTTGGTGCTTGAATACTTTTACAGAGGTTATGGAAACAACGGCAGGTTTTACCTGTTCCACAACATGTGCAAAAATTTTTTCAAAACTACGTGCGGTTTCAATTCCCGTATCGTTGGTGTTTATTTTATTTGAAGCGAATACTATTGATTTTTTGGGCAAACATAAATCTATTGAAGCAAATAAGCCGAGAATGCATAGTATGCGTAAACAGTTACTTCGTGCTTTGTTCAGCATGGCGATACTCCCTTTTTGTAAATGTCCTAACGTATAAAGTTTCGATTTTAAATTCTATTTTAGATGGGATTTTTTGTCAATACAATTTGAATGTGTTACCATGCGAAAAGAAACGGAACACATTTCTATATTACTTGCATTATTTTATTATCGTTGATATTATTTTAGGTGTTTCATTTTCAAACTACGTGATATGCGAAATTTAACAATGAATTATGGATATTTGTTCCATATAAAAATTCAAGAAGGGGTAAGTGCATGAATATGAAGAAGATTCACGCAATTGTTATTGCTGGGATTATAAGCCTTATATGTATGCAAGAGAAGGCATTTTCATCAGAAGTATATTTTACACCGGATGAAATCAAAGAGAAAATCCTTGGCGAAATAAACACATGCAGTGAATCTATTGATATTGCAGCGATAAACATTACCTCGGTTGATATTGTAAATGCACTTGTCAGGGCAAAGGAAAGAGGGGTTAAGATAAGGATTGTTATCGACAGAAAACGTTTTTTTTCGAAAGGGATATTGTCAAAACATTGCAAGGAAAACGGGTTTACAGTGAGGATATTGATTCAGAAGGGTGTTATGCGCAACAATTATGCAATCTTTGATTCTCAATTGCTGGTAACCGGTTCTTATCTATGGTATGAAAAAACAAGCAGATTTAATTGCGAAAATGGCATTTTTATAAATGAAATGCCGGTGTTGATGAAATATCAAAAGGAATTTGACAGGTTATTTCACAAGGGTATTGTTCCGTCTCTTAAAGAACAGGGGTATTTAACGGAGGAATCGGGGAAAAAGGATGAAGCGGAAGCCGAAGTTGCGGAGAAGGAATCCGCTGAAGGAAAAGTGATTGCGTCGGAATACGGTATAAAGATTATTGAAAATGCCGAAGGTTGTATTGACATGAATTTTGAGGAGTTTGATAAAATATTTGGAATGATAAGTGATTTATCGGATACGCAAAAGGAAAATTTATGGAAAAAGTGTGAGGGCAAGAGGGTCAGGTGGCGTGGGAAGGTCAAGTATATTGGATGGACAATCGTTTATGGATGGATAATGACTATTACCCATGGTGATACGAGCGTGGAAGTAAGTCTGAACCCGGAACATAAGGAAAACTTTGCAGATGTTAAATATGGTGATATTGCAACATACACAGGATGTCTTGGTTCGCGGGTAACAAAAGTGTATCCCTATAAACTCACAGACGGTAATGTAATTCGGACTGAGGATGATGCGCCTGAACCGCTAACATATGAAGAACTGACCGCAGACCCTTATACGACAACCTTATGCCAGGGGCCCGGGAAACAATATATCATAGAAACGCTTACGGATATGGAGGGTATATTTTGCAAGGAGAGCAGATTTTCTGAAGAACAAAAAAAAGAAAAGTGGGAAAAATTTGAAGGTAAATACCTGAGTTGGATGGGGAAAATCATATACAAACGTTTGGATGCAAACGATGGTCTACGGTTTGGATTTGAACAAGGGGAAGATGGGCAATGTAAATTAGAGCTCAGGATTAAAAAAGCGAGAATAGATGAGCTATCGAGGTTTAATGAGGGTGATATGGTAATCTATCAAGGGAAATTAACCAAAAGATGGGGATTGGATATCCCTTATATTATAGAAGATGGTGATATATTGACCTTGTTTGGCAGAAATCAATAATTTGGTTGCTTTATGTTTTTTCAAGTTGGAGGAGGTAACCATGATAAAAAAAGTAAAGGTATTGATAGTAAATAGTTTCATTTTTTTCATGTGTACTGTACATGGCGGGGGTGTGTTTGCTCTGGAAAATTTTGAGGAGTTTATTAATAAGGGAAATATCCTTGTACGCAAACAGAATTATCAGGATGCGCTTAATGAGTATGAACGTGCTATATCCATTAAACCAGATGCGCCGGAGGCGTGGTATAATAAAGCCGTTGTACTCGATTATCTGGGAAATTATGAAGAAGCCATTGAAGCTTCTGATATGGCGATTAAGCATAAACCGGATTACTGTGAAGCGTGGTATATGAAAGGAAGGGCTTCGGATCATGCGGGAAAGTATTATGAGGCAATAAAGGCGTTTGATAAAGCGTTAGAAATAAAACCAGATACTTTAATGTTTTTGTATAATAAGGGAAATGTGCAGGATCATATAGGTGATATCGAAGCTGCAATTAAGACGTATGATTATATCCTGAAATTAAAACCTGGTGAATATGAAGCATGGAATAATAAAGGCTTGACTTTGGCAAGAATTCCGGAAAATAGGGAAAAGGCGCTGGAGGCATACGATAAGGCAATAGAAATAAATCCGGTATACTATGAGGCATGGATTAACAAGGGAAATTGTTTTGTCCGGTTACGCAGGTATGAGGAAGCGATCAGCGCATATGATACTGCAATAGAAATAAGGCCGAAAGAACATGCGGCATGGGCGGATAAGGGCTTTACTCTTGCTGATTTGGGGAAACATGAAGAAGCCGTGGACGCCTTTAATAAAGCGATTGAGTTAAAACCAGGTTCGTATGCGGCGTGGAATGGAAAAGGGCTCGCATTAGACGCCTTAGGAAGGTATGAGGAAGCACTGGAAGCATATGAAAAGACAATTGAGATACAGCCGGATTCTTACGGGGCATGGACAAATATGGGACTGGCCTTTTCACGGTTAAGAAAGCATAGAGAGGCTGTTGCCGCATATGAAAAGGCATTGGAAATCCAGCCTGATTCATATGAGACTATAACGAATAAAGGCTGTGAATTGTTTCATCTTGGAAGCTATGCCGAATCAATTAAGGTATTCGACAAGGCGATAGAATTGCGCCCGGATTATCCGCAGGTATGGAAAAACAAAGGGAATGCCCTGGTCAGGATGGGGCGCCTTGAAGAGGCAATAAAGTCGTTTGAAAAGGTAGGGCAAATTATTACTGATGAAGAAGCGGTGAATGTCCCCCGCATGGCAAAAATCAAATTGGAAGCGTTACAAAATATGGGCATTGCGCTTCTCCAGCTCCAAAAGTATGCTGATGCTGTTAATGTATACAATAATGCACTAAGAATTAAAAATGATGATTTTGGTATATGGATGAACAAAGGGATTTCCCTGTCATTTTTGAAGGATTATAATGAAGCGTTAAATGCCTTTGATAAAGCGGCATCATTAGGAAACAATGCATATGAGGCATTTAATTACAAAGGTTATGTCCTGGAAGAAACGGGGAAACACCGGGAAGCCCTTGATGCTTATAACAAAGCGCTCCAGATAAAACCTGACTTTCTTGAAGCAATCAACAATAAGGGGCTTTTGCTTGATAGTATGGGTAATCATGAGGAGGCAATAAGAATATATGACAGCGCATTACGTATAAAACCGGATTTTGAAGCGGTATTATTTAATAAAGCCTGTGCGCTTTCTTTGCTTTCGAAAAAAGAAGATGCCCTCAGTTTATTGGAAAAAGTGGTACGGTTAAATTACCGATATAAAGAGGTAGCTCGTAGTAGCCCCGATTTCAGAAAATACAGGGGAGATGTTGATTTCGAAAAAATTGTCAGTGAGTAGAGGACGCAAAGTATCCTAATCGGACGTGGTATCATGGGCTGTATTTTCAGGGGGATTTGGTATGCCTTCCATACTGGTTGGCATCCCTTCTGTGAGCGCTTTGCCCATATCCCCCATGCCGTTTTTCATTGCTTCACCGACGTCCTTCATAAGTTCTCCCATGGCGCCGCCAAAAACAGACATCATAGTCTGGTCTGCATCCACTTTCCATTGATTATCTTCTGTTATAAGGATTGTTTGTAATGGAATGCTTATCTGGGATCCATCCTTCCGTGTATTCAGTATGGTTTCTGTTATTGCTTTATCCTCATTGATAATAATATCGCCAAAAGTCGCCTGATTATTGCTGTCATCAATGCTGTCGTTGAGTTTCAGATTGGCGCTGCTTGCCCTGGTTGCAAAAGTTTTTGCAGCGTCAAGGTCGTGTTCCAGTAATGCATCCCAGAATCCCGCGGCAATATTTCTGATAACGGCATGAATGGTATCGTCATGTATATGTGTGTCTGGGGTAAATGTATGCGCATGTCCCGCATGGCTGCTGCAAGCGCTGCCTGCTCCCGGCAGTGTTTCTGGAGTATGATTGCGTTCAGAACTGCTGCTGTTTGTGGCTGAGGAATCAAAGAGTTTTTTACTGAGGTAAGTGACTCCCTCTTCCAGCTTGCCGGTTTTTCGCGCGAGAGAATCATGGCTTTCTGCGAGCATTTCTATTTCATTATGCATGACATTTGTATCTTTAATGATAAGGATGAGAGATTTGGATAAATCATCAATTCTTTTTTCCAGCGTTTGGAGCAGTGCTTTATCGTGAATGGCTTGCTTTTGTGTGGCACTGCAGCCAAAAATAAAAAGTATTGACAGGAAGGTAGTTATACGTTTGATTAATTTTAAATTCATGGTTTATCTTGTAGAGAAAAGGTTGATGTGTTTACATAACTTACTATACGAAAAAACAAACGAGCAAACAGAAATTATTTGTAATCTAAGCGAATTCAAGAGCAAATCATTGTTCTGATTCCAGTGCACATGCAAAAATGTATTCGTTAATTTTTGTAAATTAGAATAAAATAATGTGAGGTTTTTACCATATTTTTAAGGGAAAAACAATTAAAACATGTAATCATAATTATTAACTGGTTATTGAGTTAACTCAGCAGAGCTCATAAACGGTATATAGGATAAACAAATTAATAGCATATATAGGAGGAAGCTTATAATGGAAAAGCGATATAAAAATGAAGAGTCTTCTCGCGTGAGTTTATTATGAAAGAGGGGCAAAATTATCTAAGTATTTAATTAAGTTAGAGTTAAATATGCAATTAATTGTATATACCAACATCCTGCATCCGGGAATTTAAGTCGTGAATTGTGAATGTCCTCAATTTTTAGCGCCTTCATTAGTGCAGCTTCCTCTTTGGACATTTCTTCCATCTGATATGTTGTTTTCACCCATCTTCTTGTCTTCGTGTCTTAAGAATCGTTGCAAGCCTTTAAATAAAAAATTTTTGTAATCCAAACAAGGAGTAAATATTGGTAATAACAACGAACAATATTGTTACTCAACCAATATTTTACCGACCTGAAAAATTTTAGTATTTGAATCCCCTGCAACGCGATTAACGATAGAACTCTGTTTAATCTGAAAAGGGGAAAATGCATGATTAATCCTTGAATTTTGCCATTGCATTGCTGAAAGCGGTCTTAAGTTCTTCCCATGCGGTTTCTGATCCTGCTTTGATATCCTCCCATGATTCATCTGCTGCGGACTTAAGCTGCAGGAGCTTAGCTTGTAATGCGTTATAGTCATTTTTCAATGAATCGATGTTCCGATAGTATTCTATCTTTGCTTCTGCATCTGCCTTGTCCGCTTTGGCCTTTAAATTCTCAATCTTTGATCTCCATTCCCTTAGTTGTGCATCTAACTTTTCTTCATATGCCTTTCTCTTATTCATAAGAAATCTCCTCTTTCTAAATACGCCCGATTAAAAGTAAAATGAGTAAAATTATCAGGATAAACCCCAGAGAACCGCTCGGATAATATCCCCACCCAATACTATAGGGCCACGTTGGTAATGCCCCAAGAAGAGCCAGAATAAGCAGTATGATTAGTATTGTTCTTAACAACGTATTTCTCCTTTTAAAATGGTATAAGATGAAATGTGTTCGGTGATTTCACGCCTTAAGAGTTTGAAAAATATTTCATATCGGCGGTCTTCTCCTCCCGAATAACCCGGCTATCAAAAAGAAGATAAAGACGACGATAAAAAGAAAGAACAGTATTCTCGCTATCCCTGCTGCTGCAGCAGCAATCCCGGTGAACCCCAATACTGCAGCAACAATTGAAATGATAAAAAAAACCAACGCCCAGTAAAGCATACTATTGCCTCCTTCATTTTCATTAAAGGTTTAAAATAATGATTTCTACAGACGATGGGTAAAATATCCTTAACATCAAATCAAAAAAATACGATTATTACATGCTCTTCATGAACTGCATAATTTCTTACTCAAAAAACGTCCAGAAAAAGACAGCCTTACTGCCGCGATATTTAAAAATATCTTCGGCAGTAAGGCTGTCTTTTCCCTCTTTTTTCTATAAACTTTAAAAGACCCTTTTCTTTGCGTCCCCTGATTCCTCAAGGTATGCCTTTATCGAAATATTTTTATCATTTTAATAATTTTTGTATTTAAGATACAGGTGCTTAGAAGTACCTTCTTTAACACGGGTGAATAAATAATTTTTCCGGTATACAAACCATCCACTTATACAATTATTTTCTTTCATGATCATCTCTTCTTTTTTTCAATTTTGTTTTACAGTAAAAATGCCTGACAAGAAGACAGACTGACGCAAGCTACCATTGTTTTTTGTTGTTAGTTTCATTAAATAACTTGCCCGTCACAAGAAGGTTTTGAATTGTATCCTGATAATATGGCTTTCCCCTGATTGCAAGGGAGCCTGGAAACGTAACAAGCGTTATATCAGCACATGTTTCAGTAAATTCATTCAGCACAATTGCACACCGTTGATCATATGACAGGGTAACATAATGAATCATAGGAAAATCAAAAAAGCTTACCCAAAACTCGGTAGTTTTTTTAATGACTTCCGCAGTATTCATCTTTATCGTCCTGACTTCCAGCCGGACTAATATCTCTTTTGATTCGATGTTGACTTTTATTACACTCGTTTTATAGTTCCTCTCGACACCTTCTACCATAAGGTTCTCTTCTTCTAATTGAAGGGACCCATGGCTTTGTTTAAGCCGTTCAATATCAACCATTCGTGAAAATTTATCTCCGGCTCCTTCCAGAATCAGCATCTGTTTATGAATTATTGTTTGTGCGGTTTGATACAATCGCGCTAAATACGCTCCATATATACTATCGGATAGAGAAGAAGCAGATATTTTTTCTTTCATATATTCAAAAAATGGTTTTAGATTAAAACTTTCATGAAAATTAGTTGCAATAATATCTAAATTTAACATTTGTTCATTCAGTTTAAATGTATCTGTTTTGGAAAATATTTTTATATTTGTATTAAACAGGTCTTCACGCAATTTATTTTCTGCTTCTTCCTGTTTTCTCATAATACCGGAATAAACTTGAATTGCCTCCATGGTGAGTACTCCTCTTTCTATACGAGCTTTTGCTGCCGTCCGCTCCTTTAGATAATTGGAGCCTAAATATCCGGAAACAAGGATAGCCGTTGCAACAAAAAGGCTTCCACAAGGCCCGATGTAACAATTGATAAGTCTTTCTCTCCTGCTGCAATATTGAATATTCTTCTCTTCTTCATTCTTATCTTCCATGACTATCTTTTCTGTAAAACGGAGTCATCATACTTAAAAACGTTTACGGTTTTTTGCACACTCTTCTAACAAAATATTTTATCTTACATTATAAGGCTACCACAATTCTTTGTTGATATTTTCATCAAATAATTTTCCCGTTACGAGGAGATTTTGAATCACATCCTGATAATACGGTTTTCCCCTTACGGCCAAAGAGCCTGGGAATGCTATTAGTGTAATATCGGCGCATGATTCTGTAAATTCATTCAATACGACTGCACACCGTTGATCGTGTGACAGGACAACATTATGAATCATAGGAAAATTAAAATAGTCTAACCGGCACTCCGAAATTTTTGTATCAATGTCTTCTGAAGATTCTTTTTGTGTTCTTATTTCTAACCTGACCAATATTTCTTTTAATTCGTAGTTCGCTTTTTGTACATAAATTTTATAGTTTCTCTTTACCCCTTGTACAACAAGACTTTCTTCGTCCAGTTGAAGACTTCCCTGAATTTGTCCCAGCCGTTCCAAATCTATCGTTTGGGAGAATTTTTCACCCTCTCCTTCCACAATCATCATTTGTTTTTTCATTATCGATTTTGCTGTGGTATATAAACGAGTTAAATACATCTCTTTTGGATCATAGACTGAAGAAACCGGTATTTGTTCTCTTATAAAACGAAAAAAGGGTTTCAAATTAAAAGTTTCATGAAAGTTTAAAGCAAGAAGCTCCAGATTTAATAATTGCTCTTCAAGATCGTAGGCGTCCGGCAGAGAAAACACTTTCATACTTGAATTAAACATATCTTTGCGTAAATTATTTTCCGCCTCTTCTTGTTCTCTCATCATATCGGAGTAAATTTGTATTGCCTCCATGGTGAGCACTCCTTTGTCTGTACGTGCTTTAGCTGCCGCCCGTTCCTTTAAATAATTGGAGCCTAAATAACCTGAAATAAGTATTGCAGTTGCAATAATCAGGCTTCCACATGGTCCGAGATAATGGGTAGTAAATTTTTCAAATTTAGCACCTAAATTTTTTTCTGCTTTCCCCTTTTCTTCCTCACCCATGCTTATTTTCTCCTTACGGGGAAAGAACCGTTTTTTTCTTCTAAAACGAAATCATACTGGATAGCATTCTCATAGATATATATTAATATCGGTTCTGATATTAATTCATCATTTTGTATAATAAGAAGACCACGTCCTTTCCCCGGTACATACAATGAATATGACCCATATTGTGCACATTTTGAAGAGTACGTCTTTCCGGATGTCAACATTTCGACTTTTATCTCTGACCCTTCCGGTATCGGCCTTCCATCTTTTTTTATCGTTCCGTAAATTTCTCCTGAAAAAGCAATAGTGGGATTAAGCAACAGAAACAGTATAACTATTAAATTATTTTTCATTCCTGATTCCTTTAATGCCTCCGGAGGCTTAACCGATCAGTAAGTATGCAATAATTTTAAAGGAGTTGTCATAATATAATCATTGCTGGTCTGAGTTCCGTGGCATTTAATACATGGTGACAGCTTGCCGGCAAGCTTGATGGTCTTCGTTTTCCCATCTTCTTCTTTCTCTATGACCATAACGTCACCATTCGGTTCATATTTAACCCAGAACCAATCCTTTGCATCAGGATCAAAACCTTTTATTTTCTGCATTACCGTTATAGAATCAATGTTTTTATCCTTTCTGTAATTCTCTTTAATTATTATTGCGCCTGGTTGTAATTCACCTTTCTTATGTTTAATTGCCTCATGGGCGAGATCGTTTACATATGTGGTAAGCCAAAACCCATGTGGTTCTGTCCCTTCATAAAAAGCGGTTTTCCCTGGCCACATTTTCCAGTTTTCACGATACTTCTCATTTTGCATGATTTCCCATAGTTCTTTCGCCATTAATTCATAAACACGCTCTGTACCTTCTGGTTTTTCTTCGGTTATTTCTTTTTTTGTAATACCCTTTGTAAAACTTGTATAAATATAATCATTAAGAGACTGGTTTTTGTGACAAGTTATGCAGGTATCGACTTTACCTGCCAAAGGAATAGTTTCTCCGTACTTTTCTTCGGTTATTATCGCACCATTTGGTTTAAACTTGATCCAAAACCAATCATTGTTTTCTGGGTCAAAACCCTTTATCTTCTTCATCACGGTAATGAATTCCAGATTTTTATCAAACATATAGTTTTCTGTAACGATGACAGCATCGTAAGGTATGGACTCTTTCTCCTGTATAATTGATTCATAAGCTACTTCATTTACATATGTGTTCAATAATGTTCCATGCGGATCGATTCCATTATAAAAAGCCTCTTTACCTGGCCACATTTTCCAAGTTTCCGGGTAATTGTCACTCTTTATTTTATTCCAGATTTCAGCAGCCAGCCTTTCCACATTCGCAATTTCTTCTTCTTTCTTTTTTGTATCGAGAATTACTTTTTCTATATCAATAATGGGGCTCGTGTAAAGATAATCGTTATCGGTCTGCAAGATGTGGCATTCAATACAATCAGCAACATTTCCAGCCAATTTCAATGTCTTATTGTCCTTTATAACAGCAGTAATTTCACCGTTAGTTTCATATTTTACCCAAAACCAATCATTTGCAAGTGGATTGAAACCATTTATTTTCTGCATTACTGTTACAAAAATAATGTTTCTATCTGATGTATAATTCTCAGTAATAATTATCGATCCAGCATCCAGCTTTCCTTTCTTATTTTTAATTGCATCATAAGCAATATCATTAACATAGGTAGTTAGCAATTCCCCATGTGGTTTCCTTCCTTTATGAAAGTCTTCCGTATCTGGCCATAACTTCCAATTAAGTTTGTAATTCTCTTTGTGTATCGTATCCCAAAGTTCCTTCGCTATCCTCTCAACATCTGTTATCATGATTTCTGTTTTTTCTGTTTCAGACAATCCTTTCTCCGGCTCTAAAGATGTTCCTTTTCCTGTAATTTCAGTTCTTTCTTCTTCAGAAACGGAAAGTGATTTTTCTGTATCAGATTCAGTTGTTCTTTCTTTGGCCGTTTCTGTTGATTCTTCAGATTTATATCCCTTGCCTATCTTCTTACATCCTATTATGGGGGAAAAACCAATTGCAATCACAACTAATAATGATAATAAATATTTTTTCATTTTTACCCCTCTTGTTAATTTTTTTGATTTAATTTTAGTTTGAATTCTTCGTCACATGACAAAATATTTTGAACAATATTTTAGTAAACTGTATCATTTACAGCATATACATTTCAGTAGTACTTTAAGTGTTTTTCATTAAAAGAACAAAGTTTCTGCAAAGAAAAATAGCTTAATTCTTAACATGGAGTAAAGGCTGAAAAATACAACTTAAACCTAAAATAATCATGTTTTTCACAATTAAGGTTCGATAATGAAGAATCGTAACACTTTAGTTTTTTGAAAACACCGATTGAAAAGCGATGCCAGGCTTTTTCAATTTGATATTCTTGTATTGAAAAAGGTAACAAATCCTGTAAATAATGATTAAAAACCCGACATGATTTCCCTATTAAGGGTATTTCGTTTTTTGCCTCTTTATTGGAACTCAGATACAGCTTTGTTAAAAAAGTTCTCTAAATCAGTGTAAGCAACATTCATTCCGAATTTAAGATCTTCCCAGACGTCTATACCAGCAGACTTTAATTCATCTAATTTATCTCGCGCAACATCACGTCTCTGATGTAGCTCTTCAACTATTTCATTATATTTATCTTTTGTCTCTGCTGTAGCATTTTCTGCCCTTTTTTCTAATTGTTCTATTTTTTCTTCAATAGCATTCAGTTTGTATTCTATATCCATTGCAAATTTTTCCTGCCCCTGTTTTAGGTAAGCCTGCGTTGTTTCAAGGGTTTCTTGTGTCTTACGTTGGACATTTTTTGCAGTTATTTCAGTTTCTGTTTTTTCTGATTTTTCATTACCACATGATACCATGAGAAATAAAACGAAAGTTATCACGCACACCAAGCCATTTTTTCTAATGATTTTCCTCCATTGTTTTTTTTGATCTGCCATAGAAAAAATGCGCTGAGGTTGTTGCGCTTTTTTGGAGATGGTGTACGAACTGTTCAACATCGGAAGAAGCGTTTTAATGATACTGGAATTGAAGGCTTGCGCAATGCTGCCCGCTCCGGAAGGCGTTCTCGACTTTCCGAGGAAGAGCGACGGATTACCGCATGGTGTCTCCGTTTGTTCCCTAGCGAATATAAATATATGCAAAATTTGTGGGATGGTAAATTGTTGAGCTACCATTTTGAAAAGAAATTTCACGTAGAGTTGAAGGTTCGCCAGCGTCAAAATTTTTTTCATCAACTGAGTTTTCGATAACGAAAACCAAGATCGGTAATTGCGAAAACAGATACTGATACCCATAGGGCATATTAAAAAACCGAAAAAACTGGCAATAAAATATGTAATCAATATATGTTTTATGAATGAGTGCCATTTCCAACAACTATGGTTCGCGCTTAGTCGCATGGTATTTTTTAGACGAACATTGTTTTTAAATTATTTTCCGCAATGTTAAAAATTGCTTGCCTTTAATATCAATTAACATAGAGTTTTTAAGCATCAGATTATTCAAAAAATCGCGTAATACAAAATTGGTAAAAGAGCGTCTTGTATTTAATATTGGTACCATAATTACATAATTGTACGGGTGTTCTTCTTCTTTTCAATGCCCTAAAATGGGTGTACCTAAAAGAATAGGCTCAAAAGAAAGTATTATTGTGAGGGTATGTTTGTTCGTGATAGTTTGATAGGTGGTTATTCCTAAATTTGTTGAGTAAAAGATTGCAAATAGCAAAGAATGAAGATTGTGATGCCATCTGATATTTTTTCATGAAGTTGTAAAAAAAGGAGATACTTTTCCCTTTATAAAGAAAAGGAATCATTGCATTCACAGGGTTAAATCTGGTAAAAGGTATTACAGTTTTTGTTAGTTTATTGGATACACATTTCATTTTGTGCAGAGGAAAGTAATGGTTGAAAAATATATTGAAGCGTTTAACGGTTATGTTTGGGGTGCGCCTCTTATGGTGCTCCTCGTGGGGGTGGGCCTGTTTTTAACGTTTCGGTTGTTGTTTGTTCAGTTCAGGGGTTTTGCGCACGGAATAAAAGTGCTTCGCGGCAACTATGATGATGAGCGGGACCCGGGTGAGATTACCCACTTTCAGGCGCTTTCAACAGCCCTTTCTGCAACAATTGGTACCGGCAACATCGTCGGAGTGGCTGCCGCAATATTGACAGGCGGGCCTGGCGCTGTATTCTGGATGTGGATTACCGCACTTGTCGGCATGGCTACAAAATTTACTTCATGTTCGCTTGCCGTACACTTCAGGCGCATTGATAAAAATGGGGAGGCGCACGGGGGGCCTATGCATTTCATTGAAATCGGCATGGGGCCAAAATTCAAATGGCTTGCGGTGTTGTTTGCCTTCTTTGCGATTATGGCAAGTTTTGGCAGTGGAAATATGTTTCAGATTAACAATGTTGTGGTGAGTCTGAACGAACTTATTCGCGGCAGCAGTGAACCAAGTTTTTTGTTTAATGTTATCGTTGGGGTTGTCATTGCGATAGTGGTTGGTTTTGTCATTATCGGGGGGGTTAAAAGCATAGGGAGTGTGGCTTCAAAGATTGTTCCCTTTATGTGTACCTTTTATGTTATCGGTGGGGTCTTTATTTTAACTATCAATTATTCAGCGGTTCCCTCCGGATTTTATACGATATTTTATTATGCGTTCCATGCCCCGGAGTCAATAGCAGGTGGGATCCTTGGAAGCGTGATTCGTTCCGGAGTAGCACGAGGGCTTTTTTCTAACGAGGCGGGGCTTGGTTCTGCTGCGATTGCACATGGTGCAGCAAGGACAAAGGAACCCATTCGGGAAGGACTTGTTGCTATGCTTGGTCCGTTTATTGATACCATCTGTATTTGTTCTATGACGGCGCTTGTTATTATTGTAACCGGCGCCCATGAGGTGTGTGATGTGAAAGGTGAATTAACCGGCAAGGCATTTTCGATTGGTATTGGTAGCAATATAGGCGCTAAAT
The DNA here is from genome assembly GCA_021646465.1 of Candidatus Kuenenia hertensis. Lineage (GTDB taxonomy): Bacteria > Planctomycetota > Brocadiia > Brocadiales > Brocadiaceae > Kuenenia > Kuenenia hertensis. Next base: position 47,931 of record SOET01000006.1, on the reverse strand, counting down.
TTGTTGCGGCAAGTATTATATTCTTTGCGTTTTCTACCCTTATTTCGTGGTCGTATTATGGTGACCGTGCGGCAGATTACCTTTTTGGAAAGAAAGCGGTTCATCCGTATCGCATAATTTATCTTGGTTTCATTATCCTTGGCGCCACTATGAAAATAGGCCCTATCATCAATTTTTGCGATTCGATGAACGGTCTTATGGCAGCGCCGAATCTTATAGCGCTTGCAGTGCTTTCTCCGGTAGTTGCATCTCTTACGAAAGATTATTTCAGAAGAATGAAAATTTTAAAAGAAAAGCCACTGGAATTGGGTGTTGACATCCGCGCAAATTAACTATTTGCGTGAAATATGAGCAGGTAGTTCCTTTGCAGGCAACTTTGATATTTTGAAAAAAAGGGAGAATAAAAAGTGAAGAAATACCGGATACAGATGATGAATGCACTCGCGGGGTTTTTTTTGGTTGTAGTTTTAAGTTTCTCCTTTATGAATAATTGCTGCGCATATAGCAGTGAAAATTATGGTGCGCATTCCATGATTTATCCTGATATGCCGGAAGCTGACATAGAAGAGCTTTTCTCAAAGGCTTCGGCATTAGGGGCAAATTATATACGGCTTGATGTACAGTTGTCCTCTATTTTTGTTGAGGAAAACGTTGACCCAGACTGGAGTCCGATGGATATTGTCGTTGAATTGTCGAGAAAATATAATGTTCAGATTCTGGGGACGCTCACCTCTATGCCTGACTGGGCCGGAAATTGTCCATCGGGAGATGTGACCTATGATCCTAATTTCTGCCCGCCTGCAGATTATAAACTATGGAAAGAGTGGATCACCCTTATTGCAGAACGATACAAAGATGATATCCATTACTGGGAAGTTTGGAACGAACCTAATGAATATACGTGTACGAGCACGGAATGTGAGGGATTTTTCTATGGTGACGCCTCTGAATATGCAAAGCTGCTTTCCGCAACATATGATGCAATTAAGGCGGTAGATAGCACCGCATACGTATTGATTGCGGGTGTATTTATGCCGCAAAACCATGAGGATTTGTACGAATGGCTGCAGGAAGTGGAGGATAATGCCGCGGGGAAATTTGATATTGCCAACGTTCATGTTCGGGATGACCTTGATAAATTGTCTGATATGGTAGAAGAGTTTGAAGATATGTTTTCATCCATTGGTTTTAGCGGGCCAATATGGGTATCAGAACATGGATATACTTCTGATCCGAATTATCAAACAGATGAAAATTATAATAACGGATTTATATCGCAAGCGGAGTACTATGCTTCCTCTATTAATACCATTTTGGATAATGGTGTTGATAAGGTATTCGTTACCCTGAGGGATAATGATGGATTAGAGGCGGCAGATGTTGCGGAAGGATTGCTTGCACAGATAATAACTGATCAAACTACCGGAGAGGTGGCATTTATTGAAAAACCTTCGTATACGGCCATACAGGAACTTATAAATGCAAACGTAACTCCAACTCCAACGCCGACCTCATCTCCGGTGGTAACAACTACTCCTGCACCGGATGAGTGTGATGCGGAATCGATAGAGGTTTCATCTCCTAAGTTAAACCTCGTAACGGGAGAAAGTGAAGAAGTTACGGTAACGGTGCAAGGCGATAATGACTGCTTCCCGGAAGGCGTCACGGTGAATACAAAAATTAAAAAAGGGAAAAAAATTATAGAAATATCACCCGGAACAGCGGAAACGGATGAAAACGGCGAAGCGGCGTTTACTGTTACTGCCGGGAATAAGAAAGGCAATGCAAAAATTCTGTTTACCGCTGAGGGATTGAGGGCGAAACTAAAAGTTAATGTCAGCAGAGAGTAAAGTGAGGATTTTCGTGAAAAGGTGAAAGGATGCTAAAAATAGCAAAACATGTCTGTTTAATAGCCTCGTGAATATTCTTTATATTTTATAGGAGCAACTATGAAACTCAAACACGGTGATCGTGCGCCGGAATTTATTTTGTCTGATCAAAATGGTAAAAAGCACAAATTATCGGATTTTAAAGGGCAATGGGTGTTGATTTACTTTTATCCAAGAGATAACACCCCAGGGTGCACAAAAGAGGCATGTGCCTTTCGGGATAGTTTTAAAGAATACGAAAAGAGTAAGATAAAAGTTATCGGAATAAGTACGGATTCCGTAGAGGGCCATGAAAAATTTGCAAAAAAATACCAATTACCCTTCACCTTGCTGGCGGATGAAGATAAAAAAGTAGTAGAACAGTATGATGTATGGGGAATGAAAAAGTTCATGGGGAAAGAGCATATGGGAACCATTAGAATGTCTTTTCTGGTTGATCCGAAGGGAAATATTGCAAAAATTTATGAAAAGGTAAAACCTACTGATCACGCAAAAGAAGTGTTAAAAGATTTAAGAGACATAGGTGCGTAAAAGAGGATGCTGACGAAATTTGGAAGAAGATTAAGGGTACTAACATAGTGAAGGCTGGTATCGTGCCGGAAAACGGTTACTGTTGTAGTTTTCTTTAATATTCTTCTAAATGATACCATTCTGCATTTTCAAGCCAATTCAGCGGCCGTGACACGAAATTGATTATATTTTCCAGTATAGAATAGTGTTTTTTTTCTTCCTCTGCAATCTTCAAAAAAATTTCTCTTTGAGATGGGTCTTTTGCGTCCTCAGCTTTTTCTAAATAAAATTCTTTGCTCTTTTTCTCAATATCCTGAGCCTTTTTATATAAATCTATTTGTGAAATATTAACACCGAATGTATCTTTGTTTTCATTCATTTGTATGAATATATTTTTTACGTTTGATAATATTTGTGTATCAGGCGGATGAATTGTTTCATTTTGCTTCATTTTCTGTAAAATATCGTAATGCTTTGCTTCGGCATCTGCCAGTATACACAGTATGTTCTTAAGTCCTGTGTTGTTAACTTTTTGGGCTGAATCGCGATAATATTTTTCCCCGTCTTTTTCCATCTGCATTGCAAATTCATATATATCCATTTTGTAATCTCCCAATTTTAAGTATGTCTGTAAGGCTTACCCCTGTTTTGCATTTATATATTGCAAACGGGGGTTAGGCAGAGGCTAAATATTTCTTAATATTCTCCGTAATAGTATTCCATGTCCATTTTCGCTTTTCATCATCGGTTTCCAGAAGAGTAATTCGGAACCCTTTTCTTGTGCAACAAAAGCCTGTTAAGGGTACAACGCATATCCCTGTTGCCCCCAGAAGATAATAAACAAACCGTTTGTCTACCTCCACGCCGCTTACCTTGTCCTCGATATATTTTTTTACGGTACTATTTTCGATCGGCAGGGTTTGTTGTGCGTTTAAAACAGTATCCTTAAATACAATAGACATATAGAATGCCCCCTGGGGTTTTACCACTTGTATGCCATCTGCCTTTGAAAAGATTTCACACGCTTCGTATGCACGGTGTTCATACGTCGTTCTGCGTTTTTCCAGATGTGCCTGATAATTTGGATTTCCCATAACCAGCGGAATAGCATATTGCGGGAGGCTGGTGGAACACACCTCAAGCATTTTTGCATTTATCAGACTTTTGATATAGTTTTTGAATTCAGGATTTAACTCCTGATTGAACACCTCTATCCATCCGCACCTGGATCCCGGCCATGGAAATTCTTTGGAAATGCCGCGCATTGCCATGCCGGGCACATTTCCGATTATCTCGCTGAGATTTGCTGTTTCTGCGCCATTATATACGATATTGGCATATATTTCGTCACAGATAAGAAATAACCCATACCTCTTCGCAATATCAACGATTTTTTCAAGAAAAGGTCGCGGGTATACTGCTCCTGTGGGATTGTCGGGATTGATGAGAAGCATGCCGGCAATGGAATCGTTGTACTTTATTTTATTTTCAATGTCATTAAGATCAGGCAGCCAATTGTTATCGGGGTCAAGATCATAGGTGAGATGATCATATCCGGAATGAGCAGCCTCCGCCGAAGAGTGGGTGGAATATGCCGGGGATGGGCCGATTACCCGCGCTTCCCTCTTTAAAAGGCTGAATATGGTAGAAACAGCATCGCCTAAGCCGTTGAAAAAGATAATATCGTCCGGAGAAATTTGGTATCCGCCGCGTTTGTTTACCTGGTCGGCAAGGAATTTTCTCGTTTCGGGTACCCCCTGTGTCGCTACGTACCCGTAGGTTTTGTCTTCTGAAACCAATTGGATAACGATATCTTTTATCCATTGAGGAATTTTTTCTCCTTTTTGGACAGGATCTCCGATGTTTTCCCAGGTAATATCGACGCCCAATTTATTTAATTCGTTTGCTACCGCTACGATAGCTCTTATTTCATAGGTAAGGTGTCTCCAGCCTTCATGTTCAATGCTTCTGCGCATAATCCCGCATACCCTTTAATAAAATTATCTTACTGAACGAAAAAAAATGTTATTACGTAATCCTAATATCTTGTGTAAAAATATTTTATATACAATATCAACAGGTTGCAAAAATTAGGGAAAAACGAAAAATTGATTTTACATTTGTCTGGGTGCACATGCAAGAAATATGTTTAAAATAGCGTTTCCGACATGTAGAATTAATGAAAAATGATTACGAGGGAGAGATTAGACAATAAGTAATCAAAATGGTAAACCCGGTCTCTGTAGCACCATAAAAAGTTTGCTTGGCAATTATATAGCCAAACAAATCTGATTTTAGAAATTTAGAGGGAATATGGTTTTATAAAAAGTAGGGACGAAGCATTTGACACTTTTCGGCATAACTCTTTCAGTAAAACTGACTTGGCACACATACGGCATTTTATATATCGATGCTTTATACCGGCAAATGCTTCGCCCCCTACAGATAAATATTCTTCGAAAATCAGATTTGTTTGGTTATATTATCCGGGGGACACGGTGTTTGAAAAAAAAGAGGGGTGGAAAATGATAAAAAGATGCGTATTGGGAATTGATGGCGGAGCTACAAAGACCGCGTGCCTGCTTTCGGATAATGCGGGGAAAATAATTGGACAGGGAGTGGGAGGGCCTTCAAATCCAAATCTTGTTAACTCTGACGATATAGTAACAGCAGTGTATGAAGCCATTTCCGGCGCAATCCGCTCTTCATCTGTTCCAGAGTTTAAAATAGAGGCATTATGTGCCGGCATTGCAGGGGTTGGTGAAGAAGAAACACAGCATAGAATGAGAAGTTTGATCTGCCAGGTAATAGATAATTTTGATGCGGATACAAGGTACAAAGGACTTTTTGCCAGAGGTATGCAAATTGAAGTGCATACGGATGCGATAATCTCTCTTGTTGCCGGAACAGGCAAGCGACACGGTATTGTGGTAATTTCCGGCACGGGTTCCATAATATATGGAGAACGTTCCGGCGACAAAACGGCGCGGGCTGGGGGCTGGGGCAATTTTCTGGATAGTGAAGGCAGTGGTTACGAAATAGGAATGATGGCGTTAAGGGCAATCATGAGGGCATATGATGGCAGAGATCACCCAACCCTTCTTACGGAAATTATTTTAAAGGAATTAAACTGTATTACACCGGCAGAGATGGTATCGCATGTTTTGCGAAAAACTCCTGCTGTTACTGAGATCGCAGGTCTCGCAAGATTGGTAAATGTAACGGCAAAATCAGGTGATATGGTTGCTATGCATATTTTAACAAATGCAGCCGAAGAGTTATGCAAAGGGGTAATAGCAGTAGCAAAACAACTTTCTTTCACGAAAGAAAATTTTTCTCTTGTACTGACGGGAGGCGTATTACGCAATAGTGATTTCGTTGAAAAACAACTTGTTCGCAAAATAAGACAATCAGTTCCTATGGCAATACCGATGGTACTTGCTGAAGAAGAGGCAAAGGGAGCGATAATTTTGGCATTGGAGTATACTGGTATGGCCAAATCATAGGAGGAATGTAAGTTAACGATAGTAGTGAAAGGAACTATGCATGGCTGCCTTTAAATTTTACCTTCCCAGGGTAAGGCAAAGCAAGACAACGAGTACTCTGGTATTGTGGGGAAAGTCGCTGTTGAATGCATTCTTATTCCTTGCGATATTCATGGTTGTTTTACCATGGGTGGCGTATCGGGTAGTTCCCTTAAAATTGCCGATTCCTCATGTAGTTGGTAAATGGGGAGGAGTGTTTTTAATATTTGCCGGAACTGTTATGTGGATTTACTGCCTGTGGACATTTTGCCATAAGGGCAGGGGAACGCCTCTGATGCTGGATGCACCCCGAAATCTTGTGACCAGCGGCCTTTTCGGTATTGTACGCAATCCGATTATGGTAGCAGAACTCATGGTATTGTGGGGAGAAGTTCTTTTCTTTGCAAACATGGGAATACTTATTTATGCGTTTATGATAAGTATTATTGCGCATATGTTAGTTGTTTATGTTGAAGAACCTGAGTTGAAAGGACGTTTCGGCAGGGAATACGAAAAGTATTGTCAACAGGTACCAAGATGGTTTCCCGGATTGAAAAGGAAAAATAAACGATGAAATACATAATGTCTTTAGTATAGGGAAAGGTAAAAAAATACGAGAACAAATGAAAACAAAATTAGATGGTTGGTACAAATTTATCATAGTGGTTTCGTTTTTGTGGGCGATATTTGTTGTTTACATGAGTACCCGATATGGCGCTCCCAGCGCAAGCGCCGCATTTATTGTCCTCTTTTTCCCCATAGGGTGTATTTTTGGGCTAACATGGGTTATCCGCTGGATCGTAAAAGGTTTTAAGAAATAACGAAAAAACCAATACCTATACAAAATTCAAAGGATGCCTTAACATATGCAGAACAAAATGTAGATAGTAATTTCTGTTCTGTTTCGCAAAAAGAAAAAGCCCCTTTGTGGAAAAAAGGGGCTTTTGAAAAATAGCAAGTTCAAAAACGTGCTTTCCTGTTATTTCTTTACCGTTGCTTCTTCTACAATCACATCGTATTTATAACCGCTTCCGAAATCTTTATCCTTATAAAGAACGCCGTTCACGGTTACAATATCACCGACAGAAGGCTGGTCTTTTGTGGTAACCACAAGGTCGAAATTGTTCTTGTCCTTGCTTCCGCTTCCGTCCTGAAGATGCAGCCAGTTTTTCCCCATGATACCAACGGATACCTTTACCACTTTCCCTTTGACGAGGATCTTTTCTTTATTAAGCTTCTTGCTATTTTCATAAAGTTCTTCGATGGTATAAGCGCCGGAACCTTCTGCTTTTTCCACATGTATTTTTTCATCAGGTGAAACGCTGACGCCTTTACTGCCTTTCATATTATATGCCGGAGCATCCTGCCCGGGAGTTGCAGGCCCGTTGGAAAAAATGATTTTGTCAAATGTACGATTCAAAGTTTTGCTTTCAAAATTGGTCATTTCGAAACCGGGTTGTAAAACGATTTCCTGCCCCACCGATACGGTTGTTTCCGGTATGGCAACCCAGGTCTTTTTCCCGTAGTCATCAATGTAAAGATAGGTGTAGCCGCCACTGTTCATTGTTTCTACAATTTTTCCTGCCAGAAAGTAGTTGCTCTCAGAGGCTTCTCCGTGTGAATGGTCGTGTGATGAATGATCATGTTGCGAGTGATCATGTGAATGTTCTTCTACAGATTTCATTTGATAAGCAAACGTATTTTTTATGATTAACGCGGATGATAATGTGAGTGATAAGGCAAATACAAATACAATCTTCTTCATTTAAAATTTTCTCCTCTATTTCATTAAAATTTCTACTAAAATAGTTTCCCGTTCAATATATTAAAACCATGGTTTTCAGCCGTAAAAGTATCCCCGTAAATACTGCCTTCTTCTGGTCTGTGGCAGGCAAAATAAGGGGTCTCTCCAATAAAACAATCTTTGACGTAATGGCATAGGTTGTCTATTAAGAATACTTATTTTACCGCAATAAAACAAGAATTTTATTGTATGGTGTTATCCATGCTGTACGGCAGGAAAAAAATGTAAGAGTGGGTATGATTAATAAACCGGACAAGAAAAGGTGCTGACGGCAGATTTTTATGCCAGGGCGTCCAGAAGATTTCCGTGTGCCTCATCAACTGTTTTCAGCACAAGGGTATTTGCTTTAAACTGATATCCCGCGGTCATAAGGTTTGTCATTTCATTTGCATATTCAACATTTGATGTTTCGACGATAGTACCATCTTCACTTTTGTAATAACCTGGCGATTCGTCATTCTTTGAAACCTCCGATTTTACACCGCCGTTACCATCTTCAGCGAATCGTACAATATTTTTTTTGTAACCGTTCGTATTGATATTTGCGAGATTGTTTGCGGTTGTGCTAAGCAAAGATGCTGCGGCCTGCATGCCGCTTTGGGAAGTTTTAAAAGAGGACGATATCGACATTCGTTTTTCCTTTAAATAAGATTTTTCAGTGTTGTAAATTAGCGTGAAAAAATTCTGAAAACTATAAATAGGATGATCGGCTGATATTTTAAAATATTTAGCGTTAAATTTACAATAGTTTTAGATGGTATTCTTTGGTACGGAATGAAACACTATTTCTATGAGTCGTTCTGCTATATCTTGTTTTGTATTACACGTTGCCATAAGTTCGTGTTGTGAATTAATGATATAAGCCGGATGTTTTCCTCCTAAAATTTCCTGCTGGTCGTTTGCTACTACAAAATCGGCCTTATTCTCTATTAGGGATGCACAGGCCCTTTTTAGAAGTTCCTCATGGGGAATACCCGCTTCTAATTTAAAACCAATAAGCAGCGAACGGGGCCACAGTTCCCTTATTAATTTTATTATTTTCGGGATTTTTATAAACCGTATGGTAATCTCACTGCTTTGGGAAGGTAATTTGCCATTAACCGGCTGTTCCGGGGTATAATCCAGCACTGCCATTGCGTGTATAATGGCGTCAAACGTTTTCCCTTTTAAATTTTCACGGATTAATCTTGATAAATCCTGAACCGTTTCTATCTCAATAAGGGTAAGCCTGTTAATAGCATCTTTTTCTAAACAAGCAGTATCCGGGGTAATACTTCCAACACCGTGCACCAATGTTACATACGCCCCTCTTTTCAAAGCTTCAGTCGCTATCGCGGTACCCAATTGGCCGGAAGATTTATTGCTTATGTATCTGACCTCGTCTATATAACCTCTGGTCGGTCCAGAAGTTATCAGAATATTTAATTTTTTTGTGCCTTCCATATGCATATGCAATCTTTAAAAAATAAACGAGTTATCGAAAATGCATACCTTACATTTTCTCTGTTCTCTATTTTTCAATGCTTATGTTTTTAAATGTGTGAGGCAGAAAAGAAACAATGGTGAACCGAAGTGTATCAGGTTGGCAGAGTGGATGCAAGCTTCATAATTATTTGAGTTATCAATATTTTAATTGACACATTAGTATAAGAGACGTATAGTTACTATCTTTTTCGCATTTTTTGTGAGCAAGTATATTAAGTAATTGAATCATGTTTAGTCTCTATATTCAAAAACGCGCGAACATAAAGGATGATATTCTCTCCGGTTTGACTGTTGCTCTGGCATTGGTACCAGAGGCAGTGGCATTTTCATTCGTAGCGGGTGTGCAGCCGCTGGTGGGTTTGTATGCCGCATTTATCGTTGGGATTATTACCGCTGTTGTTGGCGGAAGGCCGGGAATGATATCCGGGGCGACAGGCGCCCTTGCAGTGATTATGATCGAACTTGTCGCAAAGCATGGGGTGGAATACCTGTTTGCCGCAGTGGTATTGATGGGTATTATCCAGATAACCGCCGGAATTTTGCGTTTGGGAAAGTTTATACGCCTGATACCTCATCCTGTCATGCTTGGATTTGTCAATGGCCTGGCCATCGTCATTTTTCTTTCACAATTACGACATTTTAAAATACCGGGAGAATCGGGTGTACTGATTTGGATGGGTGGCACAGCCCTGTGGATGATGTTGGGGCTTGTAGGTATAACCATGGCCGTTATTCATTTTCTTCCTCGTATCACCCGTGCTGTTCCCGCTCCTTTGATTGCTATCCTTGTGATTACCGTAGCGGTAACGGGATTTAATATAGATACCCTGAAGGTGAGCGATATGGCCTCTGTGGGTGGTGGACTGCCGCAATTTCATATCCCCATGATCCCTTTAACATGGGAAACCCTTGTTATTATTTTGCCGTATTCCTTAATACTCGCTGTGGTTGGGCTTTTAGAGTCTCTGATGACATTGTCCCTTGTGGATGAAATAACGGAGACCCGCGGTAACGGCAACAGAGAATGTTTCGGGCAGGGCATTGCCAATGTCGTTTCCGGTTTTTTTGGTACGATGGGGGGATGCGCCATGATCGGCCAGAGCATGATTAATGTAAATTCAGGGGGACGAGGACGATTATCCGGTATTTCTGCCGCGGTATTTTTGCTCATGTGCATTTTGTTTGCCTCGCGATTCATCGAAATGATTCCTCTTGCTGCGCTGGTGGGAGTTATGTTTATGGTGGTGGTCAGTACCTTTGAGTGGTCGAGCTTTCGCATTCTTCACAAAATGCCGCGTGCGGACGCATTTGTGCTGGTTCTCGTCTCCGGGGTAACGGTGTTTACCGACCTTGCCATTGCAGTAGCTGCCGGAGTAGTTGTTTCCGCCTTGGTTTTCGCCTGGAAGAGCGGTAAAAACATCAGGATCGATTCGCACGTAAGCGCACGCGGGGTAAGTGTCTATTCCCTTACCGGTCCGTTGTTCTTTGGTTCGGTACGAAAATTTCTTGAGTATTTTGAGCCCCATAAGGATCAGGAGAATGTGGTAATAGATTTTAAACACTCGCGGGTATGCGACCAATCAGGTCTTGAAGCTCTCAAATCCTTGTCAGAACGATATTTCAGCCACGGCAAGCGCTTACACCTGAAACACCTCAGTACTGAATGCCAACGATTCCTGAAAAGCATGGAAAACTTTGTGGTGATAAATATTATTGAAAAACCGCAGCTTCACGTGATGCCAGGAAGCGGAAGAAAACCGATGTTAGCACCGCATCTCAAAAAACAACAGAAGGAAAACTATTTTTAGAAAGTTTCTCCCGCCAGGCATTTTCCTCTATAATAATGCTATTTTTTACGCTCAAAAGAAAAAGTATCCGACGCCTGTTGAGTAACCAGGCATATATATGATGTTTAAGGAAAATATTTTGTTTTTTTGAAAATGGTTTTTGCATATAATACGCCAATGAAAATGAATATGAAGATAATGTTATCGTTACTGATATGTGGCATTTTATTACTTACGGAAAATACCCATGCGTGTTCATGCATTCCACCTCTCCCCCCTTTAGAAGCATTGGAAGAAGCAGATGCGGTATTTTCCGGAACGGTGTTATCGATGAGAGACAGGAGGGAGTATATTCAGGTACAGGTTGACGTTGATTGCGCATGGAAAGGTTCGTTTGAAAGGAGAGCTGTCCTATACACATTCAGCGATATAAATTCCTGCAGTTTCCCTTTTGAAACCGGAAGGAAATATCTTTTTTATGCGTATTTCAAAAATGTGAGAGTGAACAAAAGAATCTTGTTTACCGATCTGTGCCAGAGAACGAAAGAATATTCCATCGCGGGAGAAGACATCGATGAGCTTGGTACAGAAAATTGTATTGAAGAATAAATCACAGGTTCTGTAAATAAAATCTGTATTTTATTATTGAAAAAACCATTCAAAATAAAAAAGCATCCGGAATTTAACTGCACGAGCACTTGATGTTAAATCCTTGCTTTTTCAATTCTTCCTCCGATAGGTCCCGGTGGCCTCCCTGTATTTCAATAATCTCATTCTTTTTTTGATGAATGTATAAGAATCCATTAACGGCGTCAGCAATATTTCAGGTTTGCTTCTATTGGTTAAGGGAGGGGGTTTCTCTCTGTTTTTTCACAGGGGGGGAATGTTGTTCAAATTCCTGTATACATAACTTTGCAAATCCAACCGCGCGGGGAATATCATCCCTGTTGGTACAATAATATAAGGGCAAATTATACAACAAATATCTTTTTAATTGTTTACTTTTTATTTGATGTGGTTCCAGGTTGTTGATGATTTTATTCGACAGTAATTTTATTTTTTTAAAGGATTTTATTTCAATAATTCCGATTACGTATCCTTTATACAGGATGGCAATATCAGGAGTGAGTTCTCCACCATATGCCTCACAATAAATAGGACATCCAACGGTACATTCGATGTGATTCTCCCTTAGTTGTTTATAAATTTCAGCCTGAATAACCGGTTCAGGAAGTCGGGCAGGCGGCGCAAATTCTTTGTAACTCCATGTTAAATTTTTGGAGAATTTCAGTTCATGGGACATCTTTTTATTACATGGTTGCATGATACAATGTTATCCATTCCGATAGGACTAATTTGTAGAAAAGTGGAGGATTGATTCTAATCCAATATTTTATTAAGCCGACTGTTAATTATATCTATTTTTTCCAGTAATTGATTCTTTATTTCCTCGTCTTTTGGAAACCGTACTTTGACATGGGCCTCTTGAGGTGAAAAATCGCTGGGTAGCGACACCGACGCCTTTGCAGTCTTATAGGTCGCAATATTTGCGGCTAATTCCCTGATTTGTGCGATATCTTCCCTGGCATGCTGTACTGTGGCCCTGACAGTATCCCGGTGCGTGATTAAAAAGTCCTTCTCTTCCTCAATGGCTTTCAGTTGATCTTCTAACAGGGTGATTTTTTGCAGTAAGTCGCGCTTTTCTTGATTGGAATAGCTCTCCGCTTCTTCCAACAGTACTAAATTTTTATCATGCTGAAAAATATAAAGTGTAGCATTAAAACCTGTCAGTAGAAGCACAAGCGCCGTGAGTATAATCGATGTTCGAAGCAGTATTTGCCCAAAGGTATTTTGTCTTTTCCTTACTTTTGCTGTAAACAGCAAAAGTAAGGAAAAAACTATGGCACACAGCCCAATAATTCCAAAGTGGAGAAACCATATCAGTTTCATAAGGATGTATTAGCTTTGATTGACATAGCCATGTTCAGGGATCAATCTCTGCAACCCCTGTTTATTTCTAAATCTCTCATTTTTTGCTGCAGGTTCTGCCGGTGCATATCTAATGCCTCTGCTGTGCGGCTAATATTGCCACCGCATTCTTCCAGTTTTTTTTTAATAAAATCTCTTTCAAAATTTTCTATGATGATTTTTTTGGCTTCACGGAATGAAAGATTATAATTTATATTTTTTTGCGGAATAAGAGGTTCTTCCGGTTGTAATATTTCTTCGGAAAGGTCTAAAGCGTCGAGCATCTCGTTGTTGGTAAGAACTACCGCACTTTCTATGGTATTTTTCAACTGACGGATATTTCCCGGCCAATTATATGCAATAAGTTTTTTCATGGCGTCATTTGAGATTGAAGCAACGTTTTTTTGATGTTTTTCATTAAAATAATGTATAAACCGGTTTACCAGCAGCGGGATATCTTCTTTTCTCTGTCTCAAGGGAGGAATTTTTATGTTTACCACTTTAATTCTATAGTATAAATCTTCTCTGAATCTGCCTTCTTCTATTTCCTCTTCGAGATCACGATGGGTAGCACTAATGATTCTCACATCAACTTCCAGTGTTTCCGCGCCGCCCAAACGTTCAAATTTTTGTTCCTGCAATACCCGCAGGAGTTTTGATTGTGTACTGAGACTCATATCACCGATTTCATCAAGAAGAATCGTTCCCTTGTTTGCAAGTTCGAATTTACCCATTCTTCGTTCTGTCGCCCCGGTAAAGGAACCTTTTTCATGACCGAAAAGTTCGCTTTCAATGAGCGTCTCAGGGACAGCGGCGCAATTCATAACAATAAACGGGCCGTTTTTTCTTTTGCTTCTCCGGTGAATCTCGCTTGCCACAAGTTCTTTGCCACACCCGCTTTCTCCCTGAAGCAACACTGTAACATCAGCAGTGACAACTTTTTCTATTTTGTCGAATACCTCCCTCATAATCTTGCTTTGACCGAGAAGTTCTCCGTACCCCTCAAGCCTGCCAATCTCTAAACGTAATCGGGTATTTTCTTCCTGAAGGGCTATTCTTTCAAGGGCGTTTTTTGCAATAAGTCGCAATTCTTCCATTTCATACGGCTTTGCTATATAATCATATGCCCCTTTTTTCATAGCCTCCACGGCTATCTTCTCGGAACCGTGTGCCGTAACAATAACCACGAGTGGCGGATGTTTCATTTCACATATTTTTTCAAGTGTTTTTAACCCGTTAAGCTGCGGCATGTTTATGTCTAAAAATACCAATGCGGGCTGAAGGGTCTGTATCTTTTGCAAGGCATCTAAACCATTTGCAGCTTCAAATATTGTGTAATGGTCTCTTTGTAATATTTTTTGCATGCCATAGCGTGCCGCTTTTTCATCGTCTACAATTAAAATGGAGTTTATACGCATAACTTAATATGTTGTCAGAATAGGTTCGAAGGTATTTAAAGGAACTTCCACAAAAAAGGTTGTTCCGTTTTCACTACTTTCAACATGAATCGAGGCGTCCATTTCTTCTAATTTCTTTTTAACAATAGAAAGTCCTAAACCGGTTCCCGTCTGTTTTGTTGTAAAAAAAGGTTCGAAAATCTTTTGAAGTAAACCCTGCGGTATTCCGTGACCCGTATCGGATATTTTTATTTGAATAAAATGTTTCATAGGCAAGAGATGTGCGTCAATGGAAATTTTTCCGTTTGGAGGTGTTGCCTGAATAGCGTTATGTATGAGATTAAAAAATACTTCCTTTAATGCAGTTTTATCTGCTGAAATAAAAGGAAGTAGATCAGGAATATTACTCAATATTGCAATATTATTTCGCCGCGCCTCATGATTCAGCACGACCAGTGTTGAATCAATAACTTCCTTTATTGTTACCTGTTCATGGATATTTCTACTTGGTTTGGCGTAAAGGAGTAATTGGTTTACTACTTTGTTCAGTCTGTCAATTTCGTCAACTATGATATTAAGATCTTTTTGCAAAGGATTCTCTTTTTCTAAATCTTCACGCATGGCCTGAACGATAGCTTTTATGGAACTGAGAGGATTTTTTACCTCATGAGCGACGCTTGTGGAAAGACGTCCAAGACTGGATAATTTTTCGTTTTCAAACATTTTTCTCTCGAGGAAAAGTTTTTCTTCGATAATTTTTGATTTTTCCAATGCGGAACCAATCTCGTTCGCAATAATCATTATTTGATCAAGATTATCAGAGGCAATGGGCATGCCGCGTTTTGCTCTTCCCAGGCATAAGAGCCCTTTCAGTTTTCTGTTTACGAAAACAGGGAATATGAAAATAGCCTCCAGCAACCGCATTTCATTTATGACGGCGGCATCTTTTACTTCGTACCGGTTTAGTTCCACCAACTCTCCCGATGAAAAAAACTGAATAATATTTTGTAAATTTGAAAATTCGATAGCTTCATTTTTTTTATCTCCTATGATTTGAACTCTGTTGTTCCTGAGGAGAAGGAGGTTTATTGTTTTAATCGCAATAGCCTTTTTAATGGAAAGAACAACGTTTTCAAGGAGTGTGGTAAAATTGACAAGAGGATCAGTACTTATGACATGATTTAATTCGTTCAAAAGGTACTCTGTATCTGAACTCCGGAAAAAGATTACTTTCCTGAAAAGTTCCTGTGCCTTTTCTTTAATCGTTGGAAACCAAAAGACCAGGTTGATAACAAAGACTGCCTCCAGCATCTTGGAGTTTATCTCGTATTTTAGTTCCATAAATTTGCTGAATTGTTTTATTCCAAAGTAGTAGAGACATATAATGATGAGGGTAAGGAAAGAGTAAAAGATACTCCTTCTGAGAACAAATTCCATATAATTGTAACGATAAACATAGTAGGAAAAAATGATACTGGGAAAAATCGAAGACAACATGGATACGAGCACCAGATAGTCACCGATATATACGATCTTTCTCCCTTCCAGTATTACGGTAAATCCGATGAAAACCGCAATGGTTATCAATACCCAAAAGATGGCGAGAAGGAATTTTTGTTCCTCCTTTTCTTCAACGTTTTTTGCCAGCCATTTGGAAATATAGGCGGAAATAAGTAATGATATCATTAACCATACGATAAACGGTTTTACGAGCTGGCTATGGGCAATCAAATAAGATTCTTCCAGGTGAATGAATTTTTTTATAACAAATGAAAAGGGGATAACGGGAAAATATATTGCCAGAAGAATAATCTTCTGCAAAGACCTGTTTATATTAAGTCCGTTTTCGTATAAAAATAAAACCGCCGTATGGAGTAATAAACTGGGCATAAATCCAATACCGGCATATGAAATGGCATCGGCTACAAAAATTACGGGAAAGATATTTTTGCCGAACAAAATGGCGCTGAAGAGATATACAGTATTGCCAAAATGCCACATTGCCACACTAATAACAAGAAATTGAAAAACAAATTCACTCCTTGTTTTGTGCTTCCGCTGCACAATGAGGACGGACAAGACGATGTGAAGAATCGTTCCGAGTATGAAACCTATAAGTGAAATAATTTCATAAAGAGGCATAGATATATTTTTGGAAATTTTCTTCCTGCAAAATCATTGCAAAAAAAGATATAATTTTGTAACCACACTATTAATATAGTATAAAAGAAACATGTCAATAGAAAAAGGAACATGATTTTTAATATATATCGGACAATAAACAAAAATTATGTTATGCAAAAGAAATAAAAATATCACCGACTCTGTAAACAAAATAATTATCAGGTCGCCAAACTGGGTTGGCGATGTGGTTATGGCTACTCCCGCATTTCGTTGTATTCGTGAAAACTTTCCGAATGCTAAGATATGCATTCTTTTAAAATCCTACGTCGGGAAATTAATTGATAACGCTCCGTGGTTTGATGAAATTGTGCAAATTGATGAGAATAATTCAAAAGGAAAAGCCAAAGGATATACTGCTCTTATTATGCAATTACGAAGGAATCAGTATGATCTTGGTATCTTGTTTCCCAACTCATTTAGTTCTGCGGCGCTATTCTGGCTGGCAGGGGTAAGGTATCGTATCGGTTACAAAAGGGATGCCCGTAATTTTTTGCTTACCAAAGGATTAAATCGGCTGAAAGAGAATGGGAGATTTTTACCAACATATATGGCAGATTATTATTTGCGGTTATGTTCTGAAGTCGGTTGTACAATACGTTCAAAAGAACTGGAGTTGTTTGTTACCGAACAGGGACAGAAACGAACAGCGGAGATTTTTGAAAAATATAGAATTAACAATGAAAAACCTTTTATTCTTTTCAACCCCGGGGCGGCCTATGGGTCTTCAAAATGTTGGACGGCAGAGGGATTTGCCAGGACTGCGGATATTATTCAGTCAGAAATGAAATGTAATATTGCTGTTGTGTGCGCTCCGCATGAGGTTAAATTAGGAGAAGATATTAAAGAAAGGGCAAAATCAAAAATAATAAATTTGGCGGGTAACGCATTGGATTTGGAAGTATTAAAATCGATTATTCAAAAAAGTGATTTGTTAATTTCCGTTGATTCTGGCCCAAGGCACATAGCGGTAGCATTCAAAAAACCCGTTATTACGTTGATGGGGCCGAATGATCCGCGTTACTCGAGTTCTCCGTCGGAAATAGGAGAGGTAATACGCGCAGATGTGGATTGTCTTGCGTGCCAGTTAAAGGTTTGCCCGAAAGACCACAGATGTATGATCCAGATAAAACCGGAAAAAGTTGCAGGGGTGAGCGTGGAACTGATTCGGCAAAACAAGAGATAATTTATAATATTTTTTATAAAAGGATTTATTTGTAAAGAAATGCAATATAAACACTATAACCGACCAGTAAAAAAATTCCTTCCACCCTGGTAAGTATGAAATTTCTCCTGATCATGGGTATAAGAATAAGGCTGAATATAATCATGACCGGCATATCAAACCGCAGCGATGATACATTGATCTGCAACGGATGTATAGCCGCAGTAATTCCAAGTACTACAAAAATATTGAAAATATTACTCCCCAGCACATTCCCGACACTGATATCTGCTTCTTTACGAAGAGCTGCGACAGTTGATATTGCCAATTCCGGCAAAGATGTACCAACGGCAACAACGGAAAGACCAACGATCAGTTCGCTTACACCAAAAGTACGTGCCAGATAGATGGCCGAGTTAACGAGCAGATGTGCTCCTCCAATAAGTGTTACCAATCCGATAAAAATTAATAAAATATCTATAGTCAACGTATTTTTCTTTCGAATAAAATCTTCGTATTCCTTTTCTACTGCGCTGGATTCTTTTTTAGAGATTCGATAAATATAACAGGTATACACGACAATACCTGCCACCAGGAAACAGCCTTCCAAACGGCTTAGGATACCATCTCTGCACATCAAATATAAAAGAGCAGAGATTCCTATAATGATAGGAATTTCCCTGCGGAGAAGTTTCATTTCCACTTTCAACGGAAAGATTGTAGCCGTTACCCCAAGTACCAATCCAATATTGGCGATATTGCTTCCAACGACATTTCCTATCGCGATGTCATTTAAATGTTTTATTCCAGCCGTAATTCCTGTAACGAGCTCGGGCGCAGAGGTGCCAAAAGCAACGATCGTAAGTCCGATAACAATGGGTTTGATATTGAGAAAATAAGCGAACCGGGACGCCCCTTTGACAAGCCATTCAGCACCAAAATAAAGAGTGGCGATGCCAACAAAAAGTAAGATACATTGCAAAATGATCATGGGTTAATTTCCATTTTTTTTAGTCAATTAAGAAGAAATTCTTTGCAGGAAAACCATAGTTGACATCGAATACCTGGAATACATCCTTTTGAAAACTATAAAGTAAAAACGGTTTTTAATGATAACATATAAAGTTGTGTAACCAAATGTAAAAAATAAAGAGAAGGGAATAAATAATGTTGTTACAGGGGGTTTTCAAAGGAGTAAAATGTTGCCAAAGGTTTACACGTATTTCTTCCGGTAATTTACATTGACTTTATTTTTCATTTCTATTATTTTACGTGTAAGTATTTGACAATAGGCTACAGTAAACCAACATTACACACGACCATGATTAAAACACTTACAAAGGTAAAATTTACCTATCAGGATTATCTCCATATGTCAGAAGACAGGAGATATGAGCTTATCGAAGGAGAATTTTTTATGGTTCCTTCGCCAAACGAATATCATCAGCGCATATCAAGGGAACTCGAATATGCACTGCTTGGTTATGTGAAAAAGAACAAGTCTGGCTTTGTGTATTATGCCCCTTTTGATGTTGTTTTTTCTGATGAGGATGTCGTGCAGCCGGATATTGTCTATGTGTCAAAAGAACGAAAAAATATTATCACAAAAGACAATATCCAGGGAGCGCCTGATTTAATCGTAGAAATTGTCTCTCCCAAAACAGGGTATCGTGACAGGAAGATCAAACGCAAGCTTTATTTTAAACACGGTGTGAAAGAATTTTGGATCGTTGATCCAGTAGAACAGACTCTAGAGGAATTAACGCACACCAAAAATGACTACAAGACAGAAAATGTATATCCTGCGGACGCCATCTTGTATTCGCCACTTTTGAAAGGGCTTGAAATAGATTTGAACCTTGTATTTTAACAAAATATGCAACTGTGAATAACGGCTAAAACATTCTTTGGCCCTGTAATCAAACCTTCTATCAGAACAGTCCTATGGTGAAAAAACAATTTTAATTCGTTTAAGATATGAAGAAAGAATGTTCAATTGTTCCGTGATTCCTTTCTGGTTTTTTTTCTTTGCCGCTGTTTCAATAGCAGCCCCTATGCCACTTATAGCATCAAATCCATATCCTCCACCGGAACCTTTCATGCTATGTCCGATAATACGGATCGTTTCATAATCATTCTTCCTTACTGCGTCATTAATCGTCAATATGTCATTATGACGGTTTTGTAAGAAATCAGGAACAATTTCTCTCAGATCAGGGTCTACGCGGACAAGAATGTCTTCGTGTGCACTGCTATTTTGTTTTTGTTCCAAGTTCTTTCCCCCCCTGTAAAATTCTCTATAATCTCAATGAGATGCGCCTTCTTTATAGGTTTCGTAATGTGTCCGGTACAACCAATGGCAAGGCTTTTTTCTTTGTGTTCACTTAGTGCATGAGCGGTGAGGGCAATGATAGGAGTTGGCTCTTTCCCTTTCGCTTTTTCCCATTCTCTGATTTTTTTTGTAGCGGTATAGCCGTCCATTACAGGCATTTCAACATCCATAAGTACCAAATCGTAATTGGTGTTAACGAATTTTTCTAATGCGGCTTGTCCATTTTCCGCAGTATCAATCAAAAGGGAACTTTTATTCAGATAAGCAAGAATTAATGTTTGATTATCTTTATTGTCCTCCACAAGCAAGATTTTAAGGGGGCTTTTTATAGAAAATGTCTTCGACCGTAGAGGTTCTTTTCGTGCCGGTGCATTTTTACCCGGTTTAAAGGAAATGGCGAAAGAAAAAGTGCTTCCCTTGTTTGGTTCACTTTCCACCCAAATTGAACCTCCCATTAATTCAACCAGTTGTTTGCAAATAGCCAATCCCAGACCGGTGCCGCCGTATTCCCGTGTAGTAGAAGAATCCGCCTGTGCGAACGCTTCAAATATTTTTTTCTGCTTGTCTTTAGAAATTCCAATTCCTGTATCAGAGACGGAAAACAGCAACGTACAGGAATCAAGGCTTTTATTTGTATTGCTTACCTCAAGGGCAACTTTTCCTTCGCTGGTGAATTTGATAGCGTTTCCAACCAGATTGATAATAATCTGTCGCAAACGGGTTTGATCTCCAACCAGTAATCCGGGTAAGTTTTGCTGAAGAGAACAAACAAGTTCCACCCCTTTCTTATTGGCAGGAGTCTTCATCATTGTGATACTATCTTCGATAACATCTTTCAGGGAAAAAACATCTTCTGAAAATTCAACGTGCCCTGCCTCTATTTTAGAAATATCCAGGATATCATTAATTAAATGTAAAAGATTTTCACCGGCATTATTTAAAATGTGAAGATATTTTTTTTGCTCTGTAGTAAGCTGCGCCCCGGCAAGAAGTTCTGCGGTTCCAAGGATAGAATTTAGCGAGGTACGGATTTCGTGGCTCATACAGGCCAGAAATTCGCTTTTTGCGTTGTTTGCCGCCTTTGCTTCTTCAGCGAAAACTTTTGCCTGTTCTTTTGCTTCCTGAGCCTTTTTTCTTAATTCTTCTGATATGATTAAATTTTTTTCCAATTCCCTGGTTGCTTCTTCTGCAATTATTCTTGCTTTTTCGGCCTCCGCCTTAGCCTTTTTCTGTTCGGTGATATCTGTTATTGTTGCCACATAATTTTTATTTTTCTGGCTGTTTCCGGTATTGGGAAATATTACGCATACACCTACGCACCACACCCATACGATTTTTCCTCCTGGCTGAACAATACGGAATTCCGAATGAAAGGTGGTGATGTTTTTCGCCGTTTTTTTCCAATCCCCGATAACGCGTTTTTTATCTTCGGGATGCAATGCCTTCGTCCAACCGTCTCCAAGAGATTCATTCGCAGTTAAACCTGTAATTTCGCACCATTGTTCGTTGACATAGGAAAAATTTCCGTCCGTATCTGCATAAAATATTCCTACAGGCAGGATGTTTGTTATGGTCCGGTAACGTCTCTCTTTTTCTTCAAGGGCATCTTTTTCGTGTTTGTACCCGGAGAGTAATTCTTTTAATTTTGCGCATTGAAAGTGTAACGATTCAATCTCTTTTTCTGGCGCGGGAGAATCCGGAGATATTTGCTGAATTGCCATTATATTCCTGGTTAAAAAAGTATAAGTTTCTTAAAGCAGAAAATTTCCCTTCAAAATCATTTCCGGTATATCGGCAAAAGCGATTCCGGTATGTTGTTTAATGTTTGGTATTCCCGGTCTTTTTTTGAAAGAATCGGTGCAGATACCTGCCAATGTATGTTTATCAGCGGGTCCGACCAGAGAATTCCATAATCATCATCGGGGTAGTAAAGTTCAGTGCATTTATATAATACATCTGCCGTTTCACTCAAAACCCGAAAACCATGTGCGAATCCTTCCGGGATATATAATTGGTATTTGTTTTCAGAGGATAAACAAACCCCTGTCCATTTTCCAAAAGAGGGGGAACCTCGCCGGATATCAACCGCAACATCGAAAATTTCTCCCGAAACAACATAGACGAGTTTTCCCTGAGGGTGCAGGAGCTGGTAGTGTAAACCTCTTATGGTATTTTTTTTTGAGTGTGAGTGATTATCCTGCACAAAATTCCCTTTGATTCCTCCGCCCGCATATTTGTTTTGGTGAAAGGTTTCCAGAAAGAAACCCCGGTCATCTTTGAAAACGCATGGTTTAATGAGTACTACCTCCGGCAGATCGGTCTTTACAAATTCACAGGCCATATTCATTTATTTCCTCTTCTTCAATAACTGCCATGATGTAGCGGCCATAATCATTTTTTAACATATTAGCGGCAAGCGCTTTTAATTTTGTCTGGTTGATATATCCTAACCGATACGCAATCTCTTCAATACAGGCAATTTTTATACCCTGCCGTTCCTGTATTGCCTGAACATAGCTGGATGCCTGCTGAAGGGATTCGTGCGTTCCGGTGTCAAGCCATGCAAAACCACGCCCCAAAAGTTCCACGCAGAGATCACCTCTCCTTAAATAGGCGATATTTACATCCGTAATTTCCAGTTCACCTCTGGCGGAAGGTTTCAGATTTTCTGCAATTTTTATCACATCATTGTCATAGAAATATATGCCGGGGATAGCGTATTTTGATTTTGGTTTTTGCGGTTTTTCTTCAATACTGATGACTTTTCCGCCTTGATCGAATTCCACTACGCCGTAGCGTTCTGGGTCTTGAACGTGATATCCGAAAATTAACCCACCTTTCCTAAGTTGAGTTGCTTTTTTAAATATTTCGCGAAGCCCGTGTCCGTAAAAAATGTTATCTCCAAGGATAAGGGCAACAGAGTCGTTGCCAATGAAGGATTTTCCGATAATGAAGGCTTGCGCCAAACCTTCCGGGGAGGGTTGTTCCTCATAGCAAATCGAAATATTTAATTGTGAGCCGTCTCCGAGCAATTCTTTAAATTGCGGTAAGTCTCTCGGCGTTGAAATAATAAGTATTTCCTTTATTCCCGCAAGCAACAACACCGACAAAGGATAGTAAATCATCGGTTTGTCGAAAACAGGCAAAAGCTGTTTGCTTACCGCCCTCGTGATGGGGTAAAGACGTGTGCCGGAGCCTCCGGCTAGAATAATGCCTTTCATAATAGTCGGTTTATTTTAGCAAGGAATTCAGTACTTCTTCAAGTATTTTATCAATGGACTGCTCTTTTCATTTTTTATTAAGGAAATTATTGTTTTTTTGTTAGTATTTAACGATAAGAATAAAATGTTACTGGTCGTTGTAAAGGAAATACTAAAAAAAATTTGTAGAAAGTTTATCAGACCGTAAACGCATGGTAAAAAAAAAGGCATGGAGAGAAATAAAAATAATTAATGGAAATGGTGTATATTGCTTTAGGCTCTAATTTGGGTGACAGAGAGGAAAATTTGAAGAATGCCTATGATCACATAATTGGGTCTGAAAAGATTCAACCGGGGAAATTTTCAAGGTTTTATGAAACCGTTCCTGTGGGAGGTCCCCCGCAGCCAATGTTTTTAAATGCGGTACTTGAAATGCAAACATCAATGGAGCCTCATCAATTACTGGAAGAACTTCAGCGGATCGAATTACTTATGGGCAGAATACGTGGAGAAAAATGGGGGCCGAGAATCATTGATCTTGATATCTTGCTTTTTGGGGACAGAATTGTAGAAGACGATACATTAAAAATTCCTCATCCTTTCATGCATGAAAGGATGTTTGTTCTGGAGCCTCTCGTAGAAATTGCACCACATATGGTTCATCCCGTTTTGAAAAAGAAGATACTGCAAATGTATCAGGAACTTAAAAATCTTAATCAACAAGGATTACAAAAATAAATGTTTTCCAGGCTGGACAAATACTTATTAAAAGCTTTTATTCCGACATTTTTTTTGTGTCTCCTCATTATATCCGGTACTTATGTTATCATTGACCTGCTTCAAAAGCTGGATGAATTTCTGGAGATGGGATTAAATTCGTTTGGCCTCGCATTACGTTACTACACGTATCTTTTTCCCGTAATCATCACGCAGTTTTTCCCTGCAATTACTTTAATCGCAGTGAGTATTGTTCTGGTCAAATTATCCCGAAACCGGGAGATATTGGCAATGCAGGTTGCAGGTATTTCAATGTACAGGATATTGTTACCTATCTTTATTGTTACGGTGTTTATGGCATTTGCATCGTTTGGGGATCAGGAGTGGATTGTTCCCCGGGTTGCGGAAAAATTGGAGATGATGCAGCAAAATAACTTTGAAAGTGATATTCAACGGAACCTGCTTGTACATGATGATCAGAATAACGCATTAATTCGGATATGGAAATATAATAATAAAATGCAGAAAATGGATTCAGTGTTTATCCTTTCCCGTTATGAAAATGGGAGAAAAAGATTTACCATAAATGCGAATCAAGGCGAATGGATTGGAGACAATAAGTGGTTATTGAGCAAGATTATAAAACATGTTTATGATGAGCAGGGGAGATGGGTAGCTCCGGTTCATCAATTGGATAATTTGGAGTTTGAGTCTTCCGTGACCCCTTTAGAACTTGGGAAGAAAAAAATAGATTCCAGCTTGTTGAACTTCGAACAATTAAAGGAATTATGCGAAACGGAACCTGATAATCCTAAACATAAAGTCTTGTTTCATTCCCGAATTGCTTATACCCTTACACATTTTGTATTACTTCTTTTAGGTATACCGCTTGTTGTTGGATTTGAAAGAATGAGTAAAAACATTTTTTTACGTGTAGGTTTATGCATCCTTGCTTGCGGGGTGTTTTATTCTTTGTCGTTTCTCTGTTCAAATCTTGGCAATACCGGAATGGTTCATCCTATACTGGCGGCCTGGTTGCCCATAATAATCTTTGGATCTGTGGGAATATTCTTTTTCGATATGATGAATGCGTAGAACTATAAATAGTTATGCACAGGCATTATTGGACATATTCTACCCGAGAATATGCCTGTATTGTCGTAGGAATATAAATTATTCTTGCGACTGTTATATTTGCAGCAAATGTAAGAAAGATATCTCATTCATAAATGAGAGTCATTGCATTCGGTGTGGGGCTATTTTAGGGCCGTATTCTCTTTCGTCTGATAAAGAGGGCTGCGTTTTTTGTCGGTCGCAGCATTTTTACCATGATTCATTAACGGCAATCGCACACTATAACGGTGCGATTAAAGAGTTAATACATAAATATAAGTATGAAAAGCAACGTTTCCTGTACAAGGGGATAAACGACCTAATACTGGCAAATAAGAAACTTGAGAAAATTATTCAAGAAATAGATATTGTGGTGCCAGTGCCCCTTTATTGGCGAAAAAAATTACAGAGAGGTTTTAATCAATCGGAACTTATAGCGCGGGAAATTCATCGGATCTTTTTGAAGCCTTTGTCCGTTAAAAACCTCATTAGAATCAAAAATACCGTGTCACAAACAAAATTGTCAAAAAGTAAAAGATATGCAAATGTTCGAAAGGCATTTTTCATTAAAGATCCGGCCTTAGTTGAGGGAAAAAGAGTATTGTTAGTAGACGATGTTTTAACTACAGGATTAACAATGCAGGAATGCGCAAAAAAATTGAAGGAAACGGGAGTTAAATCCGTACATTTATTTGTTTTAGCAATTGCGGACTACAGGAGTTAGGCATTCTGTTTTTATTTTCTTGACTGAAGGATTTCTATAAGTAGAATAAAAAGGTTTAGAGATAATATTTTTTTATTGAAAGAATTGAAAAAACACTAGGGAAAAATAGAAAGAAAAATCGTTCGGCAAAAGAAACACTTTGTGGAAAAAGCGGAAGAACCTGAAACGAACAAGGGAAATAAATAGAATAATTAATGGAGGTGTAAGGATAAATGAAATTAACGGATTTTATTGTATCTGAGGCAATTATAACAGATATAAAAGCCACTGAAAAAGAAGCAGTTATTAAAGAGATGGTGTGTGCTTTACGAGATGCGGAAAAAATCGGTGACGAGGATGTTGTAAAGGTTATTGAATCACTTATGAAAAGGGAAGAATTGGGGAGTACTGGAATAGGCAAAGGAGTGGCCGTCCCTCATACAAAGCATGAAAGTATAAAAAACATTATAGGCACTGTAGCACGTTCAGCAAAAGGGGTTGATTTTAACGCATTGGATGGCGAACCTGTATACCTGTTTTTTCTGTTGCTTTCCCCGATTGATTCCACCGGAACACATCTTGCCGCTTTAGAAAAAATATCTACCGCTATTAGGGATAATGATTTCCGTCGCTTTATGCGTGAAGCAGAAGGTAAGAAGGGCATGATAGATACGCTAAAGGAAGTCGACGGCATTCAGGTGTAACATCAGCAGTGTGATTCGCTTGCGCCAAAACGGAATACGAACTACGATCACCCGATTAGATTTTTATACAACACGGATACGCTATTATACTAGCAAAAGTGCGTTTTTGTATAACTTTCAAGCCTTAACCTTATTCTATAAAGTATGTTGTTGTAGTTTTGCAGGGAATGTATAAATGGATTTTTTATTTGTAAATTCAAAATTGTCTGAACGAAAAGTGAAAATTTTGAATTCAAATGGTCTGCATGCGCGGCCAGCAACCAAATTTTCTGAAATTGCCAATAAATATGATTCCGAAATACGCATAGAAGCAAAAGGGAAAAATGTTGATGGCAAAAGCATAATTGAGCTTTTAACTCTTGGGGCGGAAAACGGCACGGAGATAACGATACGTGCAGCAGGAACCGATTGTGCAGAGGCATTGGATGCTCTGGAGGAATTGGTGAAAAGCAAATTCGAAGAAGAATTCATGGAAATTCGAAAAGGGATAGCCGTTTCCCCTGGAGTAGTAATTCGTCAGGCATTCTTGTTTGAAAGTGAAGGTTTTCGGATACCACGTCATGTTATAAAAAACAATGAAGTCGAACATGAAGTTTGCAGGTTGGAAAAAGCCATCGAAGCATCAAAAAAAGAAATACGGGATCTGGAAAAAAAGGTTTCCGACAATTTGGGTTCTGAGATAGGGGCCATTTTTGGTACTCACAGAATGGTTTTGCAGGATGTGCGGCTGAAAAATGAGATTATAGAGCGGATACGGAAAACCAATTTTACGCCGGAATTTGCCGTTTCTCTTGCCTTGCGTGTTTATATTAGAAAATTTCAGGATGTTGAAGATTCCTACCTGGCGGAAAGGGTAACGGATATCTTTGATGTTGAACGCCGTCTTTTAAGAAATTTGTTAGGTGAAAAGAGAGAAGAACTTAAAAATCTTGCGGAAGAAGTAGTCTTAGTGGCGCATGATCTTACTCCTTCCCAAACAGCCATGCTGGATCCGCAAAAGGTAAAGGGGTTTGCTACTGATGGTGGTGGGAGGACTTCTCATACGGCAATAGTTGCCCGTGCATTGGGGATACCAGCGGTTGTAGGATTGGGTACGATTACCTCTGATGTTTTTGGGGGAGATATCGTAATTGTAGATGGAAATCGGGGATTGGTAATTGTTCGACCAGATGCTGAAACATTATCAACGTACCAAAATAAGGTAAAGAGTATACATGTTTTTGAGAAAAAACTGGCAACGGAACTGAGAGATCAACCTTCAACTACGGCGGATGGGAAGCACATTTCCATTTTTGGCAATATTGAATTCCCGCGGGAAATAGGCATAAATGTAAGTTACGGTGCGGAAGGGATCGGCCTTTACAGGACAGAGTTTCTCTATTTAAATTCTCCTACGCCTCCAACAGAAGAGCAGCATTTGGAGGCATATACAACTGTCGTGAGGGAATTGAATGGAAAGCCTGTTATTATCAGAACGCTTGATTTGGGTGCGGATAAGCTGCCATATCTGGAGCACAGAAAAGAGGGAAATCCCTTTCTTGGATGTCGTTCTATACGGTATTGTTTTGAAAATCCTTCTATATTTAAGACCCAGCTTAGAGCACTGTTGAGAGTTTCTGCACTGGGAGAGGTGAAAATATTGTTTCCACTAATTTCATCTATGCAGGAACTGAGACTGGCGAAACAGATGGTGCATGAAACAATGGAAGAACTGGATAAAGAAAATATTCCCTTTGATAAAAATGTGCAAATGGGAACTATGCTGGAAGTTCCTTCCTCTGTCATGATTTCGGATATGCTGGCAAAAGAATGTGATTTTTTTAGCATAGGAACAAATGATCTTATCCAATATTCACTGGCAGTTGACAGAAACAATGAGCGTGTGGCGTACTTATATTGTCCGGTCCACCCGGCTATTTTAAGGTTCCTGAAAATTGCCATAAAAGCCGCGCAGGAAAATAATATTCCCATTGGAATTTGTGGTGAAATGGGGGGAGAACTGGAATATACTATTCCTCTGATTGGATTAGGATTAAAAGAGTTTAGTGTCGCTCCGGCAACAATTATACCTGAGATTAAAAAGATTATCAGATCAGTTACTTTTGAAGAAGCAAGAGAAGTTGCAGAAACAATTTTCAAGTTTGATAATCCGGAAAAAACAAAAAATTATCTCAGCAATTTTGTCAGTAAAATTTTGCCGGAAGTGTTTTAATATTGAATGTTTTTACACCGGTTATACAAAGGTTGATTGGCCATAGTAGAAAAAATACGAATTCGGTTTTCCAAATCAGGTGATATCCGGTTTATTTCTCATAATGATTTAATGAGAACCATTGAACGGGCAATAAGAAGGGCAAATATACCCATTGCAATGTCTAAAGGTTTTAACCCTCATCCAAAAATTTCCATCCCGTTGGCGCTAGGTGTTGGTATTAGTGGAGAAGAAGAAATTTTAGAATTGGAGTTGGTTCGCCACGAATCGTTAAATTTGCTGGCAGAACGGTTTGGCAGTCAATTACCGGAAGGGATTAAAATTACTTCTGTCCAACCAATCTCGTTATCGGAGAAAAGCATAGTTACCAGTGTTACGTATAAAGTTATTTTTAAAGACAAAGGTCTTTTGCAAACTTTAAAAATAGAAGGTTTTTGGAAAGAACATTCTTTTGTAATAAAACGGATGAAAAAAACAGGGCAAAAGTCCGTTGATATTCGATCCTCTGTTCAGAAAATCTGGATAGAAAATGATTCCCTGTTTTTGACTATCAGATTTACGCAGGATGGGATGCCAAGAGCTGAAGAAGTAATTGACGCCCTTGGAATCGATCTGAAGAAAGAGCTCTTTGAAATTATTAGGACGGAAGTGAATTTATCTTCTGTGTAAATAATGGAAAACATAATGAAAAAGCGGATGCTTATAAATGCTGTGGAACCTGAAGAGTGTCGTATTGCTGTTTTAGAAAACAATATCCTTGAGGAGTTGTATATTGAAAGAACTTCCCGTGAACAAATTGCAGGAAATATTTACAAGGGAAGAGTCGTTAATATTGAACCGAGTTTAGAGGCGGCATTTGTTGATATTGGGCTGAAAAAAAACGGTTTTCTTCATGTTTCTGATGTTTTAATTCCCACAGAAGGCAAGGAACACGCCGATGAATCTGATACCCCTGCGAAACACCATAAAATACGTGATGTTTTGCAACAAGGGAAAGAAATACTGGTTCAGGTAACAAAGGAAAGTATCGGGGCAAAAGGCCCTAGTTTGACGACCTATATTAGTTTGCCTGGCAGGTATCTGGTTTTAATGCCGGAAGTAAAACGTTACGGGGTTTCAAAGAAAATAACGGCGGAAGATGAGCGGCAGAGATTAAAAAAAATACTGGAAAGCTTAAATCCACCGAAAAATATCGGTTTTATTGTTCGAACCGCCGGTGTACAGCAGACAAAGAAAGAGCTTCAGAAAGATTTTCATTACCTCTTAAAATTATGGAAGAATATATATAAAAAATCAAAGGAAATTGATACCCCCGGCGTGATTTACCAGGAAAGCGACCTGGTGATTCGCGTTATTCGGGACATATTCAGCCAGGACATAAATGAAATTATCGTAGACTCGGAATCTGTTTATAAGAGAACAAAAGAGTTTCTGCGAATAATAATGCCTAAATATGAAAAACAGCTGAAATTTTACGATAAAGAAAAACCATTATTTCATAATTATGGCATAGAAGATGAGATAGAAGGAATAAATTCCAGGAAAATTCCATTGCCGCACGGAGGTTCAATTATTCTTGAGCAGACAGAAGCATTGGTTGCTATTGATGTTAACAGCGGGAAGTTTAAAGGCAAATGCGATCCTGAAGAAACAGCATTTAAAACGAATATCATTGCGGCAAAAGAAATTGCGCGTCAAATCAGATTGCGGGATTTAGGGGGCGTAATTGTTATTGATTTTATAGATATGCGTGAAGAAAAGCATATCCAGTCTGTTGAAAAGGCGCTTGCGGATGCGCTGAAGAGCCACCGGGCAAAAACAAAGATGCTTAAAATGTCGAAATTTGGTACAATTGAACTTACCAGACAAAGAATTCGGCCAAGCCTTCGGGATGTTTTGTTTGAAGAATGTAAATTTTGCCGTGGAACCGGGTACGCAAAGACGGTGGAATCAATGTGTTTAAATATTATGAGGGCTGTAAAATTTGCCTTGCATTTGCCACAAATCGCAAGGATTGAAATAGCCGCAAATTATGAAGTTGTTAATTATTTACAGAATCAGAAAAGAAAACAACTGGCAGAGATAGAAGAAGCATACCATAAAAAAATAATTATTTTTAGTGATACCAGTAATGAATATGGTACAATAAACATTCATTATTTTAATAATAAAGGTGAACCAGTTACCGTATAGTTTTTCGGTTATATATGTAAATATTGAAGGAGAATAAGAGAGATGTATGCCATTATAAGTGACAGGGGTAAACAATATAAGGTGAGAGCCGGCGAGCAGCTTATGATTGATTTGAGGGCAGATGCCAAAGCCGGAGATACTTTGGAGTTTGACAATATAGTAGTTTGTTCCGATGAAGCCGGAAATGCAGCTTTTGGAAGCAGCGCAAACGCAAAGGTTATTACAGAGGTAAAAGGGGTAAAAAAAGATAAAAAGTGCATGACAATAAAGTTTAGAAGAAGAAAAGCGTCTATGAGAAGGCGGGGACATCGGGAAAAATATACAAAAATCGAAGTGAAAGAAATAATCGTAAATTAACCATTAAGTGAATATAACGATGCTTTTTTGAGAGGAGAAAAACATGGCACATAAAAAAGGACAAGGTTCTTCCAAGAACGGACGAGATAGTAATCCCCAAATGAGGGGAATTAAAAAATATGGCGGCGAATCTGTGACGACAGGCTCGATCATAGTTCGTCAATGCGGCACAAAATTTAAACCGGGAAAAAATGTGGGGTTAGGCAGAGATTATACAATTTTTTCTATGATAGACGGGGTGGTTAAGTTTGACACGAGACGTCGTGTAAGTGTATATCCTTCAAGCAATTAAATATTTATGAATTTTGAATTTGGTGGTGGGGAACCATTCGGGATTCCCTTCTCAATCACATATTCGAGGTGGGGTTGCAATGTTGAACCCTACCTTGCCTATCGGCCAGCAAAGCGTACCTCATTTGGAAAGAAAAGAGTTTAGTTCCCCGATATAGGAGTGCCTGAAAGTTCATTTCTGCAGTATCTCCGTATCGTAGCTTTATAACCTAAATTGGATAAAAGGTTAATAACGATGTAATCTATCCTCTTGGATGCTTCAGCATATATTATGATCAATGCAACAAATCTAATAAAGAAACATCCTTTTGTATTATATTGACTATGTTCTTATAATCGATTCCCATCTATTTCATTCTTAAATATATCAAACATTTTTTCTACCCGATCTTTCTCGCGATAAAGATTTAATACTTCCACTCTCACCATTTTCTATAATAGTCTTTTTCTCGTTACAAAATTTTTTCAGAACGACGCCTCTGAAATGAAAAGATCAAAATTACTATTCTTTACTTTTATTACGGAAGGTTTTGCGCTGTTCTTGGCACTGGCGATGGTAAGATATTTAAAAATACCATTATTTCCTCTGACTGGAAATATTTTACGTGATGTTCTTATTGGCACCTTTGGGGCAGCAGTCCCTTTTTCTTTTTTTATTTTTCTCCTATCTGAAAAAACAAAAAGGATTCCTTTTGCTGATTCGTTAAAACAAACAATAACACATTATTTAAAATCTCTATTTTCTCGTTTAACGCTCCCTGATATGTGCATAATTTCTCTTTTAGCAGGATTTGCCGAAGAATTACTATTTCGGGGAGTGACACAAAATAAACTCGGTATTTTTGCAACAAGCGTGATCTTTGGATTACTTCACTTTATTTCACCCGCATACTTTGTTATTGCGTTTTTAATGAGCATATACCTGGGGTTATTATATTACTATTTTCAAAGCCTGCTTGTCCCCATTCAGGCACATTTCATTTACGATTTGTGCGCGTTAATATATCTGAAACATTTAAAAACTATTAAATAAAATATTGTTTTGTGTAATTGCGAAAATCACAAAAAATTTTCTGGTACCTTTTTACCATGGCAATTATTTCTTTTGAAAGGTATACGATAATGAAAAACACTTTCAACCGTTTTACTTTCATCGGATATAAACTATATTTGTATCCGATAATTGTATTTTTGGTTTTAGCACTGTCAATGGAAACTTCCTTCGCTGTTCAGGTTTTACCAAAAATTGCAGCAGGGGCGTTCCATTCTCTTGCGGTAAAACCAGATGGCAGCGTCTGGTCTTGGGGAAAAAATGAATACGGACAACTTGGTGATGGCACCATAAAAAACAAAAATACCCCTATACAGGTAAAACATCTTAGCAGCATTATTGCAATCGACGGGGGAGCATGGCACAGTCTCGCCTTAAAATCTGACGGAACAGTGTGGGCATGGGGAGGAAATTGGGCCGGCCAGCTAGGTGAAGGTTCATACAAGAGCTGCAATGTTCCTGTTCAAACGAAAGATTTAACAGGTATTATCTCAATTTCCTGCGGAGGACAGCACAATTTAGCTCTCAAGTCCGATGGAACGGTGTGGGCATGGGGGGTTAATGACAAAGGGCAGCTCGGTATTGGTACCACTGAAAACCGGAATACACCCGTCTGCATACATGGCCTGAACAATATTATTAATATTAGCGCAGGAGGGTATCACAGCCTTGCCCTTAAATCTGACGGGACCCTGTGGGCATGGGGTTCAAACAACAAGGAACAATTGGGTGATGGAAGCACCACCGACAGGCTTAGTCCTGTCCTGGTGAACAATCTTCATAACATAATCGCGGTAGATGGAGGAAGCGATTACAGTCTGGCTTTGAAAGCAGATGGTACCCTTTGGGCATGGGGTTCAAATAGTCTTGGGCAATTGGGTGATGGAACTACTACAAATAGAAATACTCCCGTAAAAGCCTCCAATGCAAAAGATATTATTGAAATAGCTACAAAAGGGAACCACAGCCTCGCACTCACCATTGAAGGCAAGCTATGGGAATTTGGCATCCTGGGAGTTACCCCTCCGGAAAATGAAGTTGCTTTGCCTACCCACCGGCCTGTTCTGGTAAGTGAAATAAACAATGTCACCGAGATAGCCTGCGGTGAGTTTCACAATCTTGTACTGAAAAACGACGGTAGTGTGTGGGGGTGGGGCAGAAATGATTTTGGCCAACTGGGAGATGGTACTTTAATCAGCAGGACAAAACCCATACCGATCTGCGAGTTGTATTAAAAACTTTTTTTACCGTATTAATCTATCACTACACAAACATTACTATCCATAAAAGCCCATGAACAATATAAAATACACACGGCATCTTCTGATTGCCCTTACAGCTGCTAGTAAGGCAGGTAATGCAATTTTGGAGGTATACCACTCTGATTTTGCGGTTGAACACAAAGACGATCAATCTCCTTTAACAATGGCTGATAAAAGATCGCATGAAATTATTGCGAAAGAGTTAAAAAACTTCAATACCAGCAATAACACCGATAGCAGAAATACTGTTACCTCACTACCTTTATTAAGTGAAGAAGGAAAAGAGATTCCATATAACGAAAGAAGTGCATGGGAATCTTTTTGGCTGGTAGATCCACTGGACGGCACAAAAGAATTTATCAAGAGAAATGGTGAATTTACGGTAAACATTGCTCTTATTCATAAAAACAAACCTGTTATGGGTTGTATTTATGTGCCTGTCACGGATATTTTTTATTTTGCAACTGAAGGACTGGGGGCATACAAGTTGGAAAACAAACAAGACATAACATTTGCTACAATGGCAATAAAAGAACTTGTTGACCGTTCGCAAAAATTACCCTTGTGCGATGATCATAAAGAGGATATTGAAAATAATCGTTCCGGGAACAAAGACGGAATTCATTTGACGGTTATTGGAAGCCGTTCGCATCCGTCAGAGCAATTTACAAAATTTGTAAAACAATTACAGAAAAACGGTGAAAATATTGAAATCATCTCAGCGGGAAGTTCGCTAAAATTCTGCCTTGTAGCTGAAGGCCGGGCAGATATTTATCCACGGTTCGGTCCTACCATGGAATGGGATACGGCGGCAGGGCAAGCAATTGTTGAGCAGAGTAATGGGAAGATAATAGATGTAGAAAACAATTTGCCTCTAAAATATAATAAGGAAAATCTGGTTAATCCGTTTTTTATAGGAACGAGAGGAAATATTACTGCTTCGCCGATTGGATAATGATTTCGGTGGTGGTGTAAGGGTTCAAAATCATGGACCCTTACTCTCTAAACCCCTATTCTTCAGTTGGCGGGGTCTGATATTCAGTACGCCGATATACATCTATTTCTCCGGGAAATGTTTTGAGCAATTTCAATTCATCATGATGTGCCGGATTTTTTAGTTCAGGGATCTTTATGCCGCCTATTGGTGATTTTCCCCGTGTTATAACAAGATATTGAGCTCCGTAAGTATCCATCTGTTCGATTAATTTTTTATATTTTGCTGTATCGGGAATAGCAATAGCATCTCCTCCTGCAAAGAAAGCCGGTGCGCTGTCATCTGCAACAACTTTGGGTACCAGCCCTTCCTCAAAATCTTTTTTAATATAGTCTCCAACGGCACGATAGCGAAAATGTCTCCAATTTTCCCCCCGGCCAACATGCCTTGTCATTTTTATCATTGGCAGCAGGGTTAAAAAAACAATAATTATTATTTTCATTGTGTGCGATTTATGGCGAAAAAATGGAATTCTCTCCCGGAGCCATTCGCTTATCTCCAGCAGTCCGACTGCCATCAAAATTGAAAATACCGGGAGATAAGGAATCAGCAACCGGTCTGTCCCTTCCCGGAATGAAAGGGTAAGCAAAGGAAAAAATCCAACCCATATGCCATGAAATACCTTTTGTTGTCCAATTCCCTGCCTCCGCCTTATACCGAAGAATAAGAGAATAAATCCAAATCCAAAAAAAAGTATTTCGGTCAACGGCTTTAGATAAGTAATAGTATTACACAAATAACGTTTTATTAATTCAGGTGCATTTAATCTGATATAACGTCCCGGATTGAAATCTGCAGGATGGGTAACTGATGGCCACAAAGGATCAAATGGCCGCGGAGCCCAAGCGGGATCAAATGATTTAGGAGGCCGTTTATCAAGCGTGCTTTGATACCAGATCAGGTTAACACTATTTCCCCCCAAACTGAAATGGCCGGTCGTTATCTTCAACAATTGCCAGTAAGGAAAACAAACAACGGTTAACGCAATGACTGCGGCAATAACACATAAAGAACACTTTAAGCGTTCTTTCCATTTGCATACGATCAATACAATAATTCCCGCTGGCAGCAGAAGAAAACTTTCACTCCTGCAGAAATATGCGGCAGCGCAAAAGAGACCAAAAAACACACTGGAAACTACTGATTTAAAAGTTGTTTGCCTGCAAACAGCAAACAGAAAACCTAACGCAATAATGGAAAATAAAGCATTGGAGGTTTCTGATAAGGCTTCAGACCCTGCATGGGCAAAAAATGGATTTACAGCAAGCAGCACCGCACTGTAAAGCGCATAACGAACAGGTAGAAATTGCTTTGCCGTCCAAAACACCAGGGGAATTGAAATAGCACCGCAAATAAGAGAAACAACATGCCCTGTCAACTCAAGATCACGGAAAAAAAATAAAAATCCTGCAATAAGATACGGATATCCCGGCTGCCGATATACCTCGGTCTGTCCTATACGCGAAAACCCCTCTCTCCAGAAGATATTACGTGCAAGGGTAAGATAGTCAAAACTGTCCCCGGATAAATGGTAATTGCCAACTGTCAAGAGCGTTGACAAAAAACAATAAAACCCGGTAATGGCTAATACTATTCCCCATGCAGATGTTTTACCAGGTTCATCCCCCTCCAGGAAAGCAACTCCTTTATGTGCCATTTTCATTCTTATGTAAGATTAAATTGTTACATTTTGTAAAAATACGATTCAGTACTAATAATACTTATGTATTTGACTTATCAAGGTAAGGATTCCAGTTCCGGTATTTCCATAAAGCTTTTAATGCAGGCAATCCATCAAACGGGGTAAGTTTTTTATTTTCATAACGTGCTTGATAACTAATGGGAACTTCATATATTGTGTATCCGGTACGCAGCAATTTAGCGGTTATTTCTGCTTCCACATCAAAGCGGCGACATTCGAGGTCAAGGTTAAGAGCAATTTCACGCCGCATCATCTTGTAACACGTTTCCATATCTTTCAAATGCTGCCCATATACAAGGTTTGTAACAAAAGTTAAAAACCTGTTGCCTAAACGCATAACCATTTTCTGCGTTTCCAGCAAACGTACACCATATACAACATCGGCTTTTTTCTCATTGATCGGCACAATCATTTGAAGAAAATCATTCGGGTCATATTCCAGATCGGCATCCTGTATAACGACAACATCGCCACATGCGCTATTCAGACCCGTGCGGATAGCAGCCCCCTTACCATGATTCACCGGATGATGAATTACTTTAATATCATGGGATGCAAGTTTTTTTACTATATCAAACGTACCGTCCGATGATGCGTCATTCACCAGTATTATTTCTTTATCAATAGGAATCGTTTTAACACGTTCAATTACTTCAGAGACCGTTTTCTCTTCATTGAAAACAGGCATTATTATGGAAAGTTTCATTTTTTATAGTAAAATTTCCTGCGTTAGAAAAACAACTTTGACGCAAGATTTAATTATAATTGCTTAAAGATTAATCCAAATTACAGAAATGGTTTAAACTATATGACGCTTTTTACAAAGGCAACGAATCAGATTATATATTCCCTCCATAGAACCTGCAACGATAATTGTACATATTGATTCGGGAATGGGTTCAGAATCTGCATGAATTTATATGGATAACTTTCTGTAATTACGGTATTTTGTTAGCAAGTTTTTTTAAGGTATACATTCAGTTTATTCCTCAACAACACAATAAAGATATCTTATACACACTCTAAACCTTAGGAATGAAAGGAGAAAGGCTGTGAAACAAAAAGCAAATAGACGTCGGATATATATTATTGATCGTAATTTTCAATATGGATTTATTCGTAAAATTTCTATACTGGCCATTTTGATCGTTATCGGATCGCTTTTTTTCTTTGCTATGGTGTATCGTTTTTATGGAGACGTAAACGTTAAAATAACTCAGCCTGTACTATTTAAGGTAACTGAAAAAGCCAGGATCGTCGAAGATTCGAATATGTACACTGTTTTTGAGGTTTTATGGCCGGTATTGACAATTTGCGTTCTTGCTACATTACTATCCATTTTTTTCTTTGGCGTTATTGTGTCTCACAGAATGGCGGGACCTATTTATCGGATGCGAAAAATATTGTCTGAAATGTCAAAATATAACCTGGGCGTTTCTGTCGGAGATTTGAGAAAAAACGATGAATTTAAATCATTATTAAGTGAAATAAACAATTTAAAAGAACGATGGAACGAACCAATTCAGGAGTTACAAGGGCTATGTAAAGAGTTGGATGACGAAACAAAAAAGAAAAACTGTGTGAATCGTATATGTGAAATTATTTCTGCTTTTAAAATAAAAAACGGCACTTCAACATAATGGTGTATTAAATATTAAATTTTCAAATATATTCTCTTTATACACTGAAAAGACATTAATAAAAAGATACCAAAGTTCGGAGGTGTACCCAATGCGATTCAAAATACGTATGATATCCATAACGCTGTTATTTTTCATTTTTTTCGTTTTTTGCATAAACTATGTGTACTCAGGTCTCAAACTCAAATTTCAGGAAATCAAAATTGCCTATATGAATGGGTATTATGAGGCATTGCATTTGAACATAGAAACAATTAAAGCATTACAAGAAAATGAAGACTTACTGAAACAAGTGGTAAATAACGCCGGAGAAAAATATCTGAAAATGGTAGAAGATCTGAATAAATAAATTTTTCGTTTCTCTTACCATCAAAAAGCCTGATTACCTATGAACGTAAACACATATAGTATTAGTTGTTTTATAACCAAAATTCTTATTGATATCTTTTTTTAATAAGAATAAAATTGTCATCGTATATTTCTTTTTATACGATACACATAAGAAAACAAATGATAACGCGACAAATTGCTCCTGAATTTCGAAAATAATTTTCTCAAAATTTATCAGTAGGATTACTAAAAAATATGACTATTAAAAAAACGCTGTTTTCAAAAAATACAAACCGTTTCAAGAAGAATGACGTTATATTTAACGAAAACGATGAAGGCAACGAAATGTATTTCATTGATTCGGGAAGAGTAAAGATAATTAAAAAATTTGGAGACAATGAAGGCATATTGACAATTCTTGACGCCGGTGATTTTTTTTGGTGAAATGTCATTAATTACCGGCAATAAGCGGACTGCTACAGCAATTGCATTTACAGACTGTAAACTTCGCATTATGGACAAAAAAACATTTGAAGAAAATCTTTCAAATGACACACTGTTTTGCAAAAAATTGCTGGAAACCCTTGCGCTGCGTATTGAAGAAACGGACTTAAACCTCAAGCGGCATGTCCAGAGAATTATGAGGCTTTCACAAGTCTTTAAGGTATATGGATAGTGAAGTACATTTTTATTTTTATGCTTTGCCTGAACGGATTTATTTTATTATTTTGCTCATAGCAGAAAAACCTAATTAATCTGCCACAATTCCATATCAACAACTTTCCTCTATTTGCTTTTTATCAGAATCTTGGGAGAAATAACTCATGGCATATCATTTTAAGAATGCAGAAGAATGTTGGCGTTCTATCATGTCTGACGTAAAAGGAAACGCCAGCTTACTGAGCGAAATTAAAAAATTTGCGAAAGAAAACACCGCTCCGACAAATATTGTTTTTGGAACGTCCGGGTGGAGAGGAGAGATTGGCACAGATTACACCTTCAATAATGTACGTATTGTAACTACTGCAATAATTGAAATGTTCAAAAACATAAACGCGGAATTATTGAATGCATTAGGAGTTAAGAATTTCGAAGAGATAAAAAAACGGGGCGTAATTGTGGGACATGACAACAGATTCCTTGGACCGGAATTCGCAAATTCTGTTATGGGGTTGTTGGCAAGGGAAGGAATACAGGTCTATTATGCGGGTGAAGCAACCACGCCTGAATTGTCTGCCTCAATTGAAATGTTGAATGCCGCAGCTGCAATAAATTTAACGCCTTCACATAACCCTGCCAATTATGCAGGGTTTAAATTTAATCCTGCGGATGGAGGCCCCGCAGGCATAGAGATTACAAATATTATCGAAAAAAAAGCAAATCAATTAATGGCGAACAACAAAATTATACCGGAGATTTTACCAAAAAAAGTAGAGAAAATTAATACCATAAAGCTTTATGAAAACTTTCTTAGACAGCGTGGTACGTTGAACATTGAAAAAATAAGGAGTTTCATTCAAAAAGAAGATTGTTTTATTTGTATAGATCATGTTCACGGTGCAACACGAAAAAAGCCATCACTACTTTTGGGAGAAAGCGATAAAATATCTTACTTGAGAACGGAAGACGACTATTTGTTTGGTGGGATTCCACCCGAACCTTCTGCCAGGAACTTACAATTGGTAATGGACGCGCTGAAAGAAAGAAAAAACAGGTTTAAACTAGGTGTAATCATGGACCCGGATGGAGATCGAATAAGATTCACTGACGGAAACAGAGACATAACAATGAATCATTTTGGCGCAATGGTTCTTCACTTTCTGTACACGTATAAAAACCTTTCCGGTGTATTGGTAAAATCGGTGGCAACAAGTAATTTTGGTAATGCAATTGCCCAAAAACTGGGTATTCCGATAAAGGAAACAGCAGTAGGATTTAAGAATTTCCGCCCCTATATGCTGCAAAATGCCAGGGACAGAGCTATTGTATCTTATGAAGAGAGTGACGGAATTTCAGGATATAACAATACCCTTGAGAAAGACGCCTTGTTTGGACTTTTGATTGCGCTTGAGATGATGGCAGTTACCGGAAAAAATATCAGTGAATATCTTAGCGGGCTGGAAGAAGAGTTTGGCGCATATTATCCGGAAAGGGCTGGAATTGAGGTTGAACGATCTCTGGCAGGAGCCCCCCTCGCCAAAAAACTTTCTCATTTAGTCGAAAAATTTAAAATAGGCAGAGAGCTTTCTATTGGAGGAGAAAGAAAAATAATTGCGTCTGTTATTACTGTGGATGGTATTAAAATTATACTGGATGATAATTCGTGGTTTTTGGTGCGACCATCTGGAACTGAACCGAAAGTGAGATTTTATATAGAAACCAGATCTCAAAAAGAATTGCCTGCAATGATCGATACTGTAAAATCTATTACTAAAGAGGTACTTGAATAGAAAGCAATGTTATTTTAACAGGGGAGTTGATATGTCTATTAAGGAAAATATGGAGAAGGTAAAACAAAATATTGCAACCGCCGCTTTAAAAGTGGGAAAAAAGCCAGAAGATATTATTCTCGTTATGGCCACTAAAACGGTAGATGTTAATCGGATACGGGAAGCGATACAGGCGGGTGGCAATATAATTGGTGAAAATAAAATACAGGAAGCGTTAAAAAAATACCAGGAGTTAAAAGATGAAAAGGTAGAATGGCATTTCATCGGACATTTGCAGTCAAATAAAGCAAAAGATGCTCTAAAATTTGCAAATATGATACATTCAGTAGACAGGCTTCCACTGGTAGAAAAACTCGACCATCGACTCATGCAGGAAGGTCGTTCCCTCGACATCCTTATACAAGTCAATACCTCCTATGAAGAGAGTAAGTATGGTGTTGAACCGGAAAAGGCAGTATCTTTAATAAAAGAAGTTTCGAAATACGATACATTAAATATTCGCGGCCTCATGACTATCGGATTATTTACCAGGGATGAAGTAAAAATTCGTAAATGCTTCAAAGTATTAAAAAAACTTTTTGACAATATCGTACAAGAAGGTATTGATAAAGTACAAATGAACTACCTTTCAATGGGAATGACAAATGATTATCAGATCGCAATTGAGGAAGGGTCAAATATGGTGAGAATCGGCACCGCAATTTTCGGAGCAAGAAATACTCCCGATGCTTATTACTGGCCTTCAGAAAAAACAGACAGCTGAAATTGTCGGAGAAAAAATATTAAAACAATCACTTTATGAAAAAGAAAGATAAAGCTTTTTCTAAACGACAAGGTCAATGTGTGAATTCACATTATACTTAGTATCAGTCCCTTTTGATTTGTATTTTTCCGCCTGTGGCGAATCCTTTTCTCCCTTGTTGCGAACATTAGATTTGTTAGAGTGGTTTGATGGCTGAACCTGGTTCATCTTCCGAACAGCTTCTTTTTTGGGATTATAGTGCGGTACAAGTGCTGCAATATTTGCAACAACATTTGTATTATCCGCTACCCTCGCCATTGCATTTAACATAACTTGCCCTTTATGTTAAAATTGTTGTAAGTGTGCAAAGCAGCCAGATTAGGTGAAAATTTTCTTAAGTATTGCAAATTCTATCATTTTTCATACTTAGTGCAAGCTTTTTTTCATTCTTTTTTAAAGTTGAGATATTGAAAGATAACATTGAATAAATAAGCATTTACAA
Source organism: Candidatus Kuenenia hertensis (assembly GCA_021646465.1). GTDB lineage: Bacteria > Planctomycetota > Brocadiia > Brocadiales > Brocadiaceae > Kuenenia > Kuenenia hertensis. The sequence continues at coordinate 5,726 of SOET01000006.1, read as the reverse complement.
ATATAATAAAATAATCGTAACAATGATAACTTCGCTGCGAATTTATCAATATTTTAATTTTGTTTTATGTAGGGAAAGGGTATTTTCGTGAATTTTTTAAGATTTTTCAAGTCAACTATAACATATAATCTTGCAATAATATTTTTAACAGGTGCTTTGCACTGTTCTGTGATTTATGCAAACTCCGAAAAAGGCCGGTTGCTTTCCCATATAAACATAGCCCACGAATTATATTTACAAGGATTAGAATACGCAAAGTACGGGTTACATGATGAAGCAATCGAATTATTCGAAAAATCACTTGCTACTGACCCGGATAATATTGAAACCTGTATTAGCCTTGGAGACGTGTACATAGAAAAAAGAATGGATGCCGAAGCTATTGAAATATTTCAAAAAGTCCTGAAATTAAATCCTGACCAACCTGAAGTGTATTTTAAACTTGGTACGGTTTATTTTGATACGGAGAAATACGAACCTGCAATTCAATATTTTAAGAAAGCGATAGAAATGAATCCTGATTATAAAGTAGCATATTCTTTATTGGGTATTTCATATGCAAAAAGTGGCAAATATGACGAAGCAATCAGGATGCTTAAAAAACGAATCGAACAGGACCCTAATTTAGCAATAACATATTCTAATTTAGGCTTGGTCTATACAATGAAAGGAATGAACAAGGAGGCTTTAGCTGAATACAATAAGGCATTGGTAATAAATCCCTACCATGAAGAAACGCTATTTAATATTGCATTTCTTTATGAAAATATGGGGAAAATTGATGAAGCAACTACATTTTATAATAAAACTGTAGAATGCAATTCAAGCAATGCGACTGCTCAATACCGGTTAGGAATAAATTATTTCAAGAAAAAGCAATATGACGAGGCAATTAACGCTTTTGAGATATCTCTTATGGCAAATCCCGGCAACATTGAAGCATATAACGATCTCGGTAAGGTATACAAAGCAAAAGGAATGGAAGAAGAAGCAAAAAATTATTTTTCTTTGTACGATAAACAGTTAAAGTTGCAAAAAAAGAAATAATTCAGAATTAGTGGTCGGCAATATTTTACCTTATCAACAGGATAAGGAATTGGTTATAAATAGAATGGAATTTTTGTTTCCGTTAGAATAATTCTTCTATTTTTCTTGATATAGCAGCAAGATTTCTGTCTCGAATCAGGTATTCTACTTCATTTGTATGTACCTTTAAATCTATCAAGATTTTCTTTATTCTTTTCCAGCCGGATTCTTTCTTCTTTTCATCCGTTATAAGATACATATCAGAAACCAATTCTCCTAATTTTTGTATCAGTCTCAGGTCTTTATTCTCATAAAATCCCCTGATAACCTTCTTTTGATACTGCGTATACCCTTTATCTTTATTTTGGTCCAACGTGTTTCCCTGGAATAAAATGTTCTATTTGCTGCCGACTATCCCTTTGTACCAAGAACCAACTCTCCGACAAAGTTCCCAACATTTTCTATTAACTTTTCATGAGGTTCATGTTCGTATTTCTCAATTTCTTTAATGATGGCGCTTCCAACAATAACACCTTCTGCAACTTTTCCTACCATTCTTGCCTGTTCAACGGTTGATACCCCAAAACCAACCGCAATAGGAATATCTGTAAGCTGTTTGAGTTTGTTAATATTTTGCACAATATCGTCAGGCAATGTATCCCTTGCACCGGTAATGCCTACCACGGAAATGTAATACAAAAAACCCTGCGTCTTTTGTGTGATAAGGTTCATTCGCTGACTTGTTGTTGTTGGAGCAACAAAACAAACAATTTTTACATCATTTTTGGATGCAATCTCAAAGATTTCTTCATTTTCTTCAACAGGAAGATCGGGAATAGTCAACCCATCAAGTCCTGCTTTTAGTGCCATTTCTACGAAAGCCTTACTCCCTAATTTGTACACAATGCTATAGGAGATCATACCAACTATCGGTATTTGGGTTTTTCTGCGAAGTGCCGAGATCATATCAAGAATCTGCGAAACTTTAATACCCTTTTCCAGCGCCCTGTGATACGATGCCTGAATAACAGGACCATCAGCAATAGGGTCGGAAAAAGGTATTCCAAGTTCAATAATATCTGCTCCCCGTTTTTCGAATGCCAGAATTAAAGACTCTGTAGTCTCAATATCTGGATCACCTGCCGTTATAAAGGGAATAAAAGCTGGTTTCTTCTTAATCTTTAACTCTTCAAATTTTTTATCAATCCGGTTCATTATAAATATCTCATTAATACTTTGCTGATTTCTCTGCTCCAAAAAATAGTATAGCTGGTTATAGCTTAGATGGTGTAACCGAGTTTTTTTGCTACTTCAAAGGAATCCTTATCTCCGCTACCAGATAAACAAATGATAATCAATTTATTTTTATCCAGAGTGGGAGCCAATTTCATGGTATATGCAATAGCGTGTGATGCCTCAAGGGCAGGAATTATGCCTTCTAATCTCGCACATTCCTGAAAGGCATTTACCGCTTCTTCATCAGTTATCGAAACATAATCAGCTCTTCCAATATCCTTCAGATAGCTATGTTCAGGACCAACCCCAGGATAGTCTAATCCGGCAGAAATTGAATGCACCGGCAATGTCTGGCCTTCATCATCCTGCAGAACGTAGCTTACGCTTCCATGCAGCACGCCGATTTTCCCGCTCGTTAGAGTCGATGCATGTTGACCAATCTCATTACCAAGACCTCCGGCTTCTACGCCAATCATTTTTACTTCCTTATCGGCAATAAATGGATGAAACAATCCTATTGAATTACTACCGCCCCCAACACAAGCAATAAGATAATCCGGCAGCCTGTTTTCTTTTTCTACTATCTGTTTCCTAGCTTCCCTTCCTATTACTAACTGAAAATCTCTCACCATTGTTGGATACGGATGTGGACCTACAACAGAACCGATAATATAATGTGTATCCTTTACCGATCCCATCCAGTCTCTCAATGCCTCGTTTGTAGCGTCTTTTAAGGTTTTTGAACCACTGACCACAGGGATTACCGTGGCGCCGAGCAATTTCATTCTGAACACATTTAATGCCTGACGTCTCATGTCCTCTTCGCCCATATATACGTCGCATTGTATGCCAAACATTGCGGCAGCGGTTGCAGTTGCCACCCCATGCTGGCCAGCACCAGTTTCAGCAATAATACGTTTTTTGCCCATCCTTAAGGCTAATAATATTTGCCCAATGGTATTATTAATTTTATGTGCACCGGTATGATTTAAATCCTCTCTTTTAAAATAGATTTTAGCACCAGCAAGTTTCTTCGTTAATCTTTCTGCATAATAAAGAGTTGAAGGCCGCCCAACATATTCTCTCAAGTAATATTCCAGCTCTGCATTGAAGGCAGGATCGTTTTTTGCTTCATTATAGGCCTGTTCCAATTGATCCAGCGCAGGCATAATAGTTTCTGGCACAAACTTTCCGCCAAAACGTCCAAAATGTCCCATTTTAGCAGAAAAACTATCTGTCTCGGATAAACGTTCATAATCGAAAGTTTTTGTTTTTGTAGTAGTTATACCCATAACTTAAATCACCTTCTTTTTTTTATAATAATAAAATATACCTATGCCTGATAAACACAATGAGGGTAGCAAATTGATCTCTGCTACCCTCATTGCTTATTTACACCGTTAATACCTGAAAAATCAAATCAGGTTCATCAGCTTAGTGGTGTACTTCAACGCCAGCATCTGCATTAGCACGATGAGGAATATCAGTTCTCTTGAACCATTCAACATCTACGTCTCCCGGTTTCCTCTTCCAGCCTGGAAGCAAATCAAGATATTCACCATGTTTCCAGAACTCTGCAGATTTGTGCTCTAAACCGATCTTTTTCTCGATAGCGGCAAACCTTCTCAACTTAGCTGCCTCGGTCTTGATTTCAACCAGTTTTCTATCCTGTTCAAAGGCGCTACCATTTCCGTATGTCTGGTTGTACATTGACATATGAGCATATGCCTTATAAACGTTACCAGTTAAATAACAAATCATTTCCAGCCCTAAACGCTCTAAGTTGGAAGTAGCATAGAATCTTGGATCACCGCCTGGCAACAAGCTGAACGTATAATGACCGTACCAGTCAGGAGCAGATCCCTCAGGCATTGGATCAACAACGCCATCAAGGTAACAGCCTACGATAACTGCAGCAGCTTCTCTCCATTTGGTAAAGCTTAAATTGATGCCCTTGTCCATATTGTAAAACCTATCCGCAGCAAATCTTGGAGAATGACAATCCTGACACAGTTTAATCCATGCATCTCTTTTCGCTTTATGTCTGGGAGCACCGCGGTCTACCTGGAACATACCCATATCACTATAGATCGTTCCGAACCTCTGTGCATTGTGGTCTCCATTTTGCATATGACAATAAGCACAGGCAGGAACCCTGTAATTGCCCTTCTTTAGCTTCTTGCTCCAGTCCATTGTAGCTGATTCTGCTTCATACAACGTACCGTGAATAGAAGTATTGTACATAGCCCATTCATCATGGTCTATACCCATGTGACAAGCCCTGCAAGCGGTTGGCTTTCTGGCTTCCGCCGGGTCAAATTTATGCCTTGTGTGACAGCCGGAACACCTGTTTTCCGCGATAGCATGACATTCCGCACAGCCTGCAACTTCTTCTGCTGGTTTTCCTACGTGCCATGAAAATTCTAACACGTTAACGGTAAATGCATGGGTATGAGACCCCAAACCGCCAGCCCTGTGCTCCGCTGTTTCTTTTGGATGACAATCATTACAGAGCTTATAGCTTGGCATTTCGAGTTTCTGGTGGTTATTGCCATGACAATCTCCGCAACCAACCAAATCTTCAACTGGTTTTCCATTCTTCTGTATACCGATTCCCCTTCTCATGTCCTTGTTACCATGAGAACTCTGCTTCCAGTCGTTCACGATGGTTGGGGTTTGCACTGTATGGCATAACACACATTCTTCGTTCTTAAATTCGCCTTCTGTTTGGCTGCCTGGCGTCCAGTAGTGTTCCGGATCATACCAGCGAATTGATGGCAAAAACTTCAAGAAAGACTTATATGGCCCGCGTCCGTCAACATATTCAGGCTCAGTATATTTAGCGGTCAACCCGAATATGTATAAAGTACCGTCATTATCCGGACCGACTGCCTGACCGAATACCTGTGATGCTACATCCTGAAAAGTTGGCCCTTCAGCCATTGCGACACCATTCTCCATCGCACATGTTAGCAAGGTTGCGCCTGCCAAAGCAAACGTCGCACCTGCAATCCTGGACAATGGCTTCTTAAAAATTTCAAACATTACATCTTCTCCTTTCTTTACTTTTATACGCTTTTAAAACCACGGTAATTACCTAAGTGACACAAGCGAAAATCACAGGTAAAAGCAGGAACATCTGATGATCTTTAGCCTAACCACCCCCCTTCCTAATGTTCTTCATTAAACAACTTTGTAAAAGATTTTCTTAAAAAATTTATAGGTATAAAAATTTTCAACATTATACAACTGTGGAACATCTTGTCAAGGACATTTTCATTGCTCATTTAGGCAAACCAAAACCGTCACTGCTTTATAAAGATTACCGGGGGAAGAGTTAAATGATTTTATTAATTGCTTTCCAAAAGAAAATATTTTGCAATAAACATTTTTAAAATAGTTCGAAAATATTCAGCGTTGTCCGGTTAAGTATTTGCGAAGCAAATAATCAACAAAATTTTTTT